>JBOZRS010000122.1:0-49901 GCA_050789065.1 Microvirga sp.
TAGAGCATCGTGCGCCGCCTTCGCGCGGCGTGGCCAAAAGTGGACTTGCACTTTTGGGATCAGCTCCGATGCTCCTTCTCTGGGCTGGCGCATCGTTTGAAGCGGAAAACCGGATCCACTTTTCACGGGCGTGGCCCTGCGGGTCGCTGACGCGGACCTCCGGTTCCGCACGATGCGCTAGCGCATCCCCGTCACGAGGCGGCGGAGCGCTGAGCAAGAGAGCGTTGCTTCCGGCGTTGCCGAATGGCCCGAAGCCGGAGCCTCAAGCTCGGCCATTTTCGCAGTCTCTTTACGCTAAGTTTTGAAATATTTTTGCTTTTTCGGCCGGACTGTGGTAGGGTCCGTCAATGCCGTCGCCTGCGCCGAGCCATGTTTTGGCTCGCTTTGTCGACGGCTCACGGACAGAAGCACGATGCGCGTCCAGTGACGAGAGGGCTCCACAGCCCTTCTCGCGGGTAACGAGCGTTTTCTAGCTGCTGGCTTAATCAGGGAGACGGGCGGAATAGTCAAGTTCCGCCGCCACTCATTTCGTTTTTTGTTCCATAGGGAGCCCTGCCCGACGGAACCATAGCTCCCTCGCCACGAGGCGGGGGACCATGCAAGGAGGCCTCTCTCGCATGACAACCGCCAAGAAGTCCGCCCAGCGTTTAGGTTTCAAGACCGGCGAAGCGATCGTTTATCCGGCTCACGGCGTAGGCCGCATCACGGCCATCGAGGAGCAGGAAATCGCGGGTTTCAAGCTGGAGCTTTACGTGGTCTCCTTCGACAAGGACAAGATGGTCCTGCGTGTTCCGACCGCGAAAGCCGCCAGCGTCGGCATGCGCAAGCTCGCCGAATCGGCTCTGGTCCAAAAGGCTCTGGACGTGCTGACTGGCCGGGCTCGCGTCAAGCGCACCATGTGGTCGCGCCGCGCCCAGGAATACGAGGCCAAGATCAATTCCGGCGATCTGATCGCCGTCGCGGAGGTCGTGCGTGACCTCTACCGCTCGGAGGCTCAGCCCGAGCAGTCCTACAGCGAGCGCCAGCTCTACGAATCCGCCCTCGACCGGGTGGTCCGCGAGATTTCGGCGGTCAACAAGATTACCGATACGGAAGCCCTGAAGCTCATCGAGCAGAGCCTCGCCAAGTCGCCGCGCCGCGCCAAGGGTGCCGAGGCGGAAGCCGAGGCCGATGGGGACGACCTCCAGGAAGAGGCCGCGTAATCGAAGGACCTCCCTTCAGACTTACGTTGCGGAGACTGCCAAAAAGCCCGGCCTGAAGCCGGGCTTTTTTTATGATCCCGGCCTTGTTTTCAGGGTTTTGGAATCTATTTTGCAAAACTTGACTGTTCGGCCTGAACTTTTTCCCGCGCCCGTCGTTGTGTCTTTTGCCAAGGGAGGACACAATGGGAGAAATCTCAGGGGTTCGTCGTCGTTTCGTCCGCGCCGCCATGAATGCGCCTTTTCTCGAAAGAGAAGAGGAGCATTTGCTTGCCGTTCGCTGGAAGGAGCACGGGGACGAGACGGCTCTTCACCAACTCACCGCCGCCCACATGCGCCTCGTGATCGCGCTGGCGGCCCGCTTCCGTCACTACGGCCTGCCGATGGCCGACCTTGTCCAGGAAGGCCATGTCGGCCTCCTCGAGGCCGCGGCCCGGTTCGAGCCCGAACGCGAAGTTCGTTTTTCGACCTATGCGACCTGGTGGATCCGTGCCTCCGTGCAGGATTACATCCTTCGCAATTGGTCAATTGTCCGCGGCGGAACGAGTTCCGCCCAGAAGGCTCTTTTCTTCAACCTGCGCCGCTTACGGGCCCGTCTGACCCGGGGCGGCGAGGAGCGGATCTCCTCCGACGTGCATGAGAAGATCGCGGAGGCGATCGGCGTCTCGCGGGCCGATGTCGCCCTGATGGATGCCCGTCTTTCCGCCCCCGACACCTCGCTCAATGCCCCGGTCCTCGACGCCGACCCGTCGAACTCCGCGGAGCGCGTCGAGTTTCTCGTGGATTCCAGCCCGCTGCCGGACGAGAGCGTCAGCGAAGTGATCGACAGCGAGCGGCGGGTCCGCTGGCTGCGCCAGGCTCTCGAAGTGCTGAACGAGCGCGAACTGCGCATCCTGCGCGCCCGCCGCCTCGACGACGAGCAGGTGACCCTCGAATTCCTCGGAGACAGGCTGGGGATCTCGAAGGAGCGCGTTCGCCAGATCGAGAACCGCGCCCTGGAAAAACTCAAGCGGGCCTTGATGGAAAAGTACCCCCAGGCGTCGGGAGCCTTCGTCTAGAGCCTCGAACGCAAAAGTGGGGACCGGTTTTGCGTGAAAAGATGCGCCAAACCAAAAACTGAAAGCATCGTGCGGAACCGGAGGTCCGCGTCAGCGGCTCCAAAGGTCACGCCCGTGAAAAGTGGATCCGGGTTTCCGTGCTCCACAATGCACCGGCTCACTCCACGATGATCTTGTACCGCTCGCCCACCGTGAGCGGAGCCCCTCTGTCGAGCCCATTGAGGAGCAGGAAACGCTCCAGGGGCCGGTCGATCGGCATGCGCTCGGCCAGCGACTGAGCCGTATCGCCCCGCCGCGCGCTCACGATCTGCAGCTTGAGAGGCCTGATTTGGCGCGCCTCCTCCGGCTGAACCTGCCGCACGCTGTGCAGGGTCCGCTGGAACATCCCCTCGAGATCGCCCGTGCCGCTGCGCACGGCCATGATGAGCCGATAGGTGGTGTTGCCGATCCGGATCGCCGAGAGCCTGAACGTCCATTCCTTGCCGTTGGACAGGGCGGTGACGACCGGCAGGCCGTTCACGGTCGCCGTGGTCAGGCTTCCCGGCTCGATCGTGTCGGTCCAGGTGGAGCGCAGCACGTCCTCCAGGCTTTGCCCGTTGGGTGTGTCGGCGGCATCGAACAGAAGGCGCCGCTCGCCGTCGGCCGACGCGCCGAGGACGGCCTGCGAGGTGTTTTCCAGCGTGAAGCCCTCGGGCGCCTCGAAGGCGACGCCCAGCCGCGCATGGATGAAGCGGCGGCCCTTGACGACGCCGTCCGCCGGGTCGTCCCCATAGGCCAGCCCGTCGAGCGCTGAGAGATATTCGAGCCGCCCGACCGTGCCCGCGCTGGGGGAGCCCGCGCGCCGCGCCGCCTGCAGGGCCCGCGTGATGCGCTGGCTGGTGCTGGGATGCGAGGTCATCCGGTCCGACCCCGAGCTGTCGGAGCCGGAGCCCGAGCGGCCGAGGGCCGTCAGGAAACGCGGCGCCCCGAAGGGATCGAAGCCCGCCCGTGCCAGAACCGTCACGCCGGTCTGGTCCGCCTCGAGCTCCTGCGTGCGCGAGAAGTTCGCCAGGCTCGAGCGGGCCTGGTCCTGCACCACGGCCGCTTCGGCTGCATTGTTCAGAACATTCTCCGCCACACGCTCGATCAGCGCCGAGCGTGCCTGGAGCTCGCTGCGCTGGGACGCATGCCGGAGGGTCACGTGCGCGATCTCATGGGACAGCACGGCCGCAACCTCCGACGTGTCGTTGGCGAGGGCCAGCAGGCCGCGCGTGACGTAGAGGCGCCCGTTGGGAAGGGCAAAGGCGTTCACGACGGGCGAGTTGAGGATCGTCACCCGATAGGCCTCGTCGGGCCTGTCAGTGGCCATGACGAGGCGGTTCGTGACATCGGTCAGGAGACTCTGGAGCTGGGGGGCCCGGCCTTCGCCGCCGAAGGCCGCGACGAGCCGCAGGTGATCGCGGTCACGCTCGGGTCCGATCACGCGGGGCGCGTTGGCCGGGAGCGAGAGATCCCCGCCGAAATTGCCACAACCCGAGAGCAGGAGGGCCAGCACGGCGCTGCCGACGATCCGGATTCCTCTTGTCTGACGTATCTCGCTCATACTCGCTCATCGGGCCAAGCGCTTGTCTTCAAGACGCTCGATCATATCCGGTATGACAATGGTAAGGGCGGTGCCTTGCCAAGCCTGCAAAATGCCTCGGGCCCGGATCCGCCGGCCTTTCAGCGCCGCGGCGCCCAGGCCTCGATCCGCCATCAGCTTCCATGTCTTGCGGGGAATGATGATCGTGAAGTCTTCTGCCCAGTGCCCCCCGAAATTCAGATAGGTTGTTTGCGGGCGTTCGCCCACGCTTCTGACAAGCCCCTCGACGAGCACGAATCGTCCGACCCGGTCCCGCAAGTGGTCGTTAAACGCGACATCGATGGGCTTATAGCGGTCATCGGCCCAGAGACCAAGGCCCTGCTTGCGGGCGGCGTCCTCGAGGGCCAGGAGCGCGGGCTGGCAGAGCCCGCCATCGGCGCCCGGATCGACCAGGGCGAGGCCGGCCTCCACGAGGCCTTTCGCGAAATCGGGGGAATCCGGGGGATCCGCCGGCCGGATCAGGGCGGTCAGCCGGTTCCAGCGGTCCCGGTTCTCGGCGCCCTGGACCAGGACGGTCCGCTCCACCCTGGCCCGCAGCCAGGCCAAGGCCTCGTCGCGGTGCCGAGACACATCGGGAAGCCGGATGCCGGAGAGCTTCGCCGGGCCGCTGGAGGCCAGGACGAGATCCCCCTCCGGCGTCAGCCCCTGGAGTCGGTCCGGCCGGGCCTCGTCGACGCAGGCGTCCCCGCTCCGGGCAGGCGATGCGTGCCCGGTGAGGGTCTGGCCCGCAATGGCGAGAAACGCCAGGGCCCCTTTAAGGCCCTGGCGCAAGGCTGTCCGCGTGATCGATCCCGTCATGGGACGGGATCATAGCCGCTCCGCGCCGGACGGCCATGGCAAAGCGTCGAGCCTCAGCGCTTTTCCTGGGCAGGTTTGTGCCGCTGCGGCTTGTGCCCGTCCTGGGCTGGATTGTTGTGCTTGTTGTGATCGCGGCTTTCCTGATGCGTTTCGCCGCCCTGACTGCCGATATCGGGCCGGCCGCTCCTACCAGCGGATCACCACGACCTTCTGGTTGCCGTTCCCCAGTTCGACCGCCTCGGGCCCGGCGGTCTTCTGCCGTTGCGCCTTGGCATTATCGACGATCTCGATCTCCGCCACGTCGTTGGCGAAGGCCTCGTCGACCTCAGCCACGCAGAGCAGGGTGTCGGGTGGAAGTTTCTCGACCTTTTTCAAGAATTCTCGAAGGGTCTGAGCCATGGGGTGCCTCCGGTTCTCTTCACAAACCGGTCGCCCCATGGGGAGTTCCGCGCGAACGAGCCGGCTCCTCCGCCCCGGTAAGGGATGCGCGTCGGAGGGCGCGAAAACGATCATGACTCCAATCCCGTAGCCTGGCCGCGCCCGAAAGGGTCTGGTCCCGCCTGGTCGGGCATGCTATCTCAGCCCTCGTGCGGTCCCGTAGCTCAGCAGGACAGAGCAGTTCTTGGACCCTACCACCTTACCATTTTGGACTAAGTAACTGATTAGTCTGGTGATGCCGGCTTGGTAAGGCTACCAGTTGCGGTAATGATAGATCACTGAAGCTCCAAGCGTGGAGAAGGAGGTGTTGCCTCAATAAGCCAGTGGCTCTATGAGGATATTGGAGGAGTTCGTCCGCGTAGCTCAGCAGGACAGAGCAAAGGTTTCCTATTTTCGAATTGGGGGTTGCAGTTCGGAAACGCTGCAATCGATCTGCTCAAAGTCGGGGGACGCTTCGCCGCAGTCGCGGCATGCCAATCCCGAGCCAAGCCCTTTGAAAGGGAAGGTGTAGAGACTGGACGGGCAGCACCTAAGGGCTTCGCCTATGGTGAAGGGACAGTCCAGACCACGAACGCCTCCGGGCGGCGGTGAAAACCGAAGTGGTATGAAACCTGAGGTCGGGGGTTCGAGTCCCTCCGCGGACGCCATCCAATCCAAGGCTTAGTGCTTAGATTATATCCTTCATCACAATGTATCATTCTAAGCTACTCGTTCCTTGACGGATAGGAGTGCCGCATAAACGTGAGAGACAGCTCAAGACCTCAGCATCCATTATAAGGACGCGCGGACGGGCGTTCCGCGACAGGCGGACACCTGCCTCATCAACCTCAAGATAGAAGTCAGGGCGCCTTAGTTCCGTCAACCACTGCCTCACGGGGGCAATCTCGTGATTGGGCGGCGACACAATGTCTGACACGGGCACTGGCGCTGGCAGTGTTTGCCTTAGCAGCTTGCGAAGCCGGTCATTCTCCCGTTTTTGTTCCTTGAGCAACGCCTCAAGGATGCCGATTTGGGCACGGGTACCGGGGTCAACGGACTGGAGGGATACCGGGTCGATGAATGACTCCCCCTCCTTTCGCGGAACCGGTGCAGTTACGCTGACCAAATCGTAGAAAGCTTTCCTCCAGATACGTAGCAATTCCCTATAGCGGTTCAGCAGCGACTGTTGAGCCGGGAACTTCGGATAACGAATTTTTCCGACCTCCTCCAGCGCGGCAGCGGTCGGCTTCCGGATCGGCTTTGACGTCACGAATTCACGGCAAAGCTTCACAACGCGCTCAGCATGAGCGGTATGCCCTATGCGGACCATAGGGATCATATCCAAAACCCGTGCCGAGTCCTTTTCAGCTCGCGCAATGATTTCCTGCTCTCGACGGCTTATCTTCATGCTAAATCCGGGACTTCGCCTGCGAATGCGACTGCTTTCCTGTCCGAACCGGTGGCGGAATGGCTAATGATGGAGATTGAGCGGGCAGATCGATGGGAGGTCGCAAAGAATTCGCGATGAGGGCTTCTATCTCCGCCTTACTGATGAAGTCCTGAAGCCGAAGCGCTCCCGACTCTAGTGCGCGAATTTCTGGCCGGGTAAGACGCTTGAGGATTAAACGTGAAAAATCATCGTACGCTTGCCGCTTGTCGTCGCGCGTTGCAGAGGTGAAAACGATCGGCGTCATACCACTGTTCCAAAGAAGCTTGTCTAGGAATTGCTGATGGGACGATTGCGCCTCCTCATCGCGCATGAATGGATAGACCCTTCCTGCAGCGGTGATCACGGCCGCTTGCTCGAAGTCGCTGGCTTCGACAAATTCAATGACCGATTCAGTGTCACGGATGATAATGGCATCCGCGGAATCCGTATAGTTGGACTCCAGCTTGTGTATCCTCTCGCAGGCTTTCGATAGGAGGACTGTGTTCCAAAGCGCATCGCCCAGTAACTTGCGTTGCGCGTTGATCACCTGTTCTTCCTGTTTATGGAACTGGATATCACGTTCGATGCGTGCCCGCTCGGCAGGCTCCGTAGAAGACCTTAGACGGTGCCGGAGTGTTTCGAGCTTCTCATCATTCTGGAGAGCCAACTCTGACTTCGCCGCAAGTCGACGATTGAGAAGAGTGCCATGCAGATCCAACTGTTCACTCCATGCCGGCCCCGTGATGAAGTGTCGACACATGATGCAGTTGCCATCGCCGCCCGGCACTGGGCCATAGGTGCTCCGATTCTGGCCTTTGGCTTTACTCTTGCGCAAGCACGGTCCGCCATCGTGGCAACGTGCCCCGTCCCACGGACAAAATCCGTAACCAACATTACTCCAGAGGAACTTGTCCGTCGGATCCATGGATGCGGCTGCGCTTACTGCCTCTGGATGGAGCGCGGCGGTCCGTCGTTCCAACTCCGTTATGCCTAAGGACTTAATCTCATTCATCACTTTCTGCATCTTCGCCGCTTCAGCAGATTGCGCGGCCTCTTCCAGGCGAGAGTGGATCGTGGCAGGATCACTTTTCGCATAGTAGATCGTCATCAGCACTGATTTGTGACCGGCCAGAAGCTTGCTCACGATCTCAATAGGAACACCTTGCTCGAGCATTAGGGTGATGCCGGCTACGCGCAACCCATGTGCGTTATATTTAGCTCCATAAGGTTGTTTCGTTTTTGTGTTCCACTTTACGATCTTAAGTGGGTTACCGGGGTTGCTCTGATTCCAGCGCCGCTCCATCTCAGCCATCAGGAGTTGCCAGAATTCATTTGTTCTCCTGGCATTGGGTATCGCTCCTCTAATGCCGCGGTGGTCCACCCCTGGTAGCCGAAACAACGGGAAGATTGATGGAAGGGTGGTGAGCTTCTCCTTATCGCTCTTGCGAGCTCCGTCTACATATTGCTCAGGGGCAATCGGCAACTTGATGGGATTTCGAGTCTCCTGCCAAACGCGCAGCTCATACAAAAGTTTGTGCAGACGTTCATTTTGCCAGGGGATCAGGTACGGGGACCCTGTTTTATTAGTATTGATGTAGAAGCCCGTTATTGGCGGATTGTGGCTGGCCTGTCGCGCATAACCGCCATTGCCACCACCGCGCTGAGCCCAGAAGCCCGCATGGTGGCCCTGATTCCGCTCCCAGAGCATTCTCGATGCATCAAAGCGGTCAATATCGCCTTCTCCACTGTCGAGGCGCTTCGCCTGACCGACTCGGAGCGGGACATGGAAAAGCATCAGGAATAAGGTTGGCAGGACGGGGCAGTAAATCGCGGGCGACCCGTCGCTGACGTCCGCTCTGCAGAGACTAATAGTGCCAGGCCATCCCTGCTCTCCTTCCTCAAGGATCTCCTGCACAAGTCCATAAAGCCTTGTCGGCAATGCCCTTGACGCTGCCTCGAACCGCTTTATCACCCCTGAGTCCGGGGCATCACCTTCAGCCTTAGTGATCTCCCTGGTAGTTACAAGCGGCCGTACCGGGCCCTCGATTTCAAGTTCCTCCTCGAGGAAAGTGGAAAAGTCACGGGCCCGCCTAAGGTGGTCGATGTGGTTCCGGCTCTTTCCCTTCTTGGATTCATTCTGCTGCTCGATTAGGAAGTCGCGGAAAGAGATCCGCCGGTCCACGTGGAGGAGGAATGTAGACGGGTCATCAACAGGAGCAGAGTCCTTTAACTCGCCGAGCCATCGCACGAGCAAAGTGAACATCTGGTCATACGTTTTGCTCATCGAGTTGACCTGCCGCAGAAACCTATCATACGAATCCAGCCATGGCTTGGCATATGCAGGAGGTGACGCCCGCAGAAAACGCATCGATGTGAGTGACAAACTATCGGAGCGTATCTGTCCCGCGAGTTCGATTAAAGTATCATCGCCAGTATACCTGCTGAAGGCGAGCGTTAGCTCCCGAAGACATTGGAAGTCGAAGTCACGACCACTCGTCCAAAGTTCCGGCCTCCATCGTGCTAGGGACGGATGCCTGTAGAAGCTCAGCCAGGCGACAAACGCCTCTCTAGGGATATCGTCGATCGATGTGGCGCCGCCGATAGACATCGCGAGACTTGCGAGGAGGAGCGTGATCGTTCGCCGGCTTCTTTGCGCGGTCGTATGGCTCTTTATCCGCTTGACAAAGCTGTAAAGGCCCGCAGCTTCGAGGTTCCTCTTGAGGCTCCTACCAATGGCGGTAGTTTCTACAAACTGCTCTGCAACACGATGCGTAACTCGGTCACCGACGCCAGTGAAGTTCGCCGGGCTTAGTAGCAGAAGTCCCTTCCGGTGCTCATTGATTAGCAATTGCGCATAAAGACTATGCTGGGTAATGACTGCGTCATGCCTATGTTCGTGCTGCGGGTTTGTTATTCCTCTCCTGGCCCCTTCATCCAAGTCGACGAGTTCTGTGATGCAGGATACGATGACGTCACGGCTGCCGCGGGGTCCTAAGAGTATGTCGCGATCAGTATCGTTGATCCGAATGGCGCGACTGCCTTGTATGAACTCCTTCATGATCAAGGGACCTCATGGTGAAGCGGATTCCGGAGTGATTCATCTGTGGTTTGGAAGCGAAACTCAGCGAGGGGATGGTTCCCTCGGCGGATGTTCTCGGCGGCCTCTGAGAGTGTTAGATGGACCGCACTCTTAAGTGGTTCTTTGTATACGAGTTGGCTACGAGGACTGATGTGATGCATGCACTCCTGGACCATCTCAGAGGAGACGCCAAGCTCCGCGAGCGTTCCCCCGTACAGGTGTCTGAGCCCGTGTCGCGTGGTCCCGTTGGATTTGGCAAGAACGAGGTTTGCATCTGGGTAGAGATGCTGGAGACGATTGAAAGCACGAGACCAGGAATTCCGTGCCGCCACTCGTGTGTATGGATCACCAATCGATGAATTATCTCCCTCCTGCTGGGCCTTACCGGAGGAGACTAGCAAGAATGGATGATCCGGAAGGCCTCTCGAACGCCTTGCGTGCATGAGCTTCGGTCGTACCTGACGAATGTACTCGAGGTAGGCAGCTAGGAAGTGCTCCTTCAACCCGGAAAGAGGCAGCCAATACATTATAGCCCAGTGTTCGCGGCCGAGTTTTATACCCTTCCATCCAGAATGAAATTTGTCGGCCACCCTATTCCTTGGGAGCATCGCGCAAAATTTCCCTAGATACTCTTCACGGGTGATCGAGCTTCCGTCCGGTAGGTCGATTAGTGAGAACTGAGGATGCCTGAGAAAAACGACTGGCTCGCCATCTACAATAGTGATGTCGTTGACCCAGAGATGGTGAGGCTCGCTCTCGCGGATCCCTCCACCCGCCAACAACACTGCTGCAAGGTGCCCAGTAACATCCTCGCGGTCGAGTGGGTCGGCTGCTCCAGGGCATTTAACGAATGCTTGGGTGAGGAGCGGTACGAGGTACTTGATTGGAAATCTTTTGGTATCATCTGTGCCAACGCGACGATCGTCTCGCTCCAGCAGTCCGGCGGATGGTGGCTGCGGCCGCGTCTGATTTCGTTTTTTTACGTGTGCAAGGAGGCTGAATTTACGAGCATAGTGGGCAGCGTAGAGCATACGCACCACGTCCGCGCCAGGGAATGGATGATCCTTTCCTGCAGACCATACCTCGTATCCTGCAGGGAGTTTATCGCCGTAGCCGCAGTCATGTAACCACTTGATATAGTCATCAAGTGCTCTCACAAGCCTAAGGACCACCCCTGGCGTTTTAGGAAACCAATAAAGACCCAGCGGGTCATCGATCCCACTCGGCGTATAACTCACTGTCCCCAACCGCAAATGGTTGGCAAATTCTGTCAGTATCAGGCGATGGAGCCTCAATTGTGAAACTTTAGCCTGCTCCTCGAAATAACTTTGGCGTTGACGGATGTAATCGTACACAAGGCCAAGCGCCACCGACCGGCTACGCATCCACGTCCGCGATCGAGACCGATGATCGACGAAGTAGTCGACGAGTCCTGATAATGCTTGGAGAGCTTCCCCGCCGGCTTCGGTGGACATCGACAGGTACAACACTGGCATCGTTAAGCCTGGGAAGCCTGGATGGGCCTGGTCAACAATCGTGTGGTGGAGTGCGCGATTCAGTTGAGGGACGTGCGCCAAAGGCATTTGATAACTCCGAGAGAACGCAAAGATCGAACCGCCTCGTTGCTTCATGGGAGGAGTGTGCCGCGACAGCTATCAATCTAGCGATGTCAGACGAGTGCAGGAGTGTGCGACAGCCGTGGTGATCCGTGACACGTCGCTGATCAGCTTAGGTTGATGTTAACGGGAGCGGATGGACTTCTCGAACCCACTGCTCACTCGCCATCAGTGCGACAGCAAGCTCCTCAGCATCGCTAATCCTCAATCCTGCACCCATAAGTGCGAGCGTGTGACATTCGAGGAGTGGATCCACGTCTGCCCGACGTCCCTCCTCAATATATAGAAGCCGATCCGTCCTGTTGGGCGTCTCAAGGGATACCTGGAAATCGTTGAAGTCACTATGTCCGAGCATCCTGGCAGCTAGCGTCAGGTATTTACCATCATCCGACGTGGGATCAATTTGGCTCACGTTCTCCTCAAGGTACTTCGCCATTTTCATCAGATGTTCGAGTTCACAGATGAACCGCATCTCAGCCCCTCCCATTGGTCTAAGAAATTCGCTTTAGATCGGCCGACACAGGACAATTGACTGCCAACGGTCGCTGAACTGCGGCTAGAGCATGATTGAAAGTAACTGCAATCTCCGTTCCTGCTGGTTGTCATGTCCTATTAGCATTCATGGCTTAATGACAAAGTCAAGTGCATATATCGTTAGTATAGGGAGAAGATACATTGAAGGATTAAGCAAGAAATACATCAATAATGATCCTTTAATGAAGGAATTCCTCAGCTTTAATCCTTGTAGCGATTACTGATCCTTGTAGGGGAGTCGCTGGCAATAGCTCGAGGACTGCCGATCTTGCCCGGTTTGATGTGACAAACCGTTCAGATGGTGCAGGATTTAAGCGTCGTATGCGGGGTTAGCCCGACGGTTCGACGCGGTGCCAAATGACTCTTCTGCTGACGTCTAGGCCTTTAGTCGGGCCTGTGCTCCATCTCCGGGGCTGTGCGGTGTCCAGTGGCGAGCAGACACAATCTCTAACCAGTCCTTCACCGGCTCGGATACGAGCAACTGGGTTAAACCTCGCAACGCATAACTGCGGTCTCTCGCCTCGATTAGGCGCTGTGTCGGGTGACCAGCGTCATGGAGCTTGCCGCTGTTTCAGCCGGTGGGTGCTCGCACCATGGATCCGCGTCTCCATCCCAGCGATCTGAGCAATAAGGAATGGGCGCTGCTGGAGCAGCTTGTGCCCCGCAGCATGGAGATCTAGACAGCGGCTTAGACGACGACCTATCGATACACAAGAAAGGCGGTGGAAGTCGGGGATACCAGGTACATTCCCCACATCGTCATCGGGCGGAGCCCTTGAGCCTGTGCAGCAGGTCAGAGAGGTAGGCTAAAAGCAATCTGGATCCATTTCTCTTTAGCTTTCGCCCTTCTCCCGCTCGACTGCAGCCTTGTCAGCTTCCTCCTCTGCAGTGACGACGGGCATGCCCTCGCCGACCTCCTCAACCATCTTCCGCTGGGCTTCCTCGAATTCCCGCCTTGCTCGATCTCGGACTGCTTCGTCGTATGTGCGGGAACATGCCATAACGTGCCTCCTGCATCGATATGGTAGGCGAGTGCGTGAAAGTAGAAAGGGCGTCCCGCAGGACCCGGAGAGCCACCCCAACTATAAAAGTGCCGCTGCTACCAGACTGCGCTCCTCTATCTCCTCCGGCGCTAGAGATACTAGTCCTTTGCCACAGGGATCATGCAGGATAGAGCCGCCGTAGTTTGGAGCGAGCCTGTGCGGTGGTGAAGTGCCAATGCGCCTTGGCTCTGGCCCTGTTGCGTTCAGCCTCCCAAGCTGCGATCTCCTTGCGGAGGATCGTCTGGTTCGGCAGTCGCCGGTGCAGGCACTGCCGGCTGAGGATCGCAAACTCCAGCTCCGCCATGTTGAGCCAGCTCCCGTGCTTGGGTGTGTAGTGGAATTCCAAGCGCTTCACGAGACGCCGGGCCTCAGCCGGCGGGAAGGTCTGGTACAAAGCGGCCGGCGAGTGAGTGCTGAGATTGTCGAGCACGACCGCAATCACCGGTGCCTCGGGATAGTATTCATCCACCAGCGCCCGCATCTGTTCGGCAAAGTCCTTGTTCGTGCGCCGGGCCGTCACCTCCACATGGCGCCAACCCACCAGCGGCTCGAAGCACAGAAACAGGTTGGCTGTGCCTTGGCGTCGGTACTCGTAGTCCACACGTGCAGGGCGGCCGGGAGCCGCCGGTTGGGGAGCACGCTTGTCAGCGAGCAGCTGGAACGGCAACTCATCAAAGCAGACGACGGGTCGGTCAGTGGAGTACGGCTCGGCATCCACATCGAGCACGTCCTCCATCCGCCAGACGAAGTCCGCCCCGACCGACGCGATGCACCACTGCTTGCGCTGCCACGGCTTCAGTGCGTTTTTTTGAGCGCGCGGCGCACCGTCTCGTCGCTGATCGTCTCCACCACCCCGAGCTCCACCAGCCGGTCGGCCAGCAACTGCATGGTCCAATGCCCGCGCCCTGTCGGCGCCTCGCTGCAGGCCAGGGCCACCAGGAACGCCTCCTGCTTGCGATCCAGCTTGGGCTGGCCGCCGGGGCGAGGCTTCTCGTGCAGAGCGCGGGCGGCTCTGCCTTCGACGAAGCGGCGCCGGGTTCGCTCGACCGTGGCAGGATGGATATGCAGGCTGGCCGCGATCTCGACATCGGTCTTGTGCTCATCGGCGGCCAGCAGGACGCGGGCGCGGGTGAGTGTCCGGGCCGGGGCAATGCCTTTGTTGAGCAGGCCCAGGAGTTCAGTGCGCTCGCGGCGGGTGAGGTCGACAAGATAGCGCTTGAGCATGGGAGCAGCCCTCCCTCAGATCAGGCCAGTCTACACCAGCTCGATCAATCCCGCAGCTCTCCTGTGGCAAAGGACTAGCCGCCAGATGCCGCCATTAATCGCGCATCTCCTCTCGGTGATCGGCACTGCCCTCTGTTACGCGACCTTCTTGAAGCTCATTAATTATAATTGCTCCCTGCATTGAAGTCATCGGAGTCAGCAGTCTCGCGATCAATTTGACGGAGTTTGGACTTCATCCAGGAATCGGTATTGAGATAGACAGTATGAATGTCTTGATTCCAACGCCTAGCGATGTAAACCAATAAAGATCCGTGCGGATCGCGTGTGTTTCCTTCAAACCAATCCCAGAGAGTGTGCCAAGTTGGGTCATTGCCCATCGGACCTTTCGGTTCAGCTTTCGCCGGCGGGTTCTGGTACCCGGCTAGATCGGCCGTGCGGTCAACATCGCTGTACGTCATGACGGGTACAGGTAAAGCGGCATAATCTGGATCACGTTGCCCAAGGCGGAGTAGTTGTCCTTGAGTTCTGGCCCAGCGTCGCTCAAGGTCAATATGATACACCGGCGAACTACAGTAGTCCGATGCTGTACCCAGCCTTGGATGTTGAAGGATTAATCGTGCGCGGATGCAGGGCTGCCCACTGCCGGGATATGCTCCAGGGCGCCACAAATATGCCTCCGGAGCAGCGCTTAGTTCCTCTTTTGCCGGCTGCCCACCCGCTGCAAAAAAATCCAAGTCACGGTGAAGTGCCAGAAATCGATCGCGGATCCTATTCCTCGTCATGGTTGAGAACTCGTTTCAAGGTTTGTAGATAGTTCGGAGGCTGCCAATTCTTTTATGCATTGCATGCTCGTCCAGTGCCGCGATTATGGGCAGGGACAGCGTGGTGATCCGCAAGGATAATGGAGTAAATTCTGGGACCTTGGATATCGGATTAATCACCATGTCCCTCGGATAAAGCCATCTGGCATCCACGCTGGATGTCGAGGTAAACGCTCGAAATCGGCTATGTCTATCCTGTCGCTTGGTACCGCGAAGCCACATAACAGGGCGGTCCAGAGAGGGTCGGCGAAAGGGAAAGGTTTACCTATTGGCCACGCCTCACGAGTCGGTCGAACCAGACCGCCGAGGTGCCACGCGAACCAGTTAATGGCGTCTTCTTGGTCCCAACGAGACTCCATAGCGAAATCTCCAGATTCCATTAGAGCCATCAAGCCGTGGGCCGCAGTATCGAATCGCTCCTCTGCTCGACCATCGTTAAAGAGAGGGCCAAACTGGCCCATGCCTGAAGCTGCGTGCTCAACCAACTTGAGCGCCTGAGAACGGAGAGCCGCAGGTGAAATTTGCAGGCGCCGGGCGAGCTTTCCCAAGCCGGTTATATGTGGTTTTGCATTGGGCATGCCGGAGGCTCCTCATAGATTTCGGGTCAGTCGCACCCCGGTTCCTTGTGTCTGTCGAAAGGACTGGGGAACGGTCTTTCTTGGAACTGTAGGCCTAAGAGAGTTGCTCTTAGGTCGTCTTCAACAGCGTCCGTTTCCATCAAGATCCCCAGAGTAAGATGTAGCAGAACATGCGTTCGATATCGCTGAAATATGGATTAAAGTCCATATGAGATTTACGCAAGCTCAAGTTTGGTCTGCTGTATGGAAATTCAGCAGATCGTTGGCGCGAACGTACGGCGGTATCGTAGAGCCGCAAGCCTGACCCAATGGCAGTTGGTCGCTCGGCTCGAGACAATAATGGACGAGCCCGGCATTGATCAGGCCTATATCAGTCACCTTGAGCACGGGAAGAAGAACCCAACTCTCGTGATTCTCTGGCATATAGCTCAAGCGCTTGACGTCAGCCTCTCGCAGCTTGTCGAGCCGTGACATCAGTGGTCGTCGGACTTGGGCGGCAAGGCCGGTCGCCAAGGTTGAACAATCTCACGATCTCTTCAACCTCCAGCGCATTCTGGAGCCAGCGATCGGCATAGATCACGAACTGCTCCGCCGTCTGGATGTAGACGTTGCGACCGCGAGGGAAGTGCTCGTACTCGTCGAAGGCGATCTCGGGCGGCAGGCCATGACGTCTGGTGGCAAGCCCTGGAAGGTACCCTTGAGGAGGCCCGCGACCACGGTGCTAGGCTTGGCGTCCACGTCCTCGAAGACACGGCAATCGACACCGACGGCGTGAGGTTTCACGGGGCGACGCTGTGGACCGGAAGCCTGGGGTCCGGCCCCAAGCTGGCCGATTCGGACCAGGGTGTCGGCGAGCCGGTGCACGTGCGCGGCGCGACACTCGACCGACGCGCCAAGGTCCGGGACATCACTGCCATCTCAGAGCGAAGCCGGGAGGCCATAGAGGCCGCGGTCATCCAGGTGCAGGAAGACAGGGTGCCTCTTGTTGTGGTGACCCATTATCCGCCCCGAGCCCCACTGCCCCTGGCTGTCCGCCTGCCGGATCAATTGATCCGGGGCAGGTTAGTCTGTCCACAGCAGGCGCTGCTCTATGGGTGCACGGTCACGTCCACCGGAGCGTGGACTTCACCAACAGCTATGGCACGAGGATCCTGTGCAATGCGCGAGGGGGACGCGTTGCAAATGCAGCCTTTAATCCTGGCTGGGTCGTGGATGTCGAGTCCATCTTCTCGAAACAGTATTCATGAAATGTGGCAATTGGCGGCTCCCTCTGGTGCCATACCAGTTTGGGGGAACACATCGGCATTGCACGAATCCGGCAACCCGACCATTCTCCAGGTAAGAACCCAGCCGCACGTGCTGGGCGGATATAGGTGCCGCGACGGCCAAGCTCGCGGCCAGACGGTGGGGCAATGCTGAGACCGCTGACAAAAACCCGGGGGAATGGGCTTCCCTACACACGCCTCGCTCGCACCAGCGCGGCCCTGAATGCTCTCCTGATCCTGAGCCGGGACCAAGTGAGGGAACGGCTCAGGATCCACGATCGGAACCACGCCGACTATGTTCCCTCAGAGTGCCTCGTCTATCTGCTTCGGGAAGCCGGACGTGAGAGCAACCGGAGCACCTGGTTCAACGAACTGTTCCTCGCCCTCCATGCCCGCTGTGAACGCCACCTGGCCCACGCGATCCGCTACGGGGCCTTGCCCGACGCGCAATCAGCCCGGGAGGAGGTCATCGAGCGTTTCCTCCTCGTGCTCGCAGAGGGCCTCGGGCCGAACCCCAGCCGCCTGGATGTTTTCGAGGTGGTTTTCGACAAGGCCTTCGCCGCCCTGCGAAAGGACGTCCTGAGGGTCTGTCGGCGCCAGCAGCATCGCGAGAGTGATCTGGTCGTGACCGACGGGGAGGATGACACCGTGCCGACCGCAGGTGCGATCATCGTTCCGCAGCCCGAAACAGAAAACGAGATGGGATTGGCCACGGCGGAGTTCGAGATTTTCCGGACTCAGGCGGATGGGGCGATTGAGTCTTTGCCACACAATGAGCGCAGGGCCGTCACCCTCCTTCTGCGTGGGCATCAGATCGATTCTGCCGACCCGAATGAACCAACCATCGCCAAACTGTGCAACGTCTCCGAGAAGACCATCCGAAACTGGCTCAAGAGCGGGGCGCAAAGGCTTCAGAACCAACTGCATGGGGACGTGCAATGAACCCATTCCAGAAGATGTCCCGAGAGGACGTCCTCACCGATTTTGCCGCTGTCGAAGGCCCGATCACCGATGAGCGCCTTGCCGCCTTCGTCGGGCGCCATCCCGACTTGGCTGAAGATCTGGCCGAGCTCGCCAGCGAACTGAAACAGATGGAAGAAACCCCTTGGCCCGAGATTGTCGTCGATCAAGCATCGGGAACGAAGGCTCTCGGGCGGTTCGCGGAGATCGAGGCCTCGCTTGCCAAGGAGCGTCCTCGTCTGAATGTGAACCCCTTCGAAAGCCTCAAGCCGTCCGACTTCAAGCGGATCGCCACGGCGCTGGGCGCGAATACCCTATTCGTGCTGCGCCTGAAGGATCGTTTGATCCGCATTGAGGACTTCACCGCGGGCTTGCTCAACGAGATCGCACGAGCGGTCGGAACCTCGGTGGAGCTCATACGTGAGCACCTTTCCGGGGAGCCTCAACTGGCCGCCGGTCGCATGTTCAAAGCGGACACGAAGCCCGGACCCGCCGAAAGGCAGTCGCTTCAGCAGGCTCTCGACGACTCTGGTCTCAGCGAAGACCAGAAGCGCCGTCTCCTCTCGCTCTGATCCTCGGAGACGGCAATGGACGCGTTCGAAACGGTCAGGCTTGCGGCGTCGGACCTCCATGCCAAGGCTGTCGCGAAGGGGGCGGACCCATGGGTCCCGTTGTCCCTCCTCACAGCGGCGGCTGAGGAGGCTGACGTCGAGGTGTCATGGGTCCGGCCTGGAGATCCAGCCCTGATGGGCGGGCGGGCGCTGCTCGACCCGCAGATGATGATGGTCATCTGCGAGAACACCGGAACCGAGGCCGAAAAGGCGATCCTGGCCGCGCACGAGATCGGCCATGCGGTCCTGCACAAGCCGAGCGAGCCGATCATCGATCATACCGTGGACCCGAGCCGGCTGACGGAGGGAGCCGCGTCCGGCGTCGAGAAGGTGGTCGACTATGGCCGACGGGAACGTCGCGAGCTTCAGGCGGACCTGTTCGCACGCGAATTCCTCTTGCCACGCGAACGGGCTCGCCAGCTCCATCTGGATCAAGGGCTCGGCGCCGATGCAATCGCATCCCGTTCCGGCCTGCCCTATGCGGTGGTCGCCCAGCAGCTCCTGGATGCGCTCCTCCTGCCCATGGCCGAGCCGGAAAGCGATGAGCCCGCTGCCCGGCCTGATCCAGGGCTCGATCCCAGCCAGGAGGCGGCGGCTATCCATCTTGGCCGCCCTTATCAGCTCCAAGCCGGACCGGGCACAGGAAAGACCCGCACCCTGATCGCCAGGGTCGAAAGGCTGATTGACCAAGGCGTCGATCCCACCACCATCCTGGTGCTGACGTTCTCGAACAAGGCCGCCGGGGAGTTGATCGACAGGCTTTCCCGGTCCCGGCCTGATGCGGCGCCAGGGGTTTGGATCGGGACCTTCCATGCCTTCGGCCTGGATATCCTGCGCCGGTTCCATGACCGGCTCGGGTTGCCCTCCAACCCGCGGCTGATCGACCGGGCCGACGCGGTTGGGCTCGTCGAGGACCTTGTCCCGGTTCTCCCGTTCCGGCACTTCCGCAACTTCTTCGATCCAACCGCGGACTTGGGCGACATGCTGAGCGCGATCTCGCGCGCCAAGGATGAGGTTTGCGATCCGGCAACCTATCGCGCTTTGGCGGAGGCCATGGCCGCGCAAGCCGACGCGGATGGCGATGAGAGCGCCGCGGCCCGGGCGGTGAAGGTGATGGACGTGGCCATCCTTTACGAGGCCTATGAGCAGCAGCTCAGGACTGCCGGCCTGCTCGATTTCGGCGATCTCGTGATGCGCCCCGTCCAGCTGGTCGAGCAGGAGGCAGGGGTGCGCGAGGCTCTGCGGGAGCGGCACCACCATGTGCTCGTGGACGAGTATCAGGACGTCAACCGGGCGAGCGTGCGCCTCTTGAAGGCCATCGTCGGAGATGGCGAAAGGCTGTGGGTGGTCGGCGATGCGCGCCAGTCCATCTATCGCTTCCGCGGAGCCTCCTCCGCCAACATGGCGGGGTTCACCCGGGATTTCCCAGCCGGTGTTATAGGCCAGCTCGACGTGAACTACCGGTCCAGCCAGGAGGTCGTCGAGACGTTTGTCGGGTTCGCCCGGCAGATGAAGGCCTCCTCAGGCATGCTCGATCTGCGGCTCACCGCAACCCGTGGCCCATCCGGCCACCGGCACCAGGTGCGCCGTGTCGAGCAGCCGGCGGATGAGGGAGCGGCGGTCGCCGCCCGCATTCTGGAGCTCAAGGAACAGGGTGTGGCTTTTCGCGACCAAGCCGTCCTCTGCCGGGGCAACGGGCGTCTCGCCGACATCGCGGAGGCGCTCGAAGAGCGCGACATCCCCGCCCTTTACCTCGGGAGTCTGTTCGAGCGGTCCGACATCAAGGACATGCTGTCGTTGCTGGCGCTGCTTGTTGATCCGAAGGCTGGCAGCCTTCCGCGCATCGCGGCCATGCCCCGGACCTCCATCGCCATGGCGGACCTGGCTGCGCTCCAGGCCCATTGCGCGCGGTTCGAAGCTCCCTTGGAATGGCTCACGAGCGCGGCCGCCATAGTGTCGCCGCAAGCGGCGACGGCATTGGCCACCGTCGCCGCGGATATCACCGGCTTCGGTCCGGACAGCCATCCGTGGAGCGTGCTTGCGGCATGGTTGCTCGACCGCTCCGACCTTGTCCGCCAGCTCGCCTCCTCGTCCCGGCCGAGGGACCAGATCCGGGCCATCGCTATCTGGCAGTTCATGGCCTTTTGCCGTTCGTTGCCGACTGGAAATGCCGGTCGGCCGATCCAACGCCTCCTTGACCGGGCCAGGCGGCTCGCCCTCCTCTCGGAGGAGCGTGATCTGCGGCAGATGCCGGCGGCCGCGAGCGGCCTGAACGCGGTGCGGCTCATGACGGTGCATGGCAGCAAGGGCTTGGAGTTCGACGCCGTCCACATGCCGGGCCTGGCCATGGCCAGTTTCCCGACCAACAACATGCCGCCGCGCTGCACGCCACCGGATGGGATGATCGCGGGGGCGGAAGGGCTGACCGGCTTGGACGCCGTCAGACGCGGCCATGATGAGGAGGAGGAATGCCTGTTCTTCGTCGGCGTCTCGCGGGCCCGACGCCACCTGACTCTGTACGGCGCCACTAGGCAGGCCAACGGAAATCGGCGCAATCCCTCCCCGTTCCTTGGGGAGATCACGGCATCGCTTGATGTCATCGAGCCCGCCCCCCTGTTCGCCCCCAGCGCCAGGGGGCATGCCACACCTGATATCAGGATCACTTGGGCGTCGCCGCCGATCCTGACCCAGGATCACCTATCGCAATACGACCGCTGCCCGAGACGCTATCTGCTCACGCATGTCCTGGGCGTGCCGGGCGGACGCAGCGCGACCCCGTTCGTCCGCATGCATGACGTCGTCAATGCGATGATCCGTTGGCTTCGAGGGCATCCTTCCCGGTGGCATCTCACGCCACCCGACATCTTGGCGCAGTTCGACCTGATGTGGCAGGAGCGCGGCCCGGTTGAGCACGCCAGCGCCGACGACTACCGGCGCGTGGCTCTCCGTCTGGTCGAACACCTGCTGACCACGCGGCGGACCGAGTACGCCGAGCCGACGCCAGTCGAGATCCCTCTCGCCGGCGCCCGGATCATCGTCACTCCTGATGAGGTGCGGTCCGACGGCGCCGGTGGCGTGTTCCGCCGGATCCGCACCGGGAAGGAGCGGTCGACCGAAATGGACGACGTCGCCTACGGCCTCCTCCTCCTTGCGGCCCGTGAACGGTTCGGGCCGGCGGCGGCCGTCGAGGCCATCTACCTGACGGACGAGACCATGAAACCCGCGGAGATCGGGGAGCGCAAGCTCGCGAACCAGCGGGAAAAGGTGGCCAGGATGGCCGCGGACATTGCGGCCGGTTATTTCCCGCCGAAACCCGACGCCAGGACCTGTCCGCGCTGTCCCCACTTCTTCACCTGCGGCACCCTGCCGGCCGGAGAACTCGTCAAGCAATGAACCGGTGATCGGGCGATCACCTTCAAGGATAGCAATCGCGATCCAGAGCGCTTTCCTTCGCCCAGGCAAAAAAAGTTTAGATCGCCGTTTCCGGATCAAGCTTGACGCTTCGATTGACCCTTCAGATGGCCGGGATGTTCCCCTGGGACCCCGGCCCAAGCAAGGGAACATCGACGAAATGAATGCCATCAGCCATTTTCCACTCACCGGCCTCAGCCCCATCGACATCCTGTTGAGCGACATCGCCATCCGCGTCCAGCTCTCCAAGACCGACTATGACAGGGCGGTCCAGCGCTACCAGACGATGCAGGATTGGATCGACCGCGAGAGCAGCCCGCTCCGCAACTCAGTGGTGCGGATGTACCCGCAGGGCAGCATGGCGACGGGGTCGACCGTCGCACGCAACTCCGAGCGGGACGAGTACGACATCGACATCATGACGGAGCTCAACCTGCCGGCGGGCACGCCACCGCAGGAGGTGCTTGACCGCTTGTATGCCGCCATCCGGGGCGAGCGGGGCTCCCGCTACTACGACAAGACCGTCCGGCACACCCGGTGCGTCGCCGTCAATTACGAAGACGGCATGCACATCGACCTCACCCCGTCGATCCTCGTTCCGGCGCGCCTGGAACGGACGAGCTGGATTTTCCATCACAAGCACGACGAGGCCGGGGCGCCGCAGAAGCGCCTGCTCGCCAATCCTTACGGCTTGGCCGACTACTTCAACGTCCGGACGCCCCAGGAGGCCGATTTCGCCGCCTTCTACGAGCAGCGCTCCCTCGACTACGACCGTCTCCTGATCGAAGGACGGGCCCATGGCGATCCGGTTCCCGAGCAGCAGCCGGCCTACCGCAAGTCCCGGGCGCTCATCAGCCTGCAGCTCCTGAAGCGCTGGCGCAATGTCCTGTTCGAGAAGCCGGCCCGCGCCAAGCTCCGTCGCCCGCCCTCGGTCCTGCTGAGCAAGCTCATCGCCGACCAGGCCGGCCGGACACGGAGCCTCGCCGAGGAGCTGCACCATCAGGCCCAGGCCATCCTGGCGCGCCTTGAGCGCGAGCGCTCCCTAGGACGGCTCATCCATGAGGAAAACCCGGCCTGCCGCGAAGACGTCCTGACGGACCGCTGGCCAGGCGACAGGGAGGCGCAGGATCTCATGATCTCCGATCTGCGGGATTTCTGCGCCAAGATGCACACGCTGCGGTTCGGCAACCTGTCGCTGGCGCAGATGAGCGTGATCCTTGAGGGGCTCTTCGGCGAGCGCCCGGCTCGGGCGGCGCTCAACGAGTACGTCACCCGGCAGGGGGGCCTCTCGCAGGCCGGCAAGAGCCGCATCGCCCCAGGCAGCGGCCGCATCATCGGGACTGGCTTGGCCGCGTCCCCCGCCTATGCCCGCCCGGTGCCGTCGCACAACTTCTATGGCGGCCGGCATGACGGCACGCCCAAGCGCGGGGCGTGAGGCAATGACGGCGCTCACGGTCATTGAGCAGGAACGGCTCATCCAGCGCGACTATCCTGGGTTTCGCCTCGTGCGCGACCTGGGACTGTTCGCAGTCTGGCGGGGTTCGCTCTGCCCGATCCAGCACCCTTACGAGGTCGAGATCGCCTACTGTCCGAGGGCGTTCTACCACGAGTTCACCCTCAAGAACGATTACGTCTCGGTCAGGATCGCAGGTTCGGGGATCGTCCTGCAGCATCCGCGGACCGGGGCTCCCGTTCCTCACATCTACTTCGACCAAGCCGCCCCGGCCCGGTCGCCGCTCTGCCTCTATGACTGGCGTGACGATGAATGGGCACCGAGCCAATCCATCGCGGCCACCATCATCCCTTGGACCGCCGAGTGGCTCTTTTTCTACGAAGGCTGGCTTCTGACCGGCACCTGGGCCGGGGGCGGCCGCGATCACCAATATCCAGAAAGGACAAGCAAATGGGCTACGAACGAGCCATCCTCCCCCGCTCCGCGGGATCCAACCCGAAGCGACGCATTCCACAGCCTTGGCCGAAGGACCGGGACTTCCGCATCCTTTCGATTGATGGCGGTGGCATCCGAGGGGTCTTTCCCGCCGCCGTCCTGGCGGGTCTGGAGGAGACTCTCACCAATGGGCAGCCCATCGGCACCTATTTCGACATGATCGTCGGGACGTCCACCGGGGGCATCCTGGCCATCGGCATGGGCGCCGGCTACAGCGCGGGCCAGCTGCGTGACCTCTACATGCAGCGCGGACGCCACATCTTTCCGCCAGCCTGGGACAACGTCCTCGGGCGCGCCTGCACCTGGCTCCGTAACACGATCTGGAATGTCGGGACCTACCGCTACGAGCGGGACGAGCTTGAGCGCGTTCTTGACGACCTGGTCGGCACCAAGCTGTTCGGTGAGTCGCGGACCCGCCTTGTCATCCCAGCCTTCGAAGGCCGGTTCAGCGAAATCGCGGTCTTCAAGACCCGTCACCATGCGGACTATGGCATGGACTGGCGCAAGACGATGAAGGATGTGGCGCTCGCGACCTCGGCGGCCCCGACCATTTACCGGGCGCATGAAAACGACGGCTACACCTTCGTCGACGGCGGCGTCTGGGCGAACAACCCCCTGATGCTCGGTGTGATCGAAGCCTTGAGCTGCTATGACGTCCCCCGCGAACGCATCAAGGTCCTGAGCCTCGGGTGCGGCGACGACCCCTACGTCGTCAGCAAGGGCATGCTGGGGGGCGGGCACTGGCGCTGGCGCCAGATCATTTTTGCCGCCATGCGCCTCCAATCGCTTGCGGCCACCAATCAGGCGCGCCTGATGCTCGGCCCCGAGAACGTCATTCGCATCGATGCGCCGACCACGACGCCGAAAATCGACCTGGACGATTGGCGCCGGTCCATCAATGAACTGCTGCCTGCGGTCGGCCCCGCCCTGAGCGCCCATGGGGGCGCCATCGAGGCCATGTTCCTGGACCAGCCGGCAATCCCGTTCACCCCGGTGCCTTGATCCAAGCCTTCACCTTCTCCCCTGTTGAAAGGAGCTTCGTCGTGCCGAAACCCAGCCTGCTCGCGAACCAAATCGAGGCCGCCATTGCCGGGGATGCCCGCTTCAAGATCCATGAGACAGGGCATTCCGATTATCTCCTCCGCTACCGCACGGCGACGGGCGTCCCGTTTGCCATCGGCCGCGTCGCCGCAGGCGGTGCCCGTGTTTGGTTCTCCGCAGACGAACGTGCGCGTGCGGCCCTTGAAGCGCTTGGCCTTGAATGCACCCGCAGTATCCCCATGCCTCCGGCGGAAGGGAAGCGGGCGACCGGACGGAACTCGAACTTGGATCAGATTCCGGAGTTCAAGGGCGCTCCCCTCTATTGGACGCGGGTCACAAGGCCAGGCGAAGCCGTCGCCGTGGCGTCCAAGATCGGCCGCCCCTGAGGACAAGCTGAACTTATACCGCTACGCTTATCTGCAGAAGAGGAGTCCGCGATGGTGAGCGACCGTGACATTGGAGAGATGCTGGCCCTGCAGGACGGCTCGGAGAAGGGCGAGCCGGAGAGCGCCATGCAATCGCCCCACACAGCCGGGCAGGAGGCCGTGCTCCGGACACTTGAAGAGGCTTGCGCTGACTCAGTCCGCAAGGCGCTGGAGGACCGTGACACCTACGCCAGTCTCGCCGGAACGATCCGCCACATTGCGGCCGACTATAGGCATCGCGCGGTCTTCGAACTGATCCAGAACGCCCATGATGCGCATGACGCGGACGGATCGGGCCATATCCATGTTCGCTTCTCGCGCTCAAGGGATGGATCACAGGGAGAGATCCACGTGGCCAACCGGGGAAATGGATTCACATGGGACAATGTGAATGCCGTGCGCCGGCCTGCCCGGAGCACAAAGCGATTTGGCGAAGGGATCGGCAACAAGGGGCTGGGGTTCCGGAGCGTCCACGTCCTGACGCAGACGCCGGAGGTCTATTCCTGCCAGGGCGTAGGCTCATCGCGGGATAGATTTGACGGCTTCTGCTTCCGGTTCGCAACCGACGATGAGGCACTCGAAATCTTCCGCCGCGCCGGGGCCACCGGGGATGCGGCGCAGACGATGTTAAAGGACATGCCCCGCTCACTGCTCACGGTGCCAATCCGCAAACAAGACGACGAGGTTATAGGCTATGCGCGGGAGGGATTTGCGACCCTGCTCCGGATCCCGCTCCTGGATGCAGCGGCGGTTGGGGCGGCAGAGACACAAGTTCGCGAACTGCTCGACTCCGGCACGCCTCCTGCTCTGTTCTTGGAGCGCATCAGTATCCTTACGGTCGAGATGATCACCGATGGACGCAAGGTTTCTGAGAAGCGGATTGAGCGCAAGCCAACCCAACTCGGCGCTCTTGATCTCCTGCCGGAAACAACGCTTCACCACGTCGAAGCTGGGCGTCGAAATTACCTGGTGGTCCGGCGCGTCGTGCCGCGGGAACCGCTCGAAAAGGCGATCAGGGCAAGCCTCAAGCGGGATGAGCGGCTAGAAAGCTGGCTTGAGGCTGATGAAGAAACCGTCGTTTCCATTGCAGTCCCCCTGGGTGCGAGGGCGCCTGGGCCAGGCCGGATTTACTGCTATCTCCCGCTCGGCGCCAAGGCCCAGGCACCCCTGCATGGCCATCTCAATGCTCCGTTCCTGGTGTCTCTGAACCGCAAGGAGATCGAGCTCGACATTCCGCTAAACACCTTCCTGCTGGACATGTGCGCAGAGGCCGCGTTGGCGGCCGCAAGGCATCTGGTGGAGATTGGTCCGCAGCAGGTCGGCGCGGAACGGGCCAACGTGGTCGATCTCTTTTGCTGGGACGTGAGTGAGCTCTCCCGCCTCCGTCGGGTCAACGGGGACCGGTTCTTGAAGGAGCTGGTATTGCTGCCTACTGCGGACGGCACCCGATGGACAACTTTGGCGGCGGCGTATCGGTGGGAGCATTGGGGTTCTCATCTGAATGCACCCAAAGTGGCTAGGATCACCGGCGCGCCCGTTCTTGATCCGGCGCTGGGATCTGAGCGCCTGGAGCGCATCGCGGCCTTAGCTCGCTCATCAGGCTTGCGCTCAAAAATGACCGCGAATGACGACGTTGTGGCGCGTTGGGTGGAAGCGGTCGCCCGGGATCTGCACAAGGGCCGTCGCGCCTTGTCCAAATGGGGAAAGTTCCTCGACGAGGTCGTCGAGGCACTCAAGGACGGGCAGCATAGTCTAGCAAGCTTGAGAGGGAAGGAGCTGTTTCTCGACAAGGACGCAAAGCTCCTGAAGACGCAAGTGGATGAAACCACCCCTGTCTACATGGCAGAGCGCGCGGGCGGGCGCCGGCGCCGCTCGGAGGCCCCCCCTCCACCGCGCTCACTCCGACGCCGGTTTCGTCTGGTCAGTGACGCAATCCGCCTCGATACGACGACGCGCGCGGCCCTTCTGAAGGCCGGCTTGGTTTCGGAGTACGATCCCCTGCAGGTGCTTCGCGACATCCCGGGCAACATCGCCAAGGCTCCGAAGGATGAAACCCTGCGGCAGATCCTGGAATGGGCCTTCCGGGTCTGGCTTGTCTTCGGCCGTGAGGCCGACGAGGCAGTGAAGGCGGCAACCCTGTCGGTTCCGACGGCTGACGGATCATGGCGGCCCGCGGCCGAGACCTACTTTTCGGGCGGGTGGAGCGACAACGGGCAGCGGCTGGAAACGATCTGCCGTGAGCTCGCCGCGCAGTCCAAAGACGCCGCCGAGATCGCAGGAGCGCTCCTGCTTCCTTACGATTCTTGGCCCACGCTCGCAGAGGGGTCACTCACCCGCTGGCGCGAGTTTCTCTCTGTTGCGGATGTCGTCGATGGCATGCGGCCCTTCTCCTGCATCGCAGAAAACGAGCGCTCTGGTTATGCGCATAACCATTGGCGCCCCCTATTGGTTTACGGAAACCGTCCGGGCTTCAGCCAAGACTGGAAGGAAGGGGTGAAAGGCGCATGTTCGCGGCACCCGCAGTCGAACTACAGCCTGCGGGATGGTTCTAACATCTGGCGGCTTCCTGCGCAGTCGGATCACGACCGGCTTTCAGACGAGGGCAAGACTGAGTATGCGCACCTCGTCCTCTCCTATCTCGCTAAACACCGCAAGGAGCACCTCGACTTCATCCTGGTCCATGACCGCAGCCAGGACTCCTATACGCTGCCGACGCCGCTCAGGATGTTCCTGAGCAAGGTTGAATGGATGCCGTGCGTCGGTCCATCGGGCGCCGGGTTCGCGCGCCCGTCCGACCTGTGGTGGCGCCGGGGCCGAGGGCGTGATGTACCGCGCGTTCTTTTGCGGCCCCACGAGGATATCCGACCAGCCTTAAACGATCAGACATGGCGCACCCTGATCGATGAAATTGGGTTGAACGATTGGCTATCTCCCAGCAATGCGGTCGCGAAGCTTCGAGCGCTTGCCGGTGCCGTAGAGAAAGGCCTTGTCACGGACGAGACCCGGGGACTTGTCCGCGCGGCATGTGCCGAAGCCTGGAACGAGATCGTGGACCAAGGCGCCACGATCTCAGGCGATCTGCCGATTATCGTCAATCAGCGTGGCCACCTCGAAGTTCTCCACCGGGCCGGCGCGGACGCTGCCCTGCCCCGCTTTTATGTCACCGAGGACATCGGCTCGGCCTTTGAGGCGCGCCTCTTAGCCGACATGGGAGCTCCGATCATCGAGGGCGTCACCAAGCCGGAAACTGTGGCCCAGTCCTTGAGGCAGGCGGGATTTGACGCCATCACCATGGACGAAGCTGATATTGCCCTGGAAGTTGACGGCCAACGCTTCGCGACGTCGGTGGCCGATCCACGCCTCATGAACGACGGGCGCGGGTGGATTGCCGATCTGGCCGTGCTCGCCTTGGACGTTGAAGGACGCAGCTTCGCCAAGGCGATCAATCGATCCCACTTCCGGGCTGCCTTGGGCCGGGTTCGACTGCGGTTCTGCGACAGGATCCGTGTCATGGTGGATGGCACAGCGGTTTCAAGTCCTTCTGAGGCGGTTATCCCGGTCCGCGACCGGGAGCGCCCCACCATCGTGATTGCCGGCCGCCATGCGTTGGACTGGTCCGTCCTGCGCGACCTGGGGCGTCCGCTCGAACGGGTGGTTGACGGACGTGCGGATGGGGCCGTGCGCTACACCTTCCTGCAGGTTGCGACTGAACTCGCTGGAACGCCGTTCGCTCGCCCCCAGAACGACCTTCTGGCCCGGCTTCTGCGTTATCCCGTCGAGCGGATCAATGAGGTGACCCGGGCTTCCGCAACGGGGAGCGAACACATTGTGACCCTTGTTGCCCCGGTTGTGGCCTGCTGGGTTGGGATAGATGCCGCCAAGCGATTGCTGCAGGCCGTCGAGGATGCCGATGGCGAATTCAATGTCTCAGGCTGGCTGGAGCGTGAGGTGGAAGGCCTTCAGCGCCCCCCTGAGGACGTCGTGGCCCTCTGTCGCGAGACCGACGACAGGGACGCCCTGCGGCGGGAATTCGCCCTTCCCCTCGGGGACTTCAACAGAGCGCTGGCAGCGCTCGGTCAAGCTCCGCTCGAGAGCCGGGCAAACCTGAAGGGGCATTTTGATTATCACCTGCAGCGGCTGCGTCCGGCGCTCCTCGACCGGCTTCGCCGCCATTTTATGGGTGCTTTCCTGGCGGGACAGCCCCTTGATGAGTACCTGCGCCTTCGGGCACTGGACTTTGTGCCGTTCGACGAGGAATGGCTCCTGACCCACGAGGAGCTGACCGAAAGCGATGTCCGCTCGCGGGCTGATGAAACACTCGACGAGTTAGGAATTGGCGACACCGCTGATGCTGCGGTTGAGCCGCACAAGGTCATCCACGCCCATAACGCGTCTCTTATGGGAGATACGGCTGCTCGGGCCTCGGTGTCTGTTTATGCGTGGTGCAGAAAGAATGGCCGTGTCGTCCCAGAGCAATGGGCGCTTGGGCGGGCGGAACTCGTCCGGGCGCTTGATGCGCTTGGCCTGCTCGATTTTACCCGCGTGCCGGCCGGAGGCGAACCCGTGCTGTTTTCTCGCGCAACTTTCTGGCCCAGCGGAATGCCGGCGTCGTTTGATCCAGGACAGCTCGGCCTGACATCCCTGGACTTGGCCAATGCCCAGGAGCAGCGTGCCGACCACCGCACGCGAACTGATGCTCAGAAACGCCAGATCCGGTTTAATGGGGTCGATTTCAATGGCGACAATGCGACGGAGCTCGAAGCTCTGGTGGCAGCGGCCCGGTCTGAGATGGTGTCTGATGCCAAGTGGCAGTCCCGGTGCAAGGACGCGAAGCTTGTGGAGCGACCAGGGAAGCGGAAGCCCGAGAGGGATGGTGGAGCAGGTCGTGGGGCAGGTGGACGTCAAGACATCCAGGAGCGACTCTCGGAAGCCCAGCGACGAGCCGTGGGTCTGTTGGGTGAACTTCGCGCCTTCGAGTGGATCAAAGACCAACACGGGCTGACGGATGATGACGCGGCCGCCTGCTGGATTTCCCGCAGCAGGCGTTATGCGTTCCTGGGTGCCGACGGCGACGACAACAAGGGCTTTGATTTTGAGGTCGTCCTAAAGAGCGGGCGGCGGTACCAGTACGAGGTGAAGGCCTCGCAGCATGACCCGTGCCAGTTTGAACTCGGGTCCACTGAGATCCGGGCCGCTCTCAAGGCATCGCCGGACAAGCGGGGATCCATCCAATATCACATCCTGTACGTTCCGTTGGTAACCACTCCGGGTGCATGGCGCGTCATCAAGTTGCCCAACCCGCTTGCCCCGGGATCGCGTCACCTCTTTGATGAACTCGGTCGAGGCGCGCTGCGGTTCGGGTTCCCGGACTCCTACGACTGAAGTGAAGCTGTCGAGGCTGTGCATCGTCGGCCCGCACCGCATTCATGCAGGCGTCATCCGCGAACGAGGCGTGGTCCTTCTGCGCACGGCTGCATAGAATTCGATGTTACATGCGGGTGACCGGGTAGATGATCATCCAGCTTCGCGCAGGTCGTGATCTTCAGGATCCGGTACCCTTCATTGCCAAGATGGTCTTGGGAGCAACTTGGACTGATGAGCCGCATCAAACGCATTGATCGGGCGAGCTTTGCTCCGCTACCCGGCCGGAGGAGACGTCGACAAGACGACCACCAGTTCGCCCATCCAGAGAAGAGGGAGCGTTCGCATCAATCAGCTGCCATGGACGGCGCGCAGAAACGATGCGGCGCCCGGTGCAGGATCAGACACTCGGCCTCACAAATTGGCCCGATGACGAAGGCTTTGCCTTCGGTGACAGATCGGGGGCTTTCGGCTCCATGCCCTCGCCACAACGTCGGCCGCGGCATTCCTCCACTGGCCCCTCCGCCCGAATTTGGGACTCAAGGCGCTTGCAGCGGGCACAGGGCGTGTAGAAGTATCGCTCCAACGACTGCCTCTTGCTGATTGTGGCGGTCCGATTGTCGAAATGGTGAGGACGCCACCTCGCAAGGATGTCCCCTGGAACGAGCCTCCACAGATCGTCTCTGGAAAGAGCCCCGTCCACGTCGACGGCCACGTTCGTGCGTTGGGTAACGGTGCTCTTGGCGGCGGCTGCAACCGATGCTGGCCCCCGCTTAGGCTTTCCGTGCCTACCTTCCGGGTCTCCGCCCGCTTCGGCCGAATGGTTGACCGGAAGCGCCAGGCCGAACTCAAGGTCGTGGAACTCAGACCGCACCTCGGCGCCACGTCCCGTTGAGCACATTACCACGGTGGCGACATAGTCGTGGTCGATCTGGAGATGGCATTCGAGCCGTTCCAGAAGAGGCTCCGTCGTTGGATCGACCGGCAGGCTCAGCACGCAGAGGGTGCGCCGCGGATCTTCTGGGTTGGCCGGTCCGATCCGGGCCGGTTTTGCCAGTTCGACGACCGCGACCCCCTCCCGCGGATCGACGCAGTAAAGCCGGGTGTTGGTGGCGGGAATGATCTGGTTTTCGACCGGCAGCGTCAGGCCGGCTGGCACCAATGGGTAATACGAGCCCCGCCCGGAGCTATCGGCTACCAGGATCTCGACCGGCTTGGACAGGGTGAGGCGGAGCCCATCGTGTGCGATCCAGGCTGCACCCTCCGCGATGATGCGGTCTCCGTTGTCCAGCTTTGGCACCCTTCCGACGAACCGCTCCGTTAGGCCGGCCTGGATCGCTGGCATGTTCACCATTCCACCCGTCGCGAGACAGAGCTCAATGTCCTGGTAGGTCAGGCGAGCGCTCGCGAGGACGGAGTCAATGAGCGCAAGGCCGCGCGCAACGATGCTACGGCTTGCCTCCTCCAGCTCGGCCCGGGTGACCGAGCTCACAAGGTTCCTGGCGGAGCCATCGACCTTCAGGTAGTTGCGGAGGATCACGTCCTCGCTCTCGGTGTGCGGATCCGACAGGTGGATTTTGACGAGCTCGCACTGATTCAGGAGCTTTGCGGCCATGCCCGGCTGCTCCAGGGCCGAGATGTCGTCGAGCCTGTGCGCGGCGGCGTGCTTCGTCCGGAACAGGTTCCGCAGTCTGTTGTCGAACTCGTCGCCCCCGACCTCGTTGTTGCCCGCGTTGGCCACCTGCATGATCGAGCCGCCCTGGATTTTGCAGAGCGTCAGGTCGAGGGTGCCGCCGCCCCAGTCGAACACCAGAACCGACCGCCCCTCTAACCGGGCAAGCTCCCGGTTCATGTCGGGCTGCGAGCGAAGGTATCCATAGAGGGCCGCAACGGGTTCGTGCACGAACTGGACCACGGAAATCCCGGCGGCGCGCGCGGCCTGCCGGAGGGCCCGTCTTTCTGGTCCGCCGAAATCGACAGGGATCGTCATGACGGCACGTTCAAGGTCACGGCCTGGTGCCCGCTCGCGGGCAACCGTCGCGTCCCTCTTGAGGTGCTTAAGAACCTCGGCAACCGCATCGACCGGATCGACGGGGCGGCCATCCACGAAGATAGGCCCCTGACGGCGCAGGCTCATCTTGGGCGAACGGACGAAGCCCGGGGGCGCACCACCCTGGTCGATGTCGAGATGCTGCTTCGCCTCGCGGCCGATCACGATGTCGCTTCCGCGGTACCAGATCACGGAAGGGTGCGGCCGCCCCTCGTCGTCGGTCAGCGGGACCGGACGGTCACCGATGATGGAGGCGGCAAGGCTGTTGGTGGTGCCGAAGTCGATTCCAAATGTCACCCCGGTCATCGGGTGGTCTCCTCAATAGTGCCGATGGCCGATTTCAGGCGTTTGATTGCGATTTGAGGCACGGGAGGCTCGATCTCCAACGCGTCCACTGCGTCACTCAGCAGCGGTGCGATGCGTCTCTTCAACAGAAGGGTCTGCTGAGCCCTCAACTCGACGATGTCATGCCCAGCATGCTGCTGACTTTCCTCAAGCCTGCGCTTCGCCACCTCCAACTCGGAGGCAAGCCGGTCCCGCTCCTGGGCGAGAGCCTCATTCTGTGCCGTCAGATCCGAGATCTTCGCCTTGGCTTCCCCAAGCCTGTCCTCAACGGCGGCCCGGCGCTGCCGCTCCATGTCAAGCGAAGCGCGGGACTCTATTAGGGCGTGCCCAATGAAGGTCGCCACCGCGGCCGTTCTCTTCACCTCGGAAAGCTTGCCGGACACGAGCCCCTTCCGAACCACCTCCCGGACCGCATCCTCGGTACCAGGAAAGGTGTTCCGCAGGGTGTCCAATGTCGAGACGATATCGAGCGACCGTTGGGTTCCGAGCCATGCAAGCGAAATCAAGAGAAGGGTCTCGCCCTGCTGACGCCGCTGCTGTTCCGAAGCGTCTAGGGTCGGCGATACCTCGCGGTGGATACGCCTGAACGTCACATCGGCATCGGGGTCGAACGGCTCGAAGGCCGCGGGCACCCTTGTCCGGAGGAAAGCCTGGATTTCGGGCCAGATCCATCGCTCGACTGCTTTCGGCAAGGCCGGCATGGCGGCGAGCGCGAGCAAGCGCGATCCGATTGGATCTGTTTCAGGTGCCAGGGAGGACGCAGCTTTGATATCGTCATCCATGAACCGGTGGATCTTTGCGGCCCGAACCGCCTTGAGGAAGGGAGCAGGTTGAACCACGTCCTTGCCGAAATAGGCTGTCAGGGTCGGCTCCACGGGAGGACCTTCAGCCCGCTTGCTCTTTGCAGGCTTCGCAGCTTTCGGCGCATCCGGATCGGGTTGCTGCATCGGCTGGGCCGGGGTTTCAGGGGATTGGTCGTTCACGCGCTCACCGCTTCAAGATAGGAGGAGGCCCATTCGGCGAATGGGTATGTCGCCGCAATGCGCTCTAAAGGTTCAATGGCATCACGGGTAGCTCCGAGGCGCCAAGCCGCCAAGGCCCATAAGGCCAGGGCCTTTTGCTGGTCCATCAGGTCCAAGGTCCCGGCACCTGCCACCTGTCGGCACTCATCCTGGAGGACGCTGCTCCACCGTCCTGTGCTGGCAAGGCGATCCGCCAGGAGGAGAATACGGCTCGTACCGTGATCGATGGGGCAGACCCGCCGCGTCGCGCCCCCTGGGCTGGTCGGGATTGGCGGACCGTGGAAACTCGGTCCCCTCAGGATCGCAGTGGCTGCGTCCAAACCAGCATGTCCGGTTGGCATCCCGGTGCCAGAAAAGTTGTTCAGGGCAAAGCGCATGAGAGCGCATAAGAGCGCTGGCAAAGGCCGCTTGTGGGCTGCCAGCTTCAAATTCGCGGAGCCAAAATGCTCGCGGTAACGCTCCAACGGCGAGGTGATGCCCTGGCCATGAGGCCGCTCCTTGACAAGCAGACCAAGAACGTACTCGGCCATGCCAGTCGCATAGTCGCTCGCAGCGCCCTTGCATCTGGGATCGGCAAGAAACCTTTCGACGGACGTGATGGATAACCCCTCGACATTAAGGTGCTTCTCAAAGGCACGCTCCACCGCCTGGAGCGCCGCAGGGCTGGCGACCCGGATCGAGAGGTCATAGTCGCCGGTGACAGGCGCAGTCCCATTCTGAGCAGCGTTCTCAAGCCGTACGCGCACTGTTGCCAAGTCAGCTTTCGCCAAGGTCCGCCCGAGCTCCGTCGCCGTGATCTGACGGAAGGAGGTGCCGTCAATGGAAAGGCTGGCAGAGGTTACGTTGGCGAGAACGATGTCGGAGGGAAGTACCCGCTCCCGCAGGACGAAAGCGGAGGTCGGCTCCTTGCCGGCGATCAGCATCATGGGACGCGCGACATGATGCGATGCCGACAAATGGGCTTGAAACTCGGATGGCGTCTGGAGGACACGGGAGCAGAACGGACATGCGAATGTCGGCGCCCGCTCACCGGAAGGCTCCGGCACGCTTTCAGTGGCAGTCAGTATCCTGTCCCAAGCGTCCTCTTGGACCCAGCCGAAGGTCGGCATTCCGAATCGTGCCCCCTGTTTCTTGAATACAAAGGTAACAGGAAAAGGAATGAAGTCACCGTTCAATAGGACCTTGGGGGCATCCCCACTTGGCCATCGCCTACACTGATGCCAAGGCGGTCAATGGACTGCTCCGGCCCTTGGAATTCCGGCCATATCCATTGGTGCGCCTCTAAGGATCGCCCGCGTTAACCTTCGACCTTCGGACGACCTCTAAGGACTGAATTCCCGATTGTTGAAACGCGAATCGCGTGCGACCTTGGCTGTGCAACACGTCAGCTATCTAACTATCGCACCCCCTCATGGTATCTCCGAAAACCATTCCGAAAGCTCCCTCCCGCCAGCGGGCCGACGGGCGTCGCCAGCTCCTTGTCTACCTCGCGCCTGAGGTCATCAAGGATGTGAAGAAGATCGCTGTCGACGACGACACCACGGCCTCGTCAATCACCGAGGAGGCGTTGCGCGACTGGCTGAAGCGCCGGTCAGAGAGTAGGCAGGGTGGCCAATGAGCACCGGTTCCAGATCGAGCCAAGCGATCCAGCAGGTGGAGGCGGCCCTTGCAGCTGTGTGTGCAGCTTATCACCGCCTTGTTCTCGTTGTGGGCGCTGGGGGGAGCGGAAAGACATCTGTCCTTAATGCTGTGGCCGACCGCCAAGGGCGGAGCGTCGTCAACCTCAACTTACGCCTCGCCGAAAAGCTGGTCGGCCTGTCCGGAGCTGAGCGGGTGCGGCGGGTGGAGCGGCTTCTAGAGGAAGCTGTCAATGAAGTGGGTTCGGACATCCTCTTCCTGGACAACACCGAGATCCTCTTCGCGGTGGACCTGAGGCTCAATCCCCTTGCTGCCCTGTCCGCGCTTTCACGAACCAAGACGGTGGTCGCCTCCTGGCATGGGCATGTCTCCGGACGAACCCTGACCTATGCGCGGCCTAATCACCCCGAATGGAAAGAATACCGGCTGAACGGAACGCCTGCCATCGCGCTCTGATCGCCTCTCGCCAATGGAATGTCTAAGATGAAATACTCCGACCTGATCCAATTCGAGCCTATCGAGACCGTTGTCCAGCTCCGCGAGGCTGACGCCGAGGGTGACGCGCGCCGGCTGGTTGAGACATTCGTCGTCTCGGACCGCGTTCGCGCACTCCTCAAGGACACGGTTTTTCCGCACCTGCAGTTCGAGAAGGCCTTCGACAACAAAGGGCTCCTTGTCGTTGGTAACTACGGCACGGGTAAGTCGCACTTGATGGCCGTGATCTCGGCGATTGCGGAGCGAGCTGACTTGGCCGCAAGGCTCACGGACGAGGCCTTGATCGCCGAGGCGGCGACAATCGCAGGAAAGTTCAAGGTCATTCGTGCGGAGATCGGTGCGACCACGATGTCCCTGCGTGACATCGTCTGCGGGATCCTCGAAAAGGGGCTAGCTAATCTCGGTGTCGTGTACAAGTTCCCCGACGCCAATGAGAGGCACGAAAACAAGACGGCACTGATTGAAATGATGGCTGCTTTTCAGCAGAGCCATCCGGATAAGGGCCTCGTGCTTGTCCTCGACGAGTTGCTCGACTATCTCCGCTCCCGCCGCGACCAAGAGGCGGTTCTCGATCTCTCGTTCTTGCGTGAAGTCGGAGAGATCAGCAGCGGCACGCGATTCAGGTTCATCTCCGGTGTCCAGGAGAGCCTGTTTGACAACCCGCGCTTCCAGTTCATCGCCGATCCCCTGCGCCGGGTGAAGGATCGCTTCGAGCAGGTCAGGATTGCCCGTGACGACGTCGCATTTGTCGTTGCCCGCCGCATCCTTAAGAAGACCGCCCAGCAAGAGGCTGACATTCGGGCGCACCTCGCCAAGTTCGGGCCTCTCTACAGCTCTCTGACCGAAAAAATGGACGAATTTGTGCGTCTGTTCCCGGTTCACCCGGCCTATCTCGATGTCTTCGAGCGTGTGTCCGTCGCCGAGAAGCGCGAGGTCCTGAAGACCCTTAGCGTCGCTATCGGGCGTATTATCGACCAAGAGGTCCCTACCGATGAGCCGGGGCTCATTGCCTATGACAGCTATTGGCGCAACCTGAAGGACAACCCCTCCTTCCGGGCGGATCCCGATATCAAGGAGGTGATCGACCGAAGCACGGTGCTCGAAGATCGGGTGAGCCAAGCGTTCCCGAGGCCGGCTTACAAGCCTGTCGCGTTGCGGATCGTGCACGCACTCTCAGTCCATAGGCTGACGACATCGGACATCTACGCGCCTATTGGACCGAACGCCGCGGAGTTGCGGGACGATCTCTGCCTTATTCTGCCAACCCCTCAGAAAGAGGCCGAATTCCTGAAGTCTGTCGTCGAGATCGTTTTGAACGAGATCGTGAAGACGGTCAGCGGCCAGTTCATCTCGCACAACCGCGAAAACGGGCAGTACTATCTTGACTTGAAGAAGGACGTCGATTTCGACGCTCTTATCGAAAAGCGAGGAGACTCCCTAGAGAACTCGAAGCTCGATGAATACTACTTCGACGCACTGCGGCGGGTGATTCTCGAAGACCCCGATGCGCCGCAGTACGTTCCCGGCTACCGGATTTGGGAGCATGAGCTTGAATGGACCGAACGGAAGGCCGGGCGCAGCGGCTACCTGTTCTTCGGCGCCCCCAACCAGAGGTCGACGGCCCAACCACCCCGTGATTACTACCTCTACTTCCTCCAGCTATACGATGTCCCCTCCTTCAAGGATGGGAAGGGCGCAGATGAGGTCTTTTTCAAGCTCACGAAACGCGACGAGACGTTCGAGCGGGCACTCAAGCTGTTCGCCGGCGCCAGGGAGCTGTGGATCGAGGCTTCCAGCGGCAACAAGCCGGTCTACGATAAGAAGGCCAACGACCACCTGAAAACCCTGACTGCATGGTTGCGCGAGCACATGGCCACGGCCGTTGAGGTGACCTACCAGGGGAGAGCCAAGACATTGCAGGCCACAGTGCAAGGGCGCCTGCCCCAGACGCCGACCGTCCGGGACTACGTCAATACTGCCGGCTCGGTCTTGCTTAGCGCCCATTTTGCGGACTTGGCTCCTAAGTATCCCCTGTTCCGTGTCCAGATCACCCGGCAGAACCGGGAGCAGGCCGCCCAGGAGGCGCTGCGGTGGATTGGCGGGAGCGTGAAGTCCAAGCAGGGCACCGCGGTCCTGGACGCGCTTGGGCTGTTGGACGGGGAGGTCCTAAAGCCTCGCGAATCCGAATACGCAAAGCAGGTCCTTTCGATCCTGTCATCCAAAGGCCAAGGCCAGGTCGTGAACCGCTCGGAGATCATCAAGTCTCCCTTCGTCGGGATCGAGCTTTGGGACGCCTTCGGGATGGAGCCGGAGTTCCTCGCGGTCGTGCTCGCAGCCCTAGTCTATAATGGCGACATCGTGGTCAGCGTCACCGGCAAGAAGATTGACGCTGCCTCCGTGGACCAGTTTGCAAAGCTGCCCATCGCTGAGATCGTCGCCTTCAAGCATATCGAACGCCCCAAGGACATCCCTCTTGGAGCGCTTCGCGATCTCTGCGAGTTGCTTGGCGTGCCGCCTGGCTTAATGGTCGACCCCGCCAACCGCGACGATGCCGTTGCTCAGATCCAGGTCAAGGTTTCCGAGTGGGTGAACCGCTTGGTGATGGTGGACACGAAGCTGTCAGACCTGCTGTTCTGGGGCTTCCCGGTTACTACTGTCCAGGAGCGCGAGGATTGGCATAACCGTCTCTCTAGTGCCAAATCCTTCCTTGAGGGGATCCAGGCGTTCAACACGGCGGGGAAGCTCAAGAACTTCCCGCATGATAGTGCGGCCGTGACAGGCCAGAAGCAGGCGCTCGATCTGTGCCGCGAGATCGAGGGACTGGTTTCCCTAATCGACCACCTTGCCCCCCTCACCAATTACCTGGGCAAGGCCGAGATCCTTCTCGACAAGGAGCATCCCTGGCAGGACAAGGTTAGGACCGCCCGGAGTGAACTTCACGTCGGCATGGCCGATCCGTCGCACCGCAAGTCCGCGGGTTTCCGTCAGCAAGTCGCCGACCGGCTGAATGCTTTGAAGACCGCTTACCAGCAGGAATACCTGGCGCTGCACAAGTCCGCCCGCCTTGGGGTTGCCGACGACAAGAGGAAGGAAAAGCTCATCAAGGACGCGCGGCTCACGGGGCTCCGTAACCTGTCGAGCATCCAAGTGATGCCAAGCGTTGAGCTTCGCAACACCGAGAATGAATTGCTCGGCATTCGCTCATGCTTCGCCGTAACTCAGGGAGAGCTCGATAAGGAGCCTGTCTGCCCGCACTGCCAATTCAGGCCAGCCGATGAACCGGCAGCCTCGGCACCGGCTGACCGCAGACTCCGGGACATCGACGAAAAGCTGGACACGATGACAGCGGGTTGGACGAAGACCCTGCTTGAGGAGCTCGAAGACCCAAGCGTGAAAGCGAATGTCCCGTTGGTGTCTGATCCGGCAGGAAAGGCTGAGGTCGAGGCGTTTCTTAAGTCGAAAGCACTGCCTGAAGGAGTGTCGAAGTCATTCGTGAAAGCGCTTCAGGAGGTCTTCGGGGGCCTTCAGCGCGTCGGCATCGAGCGCCAGAGCCTTCATTCGGCTCTCAATGACGGCGGCATGCCGTGCACCGTGGCGGTCCTGAAGGAACGGTTCGACGTCTTCGTCAAGAACATCACACAAGGCAAGGACCCGGCAAAGGTCCGCATTGTCATCGAGTAAGGGGGCTATCATGGCAAAGAAAGCGCAAGCTTTAACGGCAGATCTGTTTCTCGACGCAGAGGGACAGATGCGGCTCCTGGACAAGTCCGTGGAGCAAAATGCCATCGAAGCTTCCAAGGTCGAGTGCCTGGGCCTAACCTTCCCAAGCGAGGAGGCCCGCCGTGCACATTTCACGGAGATCCTGCGGCAAAAGCTGAAGGATCCCGAGTTCCGCAAGCAGTCGGGCTTTCCGCAGGGGTCCGATGAAGACATCCTGAAGATGTCAGATGCGCCATGGTATACGGCCTGCCCCAACCCGTTTCTTGCGGACTTCGTTCGCGAGTACGGGCGGCCATATACCCCGACTGAAGTGTACAATCGTGATCCATTTGCTGTCGACGTGAGCGTAGGAAAAACCGATGCTCTCTATAAGGCACACGGCTATCACACCAAGGTGCCCCATCTAGCAATTGTACCCTCTATTCTTCACTACACTCAGCCTGGAGATATTGTGCTGGACGGGTTCTCCGGGTCCGGGATGACTGGGATTGCGGCACAATGGTGTGGTGCAGCACCAGCAGAGTATCGCAAAGGGCTTGAGGCTGAGTGGGCTGCCCAGGGAAGAGCGGCCCCCAAGTGGGGCGCACGGCGCGTTATTCTCAACGACCTTGGCCCGGCAGCGAGCTTTATTTCCGCCAACTACAATACGCCGTTCGATGTTACCAAGTTCGAAAGAGCCTGCCGGAAAATACTGTCCGACATGAAGGCGCACCTCGGCTGGATGTATGAAACGAAGCATGCAGGGAGCAGCGCCAAGGGGACGATTAACTATGTCGTCTGGAGCGAGGTATTTGCATGCCCGGAGTGTACAAAAGATGTCGACTTCGTCTGCGTGGCGATAGATCAGGATACTAAGAAGACCAGAAAAGAATTTCCCTGTCCGACTTGTAAGGCGCAATTGACGAAGGACAAGCTTGAGCGTGTCTTTGTTACAAGCGTAGACCCAGTTACATCAAAGCCTCGAAGCCATGTCCGCCTGAAGCCTGCTCTAATCAACTATTCTGTAGGCAAAGAAACATTTGAGAAGGTGCCCGATGACGCCGATCTTAAGCTGATCGACAAAGTCAGCCGGTTGCCGGTTCCAGCCGAAACGCCCGCTGTGGAGTTCCCGTTCGATAACATGTGGGAGGCTCCACGGCTTCGCTCACGAGGTATTGAAGCGACGCACCATTTGTTTCTTCCTCGCCAGTCTCAGGCCTTGGCATTTCTGTGGAGACATGCGGACGGTCTGTCCGATCAGAGACTTCGCAACGCTGCGATGTTCTTCGTAGAGCAAGCCATATGGGGTATGTCACTACTCGCCCGCTATGCACCTACTCACTTTTCACAAGTTAACCAGTATTTAGCAGGCGCTTATTACGTCGCTTCGCAAATTGTCGAGGCATCTCCGTGGTACATCCTTGAAGGCAAGCTCAAGAGACTGGTACAACCTTTTGCGTCGCTAAAACTTAGAAACGGATTTGCTGCAGTTACTACCGGGGACTGCGCAAGCTTACCGGTGGATGATAACTCTATAGACTATATCTTCACCGATCCGCCGTTCGGGGACAACTTGCCCTACGCTGAACTCAACTTTCTGGTTGAGGCATGGCATCGTGTCCGTACGGAGTCTGAGCCAGAAGCTATTATGGATCGCAGCAAAGCAAACGGGCAGCGAAAAGACGTTTATGACTACCAAGAGTTGATGAAGGGGTGCTTCTCTGAATACTACCGTGTGCTAAAGCCTGGACGCTGGATCACGATAGTTTTCAGCAACTCGAAGAACAGCATTTGGAGAGCAATTCAGGAAGCAATGGGCCTCGCAGGTTTCGTTGTTGCTGACGTGCGAACACTAGATAAGCAGCAGCTTACGCTGAAGCAGATAACGAGTGCTGCGGTCAAACAAGATCTTGTGATATCCGCATATAAGCCTTCAGAAGTGTTGGCGGGGCGGTTTACGCTTGGATCTTCATCTGTAGAGGACGCTTGGGCATTTGTGACGGAACACTTAGCCCATCTCCCAGTGTTCACGGGTGCTGGTGGTATCGTAGACGTCCTAGCGGAAAGGACTGCCCACGTTTTGTATGACCGGCTGGTTGCATTCCATGTGCAACGCCAGCTCGCTATCCCGCTCTCCACAGGTGAGTTCCTGGCTGGCATACGCCAGCGGTATCCTGAGCGGGACGGTATGTTTTTCCTGCCGAGCCAAGTAAACGAGTACGACTCTAAGCGGATGCGCGCCTCCGAGCTTAAGCAACTCGACCTGTTTATTGTCGACGAGGCGAGTGCAATCCAGTGGTTGCGTCGTGAGTTAGCTACCCGGCCCCGTAGTCTCCAGGATTTAACGCCTGTATTCCTAAAGGAAATCCAGAACTGGATCGGCCATGAGAAGACCATCGAGCTTAAGGACATCCTTCGCCAGAACTTCTTGCACTACGAGGGAATGGGCCTAGTTCCCGACCAGATCCGTAAGTATCTCTCAGCGAACTATAAGGATTGCCGAAACCTGAAAAGTGACGATCCGCAGCTCGTCGCCAAAGCCAAGGACCGGTGGTACGTACCGGATCCGAAGAAGCAGGACGACATCGACAAGGTCCGCGAAAAGGAGCTCCTGAAGGAGTTTGAAACCTATAAGGCCTCCAAGGAACGCAGGCTCAAGACTTTCCGCACTGAGGCGGTACGGGCTGGTTTTGGCGCGGCTTATGCGGCCCAGGACTACAAGACCATTGTCACAATCGGGAACAAGCTGCCGGAGAACGTGGTGCATGAGGATGAAAAGCTCCTCATGTACTACGACGTAGCCCTCCTCCGCGTTGGGGATGCGTGAGGCGGACATGAAGCCTGGTGAATGGTGGCAAAGCCTCGACCACGAAGAGCCTTGCCGCATCCTGGAGACGGAGTCGCTTTGGGGGCGGGTGACCTGCATGGTCTGGTTGCCTCGCCGCAGCACCAGCGTCCGCGTCCGCGCGGACCGCTTGGTCCCCCTTGCCTTCGAGGGAGACGGTTTCCTCGACCGCCTCTCTTATACGGGCGCGGCCGCCAGGATCGCGGACGTGCTTGAGACTGATGCGCTCATCGCGCCCCTTGAGGGGAAAATCACACCGCTTCCCCACCAGATCCGGGCCCTCCAGCGCGCCATGTCTGGGGACCGGATCCGGTATCTGCTGGCCGATGAGGTCGGCCTCGGCAAGACCATCGAGGCCGGCCTCATTATCCGCGAGCTCAAAATCCGCGGGCTGGTGCGACGGGTGTTGGTAGTCGCACCTGCGGGCCTCGTCCTACAGTGGGTCAGTGAAATGCGGACCCATTTCGACGAGGACTTCCGGCTGCTGCTTCCGGGATCCTTCGCAGCGATGCGTCAGGTGACCGGTGCGGCGGATGGCGACAATCTCTGGCGCGTCCATGACCAGGTCATTTGCCCGCTGGACAGCGTCAAGCCGGTCGAGAGCCGGCGGGGCTGGTCGCAGGAGCAGATCGCCCGGTACAACAGCGAGCGGTTCGAGGACCTGATCGCGGCCGGGTGGGACCTAGTCGTCATCGACGAGGCACACCGCCTGGGTGGGAGCACCGATCAGGTCGCCCGGTTCAAGCTCGGCGAGACGCTGGCACAGACTGCGCCCTACCTACTGCTGCTCTCGGCGACGCCGCACCAGGGGAAGACGGACGCCTTCCGGCGCCTGATTGGCTTTCTCGACAAGGATGCGGTCGCCAACGATGAGCCGATCACCCGCGAGGTTGTCGCTCCCTACGTAATCCGGACCGAGAAGCGTCACGCCATCGACGTCAAGGGGGAGCCTCTCTTCAAGCCAAGATACACCCAGCTGGTGCCAATAGCCTGGGACGAGACGCGGAAGGAGCACCGCGCCCTTTACGAGGCCGTCACGGGCTATGTCCGCGATGGCTACAATCGGGCGATGAAGGAAAGGCAATCGGCGGTCGGTTTTCTGATGATCCTGATGCAGCGCATGGTCACCTCAAGCACTGCGGCGATCCGGGCTGCGCTGGAGCGGCGCCTGGAGGTCCTCGACCTTCCGGAGGGGCAACTCTCCCTGTTCCCGGAGGACATCTCGGAAGACTGGTCGAACCTGGAGGAGCAGGCGCAGTTCGACGCGGTCATCAAGACCCGTCTCAAAGGTCTCCGCAACGAACGGAAGGAAGTCGAGCTGCTCCTGTCCGCGGCTCGTCGCTGCGAGGCACAAGGGCCCGATGTGAAGGCGGAGGCCCTGCTGGAGAAGATCGACGAGCTCAAGCGCGAAAGCGGCGATCCGGACGTCAAGGTGCTCATCTTCACCGAGTTCGTGCCGACCCAGGCGATGCTGGCGGAATTTCTGGGCAACCGCGGATATGATGTCGTCGTGTTGAACGGCTCTATGGGTCTGGAGGAACGGCGCCACGTCCAAAAGCGCTTCGCGACCGACGCCCAGGTCCTTATCTCCACTGATGCCGGCGGAGAAGGACTGAACCTTCAGTTCTGCCATGTGATCGTGAACTACGATCTCCCGTGGAACCCCATGAAGCTGGAGCAGCGGATCGGCCGCGTCGACCGCATCGGCCAGGCCAACATTGTGCGTGCGCTGAATTTCGCGCTACAGGACTCCGTCGAGCTGCGGATCCGGGAGGTCCTGACCGAAAAGCTGCAGACGATCCTGGATGAGTTCGGTGTCGACAAGCTCGCGGACGTTTTGGACTCCGAGGAAGGAGGGACCTCGTTCGAGGCCTTGTTCGCGCAGGCAATCGCCAACCCGGACGACGCTGAACGGCGCGCCGAGGAACTGGTGGAGGAGATTCGCGAGAAGGCGAGCTCTTCCCGGGAGATGCTGGGCATGCTCGCCGAGGATCAGGCTCCGGACGAGGCAGAGGCCCGTCGCCTGCTGGAACATCAGATGCCCTTCTGGACCGAGAGGATGACGGTGGCCTATCTCTCATCCCGAAGCCGGGACGGGACCGAAGCCGTTCCAAGAGGGGCCAGCTACCGCCTGCGGTGGGAGGATGGCTCCCTAACCGAGAAGGCCGTTTTCCGAAGGGACGATGTTAGAGATGAGGACACGACGCTGCTGTCGCTGTCGGACGCCCGGCTCAGGCAACTCGTTGGGAGGCTTCCGGTTCATGCTCCAGGCCAGCCTGTTCCCTCGGTTGTGATCCCTGAAATCTCGGAACGGACCTCGGGAACGTGGTCCTTGTGGCGCGTTGCCCTTAGCACCCCCTCACGGCGTGAGCAGAGATTCCTTCCCGTGTTCATGTCGGACGAAGGGCGTTCATTCAGCGCCACCGCGCGCTTGGTCTGGGATCATGTGATCGCCCTTCAGGCGCCATCCAGGCCAGGCCCGGTCCTGTCAGGCAGTGACGCCATCCGGCTCTATGAGGCCTCGCGCGAGGTCGCCCAGCAGGCGGGTGCGGCGATTTTCGAGACCATGTCCGCGGCTCACGGCGACTTCCTGTACCGAGAGCGCGCCAAAGGGAGCAAAGCATTCGCGGCGCGCCAGAGAACCATTGACAGGATCGGCCTGCCAGCGGTCCGGGCCCACCGGATCAAGTTGTTGGAAGAGGAGCAACGCCTTTGGGAGCAGGATCTCGCCCTTCAGGAGTTGGCGACACCGGAGCTTTCAGCGGTGTTCATGATCCGTGTCGCTGAAGCAGGGGCCGTGTCATGAGTGAAGGCCCGCCATCAAGTTGGCGCAACGGAATCCTGGATCGCTTCTCATCGGACATCGCCGGGGCGTGCCGCCTGACGATTGTCGCCGACCCGAATGGTCTTCTCACCGATAAGGATGTGTCCAATCAACTGGAGGCGAATGGGTTCAAGGTGGTCACATTCGAGGACCACGTTGAATTCCGGCTCACTTTCGAACGCCATTTTCGGGCCGCCTGGGAGCAAGGTCTTCCTGGCTTCTCCTTGGTTGTCCGCACGCCTGACCTCGACCCCTACCTTCTGCCTTATGATCTGGTCGTCCTGGCTGAACGTGACCTGAGAGTCTTCCGCTTCAGCATCGCCGACTTGTTCCCCATTCTGGCGCCTGGGCCGCTTTCGGAACTCGATCCGACGGCCGTGGATGCCCTGTTCCAAGCGGTGGAGCGCAGCTACCCAAGGCCAATGGGAGAAGACGGAACGCGTGATTTCGTCCTGCGGCACGTTTTCGACATCGATCCCAATCAGATCGTCGCTCCCCGTGATCTGCTCCGGGTGCTGCTGCGCAAGCACTACCGGGATGAACGAATCCCCATAGGCATTGAGGACAGGCTGATTGAGTTCCTCGAACGATCAGGCCGGTGGAAGGACTGGCCATTGGCGCGGCTGATCCACAACCGTGCCGACTTCGTCCAATTCATCGAGGAGCGTTGGCAGATCTATACGACGAACAAAGCCGGGGGGAGCAGCGCCCACCTGTCTCAGGGGTTCAAACTGCCAGGCCCTGCTGATCTGCCATTCGACGACAAGGATGTCCGGGCGTACATCGACAACATGTTCGTCGACGGCATCCTGTCACCAACCGACGTGGTGGCCCCGGATGCCTTGGCCCAGACCTGGGCGACAGTCGGCGTTCGGGGAGTTTCGGGGCTCGATGGCGTGGCCCGGTTGCGCAACCTCCTGCCCAGAATTGAGACCGAGCTCCCACAGGATTCATCAGCCTATGGCGGTTGGCTTGTCTTCGCCCGGCGCTGGGCTGAGGTCACTGCCCTTTGGGGAGCCGCATATGACGAGCTCGATCAGAGTGACCGTGCCGAGAAGTTGCGCCTCGAAGGCATCGTTGACGCCCGTTTCGGGCAATGGATGCTGTCCCACTATTCAACATTGCACAGCCTCATGTTCCTGCCGCGCCCTGTGATGGTTCACCATGTGCCACACTACCTGGCGCACCGGTTGCAGCGTGGGCCACAGGGTCGGGTTGCAGTCATCGTTGTGGACGGGTTGTCCTTGGATCAGTGGACCGTGATCCGCCGCATGATGCCTGCGAACATCCCTTCCCCGGAGGAGCATGCGGCTTTTGCGTGGGTGCCGACTTTGACGCCGGTGTCGCGGCAGTCCATTTTCGCCGGGCAGGCTCCTTTCGGGTTTCAGGACAGCATCAACGATACGTCATTCGAACCAAAGCTCTGGAAAAAGTTCTGGGAGAACAAGGGTCTAAAGCCAAGCGAGACGTTCTTTGCAAAGCAAAGTGCCGCGATGAGCGAGGAAGGCTTCATAGAGCGGATTGAAGAGGCCGCAAGCGGGCCGTTCTGCCGAGCCATGGGGATCGTGCTCACGACAGTCGACGAAATGATCCACGGAACGATCCTGGGCGCTTCGCAGATCCATCAGGATGTCGCCAGCTGGGCGAAGCGGGGAACGTTGTGGGGAATCGTTGGGGCATTGATCGCGCGGAACTTTGATGTCGTCATCACCTCTGATCACGGGAACATCGAGGCTCGTGGAATAGGGCGGCCAGACGCCGGAGCCACCGCTGAGACACGAGGAGAGCGCGTCCAGGTTTTCAAGGACGAGGCGCTCCGTCGGCGGATTGCCGACAAATTTCCCTCTACGACGGAATGGCCGCCAGTTGGCCTGCCGTCTGACTATCTGGCGCTGATTGCCCCGCCCAGGAAGGCGTTTACCACACAAGGGGAAATCATTGTGGCTCACGGCGGCATCAGCGTTGAAGAGGTGCTCGTACCTCTCATCGAGTTTAGAATCTCCCAATGACCGAATCGACAAAGATCATTGGGTTTGACCGCCCTGTAGAGAGAGAGTGGCTTGATGCGGCCGCCGGACGTATTGCGACCGGGGCCTCGCCGCAAGAGGCACGCGCGTACGTTTGGGGTTTGCTCGAAGGTCATCTGAAAGGCGACACTCCCAACAGCGCCCGCGGCAAGACGGCGACTGTTCTGTCCCGGATTTGGATCAAACCACCTGAAGCCATCAAACCGTTGCACCGCGATGCGTTGGAGTGCCTGCAGAAAGCAGATGCCGGGGAACGATTTGCCCTGCATTGGGCAATGATGATGGCGGCCTATCCATTCTTCGCTGACCTTGCGGAGACTGTCGGTAAGCTCGGGCGCCTAAACGGAGAGGTTGTCGTCGGCCAAGCGATCCGGCGCACGAAGCAGGTCTGGGGAGACCGAACAACCATTCCGCCTGCCATCCAGAGAATTCTCCGTTCGATGGCCAAATGGGGCGTCCTCATAGAGAACCCTGAAAAAGGGAGCTATCGTCTTGCCGATCCGCTTCCGGTGATGGACGCCGAGATCGCCGGTGTTCTTGTCCGCGCCATCCTGCTGAAAAGTGGTCGGGGCATGCGGTTGGATGAACTCCGTCGCCACGCAGCCCTGTTCCCTTTCAGCCTTGAGTTGGCTGGAGCTGATGCCAGGGCATGGCCCCATCTGCGCCTTAGCCGCCAAGGGGACAGGTCGGACTTTGTTGAGCTCGCGGATGCTGCGAGCTGAATGCAAGACAGATAAGCCCAGCCCCAGAGCATCGGAAGGTCATTGCGAGGCCCACAGACAGTGAGGCCGATGCAGGACCTTCTGCCTACTCTCTTTGAGTCGTTGACATGGCCATGCTTATTGTTCCCTATTTGTTCTCAATGCTGCATAACCCCACTCCTTGACGGCCCGCCGGGCCGCGCCCGACGTAACCTGGGATGCCCACGTGGCGTCCGGGGGTGTCAAGCAGTTTCCAAGTTTGACCCTCGATCAGCATCCAAAATTTGGACGCTGATCCCCCGTCTCAGAGGGCCAACATTGCACGCCGAAACACACTTTGGGCTCAAGACTACACTTCGACCTGAGGTCGATCGAGTCCTTACGGCATATTATGACCTGCTGGCCCGTCCCATGTTGAGCCAAGAGGAGGCAGGCAGGCTGCAATTGTTGCGCTCGCGCCTTGATCTTGAGCTTCCGATGGATGCGTCGCCGCCGCGAACGCCTCCTACCACGTTTGACAGCTTTCTCGTTAGCCAAGGACCATGCAGAGCTGCGTTCACTAATTCTACGAAGGGTATTCTGGGTTTTGCGAGAAACATTGAAACATCCGGCAGCTCCACTTGAGACTGGTCCCCCAGACCCCCTCAAGCAGGCTTTAAGGTTTGCGCCAAGCCGGCTGCCCCCGGGGGCCCACAGGATGCTCTCAGAGGCTGTCTCTGCGCTATGGAGGGCCACGCGCCAGCCTCTGAGAGCATCCTATGGACTCCGGGGACAGCCTCGTCCAACGGAATATAGCGTCATGACTCGGGTACTTGTCCGCATACGATTTAGGCAAGAAGCCCGAGGCGGAAATACTCCTGCGCTTCCAATTTTCTTCCGCGTTGGTAGGTTAAGGTATATCTCAGGAGGGTCCTAAAAGAGCAGCGGTTTCCTAAACCGAAGGTCGGAAGTTCGAGTCTTCCCGGGATCGCCATTCCCCAACCGATGATGACACGCAACGGCGCCTGAAGCCTCGCCGGCTCTTACGGCCGATCTCGGCGTTGCGTTTGCGGGTCGGAGGCATATTTTCAGCGCGTAGCGACGGCGCGGCGCGCCGGCCGACAGTCTTCCCCCGATGAGGAGTTCCGCGTGACCGACCTTTCCGCCTTCCCGATCACGAAACGCTGGCCCGCGCAGCATCCCGACCGGCTTCAGCTCTATTCCCTGCCGACGCCGAACGGGGTCAAGGTGTCCATCATGCTCGAGGAGATCGGGCTGCCCTACGAGGCGCATCTGATCGACATCGGCCAGAACGAGACCTGGACGCCCGAATTCCTCTCGCTCAATCCCAACGGCAAGATCCCGGCCATCATCGATCCGGACGGGCCGGGGGGCAGGCCGCTGGCCCTGTTCGAGTCCGGCGCGATCCTGCTCTATCTCGCCGAGAAGACCGGCAAGCTCCTGCCGCCCGAGCCCGCGCGCCGCTACGAGACCATCCAGTGGGTCTTCTTCCAGATGGCGGCGGTCGGGCCCATGTTCGGGCAGCTCGGCTATTTCCACAAATTCGCCGGCCGGGAGATCGAGGACAAGCGCCCGCTCGAACGCTATCGCGCCGAGTCGCGGCGCCTGCTTGGCGTGCTCGAAACCCGTTTGGCGGGACGCGACTGGATCATGGGCCAGGACTACACCATCGCGGATGTCTCGCTCCTCGGCTGGGTGCGCAACCTGATCGGCTTCTACGGCGCGCGCGAGCTGGTCGAATTCGACAGCCTCACGCAGGTCCCGGCATGGCTGGAGCGCGGGCTGGCCCGCCCGGCGGTGCAGCGGGGGCTCACGA
>JBOZRS010000123.1:0-28192 GCA_050789065.1 Microvirga sp.
GCCAGACCCCGGAGGAGCGCTCGAAGCTCGACGGGCTCTACGAGTGCATTCTCTGCGCCTGCTGCACCACCTCCTGCCCGAGCTACTGGTGGAACGGTGACCGCTATATTGGGCCTGCGGCCCTGCTCCAGGCCTATCGCTGGCTTGTCGACTCTCGCGATGAGGCCACAGATCGACGGCTTGACACGCTGCATGATCCTTTCCGGCTCTATCGCTGCCACACGATCATGAATTGCTCGAATACCTGTCCCAAGGGCCTGAACCCGGCGAAAGCCATCGCCGAGATCAAGAAGATGATCTTCGCGCGCCAGTTCTAGTCGGTCTCAGGTGGATCCGGCGGCCATGCGCCATAGATAACTGATCTCCCCGTGCGGTGGCGGACCGGCGTACGCATCTGCCGGCAGCGCAAGAGGGCGACGGCTTGTGGAAGGGAGACGGGGTCTGATGGCGATTGAGCACGTAAGGTCTGGAGATGTCGTCGACTTGCGCCCGCTCGGGAAGAAGCTGGCGGACGCCAGAACCAAGGCGCTGGTGAAGACCGGTGCCTTCGAGGCGGTCCGGCTGATCGTTCCAGCCGACCGTGTCGTCGCGCCCCATGAGGTCGCGGGACCGATCACGCTCCAGTGCCTGGAGGGACGCGTCCTGCTGGAGCTGCCCGCCACAAGTCTGGAGCTTTCCGCCGGCCAGTGGGTGTATCTGGACGGTGGTGTCAGGCACTCCCTCAAGGGCCTCGAGGATGCGTCCCTGTTGCTCACCATCCTGTTCGGCAGGCCCGATTAGCCCTCCAGTCTGGCGAACACCGGCCTGCTGCTCCGAACCTGGCGCGGCAGGCAGCCTCACGGGCCTGTCAGCCTGAGTTCTCCCACTTGGTAATCGAGGCTGTCCCGAACGGTGCTGCCAACGAAGCAGCGGTCGCGGGCGCGCTGTGCGGCCTGGGCATATTCCTCGGGCCGCTGCTGGTCGGCACCACGGATCTCCGGATGGACGGTGATGCCCGCAAACCGTGTCTCCCGCGGGAAACCGGTTACCGAGCCGTCTGCCACGACGTGAACGCGCGAGAACGGCAGATTCGCATTCTTGAGGATGCGCGACAGGGTGATGCTGTAGCAGGATCCGACGGCGGCCAGGAGCAAGGTCTCGGGGTTCGCCCCCTGACCCAGCCCGCCCATCTCCGCAGGAGCCGAGTATCGGAGGCGGTCGTCTCCGAAGGTACAGGCGCCAGCACCGTCCACGGGTTGGCCCTCCCAGTCCAGTGCCACACGAAAGGATAGATCCGTCACCTGTCTCGCCTCCTCGTCATCAAGAATGCAAAAGCAGCCGCTGGGGTGACCGCCGAAAGAGAATCCATCATCAACGCTCCAGCGGCTTCCATCCTGGGTGATCGAAGCGGTCGCCATAGGCGTTCAGAGCCTGCACGATGGCCAGGGCACCGTGCTCCTGTCCGTCCTTCCCCTTCATGGCATTGATGCCGTCGAGGACCCGGGTCAACGCCACATGGAGCTGAAGGTCCGCCTCCTCGGGCAGTTTACAGTTCGCCACCACGAAGTCGACCTGTTCTTGAACCCGGTCAGCCAGCGCCGAGAACTCGGCCGCTCCGTACCGACCCGTATGGATCAGCGGCAGCGCGGCATCGAGCGCCTCGCGGATCCGGCCCATCCCCGTCCGCAGGGGCTCATCCGTCTGCCACTTCTGGCCGTTGTTGAGCCTCATCTCGATGGCGGGCCCGCCGTGCCCATCGTGCCCTTCCGGGGACGCCGCGATAACAGCCCCGGACAGTCCCAGTGTCAGTCCAAGCGCTGCCGTGGCGCTTGCGAGGGGTTTGTTCATGAACATGATCGGATCTCCACGTTGACCATCGCCTGACCTTTGGCATCGGGTCGTCCCGCAGAATGACGCATGGACCCTGACCGCGTGCTGTTGTCCTTTGTCAGCGTTCAGTCAGGTAGGTTCGGACTGCTGGAAGGCCCGCGTCGCTGTCCGTTCGAGGCTCCTGGGCTTGTGGAGGATCCTGGGCTTGCCCTCGCTGGATCTTCGCTAGCGCATCGTGCGGAAAAGTGGATCCGGTTATTCGCTGGCGCGGCCCTTCGGGTCGCTCGTACGATGCGCCAATCCAGAGAAGGAGCATCGGAGCTGATCCTAAAAGTGCAAGTCCACTTTTGGGTCCGATGCTCTAGATCACATGCTCAGGGCTCGAATCGAAAACGGGAGGCCTGCATGGACTTCAGCCGGCTTGCGGCCGACGCCATCCTTGCCGCCGCGGCCGATGCCGTGGTGGCGACGGATCGTGACGGGATCATCTGCGTGTGGAACCCGGGCGCCGAGCGGATTTTCGGTCACCGCGCGGACGAGGCGCTGGGACAGTCGCTGGACCTCATTATCCCGGAACGCCTGCGCGCGCGCCACTGGGAAGGCTTCCATCGTGTCATGGCCACGGGCGAGAGCCATTACGGCGAAGGCGACCTCCTGTCGGTGCCGGGCATCCGAAAGGACGGACAGCGCATTTCTCTGGAGTTCACCGTTGTGCCGCTCAAGGATGAGCAGGGACAGATGCGGGGCATCGCTGCCGTCATGCGCGATGTGACCAGCCGCTTCACGGAGATCAAAAGCCTGAGGCAAAGGTTGGCGGAAGCAAACGTTCCACCCAGCCATCGCTGAGAGGTCCTGGCGAGCCCATTCTACATCGTCGGTCATTCGATACTCTCGATCCCAGAGTTCGTGGACGTCCGAACGGTTTCACGCTTCCGAGCAAATCCGCAGTTCAGCAGATCGCGGTGGCGGCAGGCCCGCAAGCGAAGCCCGGGAACTTGCAAGGCTGATCTTGCCTGACAATCCCCCATTCGTGAACCGCGGGGTACGGCTTCGCCCTGATCAGGCCACAGCAATAAGGCTCTGTCCTTTTCGTTTCCTCATGCGGCCACCCGAATGGACCTGAACCCGATACGCCAAAGCACTAGCCCGGCCCCGTTCGAGAGCCCGGTGCGTCTGCGCGAGGTGCGCCTGGTCTCGGGCTTGGTGCTCGGGACTTTCCTCGTTACCCATTTCGGCAACCATGCGGTTGGGCTTGTGTCGGTCGAAGCCATGGAGGAGGTACGCCACTGGTTCAACCTGTTGTGGCGCAACCCGCTCGGCACGGTTCTGCTCTATGGCGCGCTCCTCCTGCATTTCCTGCTGGCGCTCCAAGCGCTCTACCGCCGCCGGACATTGCGTATGCCATTTCGGGAGGCGGCTCAGCTGACGCTCGGCCTGGTGCTTCCGTTCCTTCTCGTCGCCCATGTGACCGGAACCCGGATCGAGCTCGCTCTTACCGGGCAGGAGGCCGACTACCCTGAAGTCGTTCGGAACTTGTGGATCCGTGCGCCGGAAAGCGGCGTCCGCCAGGTGATCGCCCTCGTGATCGCCTGGCTGCACGGATGCCTGGGGGTCTACTTCTGGCTTCGCCCCAAGACGTGGTTCTCCCGGTATGCCCTGAGCCTCTACACCGGAGCCGTTGTCGTTCCGCTGTTGGCCCTGCTCGGGTTCGCGGAGGCCGGCAAGGCCATCGCCAGCAATCCGGGCCTGCTGAACGCGCCGGAGCTCCCGCCACCCCCTGTGATCCTGGCCGACATCCGCACCAGCCTTTATCTCGGGTTTGGAGCCCTCATCGGGGCGGCCTTCGCGGCGCGGGCGATCCGTGTGTCACGAAACTGGTCCCGTCGTATCCGCATTACCTATCCGGGCGGGCGGGTTGTGGCCGTGCCGCGTGGCTTCAGCATCCTCGAAGCCAGCCGCACAGCGGGCATCCCGCACCCGTCCGTATGCGGCGGGCGCGGCCGGTGTTCGACCTGCCGCGTTCGCATCCTCGATGGCCTTGAGGGGCAGCCGGAGCCGACGCCTCTCGAGCAGGCGACCCTGGCCCGTATCACGGCCGGTCCGAACGTCAGGCTCGCCTGTCAGTTCCGGCCGGTTCGCGACCTCTCCGTCGTGCCGGTCCTGTCGGCGGCCCGGACCAGGCTGCCCATGCCGACGGGAGGCAGCCGCGCGGCGCGGAGCAAGGAGCGGGAGATCTCCGTCCTGTTCTGCGACCTGCGCGGGTTCACCAGCCTGACCGAACGGCGCCTGCCCTTCGACACAGTCTTCCTTCTCAACCGCTATTTCGAGGTGGTCGGTCACGCGATCGAGGAGACCGGCGGGCACCTCGACAAGTTCATCGGCGATGGAGCCCTCGCCTTGTTCGGTCTGGCAACAGAACCGGAAGAGGCTTCGCGGCAGGCGGTCGGGGCGGCCCTGCGCATCCGCCAAGGGGTGGCTGATCTGAACGCCGCCTACGGCAGTGAACTCGACCAGTCTCTCCGGATTGCCATGAGCCTTCATGCCGGGCCTGCCATCGTGGGCGAGATGGGCTATGGCAGGGCGACGAACCTGACGGCGGTCGGGGACACGCTCAACACCGCCAGTCGGCTGGAGGCGCTGGCCAAGGACCTTGATGCCGAACTCGTGATGTCCGACGAACTGGCAAGGCGGGCCAAGCTCAGTCTCGCTGGATATGAACGGCAGACCCTCGTGATGCGGGGACGCACGAAGCCCCTTGATGTCTGGGTCATCCCCGATGCGCGAACCCTCGCAAACTGCAGCACAGGCCCGAGTGGCTCGCCCTCGGGCTGAACCTCGGTCCCAATTCAGGAGCGGCGGAAGGCAGCGGGACTGCGCTTCCTGCACTGCCAGCTTGGCTCAAAACCATGCCCGACGCGGCTTTTCTCCGCGCTGTACGGCCGGGCTGAGGCTGGAAGCGTGCGATTCAAATCCAGGTGGCGGAAGCGCTTCTGCGACTGCTGATCCCGTCCCGGATTCCCCGGCTGAGCGGGCCGGCTCGTCGCGGGAAAGAGCGACATCGAACGAGATGCGGCATCGTCCGTTGCCATCGATCTCGGGCCTGATTTCGTACTCGGCCAGGATATCCTCGACGATGCCAAGGCCCAATCCGCTTGAATCCGGGTCCGGCCGTCCCGTCATTCCACGCTCAGGCCGGGAGCCATCGATGCGGCCTGAGAATCCGGGTCCATCATCCTTGACGGAAATCCAGGCCGTTCCATCCACCACCCTTGCTGTGATGGTGACGCTGGTTTCAGCCCACTTTCTCGCATTGTCGAGGAGGTTGCCCATCACCTCACCAAAGTCGTGCGGATCCATTTCTATTCTGAGATCCAATGGAATCTCGGTCCGCCATTCGAGCTGAGCGCCCCTCGGCATGTGCTGCATGAGCCGCAGCAATCGGGCGACGGTCTCCTCGACCGCCGTGTGGGTTCCTGCCCCTACCGAGGCCCCGCTCGTGCGCGCCCGGGTCACCTCGCGCTCGACATGAGCACGGATCGTATCCAGCTGCTCCTGCATCCGCTCGGCCTCGTTGCGCAAGCCACCTTGCGCAAGGCGTCTCACCTCGCCGGTGAGGATAGTCAGCGGGGTTTTGAGACCATGAGCCAGAGCGCCCGCCCGATCCCGGGCCTTGCGAATGAGGTTGTCCTGCCGATCCAGCAGCCTGTTGATGCTGTCGACCAGCGGAGAGAGCTCTTCAGGAAAGCGCCGGGGCATGCGCCGGATCCGCCCGCTCTGGACAGCATTCAGCTGGTCACCAACGGTGCGCAACGGGCGGAGCCCCAGCCAGAACTGCAACCATGCGAACAGCACGAGGACGACCGTAATCGGCACCAGAATGAGCGCCACGTCCCTGCCGAAGGCCTGCCGCGACTCCAGCACCTGCTTGTGGTCGAGGGCAACCGCGAGGCTGAAGAGGCGCGGGCTGGAGCCTGCACCGACCGTCACCTCCCGCTTAACGACGTAAAGCTCCGATCCGTCCGGCCCTTCCGCCTCGAACGCCTTGTCGGCCCCGGCACCCTGATTCGGACCGGCCGCTGGCAGTTCCCGGTCCCAGAGCGACCGTGATCGCAGGATCGGGTGTCCGTTCTCCGATACCTGCCAGTAGGCTCCCCCATAGGGCTGATGATAGCGCGGATCAGCCAGCCTCTGCGTGAGTTCGGGCTGCCCGTCGGCATTGATCACGAAGGCAGTCGCGAGTTCAGTCCAGTGGATGTTGAGGTTCTGCTCCACGTAGCGCAGGAGCTGACGCTCGAAGAGAGCCACCAAGGATGCTCCGGCCACGGCAATGGTGACGATGATCGAGGCGACAGCCACGGCCAGAACGCGTAATCGGATGGAGTTCATTCTCATGGAGCTGGCGTTTCCAAGATGTAGCCGTGCCCGCGACGGGTCTCGATGGTGCCAGAGCCGATCTTGCGCCGCAGGCGCGCGACCAGAGCCTCTACGGCATTGCTCTCGGGTTCATCGGTTCCGTAGACGTGCTCGACGAGTTCCCCTTGAGAGACCACACGATCCCGATTGTGGGCCAGATACCTCAGCAGGCGGAACTCGAGCGGGGAAAGCTCGATGGCCCGGCCGTTCATCACCACCCGCAGACGGCGCGTGTCTATCCGCAGTGATCCGACCTCGATGAAGGGGGTCACATGGCGGCCAACGCGACGGAGCAGGGCAGCCAACCGCGCGAGAAGCTCTTCCATTTCGAAAGGCTTGGTCAGGTAATCGTCGGCGCCGGCATCAATGCCCTCGACCCGCTGCATCCAAGCTCCCCGGGCAGTCAGGACCAGGATCGGAACAACGTTGGCTTCATCCCGCAGCCGCCGCACCACGGACAGGCCGTCGAGCTTCGGAAGACCAAGGTCCAGAATGACGGCATCGTACTCTTCGGTCGAAGCTCTGAACCAACCGTCCTCGCCGTCGTTGGTGGTATCGACCAGGTAGCCCGCCGCCGTGAGCGCGATGGCAACGTCCTCAGCGATGGCAGGCTCGTCCTCGATGAGCAGGACTCTCATTACCGTCTCCTGACCTGAATGATCTGGTTGCGTCGCGCATCCACCACGACTTCCTGGTAGCGGCGGTCCCGGGTGAGGACCAGGAACTCGTAGCGCCACTCCCCGCTCCGTCCTTGGCGGAGGTCCACCTCCAGCACCTGGCCGGGAACAGCCTTTGCGACGGTGGGAAGAACGGAGCCGAGGGACAGAGCCCCGCCATGCGAGACCACGTCTCTCGCCTGCTCGGGCGAGGTGCTACCCCAGCCTCCTGCACGGGGCGCGTCGTCTACGCCACGGCCTCGTCCCCTGCCGCTGTCATCGGCTCCGCCTCCTCGCCCGCGGTCATCGCCGCCACCCCGGCCGCCGTCATCACTTCCGCCCCTACCGCTGCTATCGCTTCCGCTTCGGCCACCGCCGTTATCGCCGTCATGGCCTCCGCCATCACCGCCTCCACTGCCGCCCCCCTCCTTTGCACCGGCCAGGGTCGGCCAAGAGGTCTCCACCACGGCCAAGGCCAGGGTGGACAAGAGCAGGGCAACAAGGCGACGCCGTATCATGAGACCTTCCAAAGTATTTCAGCATAGCATGCCCAAGCTGATATTCCGCTGACGAGAGCTATCAGGTTCGCGGGCCGGATCTCCTCCAATCTGTGTCGGCCTGAGCGCAGACCGTCTGCGCTCCGCAACAAGGGAGACATAAGATGCTGAAGCGAGTGAAGTCCGGCCAGAGTGCGCGGGTTCTGAGTGCAATGCTGCTCTCTTTGACGGCAGCGGCGGTTCCCACCATCGTCGCCAGCGCCCTCATCTCTCCAGCCCTGGCGCGAGGTGGTGACGATGGCGGCCAGGATGGTGGGCGCGGCAACGACAACGGAGGGAGCCGCGGTGGCGACGACAGCGGCGGGCGGGGCGGCCATGGCGGGGACGATGGCGGCAGTCGTGGCGAAGGCAGCAACGGTGGACGGAATAGCGGAGGCGGTCACGAGAGTGCCGGCCACGGCGGCCGTGATGACAGCGGGAGCCATGGTGGACGGGGTGCCGACGACGGTGCCCGCAACCATAGTCAGACAGCAGGCCGGGCGGCAGGGCAGACCCGCGACCATGGCCAGACCCGAACCCGCACCAGGGAGGCGGACGGTCTCGTCGAAGCTGGAAGGGCTCGCAGGATCGATGATGCGCCGTCCCTCAGAGATGATCGTGGCGGTCGCACAAACCGCGACAGGCGTACCGAGCCTGGGGATGATCGCCGGAATAATGGCTCCTGAAGCATCCTTGAGCGGCGCATCGTGCGGAACGCCGGGACCGCTTTTCACTGGCATGGTCCTTCGGTCGCTGACGCGGACCTCCGGTTCCGCACGATGCTCTAGGAACTGAGCTACGGATATTCCCGAGAGTTGAGACAAGGCGGATCAAAGCGGACGTGAACCCGTGCAATTTGCAGCCGCTCCCGCGTTGTCCGGCTCGCTCCGGATGTCCTCCTGCTCCGGAAAGAATCGGAGGACAGATCGCTCTCGTCACATTGGCGGCTTAACGCCATCCTTCTCCAGCGTGATGCGAGCGGCTGATACAGACCCGTCGGGCTGCCTCTGGCCGAAGATGAAGATCGCCGCGCCCGGCTTCACCAGGGTGACATCGCCGGGCACGAAGGCGACCACCGGCACGTCGGGCGGAACGGTAATGTCCGCCTCCTGCCCCTTGTAGGTCACCCGCAACACGCGTCCCTGAGGGGCGGCCGCAACCCCCGTCACCGTAGCGTTCGTCATCAGGCTGTCAGGCCTCAGATCCCAGGCAAACTGCCCCTCGCCTGCTCCTGGGGGGAGGAAATGCACCTCGAGGGCCCTGAGCTTGCCGTCGGAGTCTCGCACGGAGGTCGAGGCGATATAGTCGCCGGTCTTGATGTCGGAGAGGCTGCGCGTCTCCACACCGGTGACGGTAAAGTTCGGCGCCAGGGTAATGGGGACCTCCTGCCCTGCCTGGGTCTTGACCATCAGGATCTGGCCCTCGAGCCTCATGACCGTTCCACGGATGCGGGTGGGTGTGCTCGCAGGGGCTTGGGCGAGAGCCGGAATGGTGGCGAGAAAGAAGAACACTCCGATCAGGGATGACCGCATGGATACCCTCCTGGACTGCAGCGCGGATCGACATTGAAGATGCCGAGCTTCCCACACGATCGCCCCGCGGGTTTCCCGGTCAACCTCTCTTAGGAGAGTGCACGTATTCGTGATCGGGCGGCAGCCCAGCGGCTGGCGGGCTGCATATCGGCCGGGTGAACATTCCATTCCGCAGAGCGCGCGATCCTCTCACCCCGGCCAGTGGTCGGATTGATCCGATAGAGCGGACGCTCTCCACCATAGTTGATGACGTAGAGCATGCCGTTCCGGCCAAGCCGACACGTAGCGCCCCGAGCAACCGGATCGCTCCGGGGCGCGTCTTTTCCGTCATCGAGATCAGGCACTTCCATTCACACTGGCGGAATCAGCCAGTCAGCGGACGCCATCGTGTGATGCCCCTGCGCTGGAGCAACCTTGAGAGCTCCGAACAGGCCGTGTGCCTCGTCCTGTATGCCCGCCGTGAAGTAGATGCTGTGCGGGTCGCTGTTCGGCCCTCCATTGCCTGGAACGAGGGCCCACAGGTCCCCAATAACGACCTGATGACCGCTGGAGTCGTCCAGCGTGCCGAGGAAGTGGAAGGTGTGCGGGTCGTAGGCGTTGATCCTTCCGTCGCCGAAGTTGCCGACCAGAAGGTCGTGTGAGAACTTCCCAAAGCCGGATGGCGCGATCGCCAGACCCCACGGCGAGTCCAGCGGCCCCTGCGAGGCGACCCGGTGGAGGAGATGCCCGGAGAAATCGAATTCATCGACATAACCATGGCCTGGGCCGGCGACATCGTCCTTCTTGTCTGCATCCTGAAGAGCGAAGGTCACGAAGAGGTGGCCTTTGAGCGCTTGCACATTGAACGGGGCGTAGCCGTTCGGCAGGTTTTGATCGGTAAAACTCCGGACCTCGTGGAAGTGACTGTCGAACATGTCGACCTTCCCGTTGTGGAAGTCCGCCGCATAGAGGTAGGTGTGGCCATGCGTTTTGCCGAGGGCCAAGCCCTTGTACACCGCACCTGCGGCGGAGTTGTCGACTGCGATCACCGAGCTGGCACTGTCCACGGTCGGATTCCATCCGGAGATCGTTCCGTCCTCCGTCGCGAAGAGGAACCTTGACGAGGCGGTGTGCCCATTGTGAGAGATGTTGAACCCGGTCCCGGTGCTGTTGAACACCTGACCGGTTGGGGCGGATGGCTCTGTCTGCCCGTGAGGGGCAGCAATCGTAATGGATGAATGCCCCCCGATCGGGATCAGGTTGCCATTCCCGTCGTAGACAGTGGTCACCCCGGTCCCATTGTCGGAAACCCAGAATGGACCATTCGGACCGCTCGCGATGCCCCAGGGATTGATCAGGCTCTCGTCAATATGCGCCGCCGGCACGAATCCATCGGAGACGAGGTTGGTCTGTACAAAGCTGTTCTCCTGCCGCGCTTGGTGATGTCCGTGGTGCCGATTCTGGAAATCGAACTCGAAGTCACTGAGGGATAAGACGCTCATCGCTGTCTCCATGGCCCGAGAGAAGCCCCTACCACCCAGGCATTCGCGCCTGGGCTCAACAAGTCTCGGCGTCTCCGTGAGCAATCGGCACATATTATGGGCCGAACCGAACTCCCCGGATTCTGAGACGCCTGTGTGAAAACAGCCCGCAACGGGTATTTATTCGATGACCGCTTTCGCCCAGGCGAGAGGCAAGCCCGACTGTTTTCGCGGCACTGGCATTCAGGCCAGCTCAAACTGGCTCGCCCTAGCCCTCAAGCCCAAGATCAGGGGAGGAAATGAACCGAGGTGCTTGACCTCTCTGCACCACCAATCACTACTCTGGAACGCTCCCTCCAGGTCGATGCCGTTGAAGAACTCGGTCGGTTGAGCTGCCGGTCCACCGGCTCTCACATCTTAACGGCAGGAGTGGAGGTGACGTCGCCCACGGCCGAGATGATCTTCCCGATCACCAAGGCAGGACTGAGTGGCGGCCGGGCCGATCTGGGCGTCGATGCGCTTCGTGCCTGGGCCACGACGGGCCTGCGCCCGCCGCTCTCAAGGCCTAATAAAGCCGCGACAGGATCAGCCGATAACCTGCCTCGGGAGAACCTGACCTTAAAGCTCGATCCATGCGGGTTATTCGGATTTTCCGCTCGAATGAGGCAGTGCTCGCCCCGAGCGGCGAGGCTCGCCAACTGATTGCCCGGCGTGGAATGGATCCAGCCGCAGGCATTGGCCGGACTGGACCCGAATACCCGTCAAGCCGCAAGGAAGAGCTCGTTCTGACGCCACGCGGCGGCCGACTTCCGTTCTCTGGGCTTTGCCAGCGCAATCCGCTCCTCGAAGCGCACTTGCGCTTCCTTCAGCAGACGGCGTTTCCGAGCATACGGCTGGGAGGCTGCCGCGACATCTCTCACAAAGGCAGCGGCCGCCGCGTAAAGATCGGCCGTGGCAGCATCGAGGCCAGGATCGCGCTCGAACAGGGAGAGAAGGCTCGCCAGGTTCTTTCTCAAGAGCGTCAGGAGGTCGCCAAGATAGGCCTGCTCCCCACCTGCCTGGATGGCTTTCAGGGTCGGTGCGATGAGGTTGAGCTTCTCTTCGATGGCTTCGGTGAGGGTCTTCTCCGTCATGGGCTTTCAACTCCGAACGAGGGGCCCACCCAGTCCCTGATTCACGTGGAGACAGGATGCTCTTATCGGGTTAACCGACGGTTTCGGACCCATCATCGGAACGTGGCATTGTCATCGAGGAGGACCCCTTGGCAGGGAGGACGCCTCACGGATGAGAGACGCAGCCTGCAGAGGCGCCGCGCTTCGGTCACCCGGCGGATTAGACCCGGAGCAATCCGGGTAGAGATGTTTCCACGGCCGTGGAAACATCTCTAAACTCCTCATCGAGAGCAGACACGATCTGCACAACCACAGAAGGGACTCACTATGAACATCAAGAGAGCCGGCTCGCAGCCGTCTGGTAAAGGGCCTGCCGAATACTTTACCGGCACCGTACGGATCGATCCCCTGTTCAGCCCGCCCGATCCGGCCCGGGTCGCAGGTGCCCTGGTCACCTTCGAGCCTGGCGCCCGTACGGCGTGGCATACTCACCCACTCGGCCAGACTCTGGTCGTGACAGCAGGCTGCGGCTGGGTTCAGCGCGATGGCGGTCCGATCGAGGAGATCCGTCCTGGCGACGTGGTCTGGTTCGAGCCCGGCGAGAAGCACTGGCACGGCGCCACGGCCACCACAGCCATGAGCCACATCGCCATCCAGGAAAAGCTCAACGGCTCGCCCGTCGATTGGCTGGAGCATGTCACCGACGAACAGTATGGCGGCTGACGCTCCCCGATGAACGGAGCCCGACCGGTCATGTGCCCTGATCCGCGCAATCGCGCTGTTCAGGGTCTTGGCTCAGGGCAAAAGCCGCCACCATTTGTTTCATCAATATCCAGAATGAAACAAATGTTGCATTACACCGGGGCAGCGCTACAGTGGATTCATGTCAGAAACGCCCATCGCCGGACGGCTCCTTGCCATATTCGACGATCTGCCGGCCCAGCAGCGGGTTGCGGCGCGCTGGTTGCTGGATCATCCGGACGACGTGGCTCTTCTGTCCATGCGGGAACAGGCGAAGCGCGTCGGGGTGCCGCCCGCCACGATGACGCGCCTGGCACAGCGGTTGGGCTATGATGGCTTTGACGCATTGAAGGAGGTCTACGTGACCTCCCTGCGCGGACGATCCGATCATTTCGTCAACCGGACCGAAAAGCTGCTGCAGCGACGGGCGCTCGACGGCGACGTGGCCTTCACGTCCGATCTCCTGGCAGGTCTCGCGGGCCACCTGAAGCTCCTGAGCAGCACCGAGACGCTGACGGCCATCGCGAGGGCAGCCGACATCGTCGTCGAACAGGACAGGCTCTTCTGCATCGGCGCCCGATCCAGCTTCTCCAGCGCCCATCTCGGGGCCTACCTTCTCTCGCTCATCGGAGAACGAACGGTGCTGGTGGATGGGGCCGGTGCGATCGGGCTCGACACGCTGCGCGACATCGGCCCCGGCGACGCACTGCTTGCCCTGACCATTTCTCCCTATACCCGGGTCACTGTCGAGGCGGTGGCCTTCGCTCGGGAGCGCGGGGCCAGCATCATCGCCATTACCGACAGCCCCGTGTCTCCCATCGCCCGGCAGGCGACAGCCACGATCATCGTTCCGACGAGCACCCCATCGTTTCTGCAAACGGTGGCGCCGGCGCTGATCGTCGTCGAGAGCATCGCCGCACTCGTCGCAGCCCGGCGCGGCAAGAGGGCCGTTTCCGCCATCGCCGCTGCCGAAGCCCATCTGGAACGCTTCGGCTCCTACTACACTGACAAGAGCAGCAAAGGACGCACATCGTGACGGAAGACCGGTCCCAAACATCAAGGGGAACGCATATCCTGCATCGGCAGATCGCCGGCAGCGACCGGCTTCCCATCGCGGTCGCCGGGCGCGGCATCGAGATCATCGACAAATCAGGCAAGGCCTATATCGATGCCTCGGGCGGCGCGGCGGTGTCCTGCCTCGGGCACGGGCATCCCCGCGTCAACGAGGCCCTCAAGGCGCAGATCGACCGTCTAGCCTATGCGCATACGTCCTTCTTCACCACCGACGTCGCCGAGGAACTGGCCGATCATCTGGTCGCCCACGCGCCGGCGGGCATCGACCACGTCTATTACGTGTCGGGCGGTTCGGAGGCGATGGAGGCCGCGCTCAAGATGGCGCGCCAGTACTTCATCGAGAAGGGCGAGCCCCAACGCGTCAATTTCATCGGCCGGCGGCAGAGCTATCACGGCAACACGCTCGGCGTGCTCGCAGTCGGCGGCAACCTCTGGCGCCGGCAGCAATTCGCTCCAATGCTCTTCGAGAGCCACCACGTCTCTCCGCCCTATGGCTATCGCGACCAGCGCGCCGACGAGACGCCGGAGACGTACGGCGAGCGGCTCGCAGCCGAGTTCGAGGCGAAGATCAAGGAACTCGGCCCCGAAACAGTGATCGCCTTCGTGGCGGAAACGGTCGGCGGCGCCACGCAGGGCTGCACCACGCCGCCGCCCGGCTATTTCAAGCGCATCCGCCAGATCTGCGACCGGTACGGCATTCTTCTCATTCTCGACGAAGTCATGTGCGGCATGGGCCGCACGGGGACGCTGCACGCCTGTGAACAGGAAGGCATTGCGCCCGACCTGATGGCGATCGCCAAGGGTCTCGGCGGCGGCTATCAGCCCATCGGCGCGGTCCTTCTCAGCGCCGAGATCTTCGCGGCCTTCCGCGATGGCAGCGGGTTCTTTCAGCATGGGCACACCTATCTTGCGCATCCGCTCGCCTGCGCGGCCGCGCTTGCGGTCCAGAAAACCATCGAGGATGACAACCTTCTGGCGAATGTCCGGACGCAGGCCACCCATCTCGAGCGGCGTCTCAAGGAGAGGTTCGGAAACCACCATTATGTGGGCGACATCCGCGGCCGCGGGCTGTTCTGGGCCATCGAGTACGTGACCGACCGGGCTACGAAGACGCCCTTCGACCCGGCTCTCAAACTGAACGCCCGCGTCAAGCGCGAAGCCCTGGCGCGAGGTTTGGCATGCTATGCCATGCCCGGAACGATCGACGGCAAGTCCGGAGATCACAACATGCTGGCGCCGCCTTTCATCTGCACCACTCAGGATATCGACACCATTGTCGAGCGCCTGGGGGATGCGGTAGATGCGGCGATCCAGTCCATCGTGTAAGACGTAGAAACCTGCATTCAACCAGAGGGGAACAACCATGAATGCTAAACTTGCGGGCCTCGTGGCTCTCGGACTGTCAGTCGGCCTTTCCGCGCCGGCCGCCGCGCAGTCGAAATTCGTGACCATCGGCACCGGCGGCGTAACCGGCGTCTACTATGCGGTCGGCGGCTCGATCTGCCGGCTCATGAACAAGGAACGCGCCAAGACCGGCATCCGCTGCTCCACGGAATCGACCGGCGGCTCGGTGTTCAACGTGAATGCCATCCGGTCGGGCGAGCAGGAATTCGGCATGACGCAGTCCGACGTCCAGTTCAACGACGTCAACGGGCTCGCACAGTTCAAGGAGACGGGCGCCGACAAGGATCTGCGCGCCGTCTTCTCCGTTCATCCGGAGCCCTTCACCGTCCTGGCGCGCAAGGAGGCAGGCGTCGAGAAGTTCGCCGATTTCAAAGGCAAGCGCTTCAACGTCGGCAATCCCGGCTCGGGCACCCTCGCCTCGATGGAAGAGCTCCTGAAGGAGCTCGGCTGGAGCAAGTCCGACTTCTCGCTCGCGGCGGAGCTGAAGGCCGACGAGCAGGGCACGGCTCTCTGCGACAACAAGATCGACGGCTTCTTCTATGGCGTCGGCCATCCGTCCGCTGCGATCCAGGACCCGACCACGGCCTGCGGCGCGAAGCTCATCTCTGTCGAAGGCCCTGCCGTCGAAAAGCTGGTGAATGAAAAGCCGTATTACGCTAAGGCGACTATCCCCGGCGGTCTCTATGCCAACAACCCCAACCCGGTCACGACCTACGGCGTTGTGTCGACGCTCGTCACGTCCGCGAAAGTTCCGGATGACACCGTCTATGCTCTGGTGAAGGCCGTCTTCGACAACTTCGACGAGTTCAAGAAGCTGCACCCTGCCTTCGCCAATCTCGATCCGAAAGCCATGATCAAGAATGGCCTGACGGCACCGCTGCATCCCGGCGCCGCGAAGTACTACAAGGAAAAGGGCTGGATGTAAGCCGCATCGAGAGGCGGGCCGCGTTCATGCGGCCCGCCTTTTGTTGTTTTTGGCAAAGGGAGTAGACGATGCGCGTCGATGAAAACACCACGGCCAACCGCGCCGTGCTGGAAGAAATGGTGGCGGAAGCCGATACGGGCGGCCGCAAGCCGAAAGGGCTCACGCGGGTCTTCATCTTCTGGACAGCCCTCGCCTGGTCTCTGTTCCAGATCTGGTACGCATCCCCCTTCCCCTTCGCCCTGAAGTTCGGCGTGTTCAACGACTTCGAGGCTAGAGCGATCCACCTCGCCTTTGCGATGACGCTCGCCTTCCTGACGTTCCCACGCGCCAAGGCGTCTCCGCGCTCCTACGTTCCCCTCTACGACTGGGTCCTCGCGGCGCTCGGCGCGGCTTCGGCCCTCTATCTGTTCTTCTTTTACCGCGACCTGGCGCAGCGCCCCGGCCTGCCGACCACTCTCGACATCGTGGTGGCGGTCACAGGTGTCCTGGTTCTGCTGGAGGCAGCCCGTCGCGCCGTCGGCCCGGCCCTTGCCATCATCGCCGCCCTGATGCTGGCTTATATCTTTGCCGGTCCCTGGCTCGGCGGCCTCTTTGCCCATCGCGGCGCCTCGATTGCTCGCGCGGCATCCCAGATGTGGCTGACGCAGGAGGGCGTGTTCGGCGTCGCGATCGGCGTCTCGACGAGCTTCATCTTCCTCTATGTCCTGTTCGGCACGCTGCTCGAAAAGGCGGGCGCGGGTCATTACTTCATTCAGCTGGCCTATTCTCTTCTTGGCCAATATCGTGGCGGTCCCGCCAAAGCCGGTGTCGTCGCATCCGGCATGACCGGAATGATCTCCGGCTCGTCCATCGCCAACACGGTGACGACCGGCACCTTCACGATCCCGCTGATGAAGCGGGTCGGTTATCCGGCCGTGAAAGCGGGCGCTATCGAATGCGCCGCCGGCGTAAACGGCCAGCTGATGCCGCCCGTGATGGGCGCCGCCGCCTTCCTCATCGCGGAATATGTCGGTATCTCCTATGCCGAGGTGGTGAAGCACGCGTTCATTCCGGCGCTGCTGACCTACGGTGCGCTGTTCTACATCGTCGACATCGAGGCGATGAAGATGGGCCTCGTCGGCGCCACCCGTGTGGAACGGCATTCCCTGTCCCAGCGTCTCGTCAAGGCGCTCGCGACCTGGTGCGGCCTCATCATTCTCGCAGGCGTCGTCTACTTCCTTCTCGGGGCCGTGAAGGCGGCGCTCGGCGACCATGCGCCGCCGGTCATCGGCATTGGCCTCGCCATAGCCTATGTCGGGCTGCTCTGGAACAAGGCCCGGCACGCGGACCTGCCGGAGGACGATCCGTCGTCGCCGACGATGGCCGTGCCGGATTTCTATGAAACGGCCCGGACCGGCCTGCACTACCTGATCCCCGTCATCGTGTTGATCTGGTGCCTGCTCGTGGAAGAGATGTCCCCCGGCCTCGCGGCCTTCTGGGGGACCGCGACACTGGCCTTCGTGATCCTGACCCAAAGGCCCATCGTGGCTTTCTTCCGGGGCCAAGGAGACATGGCGGCGGGCTTCCGGCGCGGAGCCGGAGAGTTCATCGACGCGCTCGAGGCAGCAGCGCGCAACATGACCGGCGTCGGCATCGCGACGGCGGCGGCCGGCATCATCGTAGGCACGGTGGCGCTGACCGGAATCGGCCTCGTGATGACCGAGATCGTGGAGGCTGTCTCCGGCGGCAATCTGGTTGTCATGCTCCTGCTGACGGCCGGTATCTGCCTGGTGCTCGGCATGGGCATGCCGACCACGGCGAGCTACGTCGTCGTAGCGACATTGATGGCGCCGGTTTTGATCGAGGTAGCGGCGCAGAACGATCTCGCGGTGCCGCTCGTCGCAGTCCATATGTTCGTCTTCTATTTCGGCCTGATGGCCGACGTGACTCCGCCTGTCGGACTTGCCGCCTATGCGGCAGCGGCGATTTCGGGCGCGGATCCGGTGAAGACGGGTATCCAGGGCTTCAAGTACGAGATCCGGACCGGCCTTCTGCCCTTCATCTTCATCTTCAACACCGAGATTCTGCTCATCGACATCAGAAGCTGGTGGCAGTTCGCCATGGTGCTCGCCTTCGCGATCGTCGGCATGGCCTGCTTCGTGGCCGCGAGCCAGAGCTGGCTCATCGTCCGGAACAGGCTGTGGGAGACGCTCGCGCTGCTGCTGATCTGCTTCACTCTGTTCCGACCGCATTTCTGGCTCAACCTCGTGGAGCCGGCCTATGAACCCAAGGGGCCGGACGCAATCTCCGCCTTTGTGAACACGATCCCGAAAGACGGCACGCTACGGCTGCGCGTTCTGAGCCAGAGCCGCGCCGGCGACGATGTCGAGAAATTGGTCCGGCTGAGCCTGCGGAGCGAGGGAACGCCTGAGCAGCGGCTTGGCGAGACGGGGCTCATCCTGGCGAAGCAGGGCGACGACATGGTCGTGCGCTCCGCGAAGCTTGGCAGCGAGGCGGCCCAATATGGGCTTCAACCGGGCGACACGGTCAAATCCGTCCTCATCCCCACCGACCGTCCAAGCCCCTACTGGGCAACCCTGCCGGCATTGGCCCTGCTCGGCCTCATCATAGGGCTGCAGCGCCGGCGGAGGGCGCTCGCATGAGAATCGCCCTCATCCACGCGCTCCGCCATTCGCCCCCCCCGATCGAGGAAGCTTTCCGCCGGCTTTGGCCCGCGCCGACGCTCATGAACCTGCTCGACGATTCGCTGTCCGTGGACCTCGCCCGCGACGGCGCGATCACGCCCGCGATGACGGAGCGTTTCCTGCGGCTCGGGCGCTATGCGCGAGACACGGGCGCTGACGGCATCCTGTTCACCTGCTCGGCCTTCGGCGCCTGCATCGACGCCGTGAAGCAGGACCTTCCCGGCATCCCGGTGCTGAAGCCCAACGAAGCCATGATCGAGGAAGCCAGCGCGCTCGGATCGTACATCGGCCTCATGGCGACCTTCGCACCGACACTCGCATCGATGCCTGGCGAATTCCCATCGGGCGTGATGCTCGCGCCGCTCCTGATCGAGGGTGCCCTCGCGGCTCTCGACCGCGGCGATGGTGCGGAGCACGACCGCCTCGCAGCCGAGGCGGCTACGGGGCTTCGCGACTGTGATGCAATCGCACTCGCCCAGTTCAGCCTCGCCCGCGCCGCCAGCGCAGTTGCGGCAGCCACGGGTCGGCCCGTCCTGACGACCCCGGACAGCGCCGTGCGAAAGTTGCGCGCGCTGTTGACGTAAGACTGCGGCATTCCCGGACACGGTTCGACGTTCGGGGAACCTTCATTCGCCTGCCCCGGAGAGTGATCATGGAAGCGGCTCCGGACGGGCACTTGGGGATCGATGATGTTCCTCGAACGGATAAACTCAGGACCTGCTACTGGAAATGAACCTTCCGCCTATTGCAGATGTCTCAGCTTATCAGGGTTCCGCACCACATAGATCGCAACGACCTTTCCGTCCTCGATGTCGAGCGCGGTCGTCTGACGTTCACCATCGGCTTCCAGCGTAACGAAGCCGGGGAGCCCGTTGATATAGCCAAGCCGAAGAAGCTTTGAGCCATTCTTCTGGAACAGATCCGCCAGATACCGATGGACCTTCATGACGGCCTCAACTCCGACGATCGGCTTCAAGGCAGCCGAACGCTTGCCGCCGCCATCGGCATGGACACTGACGTCGGCCGCCAGCATCGCGCTCAGCGTCTGCATGTCGCCGCTGCGCGACGCGGCGTAGAAGGCCTCGGCCAGCTCGAGACCCCGCTGCTTCTCCAGTTGAAAGCGGGGTCTCGCCTCGCGGATATGGGTGCGTGCGCGGGTGGCAAGCTGACGGCATGCAACCGCGTCGCGCTGGATGGTCGCCGCGACTTCATCGAACCCCAACCCAAATACGTCGTGCAGCAGGAAGGCCGCTCGTTCGAGAGGGGACAGTCGCTCCAGGGCAAGCATCAGCGGCAGGGTGACGTCCTCCTGCGCCTCGTCTTCAATCACAGGATCGGGAAGCCACGGGCCAACGTAAGTCTCGCGCTGACGTCGCGCCGACTTGAGCTGATCGAGGCAGAGCCGCGTGACCACTCGGCGCAGGAACGCCTCGGGCTCACGCACCTCAGCGCGTGCGGCCCCCATCCAGCGGATGAAGGCCTCTTGTACCACGTCCTCAGCGTCGGCCACGGAGCCCAGCATCCGATAGGCGACGCGCATGAGCTTGGGACGCAGCGGGTCAAACGTCGCCGCTGCATCCTCGTGCTGGACGCCCGCCATCAGGCGGCCGCCTGGGCAGTGGGTTGGTCGACCCACAGGCCAAACCCGACCGCGAGGCGGTTCCACCCGTTGATGACGTTGATCATCAACGTGAGCTTCACCTGATCCTCCTCCGTGAAATGAGCCTTCAGGGCTTCATAGGCGCTTTCACGTGCATGTCCTTCCGACAGACGCGTCAGAGCCTCGGTCCAGCCGAGCGCAGCCCGTTCGCGATCGGAATAGCAGGGGGCTTCGCGCCAGGCCGGCAGCAGATAGATCCGCTGCTCCGTCTCGCCCTTCGCACGCGCTTCCGCCGTATGCATATTGATGCAATTGGCGCAGCCATTGATCTGGGAGGCCCGAATCTTGACGAGTTCGGCGAGAACCGGATCGACGCCCGAAGCGATGGCGATCGATGCGCTGGTCCAGCTCTTCATGAGGGCAGGGGCTGCGGCGAAGGGGTCGAGTTTGGCAATCATGGTTCCGTTTCCCATTGTTGGTTCCGACATCATGACGAGCCAGGATCGGCCAGTGTGACATCCATCCTGAAAGTTTTTTGACCCCGCCCGCAAGGGGTCCGGAGCGGCCTGCCCGGATGGGCTGGAGCATAAGTTTGCGAAGGGCCTTCGATCAATGGGCTCAGTTTCGCACGGGAGCAGCCGCTCTGGCTCGAATCGCATTCCATCGGGCCAGGGCATAGGCCACCTTGCCCTTCCGCATTCTCCTCAATGCTGCGCGCCATGGAGACCGGACGTTCCGTCCAGAGACGCGATAAGAAAGCCTGTCGGTCCGCTGACGGAGGACCATTTTTTCCGCCGCCGGCCGGTCAGGCGCCATGCTGCGGGCTCGCCCCAGATCAGGAATAGCGTCTGATCCGAGCAAGCTCGAGCGCCTCAGATCACGCGAACGGTGCCGACCGGCTTGCCGTGTTTGTCAAACCGCGTGGACGCGGCGTGGCGGAATGTCCTGTTTGGGTCTCGTCATCTGGCTCGCGCCAGGCATCGCTCGTGAGCACGATGTGGATGGCCTCCGCGTCCTTCGCGGATCTCAGGCGCGCCGCAACCTCGCGGTCGCGCAGTCGACGCGCCACGCAGGCCAATGCCCGCAAATGGGTGGGGTCGTCACCCTCAGGGCTCAAGAGCAGGAACACGAGATCGGCGAGCATGTCGTCCGCAGCACCGAAATCGTGCACTGGGTTCAGACGTGCGAAGGCGCCGATCGGATAATCGAGATCGGGGAGCGCAGCATGGGGAATCGCCACGCCGCGCCCGAACCCGAAGATGGATGAGACGCCGCGCTCCAGAACAGCACGACAGACAGCGCCGGGTTCGAAGCCCGCCTCCGTCGCCGCAATCCGGGCGAGTTCGCCGATGACGTGCCGGGCGTCGCGGGCGCGCAGGAGCGGGATCACGCGCGCAGGAGAAATCAAGGATGCCATCATGGTGGGAGCCATTCTCAATGCGGGCCCGATCCCGGGCCGCTTCACGCTTTCAGTGACAGGACATGGATCGCCGACCCGGGCGGCGCGGGGGCGCCGCACGGGCTTAACCGCCCGTTTGAAGAAGCCCTGTCCGAAACAGCATGCGCTGCGTGAGGAGGCGCGTGTTCATGGCATGAGGACAACGCCTTTCGGAAAGGTAAGTTCAAGCTTGCGTGGTTTGCCACCCTAACGAGGCTGCGCACGCCTGATCGGGCAGCGCGCGGCCAGTCGTTTGGATCGAGGATGTCAGACCGAGATCCCGGCGTTCAGGATGACGGCCGATCCCGGTCGGAGCGGTATGGCAGATACCGGATCAATGACGCCCGTCTTATCGATCTCTGTCGACGATCGGTTTTGTGCGCTTTCAGCGGACGCAGATTACTGCGCCGACGTCACCCTCCAGACGGTGCCGCCCACATCATCGGCGATGAGCAGGGCGCCGGACTTGTCGATCGCGACGCCCACAGGCCGGCCCCGCGCCTCTTCCCTATCGTTCAGAAAGCCGGTGACCACGTCCTGCGCCTTTCCGTCGGGCCGACCGTCCTTGAATGGGACGAACACCACCTTATAGCCGTTGAAGCGGTCGCGATCCCAGCTTCCGTGCTCGCCCACGAAGGCGCCGCCGCGATAGGTCGGCGGCAGGCTGTCGGCGGTGTAGAAGGCCATCCCCAAAGGCGCCACATGGGAGCTCAGGGCATAATCCGGCACGATGGCGCTGGCGACGAGATCGGGCCGCTGCGGCATGACCCGCGGGTCGACGTGCTGGCCGTAATAGCTGTAGGGCCACCCGTAGAAACCACCGTCCTTGACCGACGTCATGTAGTCGGGCACGAGATTGGGGCCGAGTTCGTCGCGCTCGTTCACAACGGTCCAGAGCGCGCCGGACTGAGGCTCGAAGCTCAGGCCATTCGGGTTGCGCAGGCCGCTGGCGAAGATGCGGGACCGGCCCGAAGCCCGGTCGACCTCCCAGATCGCGGCGCGGCCCTTCTCCGCCTCCATGCCGTTCTCAGTGATGTTGCTGTTCGAGCCGACACCGGCATAGAGCCGCGACCCGTCGGGGCTCGCCACCAGACTCTTGGTCCAGTGATGGTCGATCGGACCACCCGGCAGATCGGTCAGCTTGGTGCCGGGTGCAGCAATCTTGGTGTCGCCGGACACATAGGGATAGCGGATGATCGCGTCGGTGTTCGCGACGTAGAGATCCTGTCCAACCAGGGCTACGCCGAATGGCGAAAAGAGATTGTCGAGAAACACGGTCCGGACCTCCGGCACGCCATCGCCATCGGCATCCCGGAGAAGGGTGATGCGGTTGCCGCCATTTCCCTCGCCATGGGCATAGGACATGATCCACCCCATGATCAGGTCCTTGGGGCGTTTGGTGGGCTCCAAATTCGGACCGCGCGATTCCACCACCAGCACGTCCCCGTTGGGCAGCACATACAGGTTGCGCGGGCTCTCCAGCCCGGTGGCCAAGGCCTGGATCTTGAGCCCACTCGCCACCTTCGGCGTCTCGCCCTTGGCCCATCCCACCACCTTGGCGATCTTCATGGGCGGAACAAGATACTGCTTCGGTTCGGGCAGGACCGGGTTGGGCCCGATCTGGCTCTGAGTGTCGAAGGGCTCCTCCTGGCAACCGGCCAAGGCCAGCATCGCGGCGCACACAAGAACGAGACGCTTCATGAGGATACTCCGACGCGATGGCGGTAAACCATCGACCAGCCCATCCAGCCCGTGAACAGCAGGATAACCACCACGACAGCGGACAGGATGATCCCCGTCGGAACGACCGAGGTCCAGGCATCGCGGCTGTGCACGAAGACGTTGATCAGGGAGAGGCCCAGCACAAGGAGGTTGCCGATCACATGGGGCCAGGCAGGGCTCTGGGCCCGAATGGCGCGGCTGCCCAGGAAGTCGATCAGACCGGCCAGTGCCGCCAATCCGCCGATCACGAGGCCAGCCGTGAGCAGCCATGCGGAGAAGGTCGACCACATGATCTCGGCGGTCCGCCAGTAGACTATATCGGTGATCAGGGCTCCGACGAAGCAGGCAATCGGAAACGGCACCAGCATCGGATGGATCGGGTGCCCCGCGATGCGTGCCGTGGATTGGGGATTGAAGTCTCCCATTACTTTCCCTCCCCAGGCAACCCGGAGAATGTGCCCACGTCCGGATCGGCAAGGGCGTTCATCGGAACGGTGGTCAGGATTATGAAGGTTTTCATGACGGGTCCTTCGGCCATGCTCTCGGCGAACCGGCCGCAGCCATCGGCGGATACACCGGAGATGAAACGGTCTTCTGCTCGCACCGTTCCTGTTACGGTACGGATCTGGACAATGTCCCGCCGGCTCCGGCGCGGCACGGAACCGTGTGGCACCCATCCCGTTGAGCGGATGGCATCTTAATTCACGAGGTCAGGTTGCCTCGCGAAAGCTCGGCTGCCTCCCCCGTCGTGACGCAGGCCTCGCCTTTCGGCTGGACAAACGAGCCAGCAGGAAAACCACATGACGAACCGCCTCATCCATGAGGACCAGGGTCTCTGCACATCCCCCACTACGCTCGGAACGGACGATGAGGTTCGTTCCTGCCTTCGGCTTGCCGAGGCAGAGAAGCTTTCGGCCGCACAGGTGGCAGCGACCCAAACCCTCAGGGACGTCATGTCGACTACGCGCCTTGCGTGGCTTGAAACCCCACATCCTTCGGGCAGGCGGAGCAGGAGCATGGCTGGGCCATTCCCTTCGCAGCTCTTCAAAAATGCGCGATCCCTGTGCCAACAGCTTGAGACGAGGCAACCATCAAATTATAAGCATGCTTACATTATGCTTGCGTGTGATATAACCCCGACATGACCAATTCCGAACCGACCCTGGGCTTCCTGCTCCATGACGCGGCGCGCCTTCTGCGCAAGCGGTTCGAGCAGAGCGCCCGCCAATCCGGCCTGGGCCTCACCCGCTCGCAATGGCAGGTGCTGGCGCACCTGGCCAAGAATGAAGGAATCCAGCAGGGCGCCTTAGCCGATCTCCTGGAAATCGAACCGATCACCCTCGTGCGCATCCTGGACAAGCTGCAGGAGCTCGGCCTTGTCGAGCGACGCCCTCATGCGTCCGACCGGCGGGTCTGGCTCCTTTTCCTGAAGCCATCGGCGGGTCCCGTCCTGGACGCGATGCGGAGCGTCGGGGATCTCACCCGCGCAGAAGCCCTGGCCGGTGTGTCGGGCAAGGATCGGGAATGCCTGATGCGGACTCTGTCCGCCATGCGGGAAAATCTGCTCGACGCCTGCAACAGGCCCAATCAGGAGCGGGAGGTCCAGCATGGCTGATCCTCGTCGCAGGCCCGATGATCTCAAGCGCGACCTCTCGGCAGACGACAACAAGGTCACGAAGCTCCGCGAAGGTGCGCCGGACCAGATTCCCGAAGAGCCCGCCGAGGCTCGCAAGACCGGAAACGAAGCCGCCGAGCGCGCCGCTTCCGCCTCTCCGTCGCACGCCTCCAAGCCACGCCCGAAATGGCTGCGCCGCGCGCTCCTGCTTCTCGGGCCGCTCGTGGTAGTAATTGGCGGACTTTACTTTTACCTTTCCGGCGGGCGCTACGTTTCGACCGACAATGCCTATGTGCGAGCCGACAAGCTCAACATCGCCACGGACGTCTCCGGCATCGTGGCCGACATTGCCGTCGTCGAGAGCCAGAAGGTCGCCAAGGACCAGATCCTGTTTCGCCTCGACGACCAGCCCTATCGGATCACCCTCGCCGGGGCAGAGGCTCAACTCCGGACCGCCCGCAACGAGATAGCGACCTTGCAGGCCACCTATCGGCAGAGCCTGGCCCAGATCGAGCAGGCCAAGACCGATGTCGCTTTCTACCAGACCTCCTTCGAGCGCCAGCAGGACCTCAGCCGGCGGGGAGTGTCGTCACAGGCGGCCCTGGACCAAGCCAAGCGCGATCTCGACGCCGCCCAGGAGCGCGTGAATGCAGCCCGGCAGCAGGCCGAGGCCGCTCTTGCCCAGCTCGGCGGCAAGCCCGATGCAGAACCGCAGACCTATGCCCGTGTCCAGCAGGCTCAGGCGCAGGTCGACCGGGCCGAACGCGATCTGGCGCACACGGTGGTCCGGGCGCCGATGGACGCCATTGTCACCAATGTAAACGCCTTGCAGGTGGGGCAGTACCTGCCAGCCGCTCAGGCTGCCTTCAGTCTGGTCGGCACCGACCATGTCTGGATCGAGGCCAACCCGAAGGAGACGGACCTCACTTACATGAAGCCGGGTGATCCCGCGACGGTGACGATCGATGCCTATCCTGGCCGGACATGGCCTGCCGAAGTGGTGAGCCTCAGTCCCGCCACCGGGGCGGAGTTCTCGGTCCTGCCGGCGCAGAATGCCTCCGGCAACTGGGTCAAGGTCGTGCAGCGCATCCCGATCCGTCTCAAGGTGAACATGCCGTCGGAGGCCCCGCCGCTGCGGGCCGGCATGAGCGCGGATGTCGAAATCGACACCGGCCATCAGCGCTCCCTGGCCGGACTGATTGAAAGCCTCAGGCAAACAATCGGGCTTTGAGCCATGGCGAATGCGGCATCGGGGCAGCAGCATCGAGGGGTCATCACAGCCTGCGTGATGATGGCGACCATCATGCAGGCCCTCGATACGACAATCGCCAACGTTGCGCTGCCCTACATGCAGGGCAACCTGTCGGCGACGCAGGACCAAATCAACTGGGTGCTGACCTCCTATATCGTCGCCGCCGCCATCACGACTCCGGTCACCGGCTTTCTGGCTGCTCGCTTCGGACGCAAGCGGATCTTCCTTGCGGCTGTGGCCGGGTTCACGGGCGCGTCGGTCCTGTGTGGAATGGCAGGTTCGATCGAGCAGATGGTGCTCTTTCGCCTGTTGCAGGGAGTCTTCGGCGCGCCCCTGGTGCCGATGTCCCAGTCCGTCCTGCTCGACAGCTATCCCAAGGAACGGCATGGCTCCGCGATGGCGATGTGGGGCGTCGGGGTGATGGTCGGACCGATCCTGGGCCCGACGCTGGGTGGATGGCTGACGGAATCGTACAACTGGCGCTTCGTGTTCTACGTGAACCTGCCGGTCGGTATCCTCACGTTTCTCGGGCTGTCGACATTCCTGTCGGAGTCCAAGATCACCAAGCTCCCATTCGACTGGTTCGGCTTTGCGACCATGAGCCTTTTTATCGGCGGGCTTCAGATGATGCTCGACCGCGGCGAGCAGCTTGACTGGTTCTCCTCCACTGAGATCGTTCTCGAAGCGGCTCTGGCCGGTCTGTCGCTGTATCTATTTCTCGTCCATACCGCGACAAGCGAGCGCCCGTTCATCGACCCGAAGATGTTCAAGGACCGCAATTTCAGCATCGGGCTGCTCTTCATTTTCATGGTCGGAATCATTCTGCTGGCCACGCTTGCCCTGTTGACGCCGTATCTGCAGAACCTCATGGGCTATCCCGTCATCACAGCCGGTCTGGTGCTTGCTCCCCGAGGCGTCGGGACGATGATCGCCATGGTGATCGTGGGGCGCATCATCAACAGAGTCGATCCGCGGGCGCTGATCATCGTCGGACTGCTGCTGACCTCGTTGGCGCTGTACGAGATGGCGGGGTTCACACCGGACGTGAGCCAAGGCATCCTTATCCGCACGGGCATCGTCCAGGGCTTCGGGCTGGGGTTCATTTTCGTTCCACTGTCGACGATTACCTTTGCGACACTGACGCCGGAGTTCCGAACCCAGGGAACTGCTCTGTTCAGCCTCGTGCGCAACATCGGCTCCAGCATCGGCATCTCGCTGGTGATCTTCCTGCTTGGCCGCAACACCCAGATCATGCACGCGGAACTCGTCCAGCATGTCACGCCGTTCAACGACGCCCTTCAGAATGGAGGTGCCGCCCGGATCTGGGACCTGGCAACCGCCGCGGGTCGCGCCGCATTGAATGCCGAGATTACGCGACAGGCGACGATCATCGCGTTTAACGATGACTTCAAGCTCATGATGATCGTGGCGCTCGCCGCCTTGCCGCTGGTTCTGCTCTTGCGTCGGGCCAAGGCGCAGGGGAGCCCCGCCGAAGCCGTTCTCGACTAGCGGAAGCTGCCGGAGCGAGGTTTGTTAGAAACGAGCGGAGGAGCCTCTTTTCTTATCCGCCACCCTTCTGGAACTATCCTGCGATCACAGCAAGGTCTTGGTTCGGGCACAGACGCGGTCCCTGGAGATGGTCGCCCAGAGTGCCCCGCCCCTGCCGTGCTCACCTTTCTGACCCAGGTGGCTGAAGAGCAGGCTTGAGTACAAACAGGGTCAAGTTGCCGCCCGAACGAAATCAGCCATGGAGACGTTGTTGGCTCAGGTCCCCAAATCATCGGGAAAAAAGCATGAAACGAGTTCTCATCCCCGGCCTTCTCGTCATCGCCATGCTGGCGGGCGTTAGTTCGGCGCAAGCCAAGGGCTGCATCAAGGGCGCTGTTGTGGGCGGCGTCGCCGGCCACATGGCCGGTCACGGCAAGATGGGTGCCCTGGCCGGGTGCCTCATCGGGCGTCACGAAGCCAACAAAAACCAACAGCAACAGCAGCAGAACCATAAGCCCCCGCAATGAGCGGAAGGATTTCCGACTCGCGGGGTACGGCCGTTCTGCCGATCCGGAATCAAGCGCGGTGCATGATGGGAATTTGAATATGCCTTCGAGTCACGTGAGGGTCCTTGTCTAGAGCGGTTTGGGGTTGAACGGAATCGGAAGATCTGACTCGATGATGGCCAGGGGCGTGAGCACAGAGGCTCGCCATGACCACACCGTTGTCCC
>JBOZRS010000016.1:0-16887 GCA_050789065.1 Microvirga sp.
AGATGCGGATCAACGGCGTCGGCCAGGGCGCGCCGGGCGGCGACCGCATCTTCATGACCCTCTGGGACGGCGGCGGCACCGACACCTACGACTTCTCCCAGTACAAAACCAATCTGAACATTGATCTTCAGCCCGGGAACTGGACCAGAACGGATCCCGGTCAGCTCGCGAAGTTGAACCAGAGCGGATCCAAGGTCGCGGCCGGCAACATCGCCAATGCGCTCCTCTACAACGACGATCCGCGCTCCCTGATCGAAAGGGCCAAGGGCGGATCGGCGGACGACCTGATCAAAGGCAATGCGGCCGACGACACGCTCTGGGGCGGCTCCGGCAACGACCGGCTCTATGGCCGAACGGGCAACGACACCCTTTCCGGCAATTCCGGCAACGACAAGCTCTGTGGAGAGGGTGGACGCGACACGCTCCTCGGAGGCAGCGGAGCGGACGTGTTCATCTTCAAGTCCACGAAGGATTCATGCGGCTCCACCATGGATACGATCAAGGATTTCACGCGCGGCGTCGATCACATCGATCTGCGAAGCATCGACGCCAACACGGCAAAGAGTGGCAATCAGGCGTTCAGCTTCATCGGCAAAGCCGCGTTTCACGGACATGCCGGCGAGCTCCGGTTCTATGGCGGCGATCTGTCCGGCGACGTGAATGGCGACACGGTTGCCGATTTCCACATCAAGGTGCAGGGCCTTTCGACCCTCGCGAAAGGCGACCTGTATCTCTGAGTTCGCGCACTCGGGAAGGCAGCAAGCGCTTTACTGGGAGCGGAATTCCCGCGCCGCATCTGCTGCCTGATAACCCCAATAGGTGAGCTGGACCGCGGCGCGGCCGAGGACGCCGCCGTTCCACGCGAGGCCGAACGGCGCGAAGGCGCGATAGCGGTCGCTCTCGCCCGCGATGCCTTCGGCGATCACCGTCCCGCCGATCGCCGTCGTGTTCATGCCATGCCCGCCGAACGCGGTGCCGTACCAGATTCCGGGCTGGAGCTGCCCGATCTGCGGCATCAGGTGCCTCGCATAGGACATGAGGCCGGACCAGGCGACCTCGACCTTGAGGTCGGCCAGTTGCGGGTAGGTCATTACCATCTCGCGCCGGAGCAGCGCGGCGATATTGCGGGGATCGGTCGTGCGGGTGGTGATGCGTCCGCCCCAGAGGATCCGGTCTCCCCCGTCGACGCGGCGGTAATAATCCCCGGCCCGGCGATCATCGAGGATGGCGGCCGGGGTGCGGATGGCGCTCCGCACCAGATCCGGCGCGCTCTCGGTGAGGAGAACATAGGTCGCGATCGGCAGGAAGGAGCGCTTCAGGGCCGGCAGAACCGCGCCCGTATAGCCACCCGTCGTGAACAGCACATGCTCCGCCTCGACCGCAGCGTCCTGGGTCCGCAGGATCTTGCGGGCTCCGTCAAGGTCGGCGGACAGCACAGGCGAGTGCTCGAACAGGACCGCGCCGTGCCGCGCCGCCTCGCGCGCCAGGGCGCGTCCGTAGTTCAGCGGATGAAAATGAAAGGCATCCTCGTCGAGAAGGGCCTCGTGATACTTGGGTGAGGCGAACAGGGCTCTCACTTCGTCGCGGGCCAGGTAGCGCAGCTTCATCCCGAACTCGCGCTGCTGGCGCTCGCTCGAGGCCTGCAAGGCCCCCTCCGAGCGGTAGCGCAGCGCCTTCACGATGCCGGGCACCGGATGCGCCTCCGCGATCCCCAGCTCGTCGATGTGACGGCGGACGATCTCGACACCCTCCATCGAGAGCCGGTAGAGCTCCTTTGCCCGGTCGGCACCGACGCGCCGCTCGATGGCCGCGAGCCCCGTCGCATAACCGGCCGAGACGAAGCCGCCGTTCCGGCCGGACGCGCCCCAGGCGACACGTTGGGCTTCGAGCAGAACCACCGACCGTCCGCTGCGAGCGAGCTTCAGGGCCGCCGTCAGGCCGGCGAGGCCTCCTCCCACGATACAGATGTCGGCCCGGACCCGGCCGGTCGCGCGCGGATAGGTTTCCGGCGTGGCGAGGGTCCGGCTGTAATAGCTGTCGATATAGGACGGCGACATGGCTTCAGCGCTGCGGAGCGAGGGAGAAACCATGGACGTCCTCAAGGTCATGCGGAAAATTCGGAAGCGTCGAGATAGATCCGAACGAGCTTTTCGCAGCCTTCGCGGTCGTCCTCGTCGAAACGGTTCGGATGCGGGCTGTCGAGATCGAGGACTCCCAGAATCGTCCCGTTCCTGATCAGCGGCACGACCAGCTCGGACCGGGAGGCGCTGTCGCAGGCGATGTGTCCCGGGAAGGCCAGCACGTCGGGAACGACCACGGATTCCTTCCGCTCGGCAGCCGTGCCGCACACCCCGCGGCCCACCGCGATCCGAACGCACGCGACCTTGCCCTGGAAGGGTCCGAGGACGAGTTCGGATCCGCGCATGAAGTAGAACCCGGCCCAGTTCAGATCGGGCAGAAGCTCGTAGATCAGCGCGGACATGTTGGCGGCGTTCGCGATGGCGTCCGGCTCCCCGTGCAGCAGACCGGTGAGCTGCTGGGCCAGGGATTCGTAAAAGTCCCGCTTGTTGCCGGTAATCGGAAGAGGTTTGGCGTCGAACATGGGATTCCCTTATGAGCCCTGGACTTTCTTGTCCAGAAAAACCCTGCCGGGGAGCGGTCTCGAGGTTTGTCCCCGAGACCTACTCCGCCGCCATGTCCAGCCGGCGGCCCTTCGCGAGGTCCAGGCCCTGATGATCACAGAGCCGCCGATAGAGCCCGCCCGCCCGATAGAGATCCGCGTGAGTGCCCTCCCCGACGATCCGCCCCTTCTCGAAGACCAGGATGCGGTCGAGGGCGCGCACGGTGGAGAGACGGTGTGCGATGACGATGGAGGTGCGGCCCACCATCAGCCTCTCCATCGCCTGCTGGATCAGCACCTCCGATTCGGAGTCGAGGGCGGAGGTCGCCTCGTCCAGAACCAGAATGGGCGCATCCGCCAGGAACGCCCGGGCGATGGCCACGCGCTGGCGCTCGCCGCCCGAGAGCTTGATGCCGCGCTCACCCACCAGCGTCGCATAACCCTTGGGCAGGCCCGTGATGAAGTCGTGCGCGTTGGCGAGCCGCGCCGCCCGCTGGATCTCCGCCATGGAGGCGCCGGGGCGGCCATAGGCGATGTTCTCCGCAAGCGTGCGGTGAAACAGGATCGGCTCCTGCTGCACGATGGCGATCTGCGAGCGCAGCGAGGCCTGCTGCGCCCCATCGATGGCCTGCCCGTCGATGCGGATCTCGCCCGCCGTCACGTCGTAGAGACGCTGGAGGAGCTTGACGAGCGTCGTCTTGCCCGAGCCCGAGGGGCCCACGAGCCCGACACGCTCGCCGGCCCGGATGGTGAGAGACAGATCCCGGTAGAGCGGCGTGTCGTGCCCGGCGTAGTGGAACGTCACGCGGTCGAACACCACCTCGCCCCGCGTGATCTGGATCGGCGTCGCGCCGGGACGGTCCGGCACGCCCACTCCCTCCTTGTGAATCGCGACGAGCTCTTCCATGTCGTTCACGGAACGGCGCAGGTTGTTGATGTGCATGCCCACATCGCGCAGATAGCCGTGGATCACGAAATAGGTCGTGAGCACATAGGCGAGATCGCCGGGCGTCGCGCGGTCCTTCCACCAGAGCCAGAGGGCCGTCCCGATGATGGCGGCGCGGATGCCGAGCAGGGCGATGAACTGCGCCGTCCCGCTGTTGGTGCCCCGCTGCCACAGGCGGCGCGTGCGGCTCTGCCACTTGCGGGTCACCCAGGCAAGACGCTCGTCTTCCCGCGCCTCCGCCCCGAAGGCCTTCACGACCGGATTACAGCCCAAGGCATCCGCCAGCGTTCCGCCGACCCGCGTGTCCCACGCATTCGCAAGGCGTGCGGCGGGTGCGACGTAGCGCGTCGCGAGAAGCCCCGTCATCGCGATGTAGGCAAGCGAGCTTGACGCAATGACGACGCCCATCACCGGCCAGCGCATCCCAAGCACGATCATCGAGCCCACCAGCACGGTCAGCGAGGGAAGGAGCGCCAGCAGCAGCGTATCGTGCATCAGGTCGAGAGCCCACATGCCGCGCGTGATCTTGCGCACGGTGGAGCCCGCGAAGCTGTTGGCGTGCCAATCGGTCGAAAATCGCTGCACGCGGGCGAACGCGTCCTGCGCCACGCGCGCCATGATGCGCAAGGTCAGCTCGACGATGCCGTAGAAGGCCAGGTGCCGCATGACGATCATCACGACGCCGAGCCCCGTCATGAACGCGAAGGCCATGAGCGCCGCATGCAAAGCCCCCTCGCGGTCGCTGCCTCCCACGGCCAGAGCATCGACGAGCCTGCCGGCGAAAACCGGCATGAACACGTCTGCGATGGTGGATGCCATCATGGTGGCGGCCACGAGGGCGACATAGCGCGGTTCGGCGCGCCAATGCCGGAATGTGAATCTCAAGACGTCGCGGGTCGCATCCCCGCTCTTCACCTGCTGAGTCATTGTCGCGTCAGGCAACGCCCGAAAGGCGCGCCTCTCCTGAAAGCCGATGGGAGCGCCATGCGCGGACGAAACGGGCCCGGCGTTGCTCGAAGTTCGGTAATGTGAAAGGTTTAAAGGCGCTGGAGCCTGGAGCTCCGCATCGTCCAATCTAGCGTTTGGGCATGGGAGGAACGTTCGGCAAGCGGATGTCGGCCATGCAGTCCTCCCTCGTTGGAAATTAAACCTATCGAAGAGATAGTGCAGTCCCTTCAACTTGGCAACCGCCTAAAAGTTGCACGCGCGGGATCTGTGTCCTAGGCGCAACGCCCAATGGTCAGACGCAATCGAGCGGACTATGCGGCCCGGGGGGAAGCTCGACCCTGATGGCATCTCCCGGCTTCACCTCGCCGCCGTTCAGCACAACGCCCATGATGCCGGACTTGCGGATGAGGTTGCCGTCTTCGTCGCGGTCCAGCACCGCCTTCATCAACCCTATCTGAAAGCGGTCGATCTGAACGCAGGGGTTTCGCAGGCCCGTGATCTCGACCACCGCCTCAACGCCGAGCCGCAAGCGCGTGCCCGTCGGGAGGCCCAGCAGATCGATCCCGCGCGTGGTCACGTTCTCGCCGAGCTGCCCTGCGGCCACGGTGAAACCGGCCGCCCGAAGCTCGTCATGCAGTTCGGCATGGATCAGATGAACCTGACGCAGGTTGGGCTGCGTCGGATCCTTCGCCACGCGCGAGCGGTGCTTCACCGTCTTGCCCAGATGCGCGTCCCCCTCGACGCCCAGACCCGCCAGAAGGCGAATGCAATCCCGGTTCTGCTTGCTGAAGCCATGGATTCCGCTGCAGCTCACCGCTGTCACGACCGCATTCATGGACTGCCCCTGCCCTGCTCCGGGCGTATTCGCCGCCCGCGTCTTTGTGTGGGGGCACTATACGCTAGAGAACGACCAGATCCACCGTCTCAAAGCCTTGCGCCTCCAGACGCTGCGCCAGGATGCGGCGGTGGCAATGGGCAGGATCGCGCTCGAAGCAGAGAAGGCAGATCGGCTGCGTCCGGGCCAGCGCTTCCAGTTCCTGGAATGCCTCCTGGGCGGGCTCGCTCGCCAGCACTTCGTCGCAATAGATCCGCCGCATCAGACCGGCATCGCCGGCCCGCGCGGCCTGTCGGCCTTCCTTCGGCGTTCCGAGCCTGATGAAATGCTGGTAGCCGATATCCCGGTCGGCCAGGGCATCGCGCAACGCGGACTTGGAGAAACCGCGCTTGCGCGAGAGCGCCACGGCGCGCACATCCGCCAGGGTGGCGACACCGGCATCCTGCAAGGTCGTGAGGAAGCGGTCGACATCCGCTCCCTCGTAACCGATCGTGAAGACCTGCGGCTTCGTCATTCGCCCAGCGAAGCGCCTACATGGACGGCATGGGGTGCTGCGGCGGCTGCGGCTGGCTGTAGGGCCGCAGGGCTTCGGGCGTGCGGAAATCCCGCGGCGGCTCGAAGTCGCTCGCCGCGCCGCGCGACTGGTTCAGGCCGCGCGGGAAGCCGCTCCGGTCGGAATAATCGTGGATCGGCGGCAGCGGATTCGGGCTCTCGCCGCTCAGGACCTGGGCGCAATAGACATCGAGCGCCGTCACGCCGGCCACGGCGGCGATGGCGATCCCGACATTGCCCTTCTTCGGGTTGTCGCCCGTCAGGCCCGTCGCGAGGGTCGCCAGATCGAGCCCGTCGCCGGCCACGCGCCCCCAGATCCAGGGCGTCGGATCCTTCGACGCGAGAATGCCGATGCCGGTGGCGATCTCGCGCATGCCGTAGGCGGCGATCAGCCCCTCCTGCCCTCTCATGCCGAGCGCCCGCGCCAGCGCACGGGGCGCGACCACTTCGGCCAGCCCGAGCGCGATGGAGAAGAACCCGAGGCCGCGGGCCAGGGTATCGGTTGCGGTGTCGGCATGACCGCGGCGGCGCGTCTTTTCCGTTTCGTAGCGCATGTTTTCACCTCTCAAGGCTTGAGAACCACTTTGATGCAACCGTCCTGCTTGTCGCGGAAGATCTTGTACATCTCCGGCCCCTGATCGAGGGGAACGTTGTGCGTGATCACGAAGGACGGGTCGATCTGACCCTCTTCGATGCGGCGCAGCAGATCGTCGGTCCAGCGGTTCACATGCGTCTGGCCGGTGCGGATCGTAAGGCCCTTGTTCATGACGGCCCCGAACGGGATCTTGTCGAGGAGCCCGCCATAGACGCCCGGCACGGAGAGCGTGCCCGCGGGCCGGCAGACATAGGCCATCTCGCGCAGGACGTGCGGCCGGTCCGTCTCCATCATGGTGGCCTGCTTCACGCGGTCGTACATCGCATCGACGGTTCCGGCCGCGTGAGCCTCCATGCCGACCGCGTCGATGCACTTCTCCGGGCCCTTGCCGCCGGTGAGTTCGTTGAGGCGCTCGATCACGCTCTCCTCGTCGAAATTGATTGTGATGGCGCCGCCCGCCTTCGCCATGTCGAGGCGTTCGGGCACGCGGTCGATGGCAATGACCTGCTTGGCGCCGAGCAGGATGGCGCTGCGGATCGCCATCTGGCCGACGGGACCCGCCCCCCAGATCGCCACCGTGTCGGTCGGTTCGATGTCGCACTGGACGGCCGCCTGCCAGCCGGTGGGGAAGATGTCGCCGAGAAACAGCAACTGTTCGTCCGAGAGACTGCCCGGAACCTTGATGTGGGTGGCGTCCGCGAAGGGAACGCGCAGATACTCGGCCTGGCCGCCCGGATAGCCGCCTGTCAGGTGGGTGTAACCGAAGAGTCCCGCCGTGGCGTGCCCGAACGCCTTGGCCGCCAGATGACCGTTGCGGTTCGTCCGCTCGCAGACGGAGAAGTTGCCGCGCTTGCACTGGTCGCACTCGCCGCAGATGATGGTGAAGGGGATCACCACGCGGTCGCCGACCTTCAGCGTGCCCTTGGCCTCGGCGCCGACCTCGACCACCTCGCCCATGGTCTCGTGCCCCATGATGTCGCCGCTCTTCATGCCGGGCATGAAGTGATCGTAGAGGTGAAGGTCCGAGCCGCAGATAGCGCAGCTCGTCACCTTGATGATGGCATCGCGGGGATGCTCGATCTCCGGATCGGGAACGCTATCACAGCGGATGTCGGTGGTACCGTGCCAGACCAGAGCCTTCATGGAAATCTCCCTCAACGTGCCATGGGGCGGTCAAGCTTCGGCGCTCGACCTCCTTCGTCACGGGAAAGACTTCTTGAAAAGCTTTGCGTTCCCTCCGGAGAGCAAAAATCCGAAGACCGCCCCGTTCAGGACGGCTGCTTCGGATGGTCGGAGACATGACCCGGCAAGCTGCGAATGAGCTCGGCGAGAGCCGGCTCCAGGACCTGATGGGCTGCCTCTTCCACCTCGAACCATTTCGCGTCCCGCTGGCCCTTCTCGCGCCAGGAGCTGAGCTGCTTGGAGACTTCCAGCGGATAGACGCTGACCCGGCACAGATCGAAATGCGCGGCGCGGCGTTTCCAGTAATCGTAATGGCCGAGAGGCTTCTGCTCGATCTCGCCCTTGACTCCGGCCTCCTGCTTCGCCTCCAGGGCCGCAGCCTTGTGGGGTTTCTTGCCCTTCATCGGCCAGCCCTTCGGAATCAGCCATCGCCGCGTCTCGCGCGAGGTCACAAGGAGCACCTCGAGCTTGCCGTCCTTGATGCGGAAAGGGAGCGCGGCGACCTGGCTGAGTTCTTCTTTCGATAGGCGGGGCATTCTGACGGTCGGGAGATTCCTGGGTGATATTTCAGAACGTAGTTGATTTGAGCCGGCTAATAAAGAATCAATTTAGCAAGCTTCGACGACATCATCTGTCTCCGGCGAAACGCGGCTTCCGCATTTGTAACATGTCTCGATGAATGCCAGACAACAGTTCGGCTGGCATTTTGTTCCTAGAGGATAACCCGAACGCCATGACGACCGATAGTCTCGACATGAGATTCGCCGCCGCCTGCGCCATCGCCCGTGAGGCAGGTGTTCTGGCGCGCAAGCGCTTCCTCGAGCGCCCCCGCTCCCAGCGGCCCGACTTCAAGGGGCCGCAGGACTTTCTGACCGCCACCGACGCCGAGGTGGAGGAGCTGATCCGACGCCGCCTGAGCGAGCTCTTCCCGGGCGATTCCTTCTTCGGCGAGGAAGGCGGCGGCTCCTTCGAGCGCGACGTATGGGTGGTGGACCCGATCGACGGCACGGCGAACTTCGCTCGCGGCATCCCCCATTTCGCGATCTCCATCGCGTTCGTGCGGGAAACCCAAGTCGAGATCGGCGTGATCTACGACGTGATGCATGCCGAACTCTACACGGCGCAGCGCGGCCGGGGCGCCATTCTCAACGGGGAGCCGATCCGCGTGAGCGGCCTGTCGGACATCAGGCAGGCGACCGTCGAGGCAGGCTGGTCGCCCCGCCTGCCGCCCGAGCCCTACATCTCGGTGGTCGAGAAGCTCAAGACGAGCGGGGCCAATGTCCGCCGCGCCGGCTCGGGCACCCTCGGCCTCGCCTACGTGGCGGACGGCCGCATCGATGCCTATTGCGAGCTTCACATCAACTCCTGGGATGCGCTGGCGGGGCTGCTGATCATCGAGGAGGCCGGTGGCTGGACCAACAACTTCCTGGCCAAGGACGGCCTGCGCAAAGGCAATCCCGTCCTCGCCTGCACGCCGGAACTCGCCGACGCCCTCGTGAGTGCGACAGGCATCGCCAAGGAGCCCTGAGGCTGTGGATGAATCGCCCTGAAGGGCAGAGCTTGGCCTTATATTCCAAAGGCCGACCCCGAAACTCTGGACGAACCCTTGACCGGTGCGCTCAATCGGGGGAGCTTAGCCGACCAAGCAAAACAAAAAGCAGACTTAACGATACGGGAGGACTTTGATGAAACTGAAGAAGAACTTCGTCGCCGCGACCATGCTGGCGGGCGCCGTGACCGTGGCTTCCTTCTTGTCGGCGGGAGCGGCCCAAGCCCAGGGCGCGCTCGTCATGTATTGCGGCGTGCAGGAGGAATGGTGCCGCGCGATGACCACCGCCTTCGAGCGCGAGACCGGGATCAAGGTCTCGATGACGCGCAAGAGCTCCGGCGAGATCTACGCGCAGATCAAGGCGGAGTCGCAGAACCCGCGCGCCGACATCTGGTGGGGCGGCACGGGCGACCCCCACATGCAGGCGGCCGAAGAGGGCCTGAGCCTCGAATACAAATCGCCGAAGATGAGCGAATTGCAGGATTGGGCCGTGCGCCAGTGGGAGCAGTCCAAGAACCGCACGGTCGGCATCTATTCGGGCGCGCTCGGCTTCGGCTACAACACCGAACTCCTCAAGTCGAAGGGGCTGAAGGAGCCCAAGTGCTGGGCCGACCTCCTCGACCCGAAACTGAAGGACGAGGTGCAGGTCGCGGATCCGAACTCCTCCGGCACGGCCTATACGCTTCTCGCCACCATCGTGCAGATCATGGGTGAGGACAAGGGTTTCGAATACCTGAAGTCCCTGCACAAGAACATCAACCAGTACACCAAGTCGGGCGCGGCCCCCGCCAAGGCCATGGCCTTGGGCGAGACCACCGCCGGCATCGCCTTCATGCACGACATCGTGACGATGATCGTGGACAAGGCCCCGGTGAAGGTCGTCGCCCCGTGCGAAGGCACCGGCTACGAGATCGGCTCCATGTCGATCATCAAGGGCGCGAAGAACCTCGACAACGCCAAGAAGTTCTACGACTGGGCCCTCACGGCCGACGCCCAGAAGCTCGGCGCGGAGGCCAAGTCCTATCAGGTCCCGTCGAACAAGAACACGCCGGTTCCACCGCAGGCGCCGAAGCTCACCGAGATCAAGCTGATCAACTTCGATTTCGCGAAGTACGGCTCTTCGGAGGAGCGCAAGCGCCTTCTGTCCAAGTGGGACAACGAAGTGAAGAACCAGCCGAAATAGTCGGCCCGACAGGTCTCCGGCGAAGCGGCGCTCGCTTCGCCGGAGGCGTATTGCTCACAAGACAATCTCGAAACGGATCCCGCTTGGAATCCGGTTCGAGCTTCACGCGAGAACAGACATGTCACGGGCAACCCTTGGCTGGATCGTTCTGGGCTGGGTCGGCTTTGCCCTCCTGCCCTGGTACGGCTTCGACCGCGCGGCCGCTCTCTCCTTCGGCGATTATATCGTCGGAGGATCGGCCCTTGTGCACGGCGTAAAAGGGGCTTGGTGGCTCCTGCCGATCCTGGTGCCGCTGCTCATGGGACTGCGTCCGGTCCTGTCGGCCTCGCGGCAATCCGACAGCCAATGGCTCATCGCGTCCGGCGCCCTCGGTCTCGCGCTCGTTGTCGCCCAGGGCTTTTCCATCGGCCTCCATGGCTGGAACCTGGGCATCCTCAAGACGCTCTTCGGCGAACCGGGCCCGAGCCAGGGCGGCATGGGCTACGGCGCGGCCCTGACCTCGGCCTCCTTCCTGATCGTTCTCTGCCACGGACTTGCGGCGCGCGGCTGGTGCCGGGGCGATGCGTTCGTGACCTCGTCCATCGGCGTGGTGATCGGGCTCATCATCGTATTCGTCTTCTTCCCCGTCTCCACCATTCTCGCCAGCGCCTTCGCGGATAACAGCGGCAACCTCGCTCCGCTCGAATTCGTGACCAAGTTCACGGACAGATCGATCTGGGGTCTCGACTGCGTAACCGGCGACCTGCGCTGCGGCGTTGCCTGGAACACGCTCTTCCTGGGACTTCTCGTCGGCGTCGGCACCACGGCTCTCGGCCTTGCCTTCGCGCTGATCGCCACCCGCACGAACTTCCGGTACAAGAAGCTCCTGCGCGTGATGAGCGTTCTGCCCATCATCACGCCGCCCTTCGTGATCGGCCTTGCGCTGATCCTGCTGTTCGGGCGTTCCGGCGCGCTTTCCAACCTGCTCTGGGAGTGGTTCGGCGTTCCGCGCTCGCGGTGGATCTACGGGCTTCCCGGCGTCCTCATCTCGCAGCTTCTGGCCTTCACGCCCATCGCCTTTCTCGTGCTCATCGGCGTGGTGCAGGGCATCAGCCCGACGCTGGAGGAAGCCTCGCAGACCCTTCGGGCCAAGAGCTGGACCACCTTCTGGACCGTGACGCTGCCGCTCATGCGTCCGGGCCTCGCCAATGCCTTTCTCCTCGGCTTCGTGGAGAGCCTCGCGGATTTCGGCAATCCGCTGGTGCTGGGGGGCAATTACGAAGTGCTGTCCACCAAGATCTTCTTCGCCGTCGTAGGGGCGCAGCAGGATCAGGGCCGGGCAGCCGTTCTGTCCATCATCCTGCTCGCCTTCACGCTCGGCGCCTTCTGGCTCCAGCATGCCTGGCTCGGCAAGAAGGTCTACACCACGGTCACGGGCAAGGGCGACGCGGGCATCCCACTTCCCCTGCCCCGCCGCGTGGCCCTGGCCTCCTACTGCACGGCCATTCCGTGGGCGCTCTTCACCGTGGTAATCTACGCCATGATCTTCGCGGGCGCCTTCGTGCGCTCCATGGGACGCGACTACACGCCGACCCTCGAGCATTTCCTCACGGCCTTCCGCATCGAGCGGGCGGATTGGGGCCTCTACTTCTCGGGCTCCGCCTGGGACTCGTTCTTCGCCACCGTGAAGGTGGCGGCGATCTCCGCGCCGCTCACGGCGGCGATCGGCCTGCTCACGGCCTATCTTCTCACCCGCCAGCGCTTCTCCGGCCAGCGCGCCTTCGAGTTCGGCACGCTTCTGAGCTTCGCCATTCCGGGCACCGTCGTCGGCGTGTCCTACATCCTTGCCTTCAACGTGCCGCCCATCGAGATCACCGGCACGGGCTTCATCCTCGTGATGTGCTTCGTGTTCCGCAACATGCCGGTGGGCGTTCGCTCCGGCATCGCGACGCTCAGCCAGATCGACAAGAGCTTGGACGAGGCCTCCCTGACGCTCGGCGCGCGTTCGGCCACGACCATGCGCCGCGTGGTGCTGCCGCTTCTGCGTCCCGCCGTGGTCGCCTCGCTCGTCTACTCCTTCGTCCGGGCCATGACGGCGGTCAGCGCCGTGATCTTCCTCGTCACGGCGGAATACAACATGGCCACGACCTATATCGTCGGCCGCGTCGAGGCAGGCGAGTTCGGCCTGGCAATCGCCTATTCCACCGCACTCATCGTCGTCATGCTGCTCGCCATCGTGGCGATCCAGCTGGCCGTCGGCGAGCGGCGTCTCGGACGCCGCAGCGCGAGCGCAGCCCCGTCCCCTGTTGCCGTTCAGGCGGTGCCATGAATCAGATGACCTCCATCAGCTCCCCGTCCCGCTCCACCGCCACCAAGAAGCAGGCCGCCTCGGTCGAGTTTCGAAACGTGACGAAGCGCTACGGCGCCGTCACCGCCGTGGATGCCGTGTCCTTCACCATCGAGCCGGGGCAGCTCGTGACCCTGCTCGGCCCCTCCGGCTGCGGCAAAACCACGACCTTGCGCATGATCGCGGGTCTCGAAATGGCCAGCGAGGGCCAGATCCTGATCGGCGGGCGCGACGTGACGCATCTCTCGGCCGCCGACAGGGACGTGAGCATGGTGTTCCAGTCCTACGCGCTCTTCCCGCACATGTCGGTGCTGGAGAACGTGGCCTACGGCCCCTCCGTCCAGGGCATCCCGAAGAAGGACGCCCACGCGATGGCGATGGAGAAACTCGCGCTCGTGGGCCTACAGGGGCTGGAGAAACGCGCCCCGTCCGAGCTTTCCGGCGGCCAGCAGCAGCGCGTGGCGGTCGCCCGCGCCCTCGTGCTCGAACCGCAGGTCTTGCTCTTCGACGAGCCGCTCTCCAACCTCGATGCCAAGCTGCGCCGCCGGGTGCGCGAGGACATCCGCGAACTGCAGCAGAGCCTCAACCTCACCGTGGCCTATGTGACCCACGACCAGGAGGAGGCGCTGGCCGTCTCGGACCGGATCATCGTGATGTCGAACGCCCGCATCGCCCAGACCGGCACGCCGCGCGAGCTCTACGAGGAGCCGGCGGATCTCTTCGTTGCCGACTTCATCGGCGACGCCAACATCATCACCGGCAACCTTCGGGAAGTCTCGGGACCGCAGGCTCATGTGCAGATCGGGGCCATGAGCCTCCACCTGCCTCATCGCGGCATGACCCAAGGCGCCGTCAAGCTCGCCGTCCGACCGGATGCCATCCATCTCGAGGAAGGGGCCACCTCAACCGGCGCCATTGAGGGCGTCGTACGGAAAGCCTCCTATCTCGGCACGCAGGTAGAATACGACGTGGAAAGCCCCATCGGCGATCTGTTCGTGGTGCAGTACGGCCGCAAGGACCCGATCGCCCCAGGCACGCCGGTGTCGATCTCGTTCGCGACGCAGCGCGGCGTCGCGATCATTCCCGGCGCCTGACCGCCTTTAGAGCTGCTCCGCTCCCGTGGAAGCAGCTCTCTTCTTTGCTGCGTCGCATTTTTTTGACAGCGAACCGGAGCCACTTCGCCGAAAAATGCTCTAATCCGCACCTTCATCGGGAATGTTGAGGATCGTCCCGCAGGCCTTGCAGTGAACGGCATCCCTGTCGTGCCGCTGCAGGCCGCAGACGGGACAGGGATGACGCACCTTGTTGGGCCTCAGCAGAACCTGCAGGAGGCGCAGGAACAGCGTGACCCCGAAGATCATGATGATGACCGAGAGCAGGTGCCCGAGCGTCCCCGAGAGCGTAACGTCGCCGAAACCCGTCGTGGTGAGCGTCGCGATGGTGAAGTAGAGCGCATCCACGTAGTTGTTGATCTTGTCGTTGGACCAGTGCTGCGTCTCGTAGACGAAGCCGGTCATGATGAAGATGAAGACCCCGAGATTGACCGACGCGATGATCAGCTCCTCGTTCCTGCGGAAGAAGGCGCTGTCGGCCCGGAGGCGCTTCAGCAGCTGATAGGTGCGCAGGAGCCTGACCGTGCGCAGGATGCGCAGGAAGCCGATGCCCTCTCCGACCACAGGCGCCAGGAAGGACGCGATGGCCGCGATATCGGCCCAGGTGATCGGATGCGCCAGGTCCTTCCAGGGTGTGCGGCTGATGGCGAGGCGGGCGCAGAAATCGGCCAGGGCCAAAACGCCGATGACGACGTCGATCCATTCGAGCGCACGAAAGCGCGGCAGGAAGGACGTCACGACGATGAACAGGATCGTCGTGACGTCGAAGACGAGAAGGCCGTATCGGAAGCGGTGGGCCTCCGGCGTGTCGCCCTCGTAGAGAGCCCTCAGCTTATGGCGCAGGCGCATGGAGTGTCTCGAGGAGTTCGTGGAGAGGAGCATGGGCCATATCGGGGCGACGCGTGGAAACAGTTTATCGTTGACCGAATAATCTATAAGGAAAGGGCGTTTTTCCAACCGGCGCGCTGGAGCCGGGCAGATTGCCGTGCCGTTCCGCGCTCTGAAATCCCTGGCGAGGCCCGATGCTCAAAGCCCTGATTTTCGACATGGACGGCACATTGGTGCACAGCGATCCCGTCCATCTGCAGGCCTTCGCGGAAATCCTGGGGCCGGAAGGCATCATGATCGACGAGGAGCTCTACCGCTCCTCGATCATCGGGCACACCAACGAGTCGATTTTCGCTTCGCTCCTCCCGCACCTCCCGGTCGAGGAGCACGAGGCCTATGCCGAGCGCAAGGAAGCCGCCTTCCGCCGCCTGGCCCTGGATCTCGAGCCGCTGGAGGGGCTGATCGAGCTGCTCGACTGGGCCGAGAGGCATGGCATAGGGATCGCCCTCGTGACCAACGCGCCACTGCTTAACGCGACCCACATGCTGGACGTTCTGGGCATCACGCACCGTTTTCAGGTCAAGATCACCATCGATCAGGTCGAGCGCGGCAAGCCCGATCCTCTGCCCTATCTGACGGCCCTGGAGCGGCTCGGCCTCGCGGCGGACGAGGCCGTCGCCTTCGAGGATTCCCCTTCGGGGATGCGGGCCGCCAAGGGCGCGGGCCTTTTTTCTGTCGGCGTGCTGACGGGGCTCTCCGCCGGGGAGATGCGGGAGGTCGGAGCCGACGCCACCATCGAGACCTTCCATGACCGCGCACTATGGGACATTCTGGAGCGCAGGGTCGCGGCCTGACTTCCGGCGACTCAGGCCGCCTCGGTCCCCCGCCTGACCGGCTCCGGAGCCGATTCTTCGGCCGCGTCGAAGCGGCGCCGCGCCTCCAGGATCTGGTCCCGGTTCTGGATCGCCCAGTCGCCCAAGGCCCGCACAGTCTTGAGCAGGGAGCAACCCAGCCCTGTCAGCTGGTAATCCACCCTCGGGGGAATGGTCGGATAAATGGTGCGGGTGACGAGACCGTCCCGCTCCAGACCCCGCAGGGTCAGGGTCAGCATGCGCTGAGAGATCCCCCCGACCGATCGGCGCAACTCGTTGAATCTCTTGGGTCCTCCGCCCAGCTGCACGACCACCTGGACGCTCCATTTGTCGCCGACCCGCGACAGGATCTCGGTTACGGTCCGGCAATCGGTAGGCACATGGATGTGACTGGGTGTCATGAAAGTGCCTCCTTGCGCTCCACCCGGGGAGTTACTTAATGAGCCTCGGTAACAAAACAGAACTTAAACTCCCCAGCTTCGAAAACCAACTGGAGATCCAATGTCTCTCAAGCTTCACATCGTCATCTGCAGCACCCGTCCCGGCCGGGCGGGTCCCGTCATGGCCAAGTGGTTCCGGGATCAGGCCGCCCAGCACGGCAAGTTCCAGCCCATCCTGGTCGATCTGGCGGATTTCAACCTGCCCGTCTTCGACGAGCCGGCCCATCCGCGGCTCCAGGAATACGAGCACGCCCACACCAGGGCCTGGAGCGAGAGCGTGGCGGCGGCGGATGCCTTCGTGTTCGTCCTTCCCGAATACAACTACTTCCCGCCATCCTCCTTCGTGAACGCCATCGATTTCCTGTCCAGGGAATGGAACTACAAGCCCGCCGGCTTCGTGAGCTATGGCGGCGTCTCAGGCGGCCTGCGTTCCGCCCAAGCGGCCAAGGGGCTCGTCACCTCGGTCAAGATGATGCCGATGGTGGAAGGGGTCACCATCCCGAATTACGGGCAGTTCATCGACGCGGACAAGACCTTCAAGCCGAACGACATGGTCGTGGCCTCCGTGAAGCCCATGCTTGACGAGCTTCATCGCTGGGCCGAAGCGCTCAAGCCGATGCGCGGGTAAGGCTCCGCCCGCTCTCTTTCCGATGCGGCCCCTCGTTCAGTGGCACCTTTCGATCAGCGCTTGACTTAGAGCGCACTCGAACCTGTAGCTGGAAGAGCGTCGCAACGGAATGAGGCGGGCATGAAGATCGGCAATCTCGCCTGAAACAGCAATGGCGGGGACGTCGTCCCCGCCAGAGCATCGGACTGAAAGGCAGATTCAAGAGGTTTCGGCCTGGGCTGAAGTGTGATTCCCTTCTGAGAGCAGGAGGTGGATCATGACCCAGAGTTTC
>JBOZRS010000017.1:0-36563 GCA_050789065.1 Microvirga sp.
AGATTCTTCAGCCGGGGCTCCAGATCTATCGATGCTGGGGAAATGCTGGGCAGGCACGATCAATGCCCCTTCGGTGGCCCGGGGTGCTCCGTGAGCATGACCGTCCAACCGCTCGCCGGTCATAGATGGGAGGTTAGATCGAACCCCAACGCGCCGACGACCTGCCCGACCAGATCCTTGACGACGTAACGCTTGCCAGTGGGGGAGTCCTTGAGAACGATCAACTGAAGATCGATCAGCTGCCTGAGGATGCGCCGGATCGCCCGTTCCGTCAGGCCGGTTCGACACATCAAGTAGTCATTTGACGGCAAGCCCGGTAACCGGTCTCATTCCTGCTCGCCCCAGCAGCAGATCGACCATGGTGCGGCAGGCGGTCCGGGCCGGCAGCTTCCGGATCATCGCTTCGAAGGCACGGGCGTAGGCCCGCCGGGGAAGAGCTGGCCACGGTAGACCAGCGCGGATGCCGAACAGCCCGGTCTTGGCGTCAACAGTTTGTGGACCTTTGTACCCCACAATGTTCCCGAAGATGAGGAGGCAATTCATGGCCGTGAGGCGCATCGTTGCAAACCTGGCAGTCGACCGGCTCGATACCGCAAAGGCCTTCTATGGCGACGTGCTGGGGATGGCCGTCGCTATGGACTTGGGGTGGATCATGACCTTTGTGGCGGGTGGCAGCATGACGCCACAGGTCAGTGTGATGACCGAAGGTGGGTCGGGTACGCCCGTGCCCGATCTCTCCATAGAGGTCGATGATCTCTCCGACGTCCACCGGAAAATGCAGGCCGCAGGGTTTAAGATTGAATATGGTCCGGCGACTGAGCCGTGGGGCGTGACGCGCTTCTATGTCCGCGATCCATTCGGTCGCTTGGTCAACATCTTGGTACATCGATAGCAGAACTGTCGTATGTGCCTTCGCGTGGCCGCGCTTATGCCAGGAAGAGAAGCCGGATTCGGCCGCCGAAGGAAAAATCAACGCCTCAATCCCGGCGACACGGGCCCGGCGACTCAGCTAAAAGGGGTGCATGCTCCTACCTCGTGACGACGACACCCTCTTTGCCGCCCTGATTGCCCGCGATCCCGCCTACGACGGCTTTGCCTATGTGGGTGTGAAGACGACGGGGGTGTTCTGCCGCCTGACCTGTCCCGCCCGCAAGCCAAAGCGTACAAACGTCGTATTCTTCTCTTGCCAGGATGCTGCCCAGGACGCGGGCTTCCGTCCATGCCTACGCTGCAAGCCGCTCAATCTAAAGCGCCCCACCAGCGGCGCTCTTGAAGCCCTGAGAGAGAAGATCAGCGCCGAGCCCGAGAGGCGCTGGAGCGGCGCAGACCTGAAGGCTATCGGCTATGACCCTTCCACGGTCCGCCGTGCCTTCCAACGCGAATACGGTGTCACCTTCGCCCAGTATGCCAGATCCCGCCGACTGGGCCTCGCTATCAATACCTTGCAGCAAGGCGGTTCGGTCATGGACGCGCAGCTCGATGCCGGATACGAATCCGGCAGCGGATTCCGGCAGGCGATCACGAAGCTGGTCGGGGATGCGCCCGTCAGGACGACCTTGTGGCCGATCCTGACCGCCCAATGGCTCGACACGCCCATAGGGGCCATGCTGGCCATCACGGACGAGACAGGCGTGCACCTACTGGAGTTTGCCGACCGCAAGGCGCTGCCCGGCGAGATCACCCGCCTGCGGCAGAGTGTCGGGCCGATCTGCTTCGGATCCAACACGATGTTGGAGACCCTTGCCCGCGGGGTGGAGCAATACTTCTCCGGGCGGTCGCTGTCTTTCGACCTCCCCGTCAGGCAGCGCGGCAGCGTCTTCGAGGCAGGTGTCTGGAAGGCCCTGCGGCAGATCCCGCTGGGGGAGACCCGCAGCTATGGCGAGATTGCCCGCGCCATCGGCCGCCCGGAGGCAGCTCGCGCGGTGGCGCGGGCTAACGGCGCCAACCAAATCGCCATCATCGTACCCTGCCACCGCGTGATCGGCGCCGACGGATCACTGACGGGCTACGGCGGGAAGATCTGGCGCAAGCAATGGCTGCTTGAGCACGAGCGCCGGACCGCATCCACCCTTTCCAAGCAGTGAGGAAGACATGTCGATCCAGTCCATCCAGGCCCAGACTTTCCGGTCGCTCCATGTTCCCGGGCACCCACTCGTCCTTTTCAACGTTTGGGACGCAGGCAGCGCCAAGGCCGTCGCGGCTGGGGGTGCTCGGGCGCTCGCCACAGGGAGTTGGTCGGTCGCGGCCGCGCACGGCTTTACGGATGGTGAGCGGATGTCCTTGGACCTGTGTCTCGCCAACCTGCAACGGATTGTCGGGGTAGCCGATCTTCCCGTAACGATCGACCTGGAAAGCGGCTACGGAACCGATCCCACAGCGGTTGGGGAGACGGTTGCCCGCGCATTGCAGGCTGGAGCCGTCGGCTGCAACATCGAGGACAGCTTTCCGGAGAACGGGTCACTCCGCGAGGCCTCCGACCAAGCTGCCCGACTCGAGGCCGCCAGAGCGGCGGCGGATGCACTTGGCATCCCGGCTTTCGTGAATGCGCGCACGGACGTCTTCTTCCAGACTGGACCGGAGCAGCACGACGAGGGCATGCTTGAAGCGGCACTCGAACGCGGCCGGATCTATGCCGAGGCGGGTGCCGACGGTCTGTTCGTCCCAGGTTTAGTCGACGAGAGACTTATCGGCCGTCTTGTGGAAGGCTCGCCGCTCCCGGTGAACATTATGGCAGGCGCGAGCGCGCCGTCCACAGCACGGCTTGCGGGGTTGGGCGTGTCCCGGATCAGCCACGGGCCGGGTCCATACCTTCTCGCCATGCGCGCTTTGGAGAGCGCGGCGAACGCAGCATTTGAACAGATCAAAAGCTTGCCAGGTCAATCACTTGCCTAGCATCTGGTGGTCTTTGCTCTCGAATTCTACACTTTGGCAAATGAAGGTGTCCCGCAGCCTTGTCTCGCCCGGCCGGAAATTTGGTACAGCCTGCCCATATGTGGACGTTTCCCGACGCACAAGAGCGTTGAACAGTGTTTGATCAAATCGCTTGCGGTCATATGTCCGGCCTGTTGGTGCAGTTGCACATGACCGCTGGCCGAGATGGGTTCCGCGACGCGCGCTCCGAACACAAAGGCGACCTGCCATGGCCGTGGGGCAGAGCGGAGCCTCATGCGTCTCGGAGATCGTGTCCCTTGGCGTGGTGTAACTGACGGCGGATCACCACCATCCCCAGCCAGGGCCGGGATGATCAGATCGTCACCGCGGGCAGACTGACTAGCAGATCATCTTTCATCAGCGCCATCGTTTCCAGCGTGAGATAGCGGTCCCGCTGCACCATCCATTCGTCGTTCTCCTCTAGTAGGATCGCCCCAACCAGACGCGTGATCGCCGCCTCGTTCGGGAAGATCTCCGCCACGTCCGCGCGCCGCTTGATCTCGCCGTTGAGCCGCTCGAGCGGGTTGGTCGAGGCAATCTGAGCCCAATGCTCGCGCGGAAAGCTCATGTACACCAGGACGTCCTCCCGCGAGCGGTCCATCAGTTCGACCAGCTTGGGACAGCGCTCGCGCAGGGCATCGGCCACCGAGGTCCATTGTTCCCGGGCCGCCTCAGCATTCTTCTGGGCGAAGATGGTCTTGAGCATCGCCACCACCGCTGGACACTGCTTGGGGGCAAGGTGGACCATGGCGTTGCGCATCCAATGAACCCGACAGCGCTGGTGTGAGGCATGGAAGACCCGGCTGGCTGCGGCCCTCAGCCCCTTGTGATCGTCGGCAATCACCAGCTTCACGCCATGCAGGCCGCGGTCGGCGAGAGAGCGCAGAAAGGCGGGCCAGAATGGTTCGGCCTCTGAGGCGCCGGTGGCAATGCCCAGCACCTCGCGCCGGCCATCCGTGTTGACGCCGATCGCCAGTATCACGGCCGTGGAGACGATCCGACCGGGCTCTCGGGTTTCAGGTAGGTGGCGTCGATCCATAGATACGGCCACTCGCCCTCGATCGGCCGGGTCAGGAAGGCATTGACCCGCTCGTCGATCTCCTCGCACAGGCGCGAGACCTGGCTCTTGGAGATGCCGGACGCTCCAATGGCTTTGACCAGATCGTCCACCGAGCGGGTGGAGATGCCGTGAACGTAGGCCACCTGGATCACGGCCGTGAGCGCTTTCTCAGCGGTGCGCCGCGGCTCGAGGAAAGCCGGAAAGTACGAGCCCTTGCGCAGCCTGGGGATGGAAAGATCGATCCGGCCGGCGCGGGTGTCCCAAGTGCGCTCACGATAGCCGTTGCGGTGATTGAGGCGCTCGGGGCCGCGCACGCCCGCTGGTGCCCCAGTCAGGGCCTCCACTTCCAGGCTCATCAGGCGCTCGGCCGCAAAGGCGAGCATATCGCGGATCAGATCGGCGTCAGCCCCCTTTTCGATCAGCTCGATCAGGGCCATTCTCTCATCGGTCATCGTCGTCTCCAGGTCAGGGTCAGGTGTCGCAACCCGAACTCTAACCGAAGACTGGCGATGACCACCTCACAGGCGGCTCGCTCTTACACCACGTCCCGGGACGCTACCCATCGAGCGATTGCCGGTGTCAGATTCCAGGACGGCGCCGAGGTCTTCCCGACGCCAGCACACAACGTCGCCTGATCGGCCCCATCACCTAAAATCCGCTATAACTCGTGATTGAAGCACCGCTCCCGTTATGCTCTCCTGCCTTTCGAGCCCATAGTGAAGTTTGGGAATCGAAATGACAATCGCCGATGATATCGAGGCGCTGGTCACCGACAGCCCAGGCCTGACTAGCGCCGAAATCGCAGCGGCCCTGTTCGGCGACGCAGGTTATCCAGAGCGGATCAGTCCTGCCTGCCTGCGCCTGATCAGGGAGCGTCGCATCGAGCGGATTGGTAGAGGAGGACGTAGCGACCCGTTCCGCTACTTCCCAAAGGGGCTACTCGCAGTTCCGAACACACGGGTGAGGCGTCGCCGATACACAGCATAGCTTTGAACCAAACACCTTCGGGGTATCTGAGCCGAGATGTTCTCGACCTGGAGGAATCCTTCCAGGGTGGCCTCGTGTGTCCCTCACGGCTCCCGGAAGCTTTCATCGAAAATCTGTAGCAGAGGATGTAGGACATAGGAGGCGACCGAGCGCGTGCCGACCTTCACCTCCGCGGTGACTGACATGCCGGGCAAAAGCCTGAAGGTGGTCGGAACGTTTCGGAGTTGGGGCGGATCGAGCGAGATCCGAGTTGGATACACTCTTGATCGCTCCCCCGGGCCGGCCTGAGCTGAGGGAAGGGCGTCGTCGCTGATGGTGCGGACGGCCCCCGTGAGGGTGCCATGGTGCTGGAAGGGCAGGGCGTCGATCTTGATGCGCGCGAGGTCAGCCGGGCTGACGTGGCCGATGTCTTGCATGCCGATCTCGACTTGTGCCTCGACGCTGGCGTCGGCGGGAACAAGCGTCACGAGGGTTTCCGCCGGCTCCACAACCGAGCCGACCGAGCGTCGACCCACCTCCAGCACAACCCCGTCCACCGGCGCTCGCAGGACAGACAACTCGCTGCGCTTGAGGGCGACGACGTGCTGCTCAATCACCTCCTGAAGCTCGCGGCGGGCGTCAACTAGGCGCTGCAACACCTCCCGCTTCCAGTTCCGGGTGAAGATTTCGGCCTCAGCGCGTAGCTTGTCGGCCTGGCGCAGGCAGTCGTCAGCCTCTGCCACAACTGCAGCGAGTTGGTCCTCCAGGTTTAGGCGCACCGAGCGGGCGTCCAGGACGGCACTCCGTGTGCCGGCCTCCTTGAGCTGAAGCTGCTGCCGGGTGGTCTCCAATTCCCGGGCAATTTCGAGCCGATTGCGAATAATCTCCTGGCGCATCTGCGCTGCCGCTCTCTGTCCGTCGAGGCGCCGGATGGCAGCGTCGTAATCTGCCAGGCGGGCCTGATACTCGGCCCGGCGCTGCGCCGCCAACCGCTGCTGGCCTTCGGCTACGGAGCCGGATAGGACCCGGCCCATCTCCCGGCTGTCGGCCTCGGCTGACAGCCGTACCACCTCCGCCTCCAGGAGCGCCTTCCGGTAGGACAGATCTTTCACTGCAGACACCACATTGGTCGGGTCTAACGTGATGAGCGCTTGCCCCCGCTGCACCCGCGTCCCCACCGCCGCCTCGATGCTGCGGATCACTCCGATCTCGAACGGCTGCACCACCACAATGGGCTCAGTGGTGATCAGGCGGCCGGGGGCGACCACCACCCGGTCGACCTGTGCCAGGCTCGCCCAGGCGGCCGCAACCAGGACTGCGGCTATCAACGGGTAGAGCACACCGCGAACTGACCAATGTGGCGTCTGCTCAAGGATTGTTTGGGCCTCGGGGTGAAGCGGGTGGTCGATGGCGAAGGGGTGCAGCCTGGGCATGCTGATTACTCCGCTGCGACGCGTAGGAAGCCTCCTGCTTGGCTGGTCCAGAGCTGTCGGTAGGCAATACATGAGCCCAACAACTCCTCATGGGAGCCGAAGCCAACCACACGGCCGTCGTCGATGACCAAAATAATGTCTGCGATAACAAGGGAGGACAGGCGGTGAGTGACGATAATCGTGGTCCGTTCGCGGGTGATCTCGGCCATGTTGGCCTGGATCGCTGCCTCGCTCTCCAGGTCGAGGGCGCTCGTCGCCTCGTCGAGGATCAGGATCCGGGGCTGGCGGATCAGGGCGCGGGCTATCGCCAGCCGCTGCCGCTGCCCACCGGACAGGTTCACTGCCCCCTCGCGCAGGGCTGTGTCGTACCCTTGGGGCAGAGTCCGGATAAACGTGTCAGCCCCGGCCTGCCGCGCGGCATCGACCACACCCTCAAACGCAACCTCGGGACAACCGGCGGCGATGTTCTCGCGCACCGTACCCCGGAAAAGGAATGCCTCCTGGGGTACGACGCCGATATTGCGGCGCAGGTGGCCCCGGTCGAGTTCAGCCAGGGGGTGCCCGTCAATCAGGACGGTTCCGCGCTGAGGGGATAGCATGCCGTGCACGAGCCGCGTCAGGGTGCTCTTGCCGGAGCCGCTTCGGCCAACGACGCCCATGATGCAACCCGGTTCAATGGCGAACGAGACACCGTCGAGGGCCGGGCTGGAGCTGCCTTCGTATTGGAAGTGAACGTCCTCGAATGCAACGCCCCCCCGCAGGACCGGCTTCAGGCCGGACGGGCGCGCCTCCGGATCGGCATCGACGACCTGGCCCAGCCGTTTGGTCGCCAGGGCCGCCTCCTGGTAGCCATGGATCAGGGAGATCAGTTGCAGCAGCGGGCCAGTGACCCGGCCGGCCAGCATCTGGAAGGCGACCAACTGGCCGATGGTGATCCGGTTATCGAACACTAGGACTGCGCCGATCCAGATCACGGCGACCGTCATGATCTTCTCGACCAGCGAGGTGGTGATGCGGGCTTTGATCGCAAGCCAATGAAACTCACGGCTCCGGCGCAGGGCGTGGGCGGACTTCTGCTCCCACTCCTGGCGTCGGGTGTCCTCCAGCCCCAGCGCCTTGATCGTACCGATCCCATGCAGGGTCTCGACCAGAAGCGCCTGCCGGTCACCGTCGGCCAAGTACAGGCCCGTCAGACGATTGCGGAAGCAACCGGCCAGCGCCAAGCTAATCACAGCGACCGCGCCCGAAAAAGCCAGGACGATCCAGGCGAGGGGCCAGCTATACGAGAAGAGGAGTGGCAGGAAGATGGCCAAGGCCGTCAGCTGTGTCAGGCTGAAGAACAGACGGCCGGTAAGGAAATCGCGGGCTGCCCCGTCCTGTTGGACGTCTCGCGTGAGCGACCCTGCCTCACGCGTTTCGAAGAAGCTGATGGGAAGCGACAGAAGGTGGCGGAACACCTTCGATGAGACCTTCAGGTCGATTTTCTGGTTCGTGTGCAGGAGCAGGTAGTCGTGGATTAGGAGAAACAGGCTCTCGAATGCGATGGCCGCGGATACACCAGTGCCGAGCACAATCAGTGTCGAGTAGCCCTGATGGACCGTGACCTTGTCGATGACAACTTCAAAGAATAGCGGCGTAATCAGGCCAACGATGCTGATCGCGAGGGTCAGGAGGTAGACCTCGGCGAATACCCTCTTGTGGCGGAGAACTTCGCGCAGGAAGGAGCTGAGCCCAAACGTCTGCCCTTCTGCGACCGTATCGTGCCCCACGACAGTTCCCCGCTTGCAAGATCCTGGATCCCAAGCATCACGCGCAGTTCACTCGAACTCTCAGCAAAGTATCCGCGGGGATTTGTGTCGGTCAAACACTTTCTTGATGCTGAATTTTGCACCAGCGTCTGTAAAATTTTGAAAGTACAAACCGCTCTTACGCCGAGGCAATATAGTAGTAATCCTTGCGGTCTCGGTCGACCGGGCCTGTTGCTGTGCGCCAGAGAGGGCTCCGCAGCCGGACCTTCCTAAAGGCGGTAGGACAGGCGCCTCGCAGAGGTGCGAAGGCAGGGTTTCTATTTTATTTCGAGAGACAAGGTGGCAGCATGGGCCGTCTGGGGTGCCGCACGCGGCGGGATTGACGGGAAGATCAATGCTGCTTCCAGGAGTCGAAGAGGTCATCGCCTACCTCACGCACTGTGAGATGGTCTTCGTCAGCACTAACCTGAGGGTCGATCGAGCGATGCATGCCTCCTACTCGCCGCCGGACGTCCTGGCGCTCGACTTCGGGTGCCGGGAGGTGGTGATTGTGGATGTCGCCCCTGCTTGGGACCTGACGCAACTCTGCCGAAGGATCGATGAGCGCCAAGAGCGATGGTGCAGTCCCATCTGGACGACGCTGCTCTCGCAACGGATGGTGACAAAATCCTGGACCATGCGTGTGCTGGTCCTGCTGCCGCGCACGAAGATGGCCGAGGCTCGGGAGGAGTTCATTGGCTTGGAGGATGTAGCCTGTTGGCCACTTGAGGAGATCGCTCGGGACAAGGACGAGGCACACGGCAGCGCCGTTCCGAGGAGGCCGGTGGAGGACTGAACGGTGTTGTCACATTAATTCCGGAGCGAGGACAAGGCGTGTAGATCGGCTGGCATGTCCAAGCCTGTCAGCTACAAACGTCACCGCTTCCCGCCTCAGATCATCGCTCATGCAGTCTGGTTGTATTGTCGCCTTTCTCTGAGCTTGCGTCTCATCGAGGAGATGCTGCTCGGGCGCGGCATCGTCGCTTCCTACGGGACCGTCCGGCGGTGGGCGCTGAAGTTCGGGCCGGCGTACGCTCGCCCTCTCAGGCGCAAGACGCCAAGCCGCGACATCTGGCATCTCGAGGAGGTCGTAGTCACCATTGCCGGCCAGAAGCACTGGCTCTGGCCGGCGGTCGATCAGGACGGCTATGTGCTCGATGAAATTGTGCAGGACTGACTGGATACCAAGGCGGCCAAACGCTTGCTGAAGTGTCTCTTGCGGAAGCAGGGTTGCCCACCCCGGCGAATGATCACCGGCAAGCCTAGTTCCTACGCGGTCGCCCGGCGTCAGGTCATGCCAGACGTCGAACACCGCTCGCATAAAGGGCTCAGCAATCGCGCGGAGAATTCCCACCTGCCGTTCCGGTGGCGAGAGCGGGCAAGGCAAGGCTTTCGCTCACCCAGATCCCTGCAGTGGTTCGTCAGTGTCTTCTCTGCTGTTAGCAATCTCTTCGTTCCACCCCGCTCCCGCCGCAACGCCATGGTGGGATGGAAAGCCGCGGCGGGCGTTGCCACTTGATCCATTAAGCAATCGCACGTGCCTGAACGCGTCCACTTCTGGTTAACATGATAACACCCCGCGAGATAGTTCCTTGAGCCTGTCGACGCTGCACTTGCCAACAAGGATCGTGCGGCGTGAATGGGGTCCCGCACATTCGGGAAGTCATCTCCCAACTCGTGTGACATCCATTTGTCGGAGCGGGGTCTCAGGGTTGGCCTTACCAACCGGGTGAGTTGCCTATGGGGAAATGAAACGTATTCAAAGAGCCGCCGAGACGACAATCTCGATGCGCATGTCGGGGTCCGCCATCAGCACCTGGCCGCAGCAGCGGGTAGGCGGATTGGAGGGGTCTATCCATGCGTCCCAGACTTCATTCATCGCCTTGAAGTCCGACATCTCACGCAACCAGATCTGCGCGGTGAGCAATCGCGATTTGCTCGTGCCCGCACGCTCTAGCAGAGCGTCGATCTTGGCAAGCGTCTCGGTCGTCTGCTGCGTAATGTCGCCGCCCGAGTCGGAAAATTGGCCCGACAGGAAGCACATGCCGTTATACTTCACAAGCCTGCTCCGGCGATGGTTCAAGTCCTCACGGTCGATGTCCATTTAATTTCCTCCACGCAAGAAAAACACGATCTAACGCTGCACACCCCTGCTATCTGATAGCGTCGCCCAAGCAGTCGCGTAACTCATCTATGACTCTCGGCAGCCAGGCCTCGGTCATCATTTCGAGGGGTGCGTTGAATGAAATTGCGACATTAACTTCGTACAGGCTGGAGCCAGGAACGGGCAGGCCGAGACCGCCTTCGCCTGGCAGATAGTAGCCCATGTTAACGGCGAAGCCACGGCGTTGGGCGTCGTGAATCTGGCCAAGAACGATTGACTGGTCGACGTATTGGACGGACGGGTGACTCAGATATCGCTGGGCGTTGGTCTCGAGCAGATATAGGCAGTCTGGTTCCGGCATCATCGACATTAAGGCGACGCTGCCTGCGGCAACGCCCATTGGGACGCGACCACCAACGCCCATGCTGAATTGCCGGTCAGGCGAGCGTGTGACCATGTCGGCGCAAACGGCGTCGAGGCCAGCTTGCACCATCATGTAGACAGGGTGGCCCGTCCGGCGCGCGAATTCTGTCATGCCAGGCCTGAATTTCATGATCAACGGCTCGAGCCGTTGCTGACGCCTTGCTAGCATCGGGACCGCAGGTCCGAGCCGGTAGTGCCCGTGGCGTCCTGCAGGCTCGGCGAAGCCTTTCTGAAGCAGGGAGGCCAAGCTGCGATGGACTGCCGGCTTCGCCTCGGCGATGCGCTCTGCGATATCCGCCAAGGCAATCCCCTCCGCGCCACATTCGCCGAGAACGAGGAGAATGTCGAGTGCGCGCACCGCATTGCTAGAGGCGTTCTGGGCCACTGTCACATTTCCTAGTTCTGATTATTAGAACAAATAGCAGGATTTATTCCAATAACTGGAACCGGTTGACTTGTGCCATTTTTTTCGCTGTCATTCAACATCAACAATTCAGCCTCAAGCTGAGGGAGGAACATTCGAACATTGCTGCGCAAACCGCTCGTCGGCGGAAGACGCCGCGCGCCCGCATCACCCTTTTCCGTAACCAATTGTCAGTGAGGGCAACGTATGGTGTCGTTTCTGATCAAACGCATGGGATTTGCGCTTTTCACGCTATTCAGTGTCTTGACGCTGGTCTTCGTGATCGTGCGAATTCTACCGGGAGATCCCGCGCTCGTTATTCTGGGCGATCAAGCCAGTCCTCAGAGCATTGCCGCCCTTCATCACAAGCTTGGTCTGGATCAACCCATTTTTATTCAGTACGGGCAATTCATGCTCAGGTCGCTGCAGGGTGATCTGGGGACTTCGATGATCACCGGACGCCCAATCACCGCTGAGATCACGAATGTGCTGCCTTATACTCTGGAGTTAACAATCGCCTCGTTGATCCTTGGCGTTCTGCTCGGGGTTCCTGCCGGCGTCTGGGCCGCCGTCAGGCGAAACAAGCCTACGGACCTAGTTCTGCGGTTAGTCTCCTTGATTGGTCTCTCGCTTCCAGCCTTCGTCGCAGCGATTATCCTCCTGATGATCTTTGCCATCGACCTACGTTGGTTTCCGGTCATCAGTTCTGGCGGCGGGGAGGGCTTGGTCGATCGCCTGAGGCAGATGGCGCTGCCGACGATTTCGCTTGCTTTGATCATGATGGCCTACATCACGCGCGTCACGCGTTCGGCGATGCTTGAGGTTCTCAACCAAGACTTCGTGCGCACCGCCAGAGCCAAGGGCGCATCGCATCACGCCGTCGTGTGGCGTCACGCTCTCGGCAACTGCATGATCCCGATCACCACGGTGGTGGGTCTATATCTGGGCATTCTCATAGGCAACTCGGTCCTGACTGAGATCGTCTTCTCCAGACCGGGGCTGGGCAAGCTTATTCTGAATGCTCTTACGCAGCGCGATTACACCCTGCTGCAGGGAATGATCGTCATCTACACACTCATCGTCGTCGCGGTGAACCTGCTCACGGATCTCACCTATGGCTTCCTCGACCCGCGAGTGCAGTACAAATGACCACCGCTTCGATTTCTCAGGTTGCGCCAGCCAAATCCCGCTTCGCATGGGACTTTCTACGGCGATTGAACTTTTCCACATGGCTTGGTCTGGCGATTGTCGTCGCGATGGTGCTGTGCGCAATCTTTGCGCCGCTCCTGGCGCCCTATGATCCGAATGAGCAAAACATTCTTCTCAATCTTTACCCGCCAAGTGCAGAGAACTGGTTGGGCACCGACCAGTTCGGCCGGGATGTCTTGTCGCGCCTGCTCTATGGTGCACGCTACTCACTGACCATAGGCTTTTGCGCCATTGTTGTTGCTCTGATTATTGGCTCTTTTCTGGGAATGATTGCTGGCTACGCTGGCAAGCGCACAGATATTGTGCTGATGCAGATCATGGACGTTGTTCTAGCGTTTCCTTCGCTCATCCTCGGTCTCGCGCTCGTTGCTCTGATGGGGGCGACGTTGACAAACATAGTTATCGCCATCGCCTTCACCGCCATACCCGCATTCGCGCGAATAGCGCGTGCCGGTGTGATGACGCAGCGTGACCGGGAATATGTGCAAGCCTGTCACTCCATGGGCTTTTCCAACTCCCGCATTCTCTTTCGGCACATCCTCCCTGCCATCCTGCCCGAGATCATGGTGATGGCCTCGCTATGGATGGCGACTGCTGTGCGCACAGAAGCATCGCTCGCCTTCATCGGCCTAGGCTTGGCCCCTCCTACGCCAACCTGGGGCGGCATGGTGCGCGAAGGTTTCGATAATATCCTAAGCTCCTTCCATCTGGCGATTTTTCCGAGCCTTGCAATCCTGGTGCTCGTTCTAGCCCTCAACCTGATCGGCGACGGTTTGCGCGACGCCATCGATCCTCGACTGAAGGATGCCAGCTGATGAGCGATCAACCTGCAATCTCGGTGAAGCATCTGAAGATTTCCTTCGCAAAAAAGCCGGTCGTCCACGGGATCAGTTTCGATATCAAGCCGGGCAAGACTTTGGCGCTGGTCGGTGAGTCCGGCTCTGGCAAGAGCGTGACCTCCCTGGCGATCATGAGACTGCTTCCTGAGCACATCGCTCATGTGGAAGGCTCGGTTCAGATCGGCGACACTGAGGTCCTTACCTTGCCCGAGGCGAAAATGCGCAGCGTCCGCGGCGGTCAGATCAGCATGATCTTCCAAGAGCCGATGACCTCTCTCAACCCAGTGCAGACCGTTGGCACGCAGCTGGGTGAGGTCTTGAAAATCCACCGCAGGCTGAATGGCGCGGCGCGGCGTGAGGCGGTTCTCGAGCTTTTGCGCAAAGTGCGCATCCCTGACCCTGAGGAGCGCATCAACCAGTATCCTCATACGTTCTCGGGCGGGATGCGCCAGCGGGTGATGATCGCGATGGCGCTGGCCTGTAATCCGACGCTTATCATTGCCGACGAGCCGACGACGGCGCTGGACGTGACCGTGCAGGCGCAGACGCTCGAGTTGCTGAAGGAATTGCAGCGCGATACCGGGACCGCTGTGCTGTTCATCACTCATGATATGGGCGTTGTTGCGGAAGTCGCCGACGATGTCCTCGTTATGCGGCATGGCCGTGTCGTCGAGCAGGGGTCGGTGAGCGAAGTCTTCAGCAGTCCGAAGGATCAGTACACACGCAGCCTGATCGAGGCAGCGCCAAGCCTTGTCGGGAAATTGCAGGCCAATGCAATTCCCGCGACGCCCATTGAAAGCCTGCCGGAGGCTCCGGACACGGACCCGGTGCTGGTAGTGCGCAACCTTTCCGTGCGTTTTCCGGTGCGTGGCGGTCTGGTCGGCCGCGTAAAGGGGGCAGTCCACGCCGTCGAGAATGTGTCCTTCACCATCGGGAAGGGCGAGACGCTGGGACTTGTAGGGGAATCCGGATCCGGCAAATCGACGATTGGCAAGGCCGTCATCAATCTCGCCCCAATACATAGCGGCTCCGTGGTCGTCGGCAGTCACCAGGTAGACTATCACGACCCGAAGAGCCTCGCGCAGATGCGCCGACAGGTACAGATGATTTTCCAGGATCCATTCGGATCGCTCGATGCGCGCCAGACCATTGGCTCAGCGATCATAGAACCGATGAAGGTTCACAGTTTGCGAGCCGGTCATGCCGCGCAAGAACGCATGGAATGGCTGATGGAGCGCGTTGGACTGGACCCGAAACGCGCATCCAGTCTTCCGCACGAATTCTCCGGCGGTCAGCGCCAGCGAATCTGCATCGCAAGGGCGCTCGCCATGGAACCGCGCCTCATCATCGCGGATGAGGCGGTCTCTGCGCTCGACGTCGCCATCAAGGGGCAGATCATAGACCTGATGATCGACCTGCAGAAGGAATTTGGCGTGTCGTATCTCTTCATCAGCCACGATATGGCAGCCGTCGAACGCATCTGTGATCGCGTGGCGGTGATGTATTTCGGCGAGATCGTCGAGATCGGCCCGCGAGACGAAGTCATCGGGCGACCGGGCCATGACTATACCCAGCGCCTGCTGTCGGCCATCCCGATCACTCATCCCGATCAGCGTGGAGCGCGCGTGCGCCGCGCCTCTGACGCAGGGCCGCCGAGAAGTCCGCTAAAGCCTTTGGATTACGCGGCGCCTGCCGCGCATTGGAACAAGGCGGCGGACGGTCATTTCATTCGTCAGACAAGCTGAGAATGTGGAGCTATCAAATGCATGCCCTTACCAAGCTCGCGGATTTTGTGAGTGGTTACCCACGCGAGCAATTGCCGCAACAGACCCGCGAAGCGATCTCGCTGCTTTTGCTTGACCTGATGGGCGCTACTGCAGCGGGCCTACATTCGCCACTCGCTACTTCGGCGCGCAAAGCGGCCTGTGACGTTTATGGCCCAGGCAAGGCGCAGGTCTGGATGACGGAGATCACGCTGAGCGTGGCCGGCGCCGCAATGGCCAACAGCGCGGCGGCGAGCGCACTTGATATCGACGACGGGCATCGGGGCGCGGCGGGGCACGCCGGGGCGGGCGTTATTCCGGCGGCTTTGGCTGTCGGACAGGCGCTCGGCGCGTCGGACGCCGACATCATGGACGCGATCGCGCTCGGCTATGACATCGCACTGCGTGTCGCGACCTCGCGCCCCACCAGTACGATCGAGACGTATGCGAGCGGCCGTTGGGTGAGCTACGGCGCCGCCGCCGCCGCTGGCCGGTTGCTTGGCCTGACCAAAGAGCAACTGGCGCACGCTCTGGCGATTGCCGGATCGGAAGGACCGATCGTGTTTCCAACGGGATCGTCAAGGTTTCAGGGCAGCACAGTCAAGGAGGGGATTCCGCCGGCGGTTGTGGCCGGCATCACCGGCGCATATCGTGCGCGCGCGGGTGCCACTGGGCCACTCGACCTCCTCGACAGGGAGGACCGCTACACACCCGACATCCTCCTCGGAAACCTAGGCGAGGTTTGGGAGCTGCAGAAATGTTATCTCAAACCTTATGCTTGCTGTCGCTACATGCACGCCGCGATCGACGCGATTCTCGCACTGCGCCAGTCGGGCCTTGAGATTAAGCGGCTTCGCATTGAGACGTTCCCGCAGGGTCTACGGCTGGCCAACGAGCGCGCTCCGCGCACATTGGAAGGTGGCCAGTACAGCTTCTACTTTAGCTGTGCGCTTGCGGCATTGCGCGGGCCCGAGGCGCTACAGCCAGTCGATTTGTCCAGCTTAATGGACAAAGAAGTCCTTGGATTGGCCGGTAGGATCGAGCTTGAGGCCTCCGGCGATTTCGCCACCGCCTTTCCGGTGCGCACGCCAGCCCGTGTTCTCCTGGACCAAGGCGAGGGCCTGCGGGAGATGGTGATCGACTACCCGCTGGGCGACGTCGCCAATCCTATGAATTGGGAACAGGTCGCCCGCAAGTTCAAGAACATCGGGCGGATAAACCTCAACGAGGCCCACCAGAACAACATCATTTCGGCAGTCAGCGGCCTCAGAGAAGCCGGCTTCAGCCCGCTTCTGAAAGTTCTGTCGATTCCTGAAACTCACAATCTACAATAGGGAGGAAGATCACAATGCAATATCGAGGAAAATTAGGCGTCCCACTGCTCGCCGCCCTTCTTGCCGGAGCGGCTTTGATGCCAGTTACCGCAATGGCAGCTCAGACGGAATTGCGTCTCGGAGCAGCCGCCGCTGATATCGGCAATCTCGACCCACATTTCGCGTCGAGCACTTCGGACCGGACGCTGGTGGCCTGGATCTATGGCGGTCTGGTTCGGTTCGCGCCTGGCTTGACCGACCCTGCAACCATCGAAGGCGATCTCGCTGAGAGCTGGGAAGCCACCAACAACAATCTGGTCTGGACTTTTAAGCTGCGCTCAGGCGTGCAGTGGCAGCACGGCTATGGCGAAGTGACGGCCGACGACGTGGTGTTCAGTCTCCAGAAGGCCGCCGATCCCAAGCGGTCTGCGTTCGCGACCGACTATGCCGCCTTCAAGAGCGTTGAAGCGGTCGATCCCCATACGGTTCGTATCACGCTCACCAATCAGGTGCCAAGCCTGCTTGGTTTGCTGACCAACTATGCGGGCGGCTTCATTATCAGCAAGAAGGCGTACGAAGAGCGCGGAGAAGGCTTCACGCGCAATCCGGTCGGCTTCGGCCCTTTCCAGTTCGAGTCCATCGAGCCGGGCGTTGCGCTGCATTTCACTGCGCACAAGAAATATTTCCGCGGAAGTCCGAAAATCGAAAAGGTAACCTATCGCTTCCTGAATGCGGCAGCCGGGCGCGATCTTGCTTTCACGTCGGGTGAAATTGACGTCTCCGCTGGCACGACAGATCAGCGGTGGCTGCAGCGGATGAAGGCGATGCCCGGTACCGTGATCGACATTTTCGATCCTGCCGAATTGACGGTGCTCCACATCAATAGAAACCAGAAGCCGTTCGACGACATTAGGGTGAGACAGGCTGTCGCCTCTGCGCTTGCCCCCGCCCAGATCGCGCAGTTCCGTGGCCCCGAATTTACCCGCGTCGCGAAGTCGGTCATCCCATCCAACAATTTGGGCCTGAACCCGGAGCCGGGCCTCCTCTCGCACAACATCGAAAAGGCAAAGGCTCTTCTGGCAGAAGCCGGATTCCCTAATGGCTTAACGGTCAAGATGATCTCGAGTCAGTTGCCGAGCTATGCGACAACCGACCAGTTGCTGCAGGCACAGTTGGCCAAGGCCGGGATTAAGCTCGAGCTGCAGCCCGCGGAACACTCAACCTGGCACCAGATGATCCGCAAGGATCTCAGCCCGCTCGTCGACTACGGCGCGGCCCGCTTCCCGGTGGCCGACACCTATCTGACCCAGTTCTACTATTCCAAGAGCGGGATCGGCGAGCCCGGGCAGGTGACTAATTTCAGCCATTGCAGTGTCGCCGACAAGCAGATCGAGGCGGCAAGAACCGAGACTGATCCCAAGAAGCAGATCGAGCTTTGGCAGGAAGCTCAGAAGCTGATCGTGGCGGATGTCTGCGGCGTTCCGATCACCGAAACGGCCCAGGTCTGGATCCGCAAAGACAAGCTGGATTGGGGCTTCGAGTTAAAGGGTTCGATGTCGCTTGGCCCGCTGCTGACCGAGAAAGCGCACTTCAAGAATTGAAACGAGTGACTTGGGAGCGCGCCGAGAGTGCGCTCCCTCCACTATTCAGGCATTAAAATGACAAAACTGACCTATCCCCGCTATTCCAATCTGTGCGGATGGAACGCAATGCTTGCGCTGCGTCAGCCGCGTCCTTCGCTGCAACAAGACCTGATCGTCGATTACGCTATCGTTGGCGCAGGCTATACCGGACTTGCTGTGGCGCGACGCCTGCACGAGCTGAACCCCGATGCACGTATCGTAGTGGTCGAGGCGACGACGGTAGGGGAGGGGTCTTCCGCACGCAATTCCGGCTTTACCGGCTCAGACGTATTGCCACGTAATGCTTCGATCGAAATGGCGGAGAAGGCGCGTATCCAGACCGGCTTTTTTACCGAAGCTTTTGACTGGCTCATGAGCATAGTCCGTGATAGCGGCATTGACTGCGATCTGAAGCAGGCGGGCTCAATCCGGGGCGCCGCGACCGAACTTGGCGAGGCTTCGTTGCGAAACGTGCTTGAAGTTGCGCGCGCAAATAAGATTGCCCATACGGTGCTGTCGCGCGACGATATCCATCGCCGCATCGGCACGTCCTACTATCGTTTTGGCATCCACATGCAGGACACCTGGTTGTTGCAGCCGGCTGCGCTAATCAGGGGGCTCGCAGATGCGCTGCCGACGCCGATCCAGCTTTTCGAAAACACGCCCGTAACGGCCATCCGCAAGAGAGACGGTTGGACACTGGAAACGCCAAACGGCGTTGTGAAGTGCAAGAAACTTGCACTGGCGACGAACGCCTTCATCCGTAAATTCGGTTACCTCAAGTCACGCATGGCGACGATCTACACCTATGCGGCAGTGACGGAAGAGATCGCTGACAGCAGAGCCGAGGCACTTGGCGAATCGGCGGCATGGGGCCTTCTGCCATCGCACCGGCTTGGCACCACCCTGCGTCGGATCGGTCGGAACCGAGTCATGGTGCGCAGTCTCTATGCACATGAGGGCGAGCTGGACGGAGCTTATGCCGCGCGCAAACTCAGGGATCGTTTCGAGCGGCGCTGGCCGAACCTGAAAGATGTTCAGTTTGAATACCTTTGGGCGGGAACCACTGCCTTTACGATGAACGGAGCGCCCTGGTGGGGGCAAGCCGACAATGGGCTCTATGCGTCGGGCGGCTGCAATGGCAGCGGCATTGCGAAGGGAACCATGTTAGGCCGTCACTTGGCCGAATTAATGCTTGGCTTCGGCGATCACGAAAAAATGGCTGCAAGCATGGGTACCGCCAGTTGGATTGCGCCCGAGCCATTCCGGTCGCTTGGCTTTAACGTGATATCGACGTTGGAGAGCCGCAAGGCAGGGTTGGAAATGTAGGAAGGTGGGATTGATCAAACGCGTGAGGGGCGAGCCGATGCGAGAGCATCGGCTCGCCCGGTTCTTTCCCTCGCTATGTTAGCCTGGAGCGCCCGATGACCCCGTCGACTGCTTCAGACCTGGTCCTGACCCGTCAAACTGGTCCATTCCGAGGACAACTTTTTCGGGCATTTTGATCCTTGAGGAGGGTCAGTGCCATGAAGAAGACGCGCTACACGGAGGAGCAGATCGCCTTTGCGCTGCGCCAGGCGGAGAGCGGCACGCCGGTATCTGAGGTGATCCGCAAGATGGGTGTGTCTGAGCCGACGTTTTATCTCTATGGGCGGCTCTCCCGTTGCAAGCAGAATTGGCGCTGATCAGCATGGGTCAGTTGCAAAAATCCTGGAGAAGATCAAAGGACTTAATCGGCAACTGACGGCGGTCGCCAGAAATCATCCCGCCGCTCGCTTGTTCATGACCGCTCCGGGCGTCGGGGTCATTACGGCTCTGTCGGTTGCCTCAGCCTTTGATGAGGCGGAGCGCTTCCGAAGATCCCCCAGTGCCAGTGCTTATCTGGATCTGACGCCGCGCCGGTACGAGTCCGGTGAGGTTAGCCGGAACGGGCGTATCTCGAAGCATGGTAACAAGATGACACGCACGCATCTTTACGAGGCGGCCACGACCTTGTTGACCCGCACCCGGGGGCTTCTCGAGCCTCAAGGCTTGGGGCCTGTGCTTGGCCAAGGCTGCCGCTTCAAGAAAGCCCGGGTGGCGGTCGCTCGCAAGCTTGCCGTTGTTCTTCATGCGATGTGGAAGACCAACACGGCTTTCCGTTGGGGCCAGGCAGTATCATGACACGGCCCATGCTGCCCTCCTAGCCTGACGGAGCGTCCCTCGCCGGAACGCATGGCGCGCGGATCAGGCCGTTCCTGAAAATGTGACGCTGTCGGCGATCACGAGGATCACTTCGGCTGATCCACCATCCGACGCCATCATGCGGCGATCACGCCCATCGACCGCGGAGAGAACTTTGAACCCGGCGAGAATGCAGTTTGAGGCAGGCTGCTTGATTAACGCGATTAGAGAACTTTTCAGGAGGAAGACCAGCCGTGACCCCACGGCCCATCAAGTGGAGGCAGAGGTCAGTGGTGCCCTTACAATTACCCCGCCTGAGGCGGCAGAGAAACCCGATAGGAGAGATGCCGTTCCAGCATCGCTGAAGGCTACTCCCAAGCGCTGAACTAGGATCCGGCTTGGTTTTCCACCTCTGTGGCTTTCCCGATACAGCCAGAGCCGAGCAAATCAGACAGATAGAGTCTGGTGCCCCACCTTGTCGGCAGCATCGTATGTTAATTTTCGATCAACTGGAATATCATCAGAAATGATTGCTATACGTCTGTCATCATTCTCAGCGATTAATGATATTCCTATTCTTGCGACAGAGCTCAAAGGCATGCCCGTTAAACTTGTCATCTCTGTCGCTGCGTTGATTGGGATCAGGCTTTTGGTGGCCAGCATCTGATAGAGCAGCAAACCTTAACAATTTTCTACAACGAGAATCGAAGCCGTTCTCAGCATTGGGGCAAAGATGGACTACAAGGTTGAGCTGGTGGCCCGGGCGATTCACGCCGCCGAGCAAGAAAAGTGCCCGTGGGACAGCGAGCCTGCAGTCAGTAAGGAGCGCTTTCGGGGTTATGCCCGGAACGCCATCAATCTGCTGGACAACGATATCGGTATTCTTCTGCTCGCCTTGGAAGAGGCCATTGCAGAAGAGTACGTGGGAAGGCCGAGAGCGGCGTAGCCCCTCAACTCCCATCACCTTCAAGTCCCTTAGCCGCAACGCAGAATTCGCAGAAGGTGGGCTGGAACCACCAAGCACGATAGAACCTTAAAGCGATCAGAGCCTATTGCTCAAGGATGGGCCGAGCATCGGGACTGCGTATGCCACTGAGCCAGAATCCCACCGTTGAATGGCCGACGGAACTCCGTCACCTGCTGGAGGGCCTACGGTTTGCTACCCACCCCGATGGCAGGCGCTCTTGCTGGGTCGACATGGACGTGGATGCTCAAACCTTGCTCCTACTCAACGACTTTGAGGCGCGGGTACGACATCGCCAAGTGCGGCTCAGACTGGCCACCAATGCCGAGTGCCAGGTCGGCGAGATGAATGTGCTGGTTGGCCTCGGTGCCACATCAGATCCAACCCGTCATATCTGCAAGATCCGGATCAGCTTTCACGACCTCCAGGATGATCCCTGCGTGGATGCGCGGCCTCCAGCATAAACCCGCGAGACCTCCTCGGCCTAGCGCTTAACCCGTGGAGGACGAGAGCTGAATCCTGCGGCCTAGTCCTGCTCGGAGGCACGGCTGATAGGCTGCCTTGTCTATCAGGCTCAAAAATAAGCTTCGGCCATCGCCTCAGCCTTGTCTGCCTGATCCGGCCGGTTCAGGGTAAGAGCCTCAAGGGGAGGACCCGATGCCTGTGTTCAAGCGAGAGTTGGCCTTCGTTGCTGATCGTCCGGCGGAGACTGCAGGCGACTGGTGGCATCTGGTGCTCGATACTGACGCGCCCGGTCTGTACGTTGAGCATACCTGGAGACACGCAAACCCTCACGTGGACGGCCACACAGATCAAGGATCGGCCCGCTTCGGGATCAACGACTTTCTTACCCTTGGGGACGAGCAGCCTGCACAGTCCATGCTCCTGAGCGCTCTCAAGGAGATGTTCAGCGACGCCGCACGAATCCCCGAGTAGATGCATGCGGCCTGTGCGCGAGGTAAAGCCGTGGAGCCTGCAAGGGGAAGGAAACCTTCCGGCAAACCGGAAGGGGCGTGCGGAAAAGACAGTCTCAGCCAATCATAGGGCATGTGGCCGGGGCTCGTGTAGGTGCGAAACTTCGAGAGGACGCTTTATAGAACCTAGCTCGAAGTGTTCCCAAAGCCTTCCCAGGCGCTTTCTGATCGTCCAGATTGCGGATCGAACACCTCCTCCATGACCAGCACAGGCCTAACATGTGCCGCGGCAGGAGTGTGCTTAGCCGAAGGCAATTCACAGGTCCGATACGGACTAAATTACCTCAAGAGGACAGGGAGTGAGATGGCTGCTGCCCTGCGCCTGAACCAGCGGCGAACAACGGCATATGGAGACAACCCTCGCGGTACGCTCGCTCGGAAGCAGAGTGCTCCCTAACAAGATGGCACCGTTGCATTAACCTTGGCGGTATAAGGAGGGCGGCGATCTAAGGAGCCGCTCTGTCGTCTCTCTTCAAGCGCCGCCGCTTTCCCGTTGAGATCATCCTGCTGTGCGTGCGCTGGTACTGCAAATACGGGATCAGTTACCGCGATCTTGCCGAGATGATGCAGGAGCGGGGTGTCGGGGTCGACCCATCCACGATCTTCCGATGGGTTCAGCGCTACGCCCCGGAGATCGAGAAGCGGGTGCGCCAGTACCAAGGACCTCGCTTAGGCTCTTGGCGTGTGGATGAAACTTATGTGCGGGTCGGTGGGCGCTGGAGGTATCTGTTCAGAGCGGTCGACAAGCACGGGCGACTGATTGATTTCATGCTGTCCGATCGTCGCAACACCCGAGCCGCTTATCGCTTCTTGCGCAAAGCCCTCAAGATGATGAGCGGCTATCCTCCCTCCTTGATCACGACCGACAGACTGGCCTCGTACCCGAAGGCCATCCGACGCCTACAAAGCGAAGGGCTGTTGTCTAAGGATGTCGAGCACCGGACCTCGAAGTATCTCAACAATGTCATTGAGGCGGATCACGGCGCGCTCAAGCGTGTGATCCGCCCGACGCGCGGCTTCCAGAGGATGACAACAGCCTCCGCAACGCTGAGAGGCTTTGAGGTCATGCGCATGATCCGCCGTGGCCATTGCATGTTAACGGTGACTGGCGTGACAGGCAAAATCCGTCTTGTGAACCAACTCTTTGGTCTTGCTGCCTGAGTGACCAGTTCAACTGGGTTCGTTATGCCCTCTTCAGGTTAATGCAACATGTGTGGACGCCCCTTGTGACGCAAGAAGAATCTTCTGGAGTGGTGGAGCGCGTCGGCGAGTGCTGCCATGTGTACGGCCTCATCTGCGGCCATTCACATGCCGCGGGCCCGGATGAAGTTCGCGGATCAGGTCCAATTCAAAGCGGCGCGCTCGAGGCGCGTTGTTGCACACTGGTTTTCCTGATCCCGTCTCATCGACCGTTGCGCCATCCCTCTCCTTCGACCTTCCTCCGCTCCAACAGCCCCACAGACGCGAGCGCTTATGCGCTCACGGCCGGAGCTCGGTAGATCCCGCCCCTGGCCATCAAGGCCCAGATGACGCGAGCCATCTTATTAGCCAGCGCCACCCGCACCAGCATCGGCGGCTTGCGGGCCAGCATGCGCGCGATCCACGAGCCTGCTGGAGCTCCGTTGCGAGCCGCCCAGCGCAAGACGCCGCTGGCGCCGATGATCAGCAGGCGCCGCAGCGTCCGCTCGCCCATCTTCGAGGTAGCGCCGAGCTTCTGCTTGCCGCCCGTGGAATGCTGCAAGGGCGTGAGCCCGACCCAGGCGGCAAAGTCCCGTCCGCGCTTGAAGGTCTCAGCCGGTGGGGCGAGTGCCGCCAGGGCGGTGGCAGTGACGGGTCCCACTCCGGGAATGGTCATCAGTCGCCGCGCCGCCTCATCCTCCTTGGCCCGCTGAGCAATCTCGCGGTCGAGCCCAGCAATCCTGTCATCCAGCGCCTGCAGCATTTCGATCAGGCCTTGAAGGATCGGTCGGGCGAGCTCCGGGATCGGCTCGGCCCCGTCCTCGACAGCCCGTACCAGGTGAGGAACGTGAGCCGGGCCTTTCGCCACCACAATGCCGAACTCGGTCAGATGTCCCCGCAGGGCATTGATGATCTGGGTTCTCTGCTTCACGAGGAGATCGCGCGCCCGGAACACGACAGCGGCGGCTTGCGCCTGCTCGCTTTTGGGCACCACGAAACGCATTGTCGGTCTCTGGGCTGCCTCGCAGATCGCCTCGGCATCCGCCGCATCGTTCTTCTGGCGCTTGACGAACGGCTTCACGTAAGCCGGTGGGATCAGCCGGATCGCATGCCCGAGCCGGCCAATCTCGCGCGCCCAATGGTGAGCGCTGCCGCAGGCCTCCATCGCCACCGTGCAGGGCGGTTGGGCGGCAAAGAAAGTGAGAACCTGGTGCCGCCGCAGCTTCTTGCGGAACAGGACCGCGCCGGATGCATCAGCTCCGTGAACCTGGAACACGCTCTTCGCCAGATCCACCCCAATCGTGCTAACTTCTCCCATGGATGCCTCCCTCAAGTGGTGCTCATCAACACCTCCACTTTGGCACACCAAGGCCGCTGGGGGGCGTCCACCTCATCAAAGCCCGGGAAAGCGGCGGCGCTTGAAGAGAGACAACAGAGCGGCTCCTTAGATCGCCGCCCTCCTTATACCGCCAAGGTTAATGCAACGGTGCCTTCGGACGGGGGCTTGACCGGATTCGGCATGCTCCCATCCAGTTTGATGTACGGTGTGCGACAACGCGGACTGAATGCAGGGTGCATCAGAGTCCGATCTGGTGCTGATGAGATAGGACCCGGCCGTGGGGTTCGGGAGGTGTTCAGCAGGTTGCCATTTGGTCTAAGGTACGCGACGCAGCGTCCTCATTCTGCATGACGCCGTGGCTTCGAAAGGCAGTCACATGAACATCAATGCAAACCTGACTACCGAGCGGCCGACCTTTGTGACTCACCTTGAGTGCTCATGGACGGGCGAGGTTTATGAGGCGGACCGGCCGCACAATCTCTCTCGCGCGGGTAAGCCATTGCTGGTTCGCTACGATCTCGACGGCGTGCGCGCCACGCTAAGCAAAGAGGCCTTGGCGGTGCGGCCGAACGACCTTTGGCGATGGCGCGAATTGCTTCCGGTGCGCCGGGTTGCCGACATTGTCAGTCTCGGGGAAGCAGCGACCCCGCTCATTCCCCTCGCACGGTCCACACAGGAACTCGGGGGAGGGGAGGTTCTCGTGAAGGACGAGGGCCGGCTTCCGACCGGATCGTTCAAGGCCCGCGGACTTGTGATGGCCGTCTCCATGGCCAAGGCCTTTGGTCTCCAGCATCTGGCAATGCCGAGCAACGGCAACGCCGGGGCGGCCTTGGCCGCCTATGCGAGCCGCGCCGGCATCCGCGCCACCGTCTTCTGTCCGGAAGACACGCCCGAGATCAATCTCTCCGAGATCGCGTTGCAGGGGGCCAACGTCTACCGGGTCAACGGGCTGATCGACGACTGCGGCAAGCTCGTCGGGCAGGGCCGGGAGGTCACGGGGTGGTTCGATGTCTCGACCCTGAAGGAGCCCTACCGGATCGAAGGCAAGAAGACGATGGGCTTAGAATTGGCCGAGCAGTTCGACTGGGATCTTCCGGACGTAATTTTATATCCCACCGGCGGTGGCACAGGTCTGATTGGCATGTGGAAGGCCTTTGCGGAACTGGAGGCGATCGGCTTCATCGGCAGCAAGCGACCGCGAATGATTGCCGTGCAGGCGGCGGGTTGCGCGCCCATGGTGCGTGCCTTCGAGGCCGGTGCCGAAACCGCACCCCGCTGGGAGGGTGCTCACACCATCGCATCCGGAATTCGTGTGCCGCAAGCGATCGGTGACTTCCTCATTCTCCGCGCTGTCCGCGAAAGCGGCGGCTTTGCCATTGCCGTGCCGGATGAAGCGATCATGATGGCCGTCGAGTCCGTGGCGCGAGCCGACGGCCTGTTGCTGAGCCCGGAAGGAGGGGCGACAATGGCGGCCTACAGGCAGGCGATGGCCGATGGCCGAGTTCGCAAAGATGAGCGCGTCGTGTTGTTCAATTGCGCGACCGGCCTGAAATATTCCATGCCGCCCGTCCACACAGCACTCGATCGCACCAAGGCAATCGACTTCGCGGAACTGGTCCGCAGCTGACTGGGAGCGCCCGCCAGAGGCGGCGCTTTGACCGAGCCGGGGATAGGAACCTTCCATCGATCAGGAGCCCTCGCATGAGCGATCAGAAGCCCGCGTCCCATGAGGCGACACGCACTCTCCGTGCCGGTGCGGCCTCCCCGGGATGTCAGCGGACCGGCATTGGCGCTGCCGATGCTGGCAACGAGCTTCTTCACCCATCCGGACGCCGTGGGCTTTTCAGCCAACGATCTCGGTGAGGCCGCGCTGAGCTTTGTCAGTGGCATGGCGGCCGTCAGCGCCTTGTTTCTGGACCGCGTTGGGAGCGGAGAGCATCTGGTCCTGTCGAACGTCTGTTAAGCCGGCGTTGCGGACTTGGCGGATGACATCCTGTCCGAGCAGGGGGATTGCTGTCACAGGAAGGGGAAATTGCTATTAAAAGACTGAGATGTCACATTTCGCTTGTGACATCTCAGCCTTTGAGGAAGACTTTAAAGATGCTTGACTCATCGTCTCCCTTCGCTGCTGCCTTGCCCCCGGGCGCCGGATCGATGAGCGCGCTCGCGTTCAAGCGCCTGCGCCGTGCCGTGATTGGAGGTGAACTCGCCCCCGGTAGCATCGTTGCGGAAAACGAACTTGCGGAGCGGTACCAGCTGGGTCGGGCGAGTGTGAGAGTCGCCCTGACCCGCTTGGCGTCAGCTGGGTTGGTCGAGGCGCGAGCCCGGCATGGATGGCTGATCGCGCCAGTGACCGGGCTACTTGCCGGCGAGGTCCTCGCCGCGAGGCGCTGGATTGAGCCCTCCCTCGCCGAAATCCGCCTTTCGCCAAGGGAGGGCGAACGGCTGACCGCCTTGGCCACCATGAACCAGATCTTGCGGGGACAGGGCGGATCCGCTCTAGTGACAGCACGGATCAACGATCGCCAAATTCTCGATCTGCTTGCCCAGCACCTCGACAGCCTGCGCATGCGCTGGCTCGGGGAGGTCTGGGATCATTCCGATCGGATCGTTGCGTGGCTCGACACGACCGGCAATGCTCGGTGGCCGAATGATCGGGCGGCACTTCTGACGGCTCTCCTCCAGGGGCAAGCCGCAGACGCTCGTCGTGAGATTGAGGCTGACATCATCGATTTCGAGGCGTTTGCGGCGAGATCCTTCTTCCACTCGCCTGAGCCCTTCTCCACCCAAAAATACCGCAGCGCGCCCTGTGCCGCGCGAATGACCGTGCCTCGCCGCCCGCATATCAGGCCACAGCAGGGAAAAGGAAGGTGATTCCCATGAGGACTTTACGACCAATACTCGCGAGCGCCGCGATTGGCGCTCTGCTCGCCCTTGGTATGGCCGGCCCCGCTTCGGCAGGGCGCGATCGCTTGGTGATCGATCTTGTGAACGAACCTTCGTCACTTGACCCTCACGTCCAATGGAATCCCGACAGCTATTACGTGTACCGCAATATCTTCGATAACCTAGTCACCCGGGACGATGAGGGCAACATCGCTCCTCAGGTCGCAACGGAATGGAAGCAGTTGTCGGATACCGAGATCGGGTTCACGATCCGAGAGGATATCACCTTCCACGATGGCAAGAAGCTGACGCCGGAGGATGTGGTCTTCAGCGTCACCCGCATCATCGACCCCAAATTCGGGAGCCCGCAGCTCGGCCAGTTCAATAAGATCACAAAGGCCGAGGTGAGTGGGCCCCACACAATCAAGCTGACAACCGATGGTCCCTATCCGGCGCTTCTGGCGCAGCTTGTGAAGCTGTCGATTGTGCCCAAGCATGTGGTCGAAGCCGTGGGTAAGGACGCCTTCAATGCGAACCCCGTCGGCAGCGGGCCCTACATTTTTAGCGGCTGGCAGCGTGGCGTTCAGGTTACGCTCAAGCGGAACGACTCCTATTGGGGACGCAAGGGGGTCTTCCCGGAGGCTGTGTTCCGGGCGGTCCCGGACGCCGCAACCCGAGTCGCCAACCTCCAAGCCGGAAGCAGCGATCTCGGCGTTTCCCTCGACAGCGATCTTGCCGCCCAGCTCAAATCCTCCGGCCGGGCCAAGCCCTTGTCAGTCCTCACCGAACGCATCGCCTACCTGCGCCTCAACACGACGAAGCCTCCCTTCGATAAGGTGGAGGTCCGGCGCGCTGTCGCCTATGCCATCGACAAGGAGGGACTCGTCCAGGGCATCCTTGGCGGATACGACAAGCCGGCCGACATCATGCTGACGCCCGTCCATTTTGGCTGGGTGGAAGGGGTCCAGGCGCCCAGCTACGATCCCGAGAAGGCCAAGGAACTCGTCGCAAAAGCCAGAGATGCCGCAAAGGCCCCCATCGAGCTTGCCACCGCCCCCGTCTTCGACCAGCGCGTGGTTCAGGCCGTGCAGCAGATGCTGTCCGATGCAGGCCTGAATGTGACGATCAACCTTTCCGACATGGCCTCCTATCTGAAGCGGGCGCAGAGCGGGCCCGAAACGGTGCCGGCGCTCAGCTACGGGCGGTGGTCATGCGCCTGCCAGGATGCAGATGGTGTTCTCTTCCCGCTGCTGCATACGTCGAGCGGATGGTCTGCGTATCACAATCCGGAGGCCGACAAGGCGCTTGAGGCCGGGCGTGAGACCCTCGACGAAAGGAAGCGCCTGGATGCCTACCGGAAGGTGCACGAGATCGTCGCCAGCGAGGTGCCTCTGGTGCCGCTCTACCAGTCGGCAATCATCTACGGAGCCGCTGGCGCTCTTCAGTGGAGGCCGACTTCAAACGAGAGCATGTTCCTCAACCGCATGGACTGGAAGGGGTAAAGCCCCGCGGGTCGGATTGCACAATGCAGGCATTTCTCCTCAAACGGCTGGGACAGGCGATCGTCACGGTCCTCGGCGTGGCAACCCTGATCTTCTTCCTCCAGCGCCTGACGGGCGATCCGACCTATTTGCTCGTTCCTGAAACGGCAACGCCGGCTGACATCGAGGCCATGCGTCGGTCCCTCGGGTTCGACCGGCCGATCATCGTGCAGTATCTGGCCTTCCTGGCCGATCTTGCGCGATTCGACCTGGGACGGTCCGTCATTCAGAACATACCGGTCACGACCATCATCGCCTCGCGGCTTTCCTATACGGTCATGTTGGCCGCGGGGGCCTTGGTGGTCGCATGCGGTATTGGGATCCCGGTTGGGATCCTGCTGGCGCTCTGGCGGGATAGCGCTCTGGCCAGGGTCCTCGCCAGCATCGTCCTGGCTGCGCAGAGCATGCCGACCTTCTGGAGCGGAATCCTCATGATCCTTATCTTTGCCGTGACGTTGGGCTGGCTGCCGCCTTCGTCGACGGGCGGGTTCGCAAATCTGGTCATGCCTTCGGTCGCGCTTGGGCTGTTGAGCATGGCGACCTTCGCCCGCATCACCCGCACGGCGCTCCTGGACGAACTCTCAAAGGATTATGTGCGCACAGCGCGATCCCGTGGCGCGGGGCTCGGCTGGATCCTTGCCCGGCACCTCGCCCGCAACGCATCGATTCCAGTCATCACCGTGGCGGCTCTCGAGATCTCCAATCTCCTGGCCGGCGCGGTCATCGTTGAAACCGTCTTTGCCTGGCCGGGACTGGGTCAGGTGACGGTTCAATCCATCCTTGCGCGGGATTTCCTGGTTGTGCAGGGCGTTGTCCTCCTAGGCGCCTTGGTGACGATCGGGCTGAACGTTCTGGCGGATATTCTCTACAGCTTGGTGGATCCCCGCATACGCCTGGGCGGAGCTCGTCGATGAGCGCCGCCGCTGCCGCGTCCGCATCGCCTCCGCGCCGTCGGGTCCGCTATGCCACGTGGCTTCCGCTCGGCCTGGTTGTCTTATTCGTCGCCGCCGCCGTTTTCGCTCCCTATGTGGCTCCGTACGACCCCTACCAGCAGAACCTGCTTGGCCGGCTGAAAGCACCAGGCTTCGTCTCGCGCGGAGTCACCTACTGGCTTGGAAGCGACGAGCTTGGCCGCGACCTGCTGAGCCGGCTGATCCATGGCGCGCGCATCTCGCTGTTCGTCGCCTTTGCGTCCGTTATCCTCTCCGGCACCATCGGCGTGCTGCTCGGCATGCTGGCGGGCTATCTGCGCGGCGCCGTCGAAGTTGTCGTGATGCGGGTCGTCGATATCTTCCTGTCGATTCCTGCCATCCTTCTCGCGATCATCACAGTCGCCGTGCTTGGGCCGGGACTCGTTAACGTGATTGTCGTTCTCGCCCTCACCCGCTGGCCCCGATACGCCCGCGTCGCGTACGGACAGACCCTTGGCGTCGCCAACATGCCCTATGTGCGCTTGGCCGCGTTCATGGGCGCCGGACCGGGACGTGTCCTGTTCCGGCATATTCTGCCCAATATCGTCGGCGCCATCACCGTTGTGGCGACGCTCGAGTTCGGACTGATGGTCCTGTTCGAAGCGGGCCTCTCCTTCCTCGGCCTCGGCGTGCAGCCGCCCACCGCAAGCTGGGGTGCGATGCTCTCGACAGGACGCAACTATCTCGCCACTGCCTGGTGGATCGCCACCTTCCCGGGGCTCTGCCTTTTCCTGCTCGTCCTCGCAATCAACCTGCTGGGCGATGACCTTCGGGATCGCTTTGATCCCCGCTTACAATGAGGATGTCATGGATTTCTTCTCGGACCTGAAGGGCCGCCGCGCCGTCGTGACCGGCGCCTGCGGGGTCATCGGACGCTGGCTCGTCGAAACGCTGCGGGATGCGGGCTGCGATCTCTGCCTCACCGATACCGATGGGCGGAGACTGAGCGAGCTGTTGGGGGAGACGAACCTCTCCCAAGCAAGCTTCGCCCATGCCGCCGATCTCACGGACGAAGCCTCGGTCAATGCGCTGGCCGCGACTGTGCGCGAGCGTTGGGGAGCCGCAGATATTCTTGTCAACAATGCCGGGATCTATCCGTCAGGCTTCCTGCTCGACATCACGACGGAGGAGTTCGATCGGATCTTCGACATCAATCTCCGGGCGCCTTTCATTCTGACCAAGGCCCTTGCGATCCAGATGATCGAGAAAGGCGTGAAGGGGTCCGTAATCAATATCTCCTCCGGCGCATCCCGGAAGATGCGCCGGACCGTGGTGCCGTACTGCACGTCAAAGACGGCTCTCGACAGGCTCACCAAAGGCTTCGCGATCGAACTCGCTGAGTTCGGGATCCGGGTCAACAGCCTTGAACCCGGCTTTGCGGCCGGTAGCACGGTCAGCGATCTCACTGACGAGCACATCCGCAACACCATCTCAAACATCCCGCTTGGGCGTCCCTCCTCGCGTCAGGACGTAGGCAATGCGCTCCTCTACCTCGCAAGCGATGCCTCGGCTTACGTGACCGGATCCACCCTCACGGTGGATGGCGGTAACTCGATCGGTTCCCTCGCCGTCCACCAAAGCAAGAAGAACCCACTGTGAGCACCGCCATGAATCCTTCAAGCACAGGTAAGGTCGCCTATGCATGGCCTGAGTCCTATCGAGGCGGCTTCTGCTTCACCGTCGATGTCGATGCGACGTCGCCCTATCTCTGGAGCCTTAAAGACGAGCCACCGCAGCGGCTTCTGGGCCAGATGGAGCAACGGCTCTTCGGCCCGCGCTCAGGGATCTGGCGCATCCTCGATCTCCTGGACCGCTATGAGATCAAGGGAACGTTCTTCGTTCCGGGCATCGTGGCCGCGAACTATCCGAACCTCCTGCCGGCCTTTGTCGAGCGAGGACACGAGGTCGGACTACACGGCTATTTCCACGAGTTGGCAGCACAGGCTTCGGATGCCGAGTTCACCGAAGCGCTCGAGGCCTCCCTCGACATCTTCAAGAACCAGGTTGGCATCGTCCCAAGGGGATTCCGGTCGCCTGCGTGGGAAATGACTCCACACATGTTTGCCGAGGTGAAGCGGCGTGGGCTCTACGACTCATCGTTGATGGGCTTTGATCATCCATACACACTGGATGGCGTCACAGAGGTGCCGGTCCAGTGGGCACTGGATGATGCGATCTATTTCAAGTTTGTCGGAGGCGGGGGCGATAAGTGGGCGCCGGCCGCCACGGGTCCGGTCTTGGAGAGCTGGATCGATGAGTTCGAAACCCTGCAACGGTTCGGCGGGCTTTTCATGTTGACGGTACACGACTGGATCTCGGGTCGCGCGCACCGCATCCGTATGCTGGAAAGGCTTCTTGATCGCGTCCGAGCCGATGGATCCTGCTGGATCGCCACCGTGGCCGACATTGCCGCGCATCACGCCAGCTCAGAGAACCATGCACGATTTGCGGTTCCGCTCGAAACTCCCGAGGCGATTGGGGAGCGGCGGTTTGGGAGGAAGGCCTGATGCAAACGTTTACCGTACGCAAGGCGGAGGTTCACTCGCCGCACGGGATGGTCGCGGCGCAAAACCATCATGCGGCTGCGGCCGGAGCCGCGGTCCTCGCGCGTGGCGGCAATGCGATGGACGCGGCCATCGTCACGGCCATGACTCTGTCCGTCGTCGAGCCCTGGCTCTCGGGTGTCGGGGGAGGAGGCTTCCTTTTGCATGCCGACGGCGCCACCGGTGAGGTCACGACGTTGGACTTCAATGTGGTGGCTGCCCAGAACCTGGATCCATCCGATTATCCGCTGAGCGGCGGCGATTCGGGCAACTGGTTCTCGTGGCCCGCGGTGAAGGACGATCGCAACGCCACTGGCTATCACTCGATCGCAGTTCCAGGAGCCATCGCGGGCTTCGCGGCCGCGCTTGAACGATTTGGCACCATTTCATTCGCCGAAGCCCTCGAGCCGGCCATCGAGCACGCCGAGCGCGGGCTTGAGATAGACTGGTTTGCCGCCCTCTCGCTGGCCGCTGACGCCGCCGGCTTGGCACAGTTTCCCGCGTCGGCCGAACTCTTCCTCGATCAAGGCCGGGCTCCCAGACCAAGCGATCAAAGCAGGACTGCCAACAGGCCCATGCCACGGAAGGCGAAGTTGCTGCGCCGCCTCGCCAGCGCAGGAGCCCGTGACTTCTACGAGGGAGAGATTGCCCAGAGGCTGGCCGCGGATCTGGAGGCGGGCGGCTCCCGAATTAGCTTGAAGGATCTCGCCAGCTACCACGCTGTGTGGAACGGGCCGTTGCGAGGGGCATACCGGGGGTTCGAGATCAACGCCATTCCTGGGCTCAGTGGGGGACCGAGCTTCATCCAGGCCTGCGCGCAGCTCGAGACCAGCGGCCTCACGGCGGCCACAAGCCCGGACGATGCGGCCTTGATCTATGCCGACGCGATCCGTGACGCCTATCAGGTGCGCCTGACCACGATGGGGCATGCCGCCAATCCGCAGGTTGGCTGCACAACCCATCTGAGCGTGGTGGATGCATCCGGCAACATGGTGTCGCTGACGAATACCCTGCTCTCCCGCTTCGGCTCAAAGGTGGTGCTGCCGCAAGCCGGCATTCTCATGAACAACGGCATCATGTGGTTTGACCCACGTCCTGGGCAACCGAACTCCATGGCGCCTGGAGCCAAGCCGCTCGCGAACATGTGCCCGCTCATTGTGCGCCGAGCGGGCGGCCCTTCTCTCGCAATCGGAGCGGCGGGCGGACGCACCATCTTCCCCACGCTGCTGCAGATTTTGTCGTACATCGTCGACTATGGAATGTCTCTGGAGGACGCGTTCCAGATGCCTAGAATCGACGCCTCGACTCCAACGATCCGGGTCAATGCGCGGGCCGCCGAAGGCGTCGCGGCACGGGTCGGGACCCACTATCCGGTCGAGATTGTGGAAGACACGCTCTATCCGACCAATTTCGCCGTTCCTTCCGCCGTTCTCCGGCGGTCCGACGACGTCAACGTCGGGATGGCGCACCACACCAGCCCGTGGGCGGGAGTTGCCATCGGGAAGGTCGGTTCATGAAGCACGGCCAGCGGCGCAGCGCGGAGCCAATCCTGTCGATCGAGGATCTCCGTGTTTCGATTGGCGGCGTTCAGGTCGTGGACGGCGTGAGCGTGTCGGCCAAGCGCGGCGAGATTCTGGCTGTTGTCGGTGAAAGCGGCTGCGGCAAGAGCCTTACAGCCTTATCCGTGCTCCGCCTCTTGCCCGCGGCCGCACGAATATCGGGCGGCCGTGTTGTGTTGGATGGCGACGATGTGACGGCTATGGATGAGCCGGCACTCGCCGGGATCCGCGGCGACGCGATCTCCGTCATTTTTCAGGAGCCGGTTGCCTCGCTCAACCCGCTGATGAAGGTCGGACATCAGGTAGCCGAGGCGCTAAGGCTGCATCGTGGGCTGAGCGCTGGTGAGGCGAGCCGCGACGCGGTCACAATGCTCGGGCATGTGGGCATCCCGGATCCCGAACGGCGTGCCGCGCAATACCCGTTCGAGCTTTCAGGCGGCATGTGCCAGCGAGTCATGATCGCATCCGCGCTGATCTGCAGGCCCAAGCTCCTCATCGCAGACGAACCGACCACGGCCCTCGACGTCACAATCCAGGCTCAGATCTTGGACTTGATGAAGCGCCTGCGCGACGAAGTGGAAACCACGATCCTCCTGATCACGCACGACATGGGTGTCGTGGCCGAGATGGCGGATCATGTAGCCGTCATGTATGGGGGGCGGGTTATTGAGACCGGTCCCGTGGAGGCCATCTTCGGCGACCCGGCTCACCCTTATACAAGACTGCTACTGGCGACCGTTCCTAAAATGGATGGGGGACGCAAGACGACCCTGCGCACGATCGAGGGCGCCGTCCCCGGTGCGGAGTCCTGGCCGCAGGGCTGCCGATTCCGAACCCGCTGTCCGCTCGCTAGTGAGCAATGCGTGAAGGTACCACCACTCGTCCCGGTGCGTGGACAGGTGCGGCGGGCCGCCTGCTGGCATACCGATGAAGCCGTGGAGATCATATGAGCGCGGTTCAGGAGCCCCTGCTTTCGGTGCGGAATCTAAAGGTTCACTTCCCCGCACGGGGAAGTGCAGGGGTGGTGAAATCCGTCGATGGCATCTCATTCGACGTGCCCAGCGGCCGCACTGTCGCGCTGGTTGGTGAGAGCGGCTGCGGCAAGTCAACGACGGCTTATGCAGTTCTGGGTCTGGAACCCGTCACGAGTGGCGAGGTCCGCTTCGCGGGCCGCGACATAACCCACCTACAAGGCGTCGAGCGGCGTGCGCTCGCGGGCGAGATGCAGATCGTCTTTCAAGATCCAAGCGCAGCCCTCGATCCGAAGATGAGCATTGCGTCCAGCATTGCCGAACCGCTCGCGATCGCAGGCCGCTCACGAAGCGAGCGCAGGGAGCGGGTGCGAGAGCTACTCGATCTCGTCGGTCTGCCGCAGGTTTTCGCGGACCGCAGTCCGGTTGCGTTATCGGGCGGGCAGCGTCAACGCGTTGTCATTGCCCGCGCACTCGCCCTGTCCCCACGTCTCCTCGTGCTGGACGAGCCGGTATCCGCGCTCGACGTGTCAATCCGCTCACAGATCCTGAACCTCCTGATGGAACTGCAAAGCCAGCTGGGTCTCGCCTACCTTTTCATCTCTCACGATCTCTCCGTCGTGCGCCATATCGCCGACGACGTGCTCGTCATGTATCTTGGGACAATCGCGGAGCGTGGCGGGACGGAGGCTGTTTTCCAGGCACCGACTCATCCCTATACCGAGGCGTTGCTCTCCGCGATTCCATTGCCCGATCCAGTGCAGCAGCGCGCGCGCCGGAAGATCATCCTCAAGGGCGAGTTGCCAAGTCCGCTCAACCCGCCCGCCGGGTGCCCGTTCGTGACGCGCTGCTCCGAAAGAGTTCCGCGTTGCGGGCTCGTGCGCCCGCGTCTCGCGCGTTCCAAGACCGGCAGCGAGGCCGCCTGCCTCGTGCGGATCCCGGAAGCTGACCCTGGGCCAGTGGCCAGCGTGGAGTAATCCCGGTACCGTCAGGTTAACTGGAGGGTCACCTGACGGTACCGGTTGAGGCGCTCCTAACAGCCTTACAGACCATCAGCCGGCAAGTCGGCATTCTCACACGCCGTCTCATGGCTCTGGCACGATAGGACCCAGTGGCACGGCGGCTCATGACGGCCGCAGGTGTCCGCTCCTTCGTGGCATTGGCCTATCGCAGCGTCATCGATGCGCCGGAGCGGTTCTCGAAGTCCTGGAGTGTGGGAGCTTATCTAGATCTGTCGCAAACCCTTTGTTTCAGAGTTTCAGCTATCCTCGCCGAATTTTCAGGAGCGGAGGACACGGTGTTCAAGGGCGGGCATTTTGATCGATCGGTGATCCTGCTGTGAGTCCGTTGGTATTTGGCTTACGGTTTGAGCCTGCGGAACTTGGAGGAGATGATGGCCGAGCGCGGCATCTCCGTCGATCATGCGACCGTTCACAGATGAGTCGTCCGCTACTCGCCAGAGTTGCTCGAGCGCTTCAATCGCCGCAAACGAAGCGTCAGCCGAAAGTGGCACGTGACGAGACGTTGTATTTGATGAGCGTTGCGGGTCATTCCCACAGCATGAGGCCAGGATAGCCCGAACGAGACGTAAGACAGAAGTCTGCGATGTAGATAGTGCAC
>JBOZRS010000124.1:0-112118 GCA_050789065.1 Microvirga sp.
CCCGCCCCGTCGACATCCAGCACCTTGCCGTCAGCCAGCCTGATCTGATCGCCGTCGATGACGAACATGCCGCCCGCGTCCCCGCCCGGCGCAAACGCCCACTGGAGGCTGTCGTTGTCCTGGTCCGCTCCCGACAGGGTGCCGATGACGGAGGCGTTCTCGAGCACGGCCACGCCGGTCGCGCTGCCATCCAGTTTCAGGGCCTCCGGCGCATCGTTGACGTTGCCGACGGTGATCGTCACCTTCTGCACCGCCGACAGGCCGCCCGCATCCGTGACCTTCACCCACAGATCGTGGGGACCGACCTGCGCATCGTCGAGACCAGCTTTGACGCGGATCTCGTCGCCCACGATCTCGAACAGGTCGCTGATGAAGGGGGTGTTGCCGGTCAAATCCGTCACGAGCGCATAGGTCAGGGTATCGCCGGTATCGGGATCCTGGCCCAGGAGCGTGGCCGCCACGGTCGCGAGGGGATCGCCCTCCAGCACCGTGCCGCTCGTCGCATCGAGGGTGGGCGCCTCGTTCACGTTGCCGACCGTGATGGTGACCTTCTGCACCGTCGACAGGCCGCCCGCATCCGTGACCTTCACCCACAGATCGTGGGGACCGACCTGCGGGTCGTCGAGACCGGCCTTGACGCGGATCTCATTGCCCACGATCTCGAACAGGGCGTCCGTGGCCGGGGTCGTGCCGGTTACATCCGTCACGAGCGCATAGGTGAAGCTGTCACCGACATCCGGGTCGAGGCCCGTGAGGGTAGCCGCCACGGTCGCGAGAGGATCCCCCTCCGCCACGACACCACCCGCCACGTCGAGCCCGGTCGGAGCCGAATTGGACGGCCCAGCATTGACGGAATTGTTCGCGACGACCGTGATCGTGTTGTTCTGGACGGGGTAGTAGTGGAATTCGTCGTAGAGCTCGATGCTGAAGCTCGTGATCACTGGCTGCCAGTAGCCCTCCCAGAAGTCCTGGGGATCGAACTGGATGGAATCCATGAGAGCCGTAAGGTAATCCTGCTTTCCCCTGATCAGATACGTGATGTTGTCGGGGTTGCCTTCGGCACCTCTGGTGATGGTGGCCAATGTCCCGTCAGGGAGGATGAGGTCGCCGTGCTGCTCATTGAACGTGATCGCGAGCCTCAGGTCGTCATTGTTGGCGTCCGCAACCGTCAAGCCCACAAAGGGCGTGACGTTAGGACCGGTATGTGTCGCCGTGGTCGTCTCGGTGCCTGGGTCGACGGTAAGCGCGGGTGCGAGATTGCCGGGTGTCTCGTCGCTCGTGACGATCTTGACCGAGGCATCCGTCACCATGTTGTCGGCGGCATCCTTCACCCCGATGGTGAAGACTGTCTCGATCGGGCCCATGCCCTCCTTGGCGTTGTTCGGATCGAACGAGACGCTGTAGCCGAAATCGGCCAGGGCAGCCTTGGTACCTGTGAGCGTATACGTTCTGATCCCGCCTGCCTCGGACATCTGGACGTCGAAGGTGCTGTTGTCGATGATCAGATCGCCGGCAGAGGGATCGAACGAGATCGTGACCGTGAGGTTGTCGTCATCGACATCGTCGATATGAACACCGAGGAACACCTTGACGGGAGAACCGGTGAAGGTGGCGTCCCATATATCCCAACCCGGATCAACCGTGATGGTCGGAGCTGCGTTGATGTCGGCCATGACCTTGCCCCTCCGGCTCCTCGGGAGCCTTGAAATGTTATGTTATAATAATATTTGCATTTTCGTTTTGAAACAAGGCATTCCTTTGCCGCTCGCAGGCCCCTCCTTGCTCTTCCGGGGCCCGAAGTTTAGGATGGTTAAAATTCCTTGACGGCAGAGCGGCTCCATCCGGGCTCTCCTGTCCGCTCTGTGATCTCCTGGATTTTCCGAGGTTCGCATGTCCCCCACCGGCCAGCGGCTGACGCCGCTCGAGATGCTGGCGAAGCTGGTTTCGTTCGATACCGTAAGCACCAAGTCCAACCTGCCCCTGGTCGAGTTCGTTGAGGATTATCTCCGTGGCTGGAACGTTCCTTACGTTCGGCAGCCGAACGAAACCGGGGACAAGGCAGCGATCTATGCCACGATCGGCCCGCAGGATCGGGGCGGCGTCGTCCTCTCGGGCCATACGGACGTGGTGCCGGTGACGGGCCAGGCCTGGTCCTCCGACCCGTTCACATTGCGGGTCGCAGACGGGCGTGCCTACGGACGCGGCGCGGTGGACATGAAGGCCTTCGATGCGCTGGCCCTGGCGCTCGTCCCGGAATTCCAGTCCGCCGGGCTGAAGATGCCGATCCACATCATGCTGTCCTACGACGAGGAGACGACCTGTCTCGGCGTCGTCGACGCCATCCGCCGGCTGGGACACGACCTGCCCATGCCGAGGGCTGCCATCGTCGGGGAGCCCACGATGCTGGAGGTCGTGGACGCCCACAAGAGCGTCGTGACCTTCACGACAACCGTCCATGGCTTCGAGGCACATTCCTCCAAGCCCTATCTCGGCGCGAGCGCCGTGATGGCGGCCGCTGAACTGATCGGGGAACTCAACCGGATCGGCGACGAGATGATGGAGCGCGGCGACACGAGCGGGCGCTTCGACCCGCCCTACACGACCGTGCATGTGGGGGTCGTCTCGGGCGGGACCGCGCGGAACATCCTCTCGAAATCCTGCAGCTTCCACTGGGAGTTCCGTGGCCTGCCGACCCTCGATCCGCAGGAGATCCCGGACCGCCTCGACAGGTTCGCGAACGAGGTCGCCCTCAAGCGCCTCAACCGCTTCGGCGAATTCGGCCGGATCGAAACGAAGCTGGAGATCGCCGTGCCGGGACTCGCGCCGGAGCCGGGTTCGTTCGCGGAGACTTTGGCCCTGCGGCTTGCGGGCAAGAACCACACCCAGACCGTGCCCTTCGGCACGGAAGCCGGGCATTACCAGGCTGCGGGCATTCCCACGGTCGTCTGCGGCCCGGGCTCCATCGATCAGGCGCATCAACCCGACGAATACATCACCCTGGAGCAGCTCGAGGCGGGCGCCGCCTTCATGCGGCGCCTCGCGGCCACCTGCGCCAATTCCTGAGGGTCAGGCGTCCGTCCTGGCGATCTCGGCCTCGACCTCGGCGGGATCGAGATCGTAGAAGCGCGAGCAGAACTCGCACGTGATGCCGATGCGGCCATTGTCGCCGACCATGTCCCGGCGATCCTCGGGCGAAAAGCGGCGCATCATGCCCATGATGCGCTCGTGCGAGCAGGTGCATTCCTCGTGCACGTGCTGTCCTTCGAACACGCGCACACCGCGCTCATGGAAGAGCCGGTAGAGCAGCTGCTCGCTGGAAACCGCAGGATCGACCAGCTCGTGATCCTCGACCGTCGCGAGCAGGGACTTGGCCTCGACCCAGGCGTCGTCCTCCGACGGCATGGCGAGATCGTTCGACGGATGACCTTCCGGAATGTCGCCCGGAGAAAGGTCCGCCTGGCGCATCCGCTCCGACGACGAGGGCAGGAACTGGATCATCAGTCCGCCGGCCCGATAGGTGTTGCGTCCGCCCTCGAACTGCTCGGCCACCGCCAGGCGCACCTGCGTGGGAATCTGCTCTGACTGGCGGAAATACTGGTGCGCCGCCTCCTCGAACCCCTGACCTTCGAGCGCGACGACGCCCTGATAGCGGCTGCGCTCGGAACCCTGGTCGATGGTCATGGCGAGATAGCCGGACCCCAGAAGCTCGCCCGTCTTCGGAGCGCCGGAGCCAAGCGCCTCAAGCTTATCCTTGTCGAAGCGGGCGGTCGCCCGGAGCCGGTCCGGCGCGTTGAAGTCGACCACCACCATGTCGATGATGCCGTCCGTCTTGGTCTGAAGCTGGAAGCGTCCCTCGAGCTTGAGGGAGGATCCGAGCATGACAGTCAGGGCGGCCGCCTCGCCGATCACGCGGGCAACCGCGTCGGGATAGCCGTGGCGGGCCAGAATGGTGTCGATGGAGGCCCCGAGACGCACGACGCGCCCGCGCACGTCGAGCGGCTCGACGGAGAAAGGCAGGACGACGTCATCGGTTCCTTCAAACGCGGCCGAACTCATGCGCCTGTCGCTCCGAGGCACCACGCCAGAATCCCCTTCTGGGCGTGGAGCCGGTTTTCCGCTTCGTCGAAGACCACGGATTGCGGCCCGTCCATCACATCATCCGTCACCTCCTCGCCCCGGTGCGCCGGGAGGCAGTGCATGAAGACGGCGTCCTTGGCGGCCACGCCCATGAGCTTGCTGTTCACCTGATAGGGCTTCAGAAGGTTTTGGCGGCGGAACTCGTCGTCGTCGCCCATGGAGACCCAGCAATCGGTTACGATCGCATCGGCCCCTTCCGCAGCCTCGAAGGCATCGATCGTCACGCTGATCTCCGCTCCTTCCTTGCCCGCCCATGACAAAAGCTCCGGGCGCGGAGCAAGTTCCGGCGGCGAGGCGATCTTCAGCTTGAAATCGAGGCGGGCGGCGGCGTGAACCCAGGAGGCGAGCACGTTGTTGGCGTCGCCGGTCCAGGCGATTGTGCGGCCCTGGATCGGCCCGCGATGCTCCTCGAAGGTCATGACGTCGGCCATGATCTGGCACGGATGCGTCATCTTGGTCAGGCCGTTGATGACGGGGATCGAGGCATACTGGGCCAGCTCCGTCACCATCGCGTGGTCGAGGGTGCGGATCATGATTGCGTCCACGTAGCGGGACAGAACCCGGGCCGTGTCGGCGATGGTCTCGCCCCGCCCGAGCTGCATTTCCTTGCCCGTGAGCATCAGCGTCTCGCCGCCGAGCTCTCGCATGCCCACGTCGAAGGACACGCGGGTGCGCGTGGAGGGCTTGTCGAACACCATGGCCAGGAACTTGCCTTCGAGCGGACGCTCCTTGGCGCGCTCGCCCCGACGCCGCTTGGCCTTGAGGTCCAGGCCCACATTCAGCACATGGCGGATCTCAGCCCCAGATAGATCGCAGAGATCGAGGAAATGACGGGTCTTCATTCGGCGGCTCCCTGCTGGGCGGTGGTGTTCAGCTTGGCTTCAATGGCCGTGCAGGCGGCATCGATACGATTGACGGCTTCCGCAACGTCAGCATCGGTCACGATGAGGGGCGGCAGAAGACGGACCACGTTATCGCCGGCCGTGATCACGATGAGCTTCTGAGCACGGGCGGCCGCAACGAATTCGGTATTGGGCACGACGGTTTTCAGGCCCATCATGAGCCCCTGCCCCCGCACCTCGGCAACGACGCCCGGGTGGCGGTCCTTCAGCTCGGCAAGGCGCTGCTTGAGAAGAAGCCCCATGCGCTCGACGTTCTGGAGGAAGCCGGGCGCCAGGATGACGTCGAGGACCGCGTTTCCGACCGCCATGGCGAGCGGATTGCCGCCGAAGGTGGTGCCATGGGTGCCGGCCGTCATGCCCTTCGCAGCCTCGGCCGTGGCCAAGCAGACCCCCAGCGGGAACCCGCCGCCGATCCCCTTCGCCACCGACATGATGTCGGGCGTCACGCCCGTCCATTCATAGGCGAAGAGCTTGCCGGTGCGGCCGACGCCGGTCTGGATTTCGTCGAAGATCAGCAGGAGGCCTTGGCTGTCGCAGAGGGCGCGCAGCTCCTTAAGATAAGCGTTATCGACTAGGCGGATACCGCCTTCGCCCTGGATCGGCTCAATCATCAAGGCTGCGGTTTCGGGCGTAATGGCCTTTTTCAGGGCCTCGAGGTCGTTGAGGGGAACCTGATCGAAGCCGTCGGCCTTGGGGCCGAAGCCCTCCAGGTACTTGGCCTGACCGCCGGCCGCGATAGTGGCGAGAGTCCGGCCATGGAACGCACCCTCGAAGGTGATGATGCGGAAGCGCTCCGGGTGGCCGTTCACATAATGATACCGGCGAGCCATCTTGATGGCCGCCTCATTGGCCTCGGCGCCGGAATTCGAGAAGAACGCCACATCCGCGAAGGTATTGTCCACGAGGCGTTGGGCCAGCCGCTCCCCTTCGGGGATCTGGTAGAGATTGGACGTATGCCAAAGCTTGGCCGCCTGCTCCGTCAGGGCCTTGACGAGATGCGGATGGGCGTGGCCCAAGGCATTCACGGCAATGCCGGCCCCGAAATCCAGATATCGCTCGCCATCTCGGCCGTAGAGCCAGGGGCCCTCCCCCCTCTCGAAGGACAGGTCGGCGCGTGCAAAAACCGGCAGCAATGGCGATGTCACGGGGCTATCTCCGCCTTAAGGGACCCAAGGTCGCACCCGGGCCCGAAAAAGAAAGCGCCGCCCAGACCGGGGCGGCACGGAGGCGGATTCTAGCGAGGCCTGAGACCCTGTCAATTCAAGAGAAATGAACTCATTCATCACAGGGAAAATGTTCCCGAAGGTCAGTTCCCTGGGGAAAACGAAAGGCCATGTCCGGGGACTCTTGCGCCGGAGTCCACCCATCTAGTAACTTCGGTCCAGTCGAGTACGGCATTTCGTGCGGCGGCTTTCACCCTCAGGAGCGACCCTAGCAACGCGGTCGGACATCACAACCCTGTCCGCGAGGCCACCCGGATTCTGAGTGTTCAAAGCAGCCCCGATGAAGGCAGGGTAACAAAAATGATGGATGCGGGCGCAACTTGGACGGATGAGCGGGTCGAGCTTCTGAAGAAGCTCTGGGCCGATGGTTTGAGCGCGAGCCAGATCGCCGCCGAACTCGGCAACGTGACCCGCAATGCGGTGATCGGCAAGGTTCACCGCCTCGGCCTGTCGGGCCGCGCCAAGGACGTCAAGCCGTCCCCGGCGACCCCGCAGCGCCCCCGCAAGGTGGCTCGCACCCCCAGCGCACCTGCCCCAATTACGCCTCAGGCCCATAGCAATGTGGTGATCGCACCCATTCCCCTTCAGCCTGTGACGGAGGAGCCGGAGGTTTTGGCCGAGAACGATGTGGCGGTTCCGATGTCGGAGCGTGTGACCATCATGGATCTGCGTGAATCCATGTGCCGCTGGCCCATGGGCGATCCGACCAAGCCCGAGTTCCGTTTCTGTGGCGCCCGCTCCATCACGGGGCTGCCCTACTGCACCCATCATGCCCGTATCGCCTACCAGCCGGTGGCCGACCGCAAGCGTGACCGGAAGCTGGCCCGCGCTTGAAGCGCGGCTCGGGAATTTTTCAGGACAATTAACGAAACGGGCGCGTCGAGGATGTTCGACGTGCCCGTTATTTTTTCTTCAGAGCATCGGACGTGAGTTCGAATGTAGGTCCGATGCTTCAACCCGCGGCCCGCTCGTCGCTGGCGAAGGTCTCGTCGAAGGAATAGCCCGCCCCTCTGACGGTTCGAATGGGATCGGGCTTCTTCGGCAGATTGATCGCCTTGCGCAGGCGTCCCACATGCACGTCCACCGTGCGCTCGTCGATATAGACGTCATGGCCCCAGATTGTGTTGAGCAGGTGCTCGCGGCTGAACACGCGGCCGGGGCTCTGCATCAGGAATTCCAGCAGCCGGAATTCCGTGGGGCCGAGGTGAAGCTCCTTCCCGGCCCGGCGCACACGATGGGTCTCGCGGTCGAGCTCCATGTCGCCGGCTCTGAGGAGCGTCGCGATATGCGCGGGCTTGGTGCGGCGCAGGAGCGCGCGGATGCGCGCCAGGAGTTCAGGCACTGAGAATGGCTTGACGATATAGTCGTCAGCTCCCGTGGAGAGGCCGCGGATGCGGTCGCCCTCCTCGCCCCGCGCCGTCAGCATGATGACGGGAAGGCGCTCCGTTTCCGGCCGGACCCGGATGCGGCGGCAGAGTTCGATCCCCGACAAGCCCGGCAGCATCCAGTCGAGCAGCACGATATCCGGAACCTGCTCACGCAGGCGGATTTCCGCTTCGTCCCCGCGTGACACGGTGTCCACCTCGTAGCCCTCGGCTTCGAGATTGTAGCGCAGGAGAAGCGTCAGCGGCTCTTCGTCCTCGACGATCAGAACACGAGGTCCCATCGTCAGGCTCCAGTCTCGACGGCAGCATCGATGGAACGGTCGTTCTTGGGCCGGTCAAGAGCCAGCGTCTCGCCGGTCACGAGATAGTGGACCGTCTCGGCAATGTTGGTGGTATGATCGCCGATGCGCTCGATGTTCTTGGCACAGAACAGAAGATGCGTGCAGAACGAGATGTTGCGCGGGTCCTCCATCATGTAGGTCAGAAGCTCGCGGAACAACGAAGTGTAGAGCGCGTCGATCGCTCCGTCCCGCTTCCACACATCGAGCGCCTTTACGGTGTCCTTCTGCGCATAGGCGTCGAGCACGTCCTTGAGCTGTCCGAGGACGAGATCATTCATGTGCCGCAATCCGACGACGATCTTCTGCGGCTTGAAATCCTCGCCGATGGCGAGGGCGCGCTTGGCAATGTTCTTCGCGAGATCGCCGATCCGTTCCACGTCTCCGGAAATGCGGATTGCCGAGATCGTCTCGCGAAGATCGACGGCCAGCGGCTGGCGCCGGGCGATGGTCAGAACGGCGCTTTCTTCCACCTCGCGCTGCAAGGTATCGAGACGGCGGTCGGCGGCGATGACCGTCTGCGCAAGCGGCTTGTCGTGGCGGACCAGCGCCGCGCTGGCATCGCCGAGCATCTTCTCGGCGATGCCGCCCATCTCGGCGATCCGCTGCCTCAGGCCCTGCAGGTCGGTATCGTATGAGCTGACGATGTGCTCTGGCATGGGTGACCTTCCTTGAAGCGCTTCGGTCAGCCGAAGCGGCCCGTGATGTAGTCTTGGGTCTGTTTCTTGGACGGGTTCATGAACATCTTGGTCGTCGGCCCGAACTCCACGAGTTCTCCGAGATACATGAAGGCGGTGAATTGCGAGATTCGCGCCGCCTGCTGCATGTTGTGTGTGACGATCACGATGGTGAATTCCGCCCGGAGCTGCTCGATGAGCTCCTCGATCTTGCCGGTGGAGATCGGATCGAGGGCCGAGGTCGGCTCGTCGAGCAGGATCACCTCGGGCTGCTGCGCGATCGTGCGCGCGATGCACAGGCGCTGCTGTTGACCTCCGGACAGGCCCATGCCGGACTGGCGCAGCTTGTCCTTGACCTCGTCCCAGAGTGCGGCCTTGCGCAGGGCCTCTTCGATGCGCCCGTCGAGCTCGCTCCTCGGCAGCTTCTCATAAAGGCGGATCCCGAAGGCGATGTTGTCATAGATCGACATGGGAAACGGCGTCGGTTTCTGGAACACCATGCCGACGCGGGCGCGCAGCTCGTTCACGTCGATATCGGACGACAGAATGTTCCGTCCGTCGAGCAGGATCTCGCCTTCGGCGCGCTGCTCGGGATACAAGCTGTAGATGCGGTTGAACGTGCGCAGCAGCGTCGATTTCCCGCAACCGGACGGGCCAATGAGAGCCGTGACCTGCCGGTCGTAGAAATTGATCGAGATATCCTTCAGGCTGCGGAAATCGCCATAGTAGAAATTCAGGTCCCTGACGGCGATGCGGATTGTAGCCCCGGTATCGGCGGCAGCCGCATGCCCGATGGCGCTGCTCGTGTTGACGGCAATCGAGCTCATCGAACCTTATCCTTCTTCAAGAGCAGGCGCGCCACGATGGACAGCGCCAGGATCGACAGAGTGATGATGAGAGCCCCGGCCCAGGCAAGCTCGCGCCAGTTCTGATAAGGCGCCAGGGCGAACTGGTAGATCGTGACGGGCAGGTTCGAGACGCCGCCCATCAGGTTCGGGCTGAACCAGAAGTTATTGTTGAGGGCCGTGAAGAGCAACGGCGCGGTCTCGCCGGCGATGCGGGCCGTCGCCAGGATGACGCCCGTCACCATTCCGGCGCGCGCCGCCTTCCAGCTGATGTGAACGATCACCGTCGATCGCGGAGCGCCCAGGGCTGCACCGGCTTCGCGCAGGGAACCCGGCACGAGGCGAAGCATGTCCTCCGTCGAGCGCACGATCACCGGCACCGCGATGATCGCGAGCGCCACGCCGCCCGCCCAGCCGGAATAGCCGCCCATCGGCTGCACCATGAGCATGTAGACGAAGAGGCCGATGAGAATGCTCGGTGCGGCGAGCAGGATGTCGTTGACGAAGCGGATGATTGTCGCGAGCTTGGTGTCCCTGCCGTACTCGGCAAGATAGGTTCCGGCCAGCACCCCGATGGGCGTCGCGACCACGATGCCCAGGAAGGTGAGGATCAGGCTGCCGACAATCGCATTCGCGATACCTCCGCCCTCGGTGCCGGGACCGGGCGTCGTTTGCGTAAACACCGCGGGCGAGAGGCCGCCGATTCCCTCGACCAGCAGCATCAGCAGGATCCAGCCCAGGACGAACGCACCCAGAGCCGTGAACAGGGTGCAGACGATCTTGAGCACGCGATCGGCCAGATAACGGCCGCGGCGAACGCGCCCCCAGGAAGCGGGCGCTGCCGTCGCGTAGTTGTGCTGGGCGGCATCCATCATCCACCTCTCAATGGGTCTTCATGCGTGCGATCAGAAGACGCGCGAGCGCAAGCACGATAAACGTCACCACGAACAGGATGCAGCCGAGCGCAAGCAGAGCGCTCATCTGCATGCCGGACGCCTCGTTGAATTCGTTGGCGATGCGAGACGCGATGGTCGAGCTCGGGTCGAACAGCGAGAACGAGATGCGGTTGGCGTTGCCGATCACGAAGGTGACCGCCATCGTTTCTCCGAGCGCGCGACCAAGCCCCAGCATGATGGCGCCAATGATGCTGACGCCTGCCTGCGGAAGCAGCACGTAGCGCACCACCTCCCAGGTGGTGCAGCCGATTCCATAGGCGCTTTCGCGCAGCACGGTCGGGATCTGGTCGAGCATGTCCCTGGTGATCGATGCGATGAACGGAATGATCATGATCGCCAGGATGATACCCGCCGTCATCATGCCCACGCCGGACGGAACCCGGGCATACAGCACCGTGCCGAGGACCGGCATTCCTTCCACAATGGACGAGAGCGGAATCTGGACGAACCTGGCAAAGAGCGGGGCGAAGACGAAAAGCCCCCACATGCCGTAGATGATGCTTGGAACGGCGGCCAGAAGCTCGATGGTCGTCGAGACCGGGCGTCGCAGCCATGGAGGGCAGAGCTGCGTCAGGAAGATCGCGATCCCGATAGAGATCGGGACCCCGATCACCAGGGCGATGAAGGCCGAGGTCAGCGTCCCGGAAACCGCGACCCATGCGCCATACCGGTCCTGCCCGACATTCCAGACGCTGGAGGTCAGAAAGCCGAAGCCGAACTCCCGGAAGGCGGGAAACCCGCCATAGATCATGGTTCCGATAATTCCGGCCAATACGGCCAGGACGATCAGGGCAGAACCGTAGCTTGCCCAGCGGAAGCCCTGATCGAAGGTTGAAGACGTACGGCGGCGGATGGTCTGCATGTTTGAGACAACGATATCATCAGACAACACGGCCATCCGCCTTACTCCATCGTCAGGCTGATCGCCAGCTTACATCTTGTAGATCGGCTGACCTGCGCTGTTCTTGATCTCCTTCGCCCAGGTCGCGCGGACCTGCTCGACGACGTTGTCGGGGAGAGGAACGTAGTCGAGATCGGCCGCGAGCTTGTCGCCGTTCTTGTAGGCCCAGTCGAAGAACTTCAACACCTCGGCCGTCTGCTCCGGCTTCTCCGGGTTCTTGTAGACGAGGATGAACGTGGGGTTGGTGATCGGCCAAGCTTCATCGCCAGGCTGATTGGTCAGCGAGATGCCGAAGCCGGGAGCCGACGACCAGTTGGCGCTGGCCGCAGCCGCCTGGAAGGACTTGATCTCAGGCTGCGGATACTTGCCGGCCTGGTTCTGGAGCAGAACGTAAGGAATGTTGTTCTGCTTGGCATAGGCGTACTCGACATAGCCGATCGAATTCGGAACCTGCTTCACGGTGGCGGCAACGCCCTCGTTGCCCTTGCCGCCCTGGCCGATCGGCCAGCTGATGCTCGTATTGGCTCCGAACTCGGTCTTCCAGGCTTCGGAAACCTGAGACAGGTAGGTGGTGAAGACGCTGGTCGTGCCCGAAGCGTCCGAGCGATAGACCGGGGTGATATTGGCGCTGGGGAGGGTCACGCCGGGATTGAGCTGGGCGATCTTGGGATCGTTCCACTTCGCGATGTTGCCCTGGAAGATGTCGGCCAGAACCTGACCCGTCAGTTTGAGCTGACCGGACTGGATGCCCTGAATGTTGACGACCGGCACGACGGCGCCCATGACCGTCGGGAACTGGAGAAGCCCGCTCTTGTCGAGGTCGGCGCTCTTCATCGGCGCGTCGGTCGCGCCGAAGTCAACGGTCTTGGCCTGGATCTGCTTGATGCCGCCGCCGGAGCCGATCGACTGATAGTTCATGCCGTTGCCCGTTTCCTTCTTGTAGGCTTCAGCCCACTTCGAATAGACCGGGAAAGGGAACGTCGCGCCCGCACCGGTAATGTCGGCGGCGGAGGCCGTGGTCGTCAGGCTCGCAACGGCCAGACCGGCCGCAAGGGCGTAGGACATGATTTTCACGATAAGTCTCCTGTTCATACAAGCGTGACAGGCAGCTGGTCAGCCTCGGGCCAGTCCGCGCGAATGGACAGCTAGGCATCGGCCATGTCGGCTCTACGACACTTGGATGACAATTAAATGACACCTGATCGGATCCCTCGGGATCCCGGTCCTCCCGCCCTGTGAGCGGACGGCGGGCACATCCGGCCGCATCACGCCTGCGCGACAGGTACGCCCGGGCGCTGACCTGCCATGGCCTCGGGCAGCGTCACCGTAAAGCGCGCTCCGTGTCCGGGCTCGCTCGTGATGTCGAGATGTCCCCGATGGCGGTTGACGATGTGTTTGACGATCGCGAGCCCCAGGCCCGTCCCGCCCTTTTCCCGGCTCTGGGCCACGTCCACCCGGTAGAACCGTTCCGTCAGGCGCGGCAGGTGTTCGAGCGCGATGCCCGGCCCGTAATCCTGCACGGACAGGGCAACCTGAGCTGCCTTCTGCGGGTCGGAATTGCCGAGGCGGACGAGTTCCACATCCACCCTTCCGCCGCTCTCGCCATATTTCACCGCGTTCTCGATGAGGTTCTCCATGACGCGGAGAAGCTCGTCACGATCGCCGAGAACCTGGACCGGGCGGTCGGGGAGCCTGGCCTCTATGACGACGCCCCGCTCCTGGGCCAAGGGCGACAGCATCTCGACCATATGAGCCGCGAGGGCCGTGAGATCGACCGGTTGCGTCGGCGATAGGTGGGCCCGCATTTCGATCCGCGACAGCGACAGCAGATCGTCAATCAGGCGCCTCATGCGCAGGGCCTGCTCGCGCATGATGCCGAGAAAGCGCTCCCGCGCCTTCGCATCGTCGCGGGCAGGCCCCTGGAGGGTTTCGATGAAGCCCAGGAGCGAAGCCAGGGGCGTTCTCAGCTCATGGCTCGCATTGGCGACGAAATCGGCCCGCATGGCCTCCAGACGCCGCGCCGAGGTCAGATCGCGGAAGAACAGAACGACGCCGGACCGGCCCTCGACGCCGGAAGCATCGGGCCGCAGGGCGCCGATATGCACTTCGAAAGTCCGCTCCGTCGGGACGCGCTCCGAATATTCGATCTTCAGGGGAGTGCCACTGTCCAGCACCCTGCCGATTCCGTCGAGCACGTCCGGGCTGCGGAGGGCGAAGGACAGGGGATGCCCGGTCTTCAGCCCAGGCAGAAGATGGTGGGCGGCCTCGTTGCCGTCGACCACAACGGCGCGCTGATCCACCAGAATGACCGGGTCGGGGATGTGGGCCAGGACGGCCTCGGCAATGTTGGAACGGCGGGAATCCTTCCTTCGGAGCCCTTCCCTGCCTCCGAGCGCCCGCCTCGCCGGCCTGGCGATGAAGGCGCTCGATCCGACCGCGACGGCCGCGGCAGCCAGGAACCAGAGGTCCCAGAACCCCCGCGCGGAGGCCACGACGAGCAGCAGCAGACAGGACAGCCCCGCACCGAAAAGGGCCGCACGGCGCACCGGTTCGGTATTCTGCGAACCGGATTCCGGCCCGGTCTCGTCGGGATTGCTCATGCGGGCATAGGGGCTCAATGCAAAGGTGAGCCTTATTTAAGTCCTGCTCCCCCGGGTGTCATCTCCCGCCGAGCTTCACTCCGCCGGAGCATCCTCCTCGTCCGGCCTGAAGGCGTCCTGGGCCGAGCGGATGCGGTTGCGGATCTCGTAGGCCCCAAGCAGGGCCAGGGCGATCACGAAGGGCACGAGATAGTAGCAGAGGCGGTAGAGGAGCAGCGCCCCCAGCACCGGCTCACGGGGATAGCTCGACAGGGCCAGGAGGATCGTCGCCTCGAAGACCCCGAGCCCTCCCGGGGCATGGCTCGCCACCCCCAGCATGACGGCGAAGATATAGACGGCCACGAAGGTCTCGAATCCGAGATTATGGCCTCCGGGCAGGAGGACGAAAAGGACGCCCGCTCCGGCGCAGACATCGCCGGCGCCGATCAGGATCTGCGCGAGAGAGAGCCGGAATCCGGGCAATTCCAGCTTCCAGCCCTGAATCTTCACGGCGCGGCGCCGGATCGAGACCCAGATCATGTAGCCGAGGACGAAGGCGGCGGCCGTAAGCCCGATGAGCTGGTTGAGCCAGATATGGGTGTAGACGAGGCTGGCGAGCTCACCGGCCTGCCGGATCATGCTCCAGCCAAGAACCAGCGCCATGCCGAGCCAGAAGGTGATGCCCGCGATGACGGTCAGGCTCGCCACCCGGCCAGGGCGGACGCCTTTGGCGGAATAGATCCAGTAGCGGACCGTGCCGGCCGTCAGCAGCGGGAACCCCAGCGTAAAGCTGACCGCATAGCTGGTGAAGGAGGCCAGGGCCGTGGTGGGGTAAGGAACCTGCAGCTTCAGCTGCCGCAGGGCGATGGCGTCGTAGCAGGTCAGCAGGCTGTAGCTGATGGCCGTGAAGAGCACGGCCAGACTGATCTGACGGAAGCTTGCGGTGGTGAAGGCCGATTTGAGCTCGGCGACGTCGATGTCGGAAACGATGCGCCAGAGAACCACGAGCGAGGCGCCGAACAGAACGATGCTCGCGGCCATCCCGATCCAGGCGAACCTGCGGGAGCGGCGCTCCTTCGGATGAAGGGCCTCGGCAGATGACATTTCCGGCGGAGAGACCGGATTTGGGCTCATATCGTTCATGAAAGGGTCAATCAGCCTTAGCGTGAAAGTGGTCGCTTCACCGTTCGAAGGGCCGTCTTGCATCTATGCGTTCGGGCCGACAATCGCCAGCCGCGACGGCTTCTTAATGGCTTCCCCCGCCCAGGGCTACTCTTCCAGACCGAAATTCATCCGTTCCGGCTGATTTGGGTTGTCAGCTTCGCAAAGCGCAACAACAATAGGCTTGTCCTTAACGGGAGGCTTGGCAGAAAGATCCCGTCCCAGGGAGATCCGCGTGGATTTCAATGAAACCGAAAACGAATTTGCTATCTTGGCAGAATCCTTGCCGCAACTCGTCTGGTCGGCCCGTCCCGACGGGTATCACGATTATTTCAACCGGCGCTGGCACGACTTCACGGGGCTGAGCTCCGAACGCTGCCTGGGGGATGGCTGGCGGGAAGCCGTGCATCCCGACGATCTTCCCCAGGCTCTGCAGCAATGGCGCGTGTCGCTTGAAACCAACCGCCCCTATGAAGTGGAATACAGGGTCAGGAATGCCGCAGGGGAGTACGAATGGGTGCTCAGCAGGGCCATTCCGATCCAGGATCTGTCGGGAAAGATCGTCCGCTGGTTCGGCACCAGCACCAACATCGATGCCCAGAAGAAGGCGGAGGAAGCTCTCCGGATCCTCGAGAACCAGTACCGCCTGGCGCTGGAGGCCGCCCATCTCGGGACCTGGAAGATCGACTTCGACAAGGGCGAGATCACCTGGGACGAGCGCACCTGCGCCCTCTACAACATCCCGCATGACGGATTGTACAGCCTGGGCCTGGAAGAAGCCCTGGAGCTGGTCCATCCCGACGACAGGGGCTCCGTGAGGAAGTGTCTTGAGGCGGCGTCCGATCCTGAATCCAGGGGCCGCTACGAGGCCGAATACCGCGCGGTCCTGCCGGACGGCAAGCTTCGCTGGATCCGCTCCACCGGCCAGACCCTCTTCGAACAAAAGGGCGGCGCGGTCCGCGCCGTCAGCATATCGGGCGTCGTCAGCGACATCACCGAGCATCGCGCCTCCGAGGAGGCGCGGCAGCTCCTGACCAGGGAGCTGAACCACCGGGTCAAGAACCTGTTCGCCATTGCGAACGGGATGGTGTCGATGACCGCCCGAACGGCCAAGGACCCGAAGGAGATGGCCACGGCGCTCCGAGGCCGCCTGAGCGCCCTCTCCCGGGCGCATGAGCTGGTGCAGCCCGTCTCCCCGGCCGATCAGGGCACAGGACACGCAGTCGATCTGGCGCACCTCATCGGGGCCGTCCTCGAACCCTACAGGCAGGACGACCAGAGCCGGATTGTCGTCGAGGGCCCGAGCGTGGGCGTCGGCTCGAACACGACGACGAGCCTTGCGCTCGTGCTCCATGAGCTCGCGACCAATGCCGCCAAGTACGGCGCTCTTTCGACCTCCCAGGGCCGGCTCGCGATCCACTGGTCGGTTCAGAACGGCATCGTGGATTTCTTCTGGATGGAGAGCGGGGGACCTGCCGTCGAGAAGCCTCCGAGCTTCGAGGGTTTCGGCACCCAGCTGTCCCAGAGGAGCATCGCCGGGCAGCTCGGCGGCACCCTCGAGCGGGAATGGCGGACCGAGGGCCTCCACGTCCACATGACCCTCCCCCTCGACCGGCTGTCGAACTGACCGGTCCGGGCAGGGTTCATTCCCGTCCTCTTCAGGAAAGCCGCCATGACCGTGCATCGCCGTGTCCTTGTCCTGGGGGGAGCCCGGTCCGGGAAAAGCCGCACGGCGCAACAGATTGCCGAACGGGCCTCCGCAAGGCGCATCTACGTCGCGACGGCCCAGCCTTTCGACGATGAGATGCGCGAGCGCATCGCCCATCACCGCCGGGAGCGCGGCGGGTCGTGGCAGACACAGGACGCTCCCCTGGACTTGGCCGAGGCCATCCGCGCGGCGACGGGTCCCGGTCAGGTCGCGCTCGTCGACTGTCTGACCCTCTGGCTCTCGAACGTCATGCTGGCCGGGCGCGATGCGGAGCGCGAGACAGGCGCCCTCTTGCGGGCCGTGCGCGAGGCCACGGGGCCCCTCGTCATGGTGTCAAACGAGGTCGGGCAGGGGATCGTGCCCGCAACGCCGCTGGGGCGCGCTTTCCGGGATGAACAGGGCCGGCTGAACCAGCGCGTCGCGGAGGTCTGCGATGCGGTCGTCTTCGTGGCGGCGGGCTGCCCGATCCTGCTCAAGCCGGCCCCTCCCCTGGCGTTGCCGCTCGGATAGGCCGGCCATCCGTTCAGAGTACCCTGGCTCTCACCTCGGCCGCGAGAGCGTCGATGGCGGCCGGCGTCGAGGGGCCTCCGCAGATCGCCAGCCTGTTCGCGAGCACAAGGCGCCGCTCCGGCGGCACTGCCGCCGCCAGGGCGGGATGGGAGAAGAGCGCCGTGCCGTTGTCGATGCCGCGGCCGGCATCCTCATCCACGAGCATGAAATCCGGCGGCGTCGTCACGATGCTCTCCAGGCGCACCGTGCCCCCATGAGGCAGGCCCAGAGCATTCTGGTGCAGGGTAAAGCCCATATGGGCCAGGATCTCGTTAGTGGGCGAGTTCGTGGACGTCACCCAGCCCCCGCGAACGTAGACCAGGATGCTGCGCCTCCCGGGCACAATGTCCTTCGCCTTCGCCAATGCGGCATCGATCCGACCGATGAGCGCCTCGCCGCGTTCCGGGTGCCCGAGCCTCCGGGCCAGGAGCCGGATCTGATCCCGGCCCTCGTCCAGGCTCGCCCACGCCCCGAGGGTCAGAACCTCCAGCCCCTGCCCTCTTAGCAGCGGAACTTGGTGCGGCGGACCGTAGGTGCCTGTCAGGACGAGGTCGGCGCCGCTGAACAGGACGGCTTCCGCCCTTCCGTCGTTGCGGGGAAACCCTGCGGCCTGATCGACCAGGAAGGAGACCGACGGATCGCCCGCAAGATAGCTCAGGGAAGCGATCTGCTCGCGATCGGCCAGACTCAGGAGCAACTGATCGGTACAGAGATTGAGGGATACCACGCGATGCGGCTTCTGCTGCGCCTGCGCGGGCGCGGAGCCGACAAGCAGCGCGAACCCGACCAGCCAGATCAATCGGGGAAAGTGCGCGAGGCGGAGTTGCGGCATGAAGGACAACCCCCTAAGAGAGAAGCCGACGTTGGTGCCTCGATTCATCGAGGTGAAACGGGAACACGGTGCGGATTCCATCCTATGCCGTGGCTGCCCCCGCAACTGTAGGCGGTGAGCGGCGGTTCCTCATGCCACTGAATCGTCGGGCGAGACAAGCTCGTGAGGATTTGGGAAGGCGGACCGCACGCGACGACCCGCAAGCCAGGAGACCGGCCGGCGTCGACAACGCAACCCGTTTGCTCGCCGGTGGGGCGAGCAGGAGGTCTCCATGTCCATGCCTTCAAGCCGCCTCCTGGCGGCTTCCGTATCTATTTGCGCTCTCTCGCTGGGCTCCGCCCAGGCGCAGTCCGTCACCGAATCTGCGCCCGCTCCCGATTTCGTCGTCACCGCAACCCGTTCGCCGCTCGCCGTCACGCAGGCCGGCAGCGCAGTCTCGGTGATCACGAGCGAGGAAATCGCCAAGGAATCCCCCAAGAGCCCCGCCGACGTGCTGCGCCGCGTCCCCGGCGTCACGGTGGTCGAGACCGGCGGCCCCGGCAGCACCACCACGGTCCGCATCCGCGGTGCGGAATCGGGTCAGACGCTCGTGCTCATCGACGGCATTCGGGTGAACGATCCATCGTCGGATTCCGGCGAATTCGATTTCTCCAACCTGTCGGCCGTCGACATCGAGCGCATCGAGGTGCTGCGCGGCCCGCAATCCGCTCTCTACGGCTCGGACGCCATGGGCGGCGTCATCAACATCATCACCCGCAAGGGCAAGGGCGCGCCGCGCATCAGCGTCAGCGCGGAGGGGGGCAGCTACGGCACGAAGGCCGGACGCGCCGCCATCTCGGGCAGCTCGGGCCCGGTTTCCTATGCCTTCTCGACGACGGGCTTCGATACGGCGGGCTTCTCCCGCTACGGCTACCGGATCGGCCGCATCGAGAATACCCTTGCGCGTCCTCTTGAGCCGGACAGCGCGCAGCGCATAGGAGCGGCGGGACGCGTCGCGGTCGCCATCTCGCCCGACGTCGAGCTCGAATTCGGCGGCTATACGAGCTACAACGCGGCCCAGATCGACAACGGCGCCTCCTCTTTCGAGGCCATGCCGGACTCTCCCTCCGAGACGAGCCAGCGTCTCTACGAAGGCCATACACGTCTGACGGCCAATACCTTCGACGGCATCCTGAAGAACACGTTTCTGGTCTCCGGCAGCCGCATCAACCGCCACTACAACCTGATGGGCCAGTACACCTCTCCGCCGCTGCCATACTGGAACGATTATGGCTACACGGGAGACCGCATCGCGGCGGAGTATCAGGGCGATCTGAAGCTCGGCCCCTACGGCCTCCTCACCTTCGGAGCCAAGGCGGAGCGGGAGCGGTTGCTCTCCACCTCCCGTGACGTCCTCGCCGCGGGCCAGACGCTCGACAACGTCGATGCAACGCAGACGACACGCTCACTCTATGCGCTGCACCAGTTCAGCCTGTTCGAGAACCTGCACCTCTCTCTCGGCGGGCGTCTGGACTCCATCGAGGACGGCGACAGCTTCGGAACGTGGCGCGCGACGGCGGCCTATGAGATTCCGGAAACCGGCACGAAGCTGCGCGGAAGCGTCGGCACGGGCGCGAAGGCCCCGACCCTGTACCAGAAGTTCGATCCGTTCTCCGGTACGCCCGGCCTGGAATCGGAAAGATCGGTGGGCGTCGACATCGGCGTGGATCAGCACCTTCTGGACGACCGCCTGCTCCTCTCGGCGACATTCTTCGCCAACCGCTTCCGCAACCTGATCGGCTACGGAACCTCGGACACCTGCCGGCCTGAGCAGGTCTATGGCTGCTTCATCAATGTGAACCGGGCCCGCACCTCGGGCGTCGAGCTCTCGGCCGACATGGACGTGATCCCGTCCTGGCTGCGGGTCAAGGCCGCCTACACCTATCTCGAGGCGTTCGACCGGGATACGGACCTGCGCCTCGCGCGCCGGCCGCAGAACGAGGGACGCCTCGGCCTGATCGTGACGCCCGTCGCAGGCCTGTCCATCGAACCGTCGATCGTCCTCGTCGGCACCCGCTTCTCGTCTCCGGGGGAAAGGGACAAGCTCGCGCCCTATGCCCGCCTGGACGTCTATGCCGACTACCGGATCAACGACACGTTCAGCCTCTATGCGAGAGCCGAGAACCTCACCGATGCCCGCTATCAGGAGGTCTACGACTACGGCACGGCCGGGCGCTCCTTCTATGCCGGCCTGCGCGCAAACTGGTAGAGCCGCTTCCGGATTCGATCCGAAGAAGCGGGGGAACATTCGTTGTCCCGCTTCTGCAAGATTAGTTTCCTGATATAGCGGCAGGTCGCCGCACCGTGGAACTAATTCTCTCCCCTGCAGTCAAGCTGACCCATTCTGGACATATGAACCCATCAGAACAGCCCCTCGTCTGAATGAAGAAGGACCGCATACCCGCCTTGGCGGCGCAGCGGCGTTTTCGGGGGATTTCTCTGAATGCAGTTCGATCTGACAGCGTCTCGCGACGCGTGCCAGCCATCAGCATTTTGCCACGAGGAAGACAAGACAATCTGGCTCGAGCCGCGCAGCGCGATGCAGAGCCGCACTGCTTCCCGGAGCCGCAGCATCCTGCGGAACCTGACCACGAGCATTGGTCTCGGGGCCTGCCTCACCCTGGCGATGGGCACCGCCGTGGCCGAACCGGCGGTGGCGGCCGAACCTCACGTCGCGCACTCGCCCGTCGCCGATGCGCTTCTGCCCAACGCCAAGACCTCGGAGCCGATCGCGGTTCAGCCGGTTCAGACAGCTGCGTCCGATCCTCTAGAAGGGATTGTTCCTATCCCGGCCGCTGATCTGTCCAACACGGCCGAGCTGCGCAAGCAGATCATTCTCTCGATCCCGCTCACCAATCCGCCGGCATCGGAAGGCGGCGAGGACGAGACCGAGATCTCGCCGGAGGTCCGGGAGTATCTGGAATTCGAGGACATGCGGGTGCCGCTCTGGATCGTCGATACGATCCTGCGCGCCTCGAAGGCCACGGGTGCCGACCCGGTCTACATGATGGCTCTGGCGGACAAGGAATCGAGCTTCCTGCCCGGCAACAAGGCCTCGACCTCCTCGGCCGAAGGGCTGTTCCAGTTCATCTCGAGCACCTGGTTCGAGGTCGTGCGCTCCTTCGGGGTCAAGCACGGCCTGACCATGGAGGCACAGGCCATCGAGACCGTCGACGGGAAACCGACCGTCACCGACCCGACCATGCGCGAGCATGTTCTGGGCCTGCGCCGCAATCCCTTCGTCTCCGCCCTGATGGCCGCGGAGATGATGAAGCGCGATCAGGCGAAGATCGAGGCGAGGCTCGGCCGCAAGCTCAGCCGGTCGGAGTTCTACCTCTCCCACTTTTTCGGGGTCGACAGCGCGAGCAAGTTCATCGCCCTCGTGGACGATACGCCCAAGAAGAGCGCTCCCAGCGCCTTCCCGGCCGCGGCCAAGTCCAACAAGTCCCTGTTCTTCGCCAAGGACGGCAAGAAGACCCGCCAGCTCACCGTTGCCGAGGTCTACGACAAGATCGACGGGATGATCGACAAACGCCTCAACCGCTATGAGGACGTCTCGGCCCGCACCACGGCGGACGCCTCTTTCTGACGGCAGGCCGCCGCCGCATCGTCGGCGGCGGGGTCCTGCGGAGTTTCGCTGGCCGATGCCGCCGGCGCACTGGCCCCGCCGACCTCCCGCTCCGAGGCCAGCGCGACGGCCGAGGCCGGGTTGGTGGGCGCCACATCGGCAAAGCCGCCCTTCGCGGGCGGGCGCCGGACCAGACCGATCCGCACGAGGATGAAGGCCGTCAGTAGAGAGGAGACCAGGGCCGAGTAGATGAACAATCCCTTTGGTCCCACCATCTCCATTGCCAGGGACCCGAGCAGGGGCCCGATGGTGACGCCCACGGCCCAGGAGAACAGCAGGGTCCCGATGGTGGAGATGATCTTGCCGGGATCCACGATGTCGCAGGCATGGGCGACGCAGACCGAATAGATGCAGAGTGCGAGGCCGCCCCAGGCGGCGAAGGACAGGAGCACGAGCATCCCGGCGCCCTGGGCGCTCGCCAGAAGGATCAGCATCGACACCAGGCTTGTTCCGGCGGCCAGGCCCGCGATCACGTAGCGCCGATCCGAGCGGTCGGACAGCCACCCGAGGGGCCATTGCATCACGAGGCTTCCTGCCTGAAGCGCGAAGAGAAGCGCAGCCGCCTTGTCCTGGCTCAGCCCGATGCTGGTGCCGAAGACCGGCGTAATGGCGATGACGGGACCGTTGACGAGGCCGACCACGAAGGATCCGACCACGGCCGACGGAGCGGCCTTGAAGAGCTTTCGCACCTCGATCCGGACACCCTGCGGCGCGGGCGGTTCCGCGGTCGTGGTCGCCGCAATGGGAAGCATCGAGAGCGACATTCCGGCGCTCACCGCAATGAACAATCCGTCCGTCCCGATATCGCCGAAGCCGATGCCGAGGGGAGACAGCATCAGGGCAATCTTGGTGGCGATCATGTAGATGGACAGAATGCGGCCGCGATGACTGGATGTCGCACGGGCGCTGATCCAGCCGTCGGTGACCGTGAAGATGCAGGCGAGCGTCACACCGCTCAGTCCGCGCAGGATCGCCCAGGCGAGGGTCGAATGGGCCTGTGTCATCGCCAGGACCATCACGGCCGCAACGGCCGCCAGGCTCGCGAAGGCCCGGATGTAGCCCACATGGCGGATGAAGGCCGGAGCCAGGAAGCAGCCCGAGGAGAAACCGAGCCCGTAAGCCGCCGCCACGATGCCGATGGCCGAAACCGATAGGCCTTCCGCCTGCATGCGAAGGGGCATGAGGGCCTGAAGGAGACCGTTAGCGGCCTGTAGCAGAGTGGTCGCAGCCGTAATGGTCCAGATGAGGGCGAGGGAGGAGTTCAAGGATCTGATCGGGGGAATGTGCGAAGCAGCTGGGCGTAAGCTTGCGAGATTGAAGGCAGACGCTGCTCAAGATCAAGCCCTGATCGGGAGAATGGCCCAGTCCCGAATCGGTCGGTGCCGCCCGGCCGCAAGGGTCCGGGCGCGCTGATCGCTATTGGATCGTCACTGCTTCGCGCGGTCCTTCTGGAAGCTGGCGTACAGATAGAAGCCGTTGAAGCGGACCCCCGCCATGGCTGCCTTCCTGTCGAAGCCCAGAGGCGTCTCCTTCTCGCTGATCCGCCCCCTGAACTTCCAATGGGGACCGACGACGAAGGGAGGCACCGAGCGCTCTTCCGGAACCGCGCAGACCAGCCCATCCGGCTTTGTGCTTTGGAACAGGTTGTAAGCGTACATGTCCTCTTCCTCCATCCTCTCTCGTCGGTGCGAATCGCACCTTGCACGACAACAATGACAGGAGTGTGATATTGCAGCGCAACAAAGAGTTGGGTGTACTTCCTTTTGGCGGGGCGGAATCGGAGTGGCGCGACGGAATGATCCTTTGTTAGGCTTCGTCGATCCGGCCCGGGCCGGAGGAAACAACCAGAGGGAGCACTCCAGAATGACTGCTCGCGACATTCTTTGGCGGAGCCTCGTCGGGCTTGGCCTGTTTGCCGGCATCCCCTTGACGGGACCAGCCCTTGCTCAAGCCGTCGCGCCGGCCCCCGAGGCCCCAACCGGGCGGACGGCCAAGCCTGTCGGCACGGCCACGAACGACATGGTCGCGGCGGCCAATCCCCTGGCGGCTCAAGCCGGCCGCGAGATCCTCGCCGCTGGCGGCAGCGCTGTCGATGCGGCCATCGCCGTCCAGCTGGTCCTCAATCTGGTCGAGCCGCAGAGCTCCGGCATCGGCGGCGGGGCCTTCATGGTGTTCTGGGACGGGAAGACCATGACCACGCTGGATGGACGTGAGACAGCGCCGGCGGCCGCCAAGCCGGAGCGCTTCCTGAGCCCGGACGGCAAGCCGATGAAGTTCTACGACGCCGTGGTGGGCGGCCGCTCCGTCGGAGTGCCCGGCACCCTGCGCCTGCTGGAAACGGCCCACCGGAACTGGGGCAAGCTCCCCTGGAGGCAGGTGATCGAGCCGGCCGCGCGCCTCGCGGAGGAAGGGTTCACCGTCTCGCCCCGCCTCAACGGCCTTCTGAGCCAGGAAAAATACCTCCAGAACGATCCCGTCGCCCGGGCCTATTTCTACGAGCCCGACGGCACGCCCAAAGCCGTGGGAACCGTCCTCAAGAACCCGGCCTTCGCGCGGACCCTGCGCACCATCGCTGACAAGGGCGCGGACGCGTTCTACACGGGCGAGATCGCCGAGGACATCGTGGCGACCGTGCGAGGCCACGCCACCAATCCCGGTGACATGACCCTCGACGACCTGCAGGGCTACAAGGTCCAGGAACGGCAGGCCCTTTGCGGCGCCTATCGGGTCTACAAGGTCTGCGGCATGGGTCCGCCGAGCTCCGGGCAGATCGCCGTGCAGCAGATCTTAGGGATCCTGGAGACGCAGGACATGGCGGCGTTGAAGCCGGGTCCGGACGCGGTCCACTGGATCTCCGAAGCGGGGCGCCTCGCCTATGCGGACCGCGCGCTGTACGTGGCCGATCCGGCCTTCGTGAACGTGCCCGTCAAGGGCCTGACGGATTTGGGCTACCTGAAAGGCCGCGCGGCACTGATCGACCCGGCCAAGTCTATGGGCAAGGCAAAGCCGGGCGATCCGCCCTTCCAGAAGGCCTTCCTGTGGGGGCCTTCGGAGGGCATCGAGTTCGGCACGAGCCACATGTCGATCGTCGACCGGAACGGCAACGCCGTGTCGATGACGACCACCATCGAGGATGGCTTCGGCTCGCGGCTCATGACGAAGAGCGGTTTCCTGCTCAATAACGAGCTCACGGATTTCTCCTTCGCGCCGACGGAGGACGGCAAGCCCGTGGCCAACCGGGTCGAGGCGGGCAAGCGGCCGCGCAGCTCCATGGCGCCCACCATGGTGCTCGATGCCAACGACCGGCTCTACGCGGTCGTCGGCTCGCCGGGCGGCAGCCTGATCATCAATTATGTGGTCAAGACCCTGGTCGGGATCCTGGACTGGAAGCTCGATCCTCAGACCGCGGCGGATCTTCCCAACGTTGGCAGCCGCAACGGCCCGACCGAGCTGGAAGCCGGCACGGAGGCCGAGACCTGGAAGGCCGCGCTGGAGGCAAAGGGGCACGAGGTCAAGCTGATCGATCAGAATTCCGGCATCCACGCGATCGTCGTGACCCCGGCGGGCCTCGTCGGCGGCGCGGACAGCCGGCGCGAAGGCGTTGCCATCGGCAACTGACGTCCTGCTCTTGAGGGTGGCCCGATGAGAAAGGGCCACCCTCTACCTCCCAAAATGAAGAAGGTTGTTCCCGTGCGCATCATCGTCATCGGCAAGGAAGGACAGGTCGCCCGCGCTCTCGCGGAGCGTGGCCCGGCTCATGGAGCGAGGATCGTTCTCCTCGGGCGTCCGAAGCTCGATCTGGCCGATCCTTCGGGCATCGAGGATATCGTCCTCGAAACCGGCGGCGACCTGATCGTGAATGCCGCAGCCTATACGGCCGTCGATCAGGCCGAGACCGAACCTGATCTCGCCGAGGCCATCAACGGCATCGGGGCCGGAGCCATAGCGGGCGCGGCGGCGGCGATGAACGTCCCCGTCATCCACATCTCGACCGATTACGTTTTCGACGGCACGGCCGAGCGCCCCTACCGGGAGGACGACCCAGTCAGTCCCCTCGGAGCCTATGGCTCCTCCAAGCTGCTCGGGGAGCAGGCGGTGGCCGAGGAGACGGACGATCACGTCATCCTCCGGACGGCCTGGGTCTACAGCCCCTTCGGCAAGAACTTCGTCAAGACGATGCTGCGGCTTGCCGGGGACCGGGAGGAGATCGGCGTGGTGGCCGATCAGATCGGCTCGCCGACCAGCGCCCTCGACATCGCGGACGGAATCCTCGCGGTCGGCCGCAACCTTCTGGAGCGACCGGAGGACAAGGCCCTGCGCGGCCTCTTCCACATGGCGGGACCCGGCTATGCCAGCTGGGCGGAGTTCGCCGCTGCGATCTTCGAGCTATCCGCCCGCTTCGGAGGACCGAGCGCCCGGGTGCGTCCCATTGCGACCGCGGATTACCCGACACCCGCGAAACGGCCCGCCAATTCCCGCCTCGACTGCGGCAAGCTCGCGGATGTGCATGGCATCACGCTGCCGCCCTGGCGCACATCCCTGGAAGAATGCGTCAGACGTCTGGTCGGAGAGGCCTCCAAGGAGCCGGTGCGTTGAAAAGAGTTGAGCCAACGCCTCTTTCGGAATAGAAAACGTTTGTTCTATAAAAAGAACAACCGCAGAGAGCGTCATGACGAAACCCCGATGTCCCGATTATCGACTGGAAACCCGCCTCGTTCATGAGGGCCAGAACCGCACGCCTTTCGGCGAGACCTCCGAGGCGCTCTTCCTCACCCAAGGCTTCGTCTACGAGAGCGCGGAAAGCGCCGAGAGGCGGTTCCTGAACGAGGAGCCCGGCTACAGCTACAGCCGGTACTCCAATCCGACCATCGCCGCGTTCGAGGAGCGCATGGCTTCCCTCGAAGGAGCCGAGGCGGCCCGCGCCACCGCGACCGGCATGGCGGCGGTCACGGCGGCCATGATGGGACAGGTGCAGGCGGGCGATCACGTGGTGGCGGCTCGCGGCCTCTTCGGCTCCTGCCGCTGGGTCGTCGAGGATCTCCTGCCCCGCTTCGGCGTCGGCTGCACCTTGGTGGACGGTCCCGACCTCGCCGAGTGGCGTCAGGCGGTCAGGCCGGAGACGAAGGCCTTCCTGCTGGAGACGCCCTCCAACCCCAGTCTCCAGATCATCGACATCGCAGGCGTCGCGGCCATCGCCCATGAAGCCGGTGCGACGCTCACCGTCGACAATGTGTTCGCGACGCCCCTCTTCCAGAAGCCCCTCTCCCTGGGTGCCGATTGCGTCGTCTATTCCGCCACCAAGCACATCGACGGCCAGGGCCGTTGCCTGGGGGGCGTGATCCTGGCCTCGACGGACTTCATCGAGACGAAGGTGCAGCAATTCCTGCGCATGACAGGTCCCTCGATCTCGCCCTTCAACGCCTGGGTTCTGCTCAAGGGCCTGGAGACCCTTTCGCTTCGGGTCGAACGCCAGACCGCGACCGCAGGGTCTCTGGCCGATGCCCTGCACGATCATCCGAAGCTTCGGCGGCTGATTTATCCCGGCCGTCCCGATCACCCGCAGGCGGACCTGATCCGGCGCCAGATGAGCGGCGGTTCGACCATGATCGCCCTGGAGGTCAAAGGCGGCAAGGAAGGCGCGTTCCGCTTCATGAACGCGCTCCGGCTTGTCCTCATTTCGAACAATCTCGGAGACGCGAAGAGCCTGGTGACCCATCCGGCCACGACGACCCATCAACGCTTCACGCCCGAATTGCGAGCCGAGATGGGCATCCCGGACGGGCTCGTGCGCCTGTCGGTCGGACTGGAGCATCGGGACGACCTGATGACGGATCTGCAGCAGGCGCTCGACCGCGTCTGAGAGCATGAGTTCGGATCAGGCCGGGAGGATCTTCGTCTCGCGCTGTCCCGAGCGGAGCAGAAACCAGCCCCAGACCAGCATTGCGGCGCCCCAGACCAGGAAGCCGATGTCCCAGTAGATCCATTGCTCCCGGGGCACGGTCTCGTTCACGTGATGGATGCCGAGGATCTCGTGATCCACGATGCCCTCGACGAGGTTGAAGAGCCCGAACCCGATCAGGAGCGAGCCGATCAGCAGTTTGCTGGACCAACGGATATGGGTGCGCCGCGAGGCATGCCAGAGGACGCCCAACCCGATGACGACGAACACATACGTGAGCGTGTGGAAGAGACCGTCCCAGAAGGTGTTGATCTTGAGGTTCTCGACATTGTCAGGGGGATAGCCGGCATTCGTGAGCATGTGATGCCACTGAAGCAACTGGTGCAGCACGATGCCATCGAAGAAGCCCCCGAGGCCAAGCCCGAAAAAGACGCCGGCGGCGACCGGGAAGTGAGTCCCTTCACGGGTTTCCCTCTGGTTCATGCGCGCCTCTTTCCGGTCCCCGGCTCGCCCTAGAGTCGGGCCTCCATGAGAGCGTGAGAAACCCGGCTGTCATGATCGCGCGGGTCCGGGCCGATCGCGCCGAAATCCCCTCTCAGGGCTTTCAGGGCCATGCGCTCCGTGTCGATCTCCCGCATCGTCCGAAAGCCGAGCCGTCGCAGGATCGGAACCGGCGGGCACCAGCCCTGCGTCGCATGCTGGAACAGGAATGCGGTGACGAGCGCGGGAAGCGCCAGCCAGCGCCGGTCCAGGGTCGCACCGAGGATCGTGCCCGTGAAAGCGAGGGTGGCGGCATTCGCCTCGATCGCCCGCTCGATGTCCCACTCCTCGTCGAGTTCCCGCAGACGCCCGTCGATCCTGTCCTGGTGGCGGGCGTAGTAGCGCACGCGCGCCTCCATCTCCGCCTCGATCCGGCGGTTGACGTCGTGAGCGGTGTGCATCGGAACCCGGTCAGCAGTCGTCGGCAGCATCGTGGCATCCCCAAACTGTCGCTGCTCCGTTAAGGCGAAACTCACCCGGCAGTTCCATGGAGCGGATCCCGGGAACCATCTCAGGAGCCGATACCCGCAACTCCAGCATACAGGAACGACACCACACGACGCGCGTTGGCCCGAATTCACCCTCACCCTCGGAGGTGCCTATGATGAAGCTCAAGCATCTGTCCGTCGCCCTGGCAGGATGCCTCCTCGCAGGCAGCTTGGCCGGCCCTGTTGCGGCGCAGCCCTCAAGAGACCGCGATTGGGACCAGGGCCGTGACTGGCAAGATCGGGATTGGCGGGACCGTGACTGGCGCGACGGCGATCGGGGCTGGGAGCGTGGCCCCCGCTGGCGCGGGCGCGACCGGGATTGTCATTATGTCCGTCGGGAATTCAGAGACCGCTATGGCGATATCGTCATCAGGCGGTACCGCGTCTGCGAAGACTGATTCATCGGAGCCGTGACGCGCTGAGGCCGCCACGGCTCCGATGCCGTGAGGTGGAGTTACTGAGGCGAAGCCGGAGCGGATGTCGACGGAGATTTCGATCCTGTCCCCTGCTGGGACTGGACGCGGTCGAACATCCTCAGCGCCGCGTCGACGCAGGTCGATGTCGATTCCCGGTCGCCACAGACGACGCGAAGCTGGGTGTCCCCGCTGCGCAGGAAGAAGCGAGCCCCACGTCCCGAACGCCCGCCATCGCTGTCGTCGTCCTGCATGGAATCACCGCGCCCGCGATCCGAATCGCGGTCCCAGCCGCTGCGGCTTTCACGCCAATCCCTGTGATCGTAGCTGTCGCGATCCCGCGACGAGCTCTGGCTCCACGCCGATGTCGCGACGATCGCAAGCCCGGCCGCTAGGATAAGAACCTTTTGCATATCGATCTCTCCGTTCGGTGCTGCCTGGAAGAGCGCTGAACATTGCCTCCGCAGGAGCTCCTTTTTTCCGCATGGAAGAAGCGATGGGGTGAACTAGCCGCCCGGACCTTGGTTCCGATCTCCTCGTGGCCAATCCGCTTTCTCGGCGGTCATGTCCCGGAACCGCATCTTCGCCTTCACGTTGGCCTCTCATTCATCTTGCGAAGGAGGCTCCGATGAGGTGCCAATTCTGCCATCAGGACGTGGACAATCCCTGCCACAATGCGCAGCAGATGCAGCAGCGGGCCGCGAGCCATGTCGAGCGTTGCGAGCATGCGCTGAAGAGCCAGCAGGGCATCAGGGTGGGCGCCCACCGCAGCGACATTCAGAGCGGCGGGTGATGCCATGACGGAGAAGGGCGAAGACCGGGCTCAAGGCTTGGCCGAGCAGAGCCTGAACACCAGCGTGGTGCATCCGGGTCAGAGCAGTCCGGATCGCCAGGAGCAGGGCGATCGGTCGCAAAGCAACCGGAAGCTGACAGGCAACGATCAGCGCAAGGGCCTGGAGAAGACCGGCAACGACCGGCCTAAGCCTGAAGACCGCTACAGACCCCAGATTCGACGACAGGTTCGCATGAGGCCGCTTGGGTCAGCAGAAGACGGGCGGCATCTGTGACATGAACACCGCCAAGCATCATAAGGGCGACGAGCACTGAGACGCCAGATACCATCAGAGGCGGGCTATACCCCGCCTCTGATGGTTATTGCGTGATGCTCTTCGGCAGCAAGATTGCCAGTTGCCAGAAACAAGCCTCGCGTTGCCCGTTGATTGCGGGCAATGCGGAAGCCCACCTGCCGAAATCAGCACTCGGTCTTCTGCTTCGTCGTGGTATCGCCTGTCGGCTCGGTCGTCTGCTTGGTCGTCGTCGAGCAGCCGACACTTCCGGTCGAGTCGACGTTGCGGTGCTCGATCGTGATGTTCTTCTGATCGGGCCCCGAGGCCGCATCGCCGGCCGCGCCGCCGACACCTGCGCCGACCGCAGCTCCGACCGGACCGCCGACGACGGCGCCTGCCGCACCGCCCGCCGCCGCGCCCGCGGCAGCGCCTCCGGTCTCCGCGAATGCCAGAGCCGGGGCCATGAAGGCGGTTGCGGCCACAACAAATTTCAAGCCTGCTCGCATGATTGTCTCTCCTGATGGGCAGATCGCGCTGCGATCCATCGCCATGACAACGGCAGCCTCAGCTGCGCGTTTCAGCTTGGCCTTCTGTCCGCCAGGGGTAGGTCGGCCTCATGCGGGAGCACGGCCACGGCGAGACCTGCGGCGTCCCCACCAGACGACGAGGCGGCGGCGGGTCCTGCGCGCGAACGGGAGGTCAATGGAGAGAACGGCCAAGCCCAGAGGAACCATCCAGAAGCCGAGCACGGGAAGGAAGCCGACGAGCCCGCCCAGGACAAGGGCTAATCCGAGGGCAATCCGCCGGGCGCGGGATCGGGGCAGCCTGATCTGCCGTCCGGCAACGCCGATGCGGTGCCGGGTCATGCGTCACGTCCAGCGCGGCGGCCCAGAGACTGCGCCTGCCGGTCAAGCCGTCGGCGTGGTCTTGTAGTAAGTGTCGACCTTGGCTCCATACTCGGCATCCACGAACGGGTCTTCGCCAGCCCCATAATGCGGTGCGTCGGCCAGCCGGTCCTTGTCAATATCGACCACGTAGCCGCCGAGCCGAGTGTCGTAGGTTAATGCCCGCCACGGCAGCGGATGATAGCTCTCGCCGATCCCCAGAAAGCCGCCGAAGCTCATCACCACATAGGCGACCTGACCGGTGATCTTGTCGACCATGAAATTGTACACGGTTCCGAGCTGTTCGCCTGCCCGGCTGAACACGGGAGTGCCTTCGACCTTGCTGGACGCGATCAGGCGTTGCGTCTCCTCGATGGCGACGCCCTCGCCTGTCGGGTCGAGTTCCATCGACCCGGGCTCGCGAAGGCGGCTCTCATTCGGCAGTTGCGTCGGCATGGCATTCTCCAGATAGGGCAACGCCATGGCGGCTCTGACGTTCCGGGCTGGACGCCTCGGCCCGCCCAGGAGCGGTTGGTTGCGCCTGTTCTCCGGAGCGAAAAAGCCGGCCGCTTCCGCGGCCGGCCAGTGGGCGAGGAGCACCGTGCTCCCAAGCGGCGCCGTTCAACGCTTGTTCGGATTGAAGTGCTTCTGCAGCTTGTGCCCGTAGGCGGCGTAATCCTTCTGCAGCGACTCGGTCTGCGCCGCGAAGGCCGTGACCTTCTGCGGGAACCGGGTCTCGAACATGAACGCCATCGTGCCTTCGAGCTTGTGGGGCTTGAGCTCCACATTGCTCGCCTTCTCGAACGCATCCATGTCGGGGCCGTGCGGCAGCATGGTATTGTGCAGCGACATGCCGCCGGGCACGAAGCCACCGCCGGTCTTGGCGTCGTAGACGCCATAGATCAGCCCCATGAACTCGCTCATCACGTTCATGTGGTACCATGGCGGCCGGAAGGTGTTCTCGGCCACCAGCCAGCGCTCCGGGAAGATCACGAAGTCGATATTGGCCGTGCCGGGCGTCTCGGAGGGCGAGGTCAGCACGGTGAAGATCGACGGATCGGCGTGGTCGAACAGGATCGGCCCCACCGGCGAATAGCGGCGAAGGTCGTACTTGTAGGGAGCGTAGTTACCGTGCCAGGCGACGACGTCGAGCGGGGAGTGATCCATGTCGGCAGCCCAAAGCGAGCCGCCCCACTTCACGTACATCTTCGAGGGAGCGTCCTTGTCCTCGTAAGCCGCCACGGGCGTGAGGAAGTCGCGCTGATTGGCGAGGCAGTTGGCGCCGATCGGGCCGCGCTCCGGCAGAGTGAAGGCACCGCCGTAGTTCTCGCAGAGGTATCCGCGCGCGGGGCCGCCCCTGAGTTCGACGCGGATCTTCACCCCGCGCGGGATCACCGCGATCTCGCCCGGCTCGATGTCGATGATGCCGAACTCGGTCCACAGGCGGAGTTCTCCCTGCTGCGGCACGAACAGCAACTCGCCGTCGGCATTGTAGAAATACTCGTCGGCCATCGAGCGCGTGATCAGATAGACATGCGCGCCCATGCCCGCCTGAGTGCCGGCGTCGCCCGCCGTGGTGATCGTGCGGATGCCCTCCAGGAACGACAGCTGCTCGTTCGGAATCGGAATCGGGTCCCACCGCATCGGCGCAATCGGCACGTCCACTTCCTGGGCCGGGGCCGTGCGCCAGAAACCGATATCGACCTTCTTGAACTGGCCCCAATGCGTCACGGTCGGGCGGATGCGGTAGAGCCAGGAGCGCTCGTTGGTGGTGCGGGGCGCCGTGAAGGGCGAACCGCTGAGCTGCTCTGCGTAAAGGCCATAGGCGCATTTCTGCGGCGAGTTGCGGCCGATGGGCAGGGCCCCGGGAAGCGCCTCCGTCTCGAAGCCGTTGCCGAAGCCTGACATGTAGCCGGGGTGAATGGCACTGTCATGGGATGTGGCGGTCTGCGTGTGAAGTGACGGGTTCTGGACATTCATGGTCACTGCCTCCTAGGTTAGTTACACATGTAACCATCAATTTTGTAACTAACAACGCCATGGCCAAACTCGAGCTCGACCAGTTCCTGCCCTATCGCCTCAACCGGATCGGCGCCGCCATTTCGCAGGAATTCAGGTCCGTCTATGGCCCGCATCACGACCTGACGATTCCCGAATGGCGGGTTCTGGCGACTCTGGGCCTGTTCGAGGAGATGGGGGCCAAGGCCATCGGGCGCCACTCGTCCATGCACAAGACCAAGGTCAGCCGGGCGGTCCGCGCCCTGGAGGAGCGCCGATGGCTCCAGCGCCGCGAAAGCGAGGAGGACCGGCGAGAGGAGGTCCTGACCCTGACGCCGCTTGGCCGGAAAGCCTACACGGAGATCGTCCCACGGGCGAAAGCCTTCGAGAAACGCATCCTGAGCGATCTCGGACCAGAGGCCCCTGCCCTGCTTGCCGCCCTCGCACGGCTCGAGGAAATCCTCAAGGTCGGCTGAGGGGCGACGTTGCCGACGAGGGACCGGATTTACAAGCCTCACCTCAGGGCCCACATCATGAGTCCGGAGGCCCAATGACCGACAAGAAGGATCTCACGCGAACTCCGTCCGCCAGCGATCCGGGCTCGATGATCGATTCGTTCCTGGAGCGGGCGAAGCGGCTCGGTCCGGTGGTGGATGGCGCCCCACGGGCGCGGCTCGTCTTCGCCCTCGACGCCACCATGAGCCGGCAGCCGACCTGGGACCTCGCCTGCAGGGTCCAGGGCGAGATGTTCGGGGCGGCCGGTCATGCGGGGGGATTGTCGGTTCAACTCGTCTATTTCCGGGGCTTCAACGAGTGCCGCTCCTCGCGCTGGGTCGCGGATCCGACCGCCCTGACGGACCTGATGACGAAGATCGATTGCCGCGGCGGCCAGACCCAGATCGGCCGCGTGCTCCGACACGTCCGGAGCGAGGCGGCACGGTCACCGCTCAAGGTGCTCGTCTATGTCGGAGACGCAATGGAAGAGCCGATCGACGACCTCTGCGCCGTCGCCGGGGAGCTGGGTCTTCTCGGGATCAAGGCGTTCATGTTTCACGAAGGGCACGATTCCGACGCGGCACGCGCCTTTCGGGAGATCGCCCGGCTGACCGGCGGAGCCTATGCCCGCTTCGACCTCAAGGCACCTCGGACCCTGGCCGAGCTCCTGCGCGCCGCCGCGGCCTATGCGGCGACCGGCGTCGAGGGTCTCGCCCGGCTCGCGCCGGCGAGCGAACAGGCGCGCGGCCTTCTCACATCCATGACGAAGCGGACGCCATGACCCTGCTTTACGGCATCGCGGCCGTCGCCGTTCTGTGGTGGCTCATGAGCAATTTCGCGCAGGCGAACGCGGCCGCCATGGCAAAGGCTATCCGGATGGTCGGCGGGCTTCTGGCGCTTGCCGCTGCCGGTCTGCTCGGCCTGCGGGGCAGGATCGACATGGCCATTCTGCTCGGCGGTGTCGGCCTCTGGCTCCTGGGATGGCGCAGCTTCGCAATCCCGGGCCTCGGTGGATCCGCGCAGCGGACTCCAGGCAGTGTCTCGCGGGTCCGCTCCGTGCTGCTCGACATGGAGCTCGATCACGATACGGGCGAGATGGACGGCACCGCTCGGGCAGGAGCCTTTGCGGGACGACGGCTGAACTCCCTCGACGAAACCGACCTGCGGCAACTGCTGGCGGAGTGCCGCGCCGGCGACCCCGACGGCGTCCGCCTTCTGGAGGCCTATCTCGACCGCCGGTTTCCCCGGTGGCGCGATGATCCCCGCGACGACGAGGCGCATCCGGCCAAGGATACGACGCGATCAGGGGCGATGACGGATGAGGAAGCTTATCAGATTCTGGGACTCCAGCCGGGAGCAAGCCTCGACGAGATCCGGCGGGCGCACCGATCGCTGATGAAGAAGCTCCATCCCGACCAGGGCGGGTCGACCTATCTGGCGGCTCGGGTGAACGAGGCCAAAGAACGTCTCCTCCGCAGCCGCAGCTGACGCGGAACGCCCGGCTCACATTTCGACCGGCGTGAAGCCAGGGTAGGCACAACCCTAAAGAGCGCCTCCTGAAAGCGGTGTGATGCTGTATGCTGTCATCCGAGGTACTTCAGTCGCGGAGGAGATGGAGGCAGGTGACAGCCACGACACTTCCGGCAGGCGACGGTAAGATGGTTGCCCGCATTGCCGCCTATGACTGGTCGGCTTCGCCGCTCGGCCCCACCCAGGATTGGCCCCAGGCCCTCCGCCTCGCCCTGAGCCTGGTGCTTCCAGCCAGAATCCCGGCTTACCTGGTATGGGGACCGGAACTCATCAGCTTTCACAACGACGCCTTTCGCCCGCTGCTGGGGGCGAAGCCGGAGGCTTTGGGGCATCCTTTGCGGCAGGTCTGGCCCGAGATCTGGGACACGATCAGCCCGATCGTGATGCAGGCTCTGCAGGGCGAGGCCAGCTACTTCGAGGACGTGCCGCTCGCCATGGAACGCAAGGGCTATCCCGAGCAGACATGGTGGACATTCTCCTGCAGTCCTGTCCGAGACGAAACCGGCGAGATCCGCGGGGTGCTCGCCATCGTGCAGGAGACCACCGAACGGATTCTCACCGAGCGGAGGCTCCATTTTCTCGTTGCGCTCGGCAACCGCCTGCGGCTGCTGTCCGATCCGCACGACATCATGGTCGCAGCCGCGGAAATGCTCGGCCGGCATCTCAATGCGGGCCGGGTCGGCTATGCCGAGATCGATGAGACAGGCGAACTCCTGTCGGTGCAATGCGACTGGTCCGACGAAGCCACACCGAAATTCGAGGGCCGTTACCGCTTGGCTGATTTCGGCCCACAGATCATTGCGGAGTTGAAGGCGGGCCATATCATCCGCATCGACGATGCTTCGCTGGATCCTCGCACGGCCAAGGAGGATATCGCGGCAGCCTATATCGCTGCCGGCAAGCGCGCGACCATCGTCGTTCCGCTCATCAAGGACGGCATGTTGGTTGCCTCGCTTTACGTTCATCAGGCGACGCCGCGGCAATGGCAGGATGGCGAGGCGGCCCTCGCGCAGGAGGTGACCGAGCGCACCTGGGAATCCGTGGGGCGGGCCCGGGCGGAAGCGGCCCTGAAGGAAAGCGAAGGGCGTTTCCGGCAATTCGCCGAACACTCCGCAAGCGTCCTCTGGACGCTCGACGTCAAAACCATGCAGCTGGAGTTCCTGAGCCCTTCCTTCCAGCAGGTCTGGGGAGAGACTCCGAACTCCGGTCCCCGAGACTTCGCCGATTGGACGAAGACTATCCATCCCGACGACCGGGAGGCGGTCATCGCCGCGCTCAGGCGCGTCCAGCAGCAGCGCGAAGTCGTGGTGCGTGAGTACAGAATCATGCGAGGAGACGGGACCGTACGCTGGATCCAGAACACGGGCTTCCCGATTTGCGATGAGGGCGGGACCGTGGTTCGGGTCGCTGGAATCGCGCAGGACATCACGCAGCATGACGGCTCCATGGTTTACGTCGTAGACGGCGACCAGACGGCCCGACGGAACCTGTCCGTACTGCTCCAGGGAGCCGGATATCAGGTGAAAGTCTTTTCCTCCGCGCAGGCCTTTCTGGAGGTTGCTCCGGTGCTCGTTCCAGGCTGCGTCGTCCTCGATATCCGGACGCCCGAGGTTGCGGGGCTGGCGATTCCGAAAGAGCTGAGGGCCCGACGCGTGGGATTGCCCGTGATCGTCATCGGGGATGCCCATGGCGATGTCGCGATCGGGGTCCAGGCCATGAAGTCCGGCGCGGTGGATTTCCTGGACTCCAACCATCATTCGGAACAGTTGCTCGAGGCGATTGCCTCCGCCCTCGCTTCAATCCGCGAGATTGCCGAACGCGATCAGGCGGCGGAACTTGCAAAGACCCGCATTGCGGCGCTGTCGAGCCGTGAGCGGGAGGTGCTGGAAGCGCTGATTGCCGGAGGTACGAACAAGACGATTGCCCGGGACCTCGACCTCAGCCCGCGCACGGTCGAGGCTCACCGGGCCCGGATCATGGAACGCCTGGGAGCGCACAACCTGCCCGAGCTGGTGCAGATTGCCATGATGGCGGGATTGCAGGCCATGCCACACGGCGGGAACGGTTCCGATGGATGATCCGCGCGGCTTTACGAGCCCGATACCGGAACGGCCATGACTGTCCGGCCGGCTTCATCGGCAATCTCGATTACGGTCTCGCGCCCGAATTCCGAGAACTCCTCCACGAGTTCCCGCGCCACGCGCCTGGCTTCGGTGCAGGCAGCATCGATGTCGGGAAATTCCATGCCGTGCGGGTCGGGCTCGAGCTTGGCCCCATCGCGAATATGCAGAAAATAGATGGGCGCCATGGGGGTCGATCTGGATTGTTTTCGTCGCGGTCCCTCAAAACGAAACGGGAGGTGGCAGTTCATCCGTGCTCACCTCCCAGGCCGTTCCTCGGACCTTCCGATATGCTGCTCGACAGGCAGCTTCTCCCTAAACCTCAGGCCATCGCCAGATGGTCATGATGGGTCAGACATAGCCTTCGAGGCGGCCAGGTCGCTATTCGGTGGGTTCCTAGGGATGATTCCGCACAGGCGCTGAGACACTGGCCAGCATTGCCAGGACACAATCCGCTTGCCGGCGGCAGGGGCGCAGACGCTTTAGGTAGCTGTACGTCGTAATCGTACGACATGCGTTTTCGACAAAGATCCGTCAAATAGTTTTCGTGACAAGCGTCTGACAGGAAACGGAAATTTAATGAAATTTCATAACGTCAGCCGAAGCGGCACGACGATCCAGCAACACCGTATGCACTCGCCCTCGGTCACGTCGATCATGAGGGAGGTCCTGCATACGCTCGGTAATATCGATTTTCAGCATGAGGTCGAATTGGAAAAGCTGGAGGCGAGCGCCTCCAACCGCGAAGTGAAGCAATATGTTCGAGACAGGCTCCTGGAGAGGCATCGCGAAAGGCGTGAGCCCTATGTGGAGCTCCTGATCGAGCTGAGGAAGCAGCAGCAGCGCGTCGCCCTTGCGGCCTGAGGAATGGATGAACCCCTAAGGCCCGCAGATATAGGATTCGTGTTCCCGGTCTCCTTTTTGCCCCTACGGGAGACTGGAACTCCGAGCGCCCTTCCAGGGCGCTCTTTTTTGTCCGCGGCCAGGATCCCGGCCGCCCTGTTCAACCCACCCCCAATCGGGTCCGGATATCGACTTGGCTTCACCGCGTTAATCTGATGATGTCCTGTGACAATCACGGCAGGGTTCTGGCCGCCGCTTAGCCGCGGCCAGGACGTGTTCTGTCGACGAGAGCCAGTTCTGATCGGATACGGGATGCCTTCCTTTTTCTCACCCTATCGCCATGACTTTACCCGCATCGCGGCCTGCGTCCCGCGGATCGAGGTTGCGGATCCGGCCTTCAATGTCGAGCGCACCCTGGAACTCCTGCGCCAGGGCCATGAGGAGCGCATCGCCCTAATGGTGTTCCCCGAGCTTGGGCTGTCGGCCTATGCCATCGACGACCTCCTGCACCAGGATGCCCTTCTGGAAGCGGTCGAACGGGGGCTCGCCCAGCTCGTCACCGCCAGCGCCGGTCTCTTCCCGGCCTTCGTGGTCGGGGCGCCTCTCCGCTCCGATGGGCGCCTCTATAACGCCGCAGTCGTGATTCATGCCGGACGCATCCTCGGGGTCGTGCCGAAAGCCTATCTGCCCAACTACCGGGAGTTCTACGAACGCCGGCACTTCGCCCCCGGAGCCGAAATCCTAGGCCAATTCATCACCGTGGCCGGATCCCTGGTCCCCTTCGGGATCGACCTCCTGTTCCGCTCGACCGGCAGCTGCGCCTTCACCTTCCATGTGGAGATCTGCGAAGACATGTGGGTGCCGCAGCCCCCCAGCACGAAAGCCGCGCTCGCGGGAGCCGAGGTTCTTCTCAACCTCTCGGCCAGCAACATCACCATCGGCAAGGCCGAGGACAGGCGCCTGCTGTGCGGCTCCCAGTCCATGCGCTGCATCGCGGCCTACGCCTATTCGGCGGCGGGGCCCGGCGAGTCGACCACAGACCTCGCGTGGGACGGCCACGGCGGCATCTTCGAGGACGGCCTGCGGCTCGCCGAGACCGAACGCTTCCCGCCGGGGTCCACCATGGCCGTGGCCGACGTGGACCTGGGTCGCCTGCGTCAGGAGCGGATGCGGCGCGTCACCTTCGGGGATTGCGGCCGTGTGCTGAAGGTTACGCCGGACGATTTCCGAATCGTTTCTCTGGCCATCGACGCGCCGGAGGAGGCGCTGCCGCTGAGGCGCCCGGTCGAGCGGTTTCCCTATGTGCCGTCGGATCCCGCCAAGCTCGCGGAGAATTGCTACGAAGCCTACAACATCCAGGTCCAGGGCCTGGCGAAGCGCCTTCAGGCTACGCGCACCGAGAAGGTGGTCATCGGCGTCTCGGGCGGCCTCGACTCGACCCAGGCCCTTCTCGTCTGCTGCCGCGCCATGGACAAGCTGGGCCTCCCCCGCACCAACATCCTCGCCTATACGCTGCCGGGCTTCGCGACGAGCGAAGGCACCAAGGGCAATGCCTGGGCCCTGATGCGGGCCCTTGGCGTCAGCGCATCCGAGATCGATATCCGCCCGGCCGCGCGCCAGATGCTGGGGGACCTGAAGCACCCCTTCGCCGAAGGAAAACCCACCTACGACGTGACGTTCGAGAACGTCCAGGCGGGCCTGCGGACCGATTACCTGTTCCGGCTCGCCAATCATCAGCGCGGCATCGTGGTCGGCACGGGCGACCTGTCGGAACTGGGGCTCGGCTGGTGCACCTATGGCGTCGGCGATCAGATGTCCCACTACAACGTCAATGCCTCGGTGGCGAAGACCCTGATCCAGCATCTGATCCGCTTCGTCGCCGCATCGGGCGACGTCGACGAGGCCACGGCCCGGATCCTTCATGCGATCCTGGCGACGGAGATCTCCCCGGAACTCGTGCCGCAGGACGCCTCGGGCCAGATCCAGTCGACGGAAGCGATGATCGGCCCCTACGCCCTGCAGGACTTCAACCTCTATTATCTCACCCGCTACGGCTACCGGCCGTCCAAGATCGCCTATCTTTCCTGGCACGCCTGGAAGGATGCGGGAGCCGGCACCTGGCCGCCGAACATCCCGTCCGCCTCGCACCGGGCCTACGATCTTCTCGAAATCAAGCGCTGGCTCAGGGTCTTCCTGGGGCGTTTCTTCACGAGCCAGTTCAAGCGCACGGCAATGCCGAACGGCCCGAAAATCTCGTCCGGCGGCTCCCTGTCGCCCCGCGGCGACTGGCGCGCCCCGTCCGATGCGAGCCCGGCGGTTTGGCTCGCCGAACTCGAGAGCAACGTTCCGGATACGGGTCTTTCCCCGTGAATGGCGAGGGATCGAAGGGATGACATAAGTCAATGCGGATCGGGGCCGCCTGAACATTCTGGGGAGATCGTTCGATCTCTTGGTGAGGATGCTCTTATGGCCAGTCCCGCTCCGTCACCGGCCCTTGCCGAAGAACCCATCGAGCTTCCCCGTCCGACCAGAACGGGTGGATTGCCGCTCATGGAGGCCCTAGCGGCCCGCAAGTCCTCCCGCGAGTTTGCTCCTCAGCAGCTCGATCCCCTCATTCTGTCGGATCTGCTCTGGGCGGCGTACGGCATCAACCGCCGCGACGGCCACCGCACCGCGCCTTCCGCGCGCAACTGGCAGGAGATCGACATCTACGTCGCGCTCGCCCGCGGGCTCTTTCTCTTCGAACCCCGCCACTCGCAGCTCCGATGGGTTCTGCACGACGACATCCGGGCCCTCACGGGCATGCAGGATTTCGTCGGATCGGCCCCGCTCAATCTGATCTACGTCGCCGACCTCGCCCGCATGCAGGGAACGGCGGACCGGGACGAGCAGCGGTTCTACTCCGCCCTCGACACGGGCTTCATCGCCCAGAACGTCTATCTGTTCTGCGCCTCCGCCGGGCTTGCGACCGTGGTGCGGGGGCTGGTCGACCGGAAGTCGCTCGCGCTCTGCATGGGCCTGCGTCCCGAGCAACGCGTGATCGTAGCCCAGACCATCGGCTATCCGGCGGCCTGAAACATAAGCCGGGAACTCGCACGCAACAGTGAGATTCGGCTTTGCGTGCGATGCGATGGCACCTCAAACGTGGCTTCTCCGCCGTGATCTTCCCTTGCCCGGCGGCAGGGCGAAGCGCTTGAGCAACTCCGCCATGACAAGATAGCCCGCCACCAGGGCTGCCATCGTCAGCAGAACGGACCATGGGAGCGGCTCGAAGCCCAGGCCGCGCCCCAACGATGTCAGGGCGAGCAGAAGAGCGACGGCGAGGGAGGCGAGCGAGCTGGCGACCAGCGCCCGGTTCGGCATGCTGATCCAGGCCGGAAGAGCCGTCCGGATCAGGAACACGACCAGGATCTGCGTCACCATCGATTCCACGAACCACGCGGTCCGGAAAATCTCCGCCGATGCCGCGAAGCCGTGGAGCAGCAGCAGGAAGGTCGCGATGTCGAAGACGGACGAAAGCGGCCCCATGACCAACGAGAAACGCAGCACCTCGTGCATGTCCCAGGAATGCGGACGGGCGGTCTCCTGCGGATCCACGTTGTCGAACGGAATGCCCGTTTCGCCGACGTCATAGAGCAGGTTGTTGAGAAGCACCTGGATTGGGGTCAACGGCAGGAACGGCAGAAACAGCGACGCAAACGCCATCGAGAGCATGTTGCCGAAATTCGACGAGGTTCCCATACGGACATATTTCATGATGTTGGCATAGGTGCGCCGGCCTTCCGTCACGCCGTCCGCCACGACCTCCAGATCGTGCTCCAGCAGGATCATGTCGGCCGCCGCGCGGGCGACGTCGGAGGCGCCGTCCACCGACACGCCTGCGTCGGCCGCCTTGATGGCGGGCGCATCGTTGATGCCGTCCCCGATGAACCCGACCGTATGCCCCCGCGCCTGGAGCGCGCGGACGATCCGCGTCTTCTGGTCGGGGGACACGCGCGCGAACAGGTCGGTTTTTGTGGCGCGCGCCGCCAGCGCCGCATCGCTGAGCTTGGCGATTTCCGCTCCCGTCAGCATGCCGCGCGCCGGGATCCCGAGGGTCTCGACGATATGGCGCAGGACCGGTGCGGCATCGCCCGACACGATCTTGATCCTCACCCCGGCCTGTTCCAGGCGGGAGATCGCCTGAGCGGCGGAAGCCTTCGGCGGATCGACGAAAACGCAGTATCCCGCAAAGACGAGATCCTGTTCGTCCTCGACGGCGGGCCTGTCGCGGCCGGCCGGCAGGCTTCGCCATGCGACGCCCAGGCACCGGAAACCCTGCCCGGACTTTTCATCGAGGAGCGCCGTCAGCCTTGCGCGCTTCTCGGCATCGAGCGGGACAGGTGCGCCTGTCCCCGGATCCACCCGGTCGGACCGCGCCAGGATCTCTTCCGGCGCGCCCTTCACGATCAGGAGGCGCTCGCCGTCCCGCTCGGCCAGGACGGAGACGCGGCGGCGCTCGAAGTCGAACGGCACGTCCGCGATGCGCCGCCAGGAAGATAGGGACTTCCCGCTGGTATGCGCGAGGATCGCATCGTCGAGCGCGCTCCTGACGCCGCTCTCGAACCGGCTGTTGACTGCCGCAAGTTCGAGCACATGCTCCGAGTCGGCTCCGTCGAAGCCCGGATGGCCGACGAGCGCGATGCTCGCCTCGGTCAGGGTGCCGGTCTTGTCGGTGCACAGCACGTCCATCGCGCCGAGGTCGTGAATGGCCGCGAGCCGCTTCACCACGACCTTCCGGGCCGCCATGCGCACCGCGCCCCGCGAAAGGGTCACGGTCATGATCATGGGCAGCAGTTCGGGCGTAAGCCCGACCGCCAGCGCGACGGCGAAGAGGAAGGATTCGAGAGCGGGCCGATGCAGCATCAGGTTGGCCAAGAGGACGAACAGCACCAGGAAGGCGGTCATGCGCAGGATCAGCGCTCCGAGGGCGTGCAGGCCCCGCTCGAAGGCCGTCGGCGGCTCCTCCGAGCGCAGGGCCGCGGCGATCCCGCCGAACCGGGTCCGGGTTCCCGTTGCGACCACCAGCAGGGTGGCCTCGCCGCTCACCAGCGCGGTGCCGCCGAACAGGGCATTGAAGGCTTCGGCGGGCGTCGCAGCCTCGCTCGGGCCCGGCCGCTTCTCGACCGGAAAAGGCTCGCCTGTCAGCAGGGATTCGTTCGCGTGCGCCGCCCGGCTGTCGAGCACGATCCCGTCGGCCGGGACGAGATCGCCGGCCCGCAGCATCACGATGTCGCCGGGCACGATCTCGTCGACCGGGAGACTGACCGGCGTGCCGTCGCGCCTCACCTGCGCGCGGACCGCCACGGAGCGCTTGAGGGCCTCCACGGCTGCTTCGGCGCGATGCTCCTGGGTGACGTCGAGAGCGATGGAGACGCTGAGGATCGCCAGGATGATGCCGAAGCTCGCCCAGTCCCCCGTGGCTCCGGAAATCAGGGCGGCGAAGATCAGGATGACGATGAGCGGTTCGATGAGACGCCTGCCGATCTTGGCCAGAAGCCGGCGGCGCATCGGCTCCACCGCGACGTTGCGCCCGGTTTCCTCCAGACGCCGGGCGGCTTCCCGGGCGGACAATCCCTCGTCCCCGGTTCGAAGACGGCCAAAGCCCTCTTTGGCCGAGAGCGACCAGAACCGGTCGGGCAGATCGCCCGGCACCGCCTCAGCCAGCATCTTCTCCGCAGCGGGACCGGGTCTCGTCATCCCTGCAATCCGTCCGGACATGTGGCGCGAACCTGCTCCTCAGGTGGTACCGGACGACCCGGGCATGGACCGGCCAATACCGATTGTGAGCATGGCCCCTTCAGATAATCACGTTATCGCGCCCCCCGCCAACGCGATCGGAAGAGTGCCGGAACCGCATCGCTCGACAGGATGAATCGCACCCTCTCCGGAGAGGACGTCGCGACACCGTGGGGTCGAACCCTTGAGCGTGGCGCCCGGTCCGCAAGCCGGGCGAACCGAATGCGCTTCGCGAGACGATTCACCGCTGTCGCTGCGCCGGACGCACGATTCATCCGGCCGGACGCGAGCCGCATCCTGCTGAAATAAGATTCTTTTTGCATTTGGGGGATGACGGCTCAGAAGCCGAACCTTTGGCGCTCCCTAGGGGACTCGAACCCCTGTTTTCGCCGTGAGAGGGCGACGTCCTAGACCGCTAGACGAAGGGAGCTAGCAAGGTTGAGGTCGGTCGTATAACGAGCCTTCCAACATGCTTCAAGCCTTTTCGTCGAAAAATGCGAAAAAGAGCGCAGCAGGAATGAGGACGCTGTGAGCGACACGACACGACAGGAATGGATTCTGGAAGACGGGACGGCGCACGAGCGGTTGGACCGGGTGCTGACGCGGCTGGCGGGCGATCTGTCGCGAAGCCGCCTGCAGGCCCTCATCCGCGACGGCCAGGTTGCCGTCGACGGAGCACCTGTCCTCGACCCCGGACGGAAGGTTGCGGGCGGGGCGCGGATCGCCCTCACGGTGCCGCCGCCCGTTCCGGCCGAGCCTGCGGGCGAGGCCATGGATCTCGCCATCGTCTATGAGGACGACGACGTGATCGTCATCGACAAGCCCCCGGGTCTCGTCGTCCATCCGGCGGCGGGTCACGAATCCGGTACGCTCGTCAACGCCCTCATCGCCCATTGCGGCGAGAGCCTGTCCGGCATCGGGGGCGTGAAGCGGCCCGGCATCGTGCATCGCCTCGACAAGGACACCTCGGGCCTCCTGGTGATCGCCAAGAACGACCTTGCCCACCAGGGCCTCGCGGAGCAGTTCGCCGATCACGGCCGGACAGGCCCCCTGGAGCGCGTCTATCTGGCGCTGGTCTGGGGCGTGCCGGAGCGCAGGCGGGGCACCGTGGAGGCGGCGCTGGCCCGCAGCCTGCACAACCGGGAAAAGATCGCCGTCGTGTCGGGGGAGCGGGGCCGCTATGCAATCACGCATTACGAGGTCCTGGAAAATCTGCCTGCCGACGCTCCCGCGGCGAGCCTCGTCCAGTGCGAACTGGAGACCGGCCGCACGCACCAGATCCGGGTCCATATGGCGCATCTCGGGCACCCTCTCCTGGGCGACCTCGTCTACGGGTCCGGCTTCAAGACGAAGGCGAACAGGCTCTCCGGGGCGCAGCAGGCGGCCCTGAGGGCCCTGAACCGGCAGGCGCTCCACGCGGCCGTGCTGGGCTTCGAGCACCCCAGGACCGGAGAACACCTGCATTTCGAGAGCCCGCTTCCGGCGGACATGGCCGCGCTGCTCGAGGCCCTGCGCGCCTCCTGACGAGCGTCAATGCGTCGCAAAATCAAGCCACGCTGGCACCCTTGCGCTTCGAGCGCGTTCACCACGTCTTGAAGCCTGGCGCCTCTATTCGGACAAGGTCGAACTGTTTATATAGACGAGCAGGGCGGTCGGCCATTGAGGGGGCCGCCCCAGGCTTGCCTCATGGAGAGAGGGAGCCAAAGGAGGATAAGATATGGCTACAGCGCTTCCGGTGCTTGCCAATGAAGGGGGCCTTTCGCGCTATCTCGACGAGATCCGTCGCTTCCCCATGCTCGAACCGCATGAGGAGTACATGCTCGCCAAACGCTGGCGCGAGCATGGCGACCGCGAAGCTGCCCACAAACTCGTGACGTCCCATCTGCGTCTGGTCGCCAAGATCGCCATGGGCTACCGCGGCTATGGCCTGCCGATCAGCGAAGTGGTTTCGGAGGGCAATGTCGGCCTGATGCAGGCCGTCAAGCGCTTCGAGCCCGAGAAGGGCTTCCGCCTCGCCACCTATGCCATGTGGTGGATCAAGGCGGCGATTCAAGAATACATCCTGCGGTCCTGGTCCCTCGTGAAGATGGGCACCACCGCGAACCAGAAGAAACTGTTCTTCAACCTGCGCAAGGCCAAGGGCCGCATCTCCGCGCTCGAGGAGGGCGATCTGCATCCCGACCAGGTGAAGCAGATCGCGACCCAGCTCGGCGTGACCGAGCAGGACGTGGTGGACATGAACCGCCGCCTCGGCGGCGACGCTTCGCTCAATGCTCCCCTGCGGGAGGAAGGCGAAGGCGGGGAATGGCAGGACTGGCTCGTCGATACCGGCCAGAGCCAGGAGCAGACCCTCGTCGAGGAGGAGGAAGGCCAGAACAGGCTGAAGGCTCTTCGCAGCGCGCTCTCCGTCCTCAATCCGCGCGAGCGCCGGATCTTCGAGGCCCGCCGCCTTTCCGACGATCCGATCACCCTCGAGGAACTCTCGACCGAGTTCGGCGTCTCGCGCGAGCGCGTTCGCCAGATCGAGGTGCGGGCCTTCGAGAAGATTCAGGAGGCGGTGAAGAAAAACCTCGCCCAGATCGAAACGGCGGCCGAGGCCTCACCCTGATCGCGACGCCCCCGTCATGAAAAAAGCCGCGCCTGAAGCGCGGCTTTTTTATTGTACGGATGGCGCCCGGCTCATTGCCACTGGCTGAAGGCGCTGTTCAGAACCTGCTCGCCGGACGCGCCCTTCTCGAAGCTCAGGATGGCGCGCTGGCCCGAGGCCATCCGGACCGGAAGATCGATCCAGTTGCGGCGCACGAACAGTTCGGTGTTGCGTTCCATGTCGCCCTGCAGGTTGGACAGGCCGATCAGGAACAGGTTTTCGCGCACCGGCACCGGCAGCCCGGCGACCGGGGTGCCCCGGGCCGCTTCCTCGTTCTTGAACTGCAGGAGCCCGACATCCCGAATCACGCGCCCGCTGTCGCCGGCCCTGGTCGTGAAGGTGAGCTCGACCGTGTGTGAGGCGGGAAGCGTCGTGTCGAGATTGCGCCGCAGCACCATCTTCATCGTCACGCCCGCGTCGGGAACCTCGACATTGGCCGTCACGGCCTTCTCGAGGGGCTGCCCCTGGCCCGGGTTCACGTCCTCGAGGCGCCAGACCACGCGCCCGACCTGGGCCTTGGGCGTCGCGGGATTGGCCGGATCCTCCTCGTAGAAGACGGCGCGCTGGACGGCGCCGACCTCCTGACGGGCCGCGGGGGCCGCCGCGTTCGCCGGCGGCGCCTGCCCGCCGACCCGCTCGTTGATCTTGGCGGATTCGGGCTTCGCCGGCTGGCTCGCCTCGGCCACCGGCTCCTGCGGGATCGGCGGCGCAGACCGGCTCTGCCACCAGGCCAGAACCGCAATGCCCAGGATCACGACCGCGAGCACCGAGCCGAGAATGATGGTCCGGGTCCGCCGCTCGTTCTGCATGGCGGGATGCGGGCGGCTCTCGACCTTGGGCCGGGCCGTCGCGGCATCGGCGTAGGCGTCCTCGGCCGGCTCGGCGCCGCCATACGCATCGGCCTGATGGGACGGCGCCCGCAGGCCGAGGCCCGCCCCGGCCTGGCGCGGCAGATCGGCAGGGGCGTCGGGCCTCTGCCCTGCGCCCAGCATGTCGGAAAAGACCTCGAGGTCGAGCCCGGCCGGCTCCGGCGCATGCTCGGCCTCCACCCGCGTGATGGCATCGTCGAGGGACAGGATTTCCTGCCGGATATGCGCTTCCGACAGAGGCGGATTGAGGGAACGCAACTGGGCGACGAGAGCCGTGCGGGCACGCTCGTAGACGGCGTGCCGCGCCTGCGGGGTCTGATCGGTCAGACCTTCGACGGCTCGTGCGATGAGTGGGTAATAATCTGCCATTTCCCTTCGGAATGACCCTTCGGGGCTTCGCCGTCAACCCTCAAACGGGTTCTTCATCAGGATTGTGTCGTCACGCTCCGGCGAGGTCGAGAGAACGGCGACCGGCGCGCCGATCAGTTCCTCGATGCGGCGGACATACTTGACCGCCTGGGCCGGCAGATCGGCCCAGGAGCGGGCGCCCGCGGTGGAGCCGCTCCAGCCCTCGAATTCCTCGTAGATCGGCTCGACCCTCGCCTGCGCTCCCTGGCTCGCCGGGAAGTAGTCGATGGTCTCGCCGTCGAGCCGGTAGCCGACGCCGATCTTGATGGTCTCGAAGCCGTCGAGGATGTCGAGCTTGGTGAGCGCGATGCCATCGATCCCGGAGGTCCGCACCGTCTGGCGCACCAGGGTGGCGTCGAACCAGCCGCAGCGGCGCTTGCGGCCCGTCACCACGCCGAACTCCTTGCCCTTCTGTCCGATCAGCTCGCCCGTCTCGTCGAAGAGCTCGGTCGGGAACGGCCCCTCGCCCACGCGGGTCGTGTAGGCCTTGGCGATGCCGAGCACGTAGCCCACGCCGCCGGGTCCGAGGCCCGAGCCGGTCGCGGCCTGGCCGGCCACCGTGTTGGAGGAGGTGACGAAAGGATAGGTGCCGTGGTCGACGTCCAGCAGGGCGCCCTGCGCGCCCTCGAACAGGATGCGGCGGCCGGCCCGGCGCTCCTCGTCGAGCAGGCGCCACACGGCGTCCATGTAGGGCAGGACCTTCGGGGCGACCGAAGCCAGCTCCTCGTAGATCGCCTTCGGGTCGAACTCGCCGAGGCCGAAGCCGCGCCGGAGGGCGTTGTGGTGGGTCAGAAGCCGTTCGATCTTGTCCGGCAGGGAGCCGAGATCGGCGAGATCCATGAGGCGGATGGCGCGGCGGCCGACCTTGTCCTCGTAAGCCGGGCCGATGCCGCGCTTGGTGGTGCCGATCTTCGTTCCGGCGCTGCCGCTCTCGCGCAGGGCGTCGAGCTCGCGATGGATGGAGAGGATCAGAGTCGCGTTCTCGGCGACGCGCAGGTTCTCGCGGGAGATCTTGACGCCCTGCTCGCCGAGGCGCTCCACCTCCGCCGCAAGCGCGTGGGGATCCAGCACGACGCCGTTGCCGATCACCGACAGCTTGCCCGGGCGTACGACGCCGGAGGGCAGGAGCGACAGCTTGTAGACGTTGCCGCCGATGACGAGGGTATGGCCCGCATTGTGCCCGCCCTGGAACCGCACGACCACGTCCGCCTGTTCGGACAGCCAGTCGACGATCTTGCCCTTGCCTTCGTCGCCCCACTGGGCGCCCACGACAACCACGTTCGCCATCGTTCTCAAGCCTCACATGAAAAAACCCCGGCGCAAGGCCAGGGTTGGGGAAAACCTTGCAAACCCTCATGGTGGATCGCGCGCCCGAGGTCAAGGTGGAATGAGCCTTGTCTCATGCATCATAATCCTTCCTGGGATGCGCGACGCGCGTTTTTTCGGCTCCCGGCGCCGAAGGCGCGGGACGGCTGCGGACTTCGTGCTGGCCACGCTCTTCTGAAGGAGGGAAGCGCGGGACGCCTTCGGCTTCGCGTGATCCTGGCGGAGCGCGCGAAGGGGTTCGGGAACGGGAAACCCGCCCGGACGGGAAGCCAAACGCATCCCGCGCGCAGATCGTGACGGGATTTCGGCCTCGCGCTCCGGCACCATCAGGGACGAACCCTCAGAGATGCTTTACGGCGCTTCGTCGCGCGGCCCCGGCGATGACGCCGGCACCGGCGAGGCTGACAGGCCGCCGGCGGAGCCTGCCCGATCAGGTTCGTCCGCCACGCGCCTGCGCTCGTCCTCCCTGCGGCCGCCGGTTTGCGAGACCAGCGCCGCCGGATCTGCCTCCGCCGCCACGACCGACGCCTCGGGCGCGTCCCTCGGGCTGCGGATGCGCAGGGATATAGCCAAGGCTAGGACTATTGTCAAGAACAAACAGGGAACAATTTCCTCATCATTGCGGTCTGCGCTCCGGCCGTTCCGCTGCGGAAAGGAGCTTCGCCTGCCCCGGCAGAACGCACAGCTCTTCCCCCGCACGGGAGAGGAGCTGCCATGAGGGCGTGTCTTTCCCCTGTTGTCATCCCCGGCCGGAGCGTAGTGAAGGGGAAGGGGATCCAGAGCGTCGAGCCTGACCATGGATCCCCTTCCCGCGCTCCGCGCGCCGGGGATGACACGGAACGGTTCTCCCTTGTCATTCCCGGCCGGAGCGAAGCGGAGGGGAAGGGAATCCACGATCCCGCGCAACGCCATGGAACCCCTTCCCGACCCTGCGGGTCGCCGGGGATGACGGAGTACGATGCCGATTTCCCTCTCCCGTATGGGAAGGGTCAGGATGGGGGGCGCTGCATCGCGAGGTCATGGCCGGACTTGTCCGGCCATCCGATCGAGGCGCGGCGCTTCTCAAGTTCGAAGTCACCGGTCAGGACCAGCGATGAAATGCGGTTGCGAGTTGCAGCTCGCCATCTCTTGATTCCCTTGAGTTTTCCAAGCCCCCACGATACCGCAGAAATCGGGTGTCGCCCTCACCTCCTGGCCGGTAGAGTGAGGGTCAATCAAGGAATGCACCCATGCTCGACACCCTGCGCGACATCACTCTTGAGCCCGGCAGCATCGCCCTGCCGGACGAGCCCCATTCGGATTACGAGCGGGTCCGCCGCATCATCGCGTTCATCTCCGAACGCTGGCGCGAGCAGCCCTCGCTCGAGGCCATCGCGGATCATGTGGGTCTGTCCACGACCCATGTGCACCACCTCTTCCGGCGTTGGGCTGGGCTGTCGCCCAAGGCCTTCCTGCAGGCGATCACGCTCGACAACGCCAAGGCGCTGCTGGCCGATTCCGCCAGCGTGCTGGACGCGACCTACGAGCTCGGTCTCTCGGGCCCGGCCCGGCTGCACGACCTCTTCGTCACCCACGAAGCCATGACGCCCGGCGACTACAAGGCGGGCGGCGCGGGCCTCACCATGCGCTTCGGCTTTCACCCCTCCCCCTTCGGCGAGGCGATCCTGGTCGCAACCGAGCGGGGGCTCGCGGGCCTCGGCTTCGTGGACGACGGCGACCGGGAGGCCGCGCTCGCCGACATGACCCGGCGCTGGCCGAAAGCCGAGTACGTGGAGGATGCGGCCGCCACCGCGCCGCTGGCCCGGCGGATCTTCGACCCCTCCCGCTGGCAGGCGGAACAGCCCCTGCGGGTGGTCCTGATCGGCACCGATTTCGAGGTCCGGGTCTGGCGGACCCTGCTGCGGATCCCCCGCGACCGCGCCACCACCTATTCCGACATCGCCCGCCATATCGGCAAGCCCTCCGCCTGCCGGGCAGTCGGCGCGGCGGTCGGCAAGAACCCGGTCTCCTTCGTGGTCCCCTGCCACCGGGTCCTCGGCCGCTCCGGCGCGCTCACCGGCTACCATTGGGGGCTCACCCGCAAGCAGGCGATTCTGGGCTGGGAAGCGGGACGGGGCTTGGGCGGCAGCGATGGCGCCTGAGATGCTTGCGGCATAGGATCAAGTTCTTATCCGCGTCCGGGCAAAGCGCGAATGGAGGCAGGCCCGGAATGGCGGGGGAGATGTCGTTCCCGACCGCAGCGAAAGAGGCCGGGACGGAAACGACCGGCACGCCCTGTGCTCTGGATCCCCTTCCCGCGCCTGCGGCGCGCCGGGGATGACACGGTGGGATTCCTCAGTGTCATTCCCGGCCGGAGCGCAGCGAAGGGGAAGGGAATCCCTAGCATTGGGCCTGAACGTGGATCCCCTTCCCGACCCTGAGGTCTCCGGGATGACATGGTGAGCTTCCCCACTGTCATTCCCGGCCGGAGCGCAGCGGAGGGGAAGGGAATCCACTCGCACGCGCTGCGCTTCCATGGATCCCCTTCCCGGCCTTCGGCCGCCGGGGATGACAGGCGCGGCATGTCCCCTCTCCCGGTCGGGAGAGGCGGGCCCGGGTCCCACCGGACGCACGCTCCACCCATGCGCACCGGCGGCGACCGGCAAAGAATCCCAAAAATCCAAGCCGTTCCAGGCTCTTACGCCTATTGCAGCCCTGCAACAGGGCCCGACTCTCATGCAATGAAGCCAACTCACCTTCAGGATCGTCTTGCGGCGCTTCAAACCCCTTCTTATATCAGCGCCAGCAGGGACGCTTCCCCGAGGCGAACCTGTTCAGTCATTCAACATAAGCCATGGGCCGGGCTGCTTTCAGGGCTCGGCGGTCTGCTTGAAAGTGAGGGATCCCGCCATGGGTAAGGTCATCGGTATCGACCTCGGCACTACCAATTCCTGCGTCGCCGTCATGGAAGGCACGACGCCCAAAGTTATCGAAAATGCGGAAGGCGCGCGGACGACCCCGTCCATCGTGGCCTTCACGGACGAAGGCGAGCGTCTCGTCGGCCAGCCGGCCAAGCGCCAGGCGGTCACGAACCCGTCGCGCACCTTCTTCGCCATCAAGCGCCTGATCGGGCGCACCTTCAACGACCCCATGACCCAGAAGGACATGGGCCTCGTTCCGTATCACATCATCAAGGGCCAGAACGGCGACGCCTGGGTCGAGGCCGACGGCAAGCAGTATTCGCCGTCGCAGATCTCCGCCTTCACCCTGCAGAAGATGAAGGAAACCGCGGAGGCCTATCTCGGCCAGCCGGTGACGCAGGCCGTCATCACGGTTCCGGCCTACTTCAACGACGCCCAGCGCCAGGCCACGAAGGACGCGGGCAAGATCGCCGGCCTCGAAGTTCTCCGCATCATCAACGAGCCGACCGCTGCGGCCCTGGCCTACGGCCTCGACAAGAAGCAGCACGGCACGATCGCGGTCTATGACCTCGGCGGCGGCACCTTCGACGTGTCGATCCTCGAGATCGGCGACGGCGTGTTCGAGGTGAAGTCCACGAACGGCGACACGTTCCTGGGCGGCGAAGACTTCGACATGCGCCTCGTCGAGTACCTCGCGGCCGAGTTCAAGAAGGAGCAGGGCATCGACCTGACGAAGGACAAGCTCGCCCTGCAGCGCCTCAAGGAGGCCGCCGAGAAGGCGAAGATCGAGCTCTCCTCCGCGAGCCAGACCGAGATCAACCTGCCCTACATCACGGCGGACGCCTCCGGTCCGAAGCACCTCGCCCTGAAGCTCTCGCGCGCCAAGTTCGAGCAGCTCGTCGACGATCTGGTGCAGAAGACCATCGAGCCCTGCCGCAAGGCCCTCAAGGATGCCGGCATCTCGGCCGGTGAAATCGACGAGGTGGTTCTGGTCGGCGGCATGACCCGCATGCCGAAGATCCAGGAAGTGGTGAAGAACTTCTTCGGCAAGGAGCCCCACAAGGGCGTCAACCCGGACGAGGTCGTGGCCATCGGCGCGGCCGTCCAGGCGGGCGTGCTCCAGGGCGACGTGAAGGACGTCCTGCTCCTCGACGTGACCCCGCTCTCCCTCGGCATCGAGACGCTCGGCGGCGTGTTCACCCGTCTGATCGACCGCAACACGACGATCCCGACGAAGAAGAGCCAGGTGTTCTCGACCGCGGAAGACAACCAGAACGCGGTGACGATCCGCGTCTTCCAGGGCGAGCGCGAGATGGCGGCGGACAACAAGCTGCTCGGCCAGTTCGACCTGATGGGCATTCCGCCGGCTCCGCGCGGCGTGCCGCAGATCGAGGTGACCTTCGACATCGACGCGAACGGCATCGTGAACGTCACGGCGAAGGACAAGGCCACCAACAAGGAGCAGCAGATCCGCATCCAGGCGTCCGGCGGTCTCTCCGAGGCCGACATCGAGAAGATGGTGAAGGACGCGGAGGCTCACGCCGCCGAGGACAAGAAGCGCCGCGAGACGGTCGAGGCCAAGAACCAGGGCGAGAGCCTGGTCCACGCGACCGAGAAGTCGCTGAAGGAGTACGGCGACAAGGTCTCCGAGTCCGACAGGCAGGGCATCGAGACCGCCATCGACGCGCTCAAGCAGGCGCTTGCCGGCGACGACGCCGAGGTCATCAAGGCCCGCACCACGGACCTGATGCAGGCGTCCATGAAGCTCGGCGAGGCCATGTACCAGGCCCAGCAGAACGCCGGCGAAGGCGGCGAGCCGCAGGAAGCCGGCGAAGAGGCCAAGAAGGACGACGTCATCGACGCCGACTTCCAGGAAGTCGACGAGGGCGACAAGAAAAAGCGCGCCTGACCGCGATGAACGCCCTTTGAAGAATTCGGCACCCGGTATTTCATGGCCGGGTGCCGTTTTCATGAGATGGGCCACAAGGCTTGAGACAAGAATAATGATCAGACGTCCGACCGAACCCCGCGATGCCCTGGCGAAGCGCACAGGAGCCCCGTGCCCGCGCGAGCATCGGCCGCGAACGAGGCGGATCGGCAAAGCGATGGAGCGCGTGACGGCTCCAAGGGGCGCGTAACATGTCCAAACGCGATTACTACGAGGTCCTCGGCGTCTCGCGGAGCGCCACCGAAGCGGAGATGAAATCCGCCTTCCGCAAGCTCGCGATGCAGTATCACCCGGACCGGAACCCGGGCGACCACGAGGCCGAGGTCAAGTTCAAGGAAATCAACGAGGCGTACCAGACCCTCTCCGACGGGCAGAAGCGGGCGGCCTACGACCGCTACGGCCATGCGGCCTTCGCCAATGGCGGCGGAGGCGGGCCGGGCTTCGGCAACGACTTCTCCGACTTCATGTCGGACATCTTCGAGAATTTCTTCGGCGAGACCGGGCGCGGGCGCGGCGGCCGGGGAGCCGGCGGGCGCGAGCGCGGCGCGGACCTGCGCTACAATCTCGAAATCACCCTCGACGAGGCCTTCCACGGCAAGACCGCCGAGCTCAAGATCCCGACCTCCATCACCTGCGAGGCCTGCTCGGGGTCCGGCGCGAAGCCGGGCTCGAAGCCCAAGACCTGCCCCACCTGCGGCGGCGCGGGCCGGGTGCGGGCGACCCAGGGCTTCTTCTCCATCGAGCGCACCTGCCCCAACTGCCACGGGCGCGGCGAGACCATCGACGACCCCTGCACGTCCTGCGGCGGCGCGGGCCGCGTCACCCGCGAGCGCACGCTCTCGGTCAACATCCCGTCGGGCGTCGAGGACGGCACGCGCATCCGCCTCGCGGGCGAAGGCGAGGCCGGCCTGCGCGGCGGGCCTCCGGGCGACCTCTACATCTTCCTGTCCCTGAAGCCTCACCCCTTCTACCAGCGCGACGGCGCGGACCTGTTCTGTCGCGTGCCGATCTCCATGGTGACGGCGGCGCTCGGCGGCGAGTTCAACGTGCCGACGCTCGGCGGCTCGGAAGCCCTGGTGAAGGTTCCCGAGGGAACCCAGTCCGGCAAGCAGTTCCGCCTCAAGGGCAAGGGCATGCCGGTGCTGCGCTCGCGCGACGTGGGCGACCTCTACATCCAAGTCGTTGTGGAAACCCCGCAGAAGCTCACCAAGCGCCAGCGCGAACTCCTGATGGAGTTCGACCGGGAATGCTCCAAGGAAAATCACCCCGAAAGTTCCGGATTTTTCTCCCGCTTTCGGGAATTCCTGGACGGTCTGAGCGGATCCTCTTAACTTGACGGTCGTTTTCTTGGCGTATCGCCCGGAGCAGCGGACCCGGTTTTTCGCTCACGCGGACCTCCGCTTCGCTCTAGACGACGCGCCAATTAAGTGAGAAGCATCGGTCGACCCCGGAGGCGGCCTCCACTTTCGGGTCCGGTGCTTGAGAGTTCTCAAAGCCCAAGTGATCCGTCCGATCGAGGGGTTTCGTCAGTGCTTCAGTCGTCCCAACGGCCATCCGCCCGGAAATTCCCTCTCAAGAAGGACCGCTTCGAGGACGAGGCCCGCTTCCTCCGGTCGTGGCTGGAGCGGCCGCTCGTCATGGGGGCGGTCACCCCCTCCGGCAAGATCCTGGCCCGCACCATGGCGTCCTATGTGGATCCCCGGATCCCGGGGCCCGTCGTCGAGCTCGGCCCCGGCACGGGACCCGTCACCGACGCCCTGATCCGGCGCGGCGTGGCCCAGGACCGGCTGATCCTCGTGGAGTACAATCCCGAATTCTGCCAGCTCCTGAAGCGCCGCTTCCCGAAGGCGACGATCATCCAGGGCGACGCCTACGACCTGAAGGAAACGCTCTCCGGCGTCCTCAGCGAGCCGGCGGCCGCCACCGTGTCGAGCCTTCCCCTGTTCACCAAGCCCATGGATCAGCGCCTGGAGCTCCTGGAGGCCGCGCAGGCGCTGATGCAGCCGGGCGCGCCCTTCATCCAGTTCACCTACGCGGTGGTGCCGCCCATCCCGGCCCGCTCGCAAGGCTACAGGACCCGCGCCTCGAACCGCATCTGGCGCAACCTGCCCCCGGCCCGCGTGTGGGTCTACAACAAGGTCATGATTCCATGAGCACTGCCATGCCCCTGCCGCCGAGGGACATTCGCGACAAGCTCATCATCGGCCTCGACGTCCCGTCCGTCGCGGAGGCGCGCGCCACCGTCGCGCGCATCGGGGACGCCGGCACCTTCTACAAGATCGGCTACCAGCTCGCCTATGCGGGCGGCTTCGAGTTCGCCCGCGAGCTGATCGAGCAGGGCAAGAAGGTCTTTCTCGACCTCAAGCTTCACGACATCGGCAACACGGTCGAAGAGGGCGTGCGCTCGATCTCCCGGCTCGGCGTGACGTTCCTGACGGTCCATGCCTATCCGCAGACCATGCGGGCGGCGATGGCCGGCAAGGCGGGCTCGCCCCTGAAGATCCTGGCCGTGACCGTGCTGACGTCCTACGACGACAACGACCTCGTCGAGGCCGGCTATGCGCCCGTGCCGGCGGCGGAGCTCGTCGCCCGCCGGGCCGCCCAGGCGCGCGAGATCGGCATCGACGGCATCGTCTGCGCCGCCCCGGAGGCCGAGCGCGTCCGTGCCATCCTGGGCCCCGACCGCCTCATCGTGACGCCGGGCATCCGCCCGGCCGGCGCCGAGGCCGGCGACCAGAAGCGCATCGTCACCCCGGCCCAGGGCATCCGCCTCGGCGCCAATCACCTCGTGGTCGCCCGCCCCATCGTGAAGGCCCCGGATCCGCGGGCGGCGGCGGAAGCGATCGTGCGGGAAATCGCCGAAGCGACAGCTTGACGTTGCGGCTTCTCTGGCGTTCGTTGCGGCATCGCATTCAGAGGAGCCCTTCATGCCCAAAGGCTATGTCATCGCCCGTGTGACCGTCACGAACCCCGAGGCTTACGCGGAATACGCCAAGGACGCGACGGAGGCGATCCGCAAGTACAACGGCCGCCCGCTCGTGCGCGGCGGCACCCATGAGGCGCTCGAAGGCGAGGCCCGGCCGCGCAACGTGGTGATCGAGTTCGACTCGGTGGAGCAGGCCCGCCGCTACTACCATTCGCCCGAATACCAGGCCGCCAAAGCCAAGCGCGAGGGCGCCTGCATCGCCGAATTCGTTCTGGTCGAAGGAGCCTAAGTGATGAGCAAGGGATATTGGATCGGCCGCGTCGATGTCTCGAACCCCGACGCCTACAAGAACTACGTGACGGCGAACGCCGCCGCCTTCTCCAAGTTCGGCGCCCGCTTCCTGGTGCGCGGCGGCGAGTTCAGGACCGCCGAGGGCGAAGCCCGGGACCGCAACGTGGTGATCGAGTTCCCCAGCTACGAAGCGGCCCTGGCCTGCTGGGACTCGCCCGAATACCAGGCCGCCAAGGCCTATCGCGACGGCCACGCGGTCGCCGATATCATCATCATCCAGGGCTACGAGGGACCGCAGCCGGGCTGACCCGCCCCTGTGACCTGAAGGCCGGAAGGGATCCACGGAAGCGTTGTGTCCGCGAGTGGATTCCCTTCCCCTCCGCTGACGCTCCGGCCGGGAATGACAAGGTTGTCGTTAGCGCACCCTGTCATCCCCGGCGGTCCGAAGGACCGGGAAGGGGATCCATGGAAGCGGCGTGCCTGCGGGTGGATTCCCCTCCCCTGCGGTGACGGCGTCACCTCCGGCCGGGAATGACAAAGGGATGGCCCCTCGACGCTTCTCAGCCGGGCTGCGGGCCGCTATATGCTGCCCCGGAACAACAGGAGAGCGGGCATGAGCGAAATGCGACTCGTCGTGGTGGGCGCAGCCGGACGCATGGGGCGCATGCTCATCAAAACCGTGGCCGAGACGGAGGGCTGCACCCTCGCGGGCGCCATCGAGCGCGAGGGGTCCCCTGTCCTCGGCCAGGATGCGGGGCTTCTGGCCGGAGCCGGACTTCTCGACGTCGAGGTGACGGACGATCCCCTCCCGGTCTTCGCTCAGGCCGACGGCGTGCTCGATTTCACGGCTCCCGCTGCCACCACCGCCTTCGCGGCGCTCGCCGCCCAGGCCCGCATCGTCCATGTGATCGGCACGACCGGCCTGGGCGACGCCGATTTTCCCAAGCTGGAGGCGGCCGCGCGGCATGCGCGCATCGTCCAGTCCGGCAACATGTCCCTCGGCGTGAACCTGCTCGCCGGCCTCGTGCGCAAGGTCGCCGCGACGCTCGGCGAGGATTTCGATATCGAGATTCTCGAGATGCACCACCGCATGAAGGTGGATGCGCCCTCCGGCACGGCGCTGCTCCTCGGCGACGCGGCGGCGGAGGGACGCAAGGTGTCCCTCAAGGAGCGCTCGGTGCGCAGCCGTGACGGGCATACGGGCGCGCGCAGGCCCGGCGATATCGGGTTCGCGACCCTTCGCGGCGGCTCCGTCGTCGGCGACCACACCGTGATCTTCGCCGGTCAGGGTGAGCGCCTGGAATTGTCGCATCGCGCCGAGGACCGGAGCATTTTCGCGCGCGGCGCCGTCAGGGCCGCCCTGTGGGCCTTCGACAAAAAGCCCGGCTACTACACGATGGCCGATGTGCTAGGCCTCAACGATTAAGACAACGTCCCTCACGACCCTTCACTGGAGACCCTGCGACATGGACCGCCTGCTTGTGCTTGCCCGCCACGGCCAGAGCGAATGGAACCTCAAGAACCTGTTCACCGGCTGGAAGGATCCGGGCCTCACGGAGCTCGGCATCGAGGAGGCGCGCACCGCAGGCCGCCGCCTGAAGGAGATGGGCATCCAGTTCGACATCGCCTTCACGTCGGACCTCTCCCGCGCGCAGCGCACCTGCAAGCTGATCCTGGAGGAGATCGGCCAGCCGGATCTCGAGACGATCAAGGATCAGGCGCTGAACGAACGCGACTACGGCGACCTCTCGGGGCTGAACAAGGACGACGCCCGCGCCCGCTGGGGCGAGGAGCAGGTCCATGTGTGGCGCCGCTCCTACGACGTTCCGCCTCCCGGCGGCGAGAGCCTGAAGGACACGGTCGCCCGCGTGCTGCCCTACTACATCCGCGAGATCCTGCCGCGGGTCATGCGCGGCGAGCGCGTCCTCGTGGCGGCGCACGGCAATTCCCTGCGGGCCCTGGTCATGGTGCTCGACGGCCTGACCGCCAAGACGATCCCGAGCCTCGAACTCGCCACCGGCATCCCACTGGTCTACCGCCTGAACGCGGACACCACCGTGGCCGACAAGAAGGTGCTGGAAGGCTAGAGCGAATCCCGTCTCGTCACGCTGAAGGGAGGCGCTTTTCTTCGGTCGTGATCGGACCCTCATGTCATTCCCGGGAGGGCGCGCTGCACTCTGGATCCCCTTCCCGGCCTTCGGCCGCCGGGGATGACATGGATGCGGTTCCCCCCTGTCATTCCCGGCCGGAGATGGCGAAGCCATCGCAGGGGAAGGGAATCCAGGACAAGCGCGACGCTTCTTTGGATCCCCTTCCCGCGCTCCGCGCGCCGGGGATGACAGGATGCGTATCCTCAGTGTCATTCCCGGCCGGAGCGTCAGCGGAGGGGAAGGGAATCCACGGACAGGCGCAACGGTACGGATCCCATGCCTCCCATCACCCTCGCCCCCGGCCTGACCTACTACCCCGACTATCTCGACCGACCCGCGCAGGAGCAGCTGCTCCGGTCCATTCGCGAGATCGCCCAGGCCGCGCCCCTCTTCACGCCGCGCATGCCGCGCACCGGCAAGCCTTTTTCCGTGCGCATGACCAATTGTGGGCGGCTAGGCTGGGTATCCGACGAGAGAGGATATCGCTACCAGCCCACCCATCCCGAGACGGGCGCGCCCTGGCCCGGAATGCCGGAGCAGATCCTTCGGGCCTGGGAGGAGCTGAGCCATTATCCGCACCCGCCCGATGCCTGCCTCATCAATTTCTACGAGCCGAAGGCCCGCATGGGGATGCACCAGGACAAGGACGAGGAGGAGTTCGACGCCCCCGTCGTGTCCCTCTCCCTCGGCGACACGGCCCTGTTCCGCTATGGCGGCCTCGCGCGCCAGGACCCGACCCGCTCGGTCAGGCTGCGCTCCGGCGATGCCATCGTGTTCGGAGGCCCGGCGCGGCTGATCCATCACGGCATCGACCGGGTGATGCCCGGAACCTCGGACCTGCTGCCGCAGGGGGGGCGGCTCAATCTGACCTTGCGCAAGGTGGAGAAGCCGCTTTAAGCCTAGATAAAGGACCATCCTGGAGGGCACTCATGAGAGGTTTTGCGGCTGCGGCGCTCGGATTCATCCTGTCTCTTCAGGCCGCCATGGCGGCCGACCCCGTCTTCCCGCCGGCCTCGCGGATCGGCATCGTTCCCCCGCAGGACATGATGCCCTCGCGGCGGTTCAGCGGCTTCGAGAACGAGGAAAAGGCCGCCACGATCAGCTTCGTCGAAATGCCGGCCGAGGCCTATTCGCAACTGATTTCTGGGCTCACGAAGGAGGCTCTGAAGCGCCAGGGTCTCAGCGTGACCTCCCGCGAGGACCTCAAGCTCGGCGCCAGGACCGGCATCCTGGTCGCCGGCACCATGGCGGGCCCGGTCTCGGGCCGCAAATGGGTTCTGGCGGTCAGGGATTCGGACATGACGGCCCTTCTGGTCGCCCAGGTCCAGGGCGGGCCGGACGGCTACAGCGAGGCCCAGATGCGCGAGGCCCTGAAGAGCGTCGCCCTGCGCGGTCCGGTCTCGATGGACGAGCAGGTCTCGGCCCTGCCCTTCCGCATCGGCGACAAGGCCGGCTTTCGCCCGGTGAGGGTCCTGTCCGGCAATTCCGTCCTGTTCACCGATGGCTCCAAGGACACGATCACGGCGGTGGAGCAGCCGATGCTCATCCTGGCCGTCTCCCTCACGCCCCCGCCTCCGCCCGGGGAGCGGCGCGAGCAATTCGCCAAGCTGGCCCTGAATTCCAACCAGATCCTCAAGGATGTCCGGATCGAGCGCGCGGAATCCTTCCGCTTCAAGGGCCAGGACTGGCATGAGATCGTCGCGAAGGCGACGGAGGCGGCGTCGGGCCAGCCGGTCGTCGTGATGCAGACCATCCGGTTCGAGCCGGATCGCTACGTGCGCATGGTCGGCCTCACGCGGGTCGAGCAGCGCGACCAGAACCTGCCGCGCTTCCGCAGCATCGTCGACAGCATCGACATGAATCCCTGAGGCCTGCTCTTAAGGAGGCCCCGGGCCGCTCGGCCTGCGGGCATGGTCAGGCGAAAGGCCTAGAGCTGCTTCCACTCAGGTGGAAGCAGCTCTCTTCTTTGCTGCGCCGCATTTTTTGGTGGCGAACCGGATCCCCTTCGCCGAAAAAGGCTCTAGGGGCCCACCCGACCACGCGGAAAAGGTTGCCTTACGAGGCGGCGGAGGGATTGTCCGCGGCTTCGGCGCCGTTGGCCGGGGCCTTGGGGCCGCCCTTGGCGACGCCGACCAGGGCCGGGCGCAGGACGCGGTCGCCGATGACGTAGCCGGACTGGACCACCTGGACGACCGTGCCGCTCGGCACCTCCGCGTTGGGGACCTCGAACATGGCCTGATGCACGTTGGGGTCGAACTTCTGGCCCTGCGGCTCGAGCTTTTTCACCCCATGCCGCTCGAGGGTCTTGAGAAGGTCGCGCTCGGTCAGCTCGATGCCCTCGACCAGGGCCTTGAAGGCGCCCTCGGCGGCGGCGCGGGCCTCCTCCGGCACGCTCTCGATGGCGCGGCGGATGTTGTCGGCCACGTTCAGCATGTCGCGGGCGAAGTTCGCCACCGCGTAGGTGCGGGCATCGGCCACTTCGCGCTCGGTGCGGCGGCGCAGGTTCTCCATATCGGCCATGAGGCGCAGGAGCTTGTCCTTGAGATCCGCCTTTTCCGCCTCGAGAACGGCAATCGGATCGGCCTCGGGCGTGGGCGCGGCCTCGTTCGCCGCGTCGTTTGCGGCTTGCGGGGCGGCATCGGCCTGCGGGGTCGTGTTCTGGTTTTCCGTGTCGTTCGGCTTCATGATCGATCAACTGAGATTGTGAAAGGTTCGGGGCACATATCAGGTCCCCGACGCCACAAATCAAGCGCTGCGCCGCTGAAGGGCCTCGGTTTCGTCGGTCTTGAACACCTCCAGGAGGGTCCGCCGGATGGTGGCCTGCCGGCCTGCATGGGTCACCTTCGTGCCCGTCAGGTCCGTGACATAGAACACGTCCACGGCCTTCTCGCCGAAGGTGACGATGTGGGCCGAGGCGATGTTCAGGTTGAGCTTGCTGAGGGCCGTGGTCAGGTCATAGAGCAGGCCCGGCCTGTCGAGCCCGGAGACCTCGATCACGGTCTGGCGGCTCGACAGGGAATTGTCGATCGTGACCTCGGGCGGCACATGGAAGGCTCGCGAGGCCGGTTTCGAGGGCCGCTTGGTGTCCACCAGATCGGCGATCTTCACCTCGCCCTTCAGCGCCTTCTCGATGGCCTTCGCGACGCGCTCGGCCCGGCGCAGCTCGTCCTCGTCCCGGTCGAAGGCGCGGGAGAGCACGATGGTGTCGAGGGCCATGCCGTCCGTGGTGGTGAAGATCTGCGCGTCCACGATGTTGCCGCCCGCCGCCGCGCAGGCGCCGGTGATGATGGCGAGCAGGCGCGGATGGTCCGGCGACAGGATGGTGAGCTCGGTGACGCCCCGGAACCGGTCGGTCTCGTAGGCCGTTGCGACGGTCTGCCCGGCCGCCTCGGTCGTGCGCACGAAACGGGCCTGCTTCGCGCGCCGGGTCTCGTCCGTCTTCAGCCAGTAGGCCGGCGGATGGCGGGCCGCATAGGCCTCGAATTCCGCATCGGACCAGTCGGGCAACTCGGACCGCAGCTGCTCCTGGGCGAGATGGACCCGCTCCGAACGGGCGATGTCCACCGCGCCACCGCCGAGCACCATCTCGGTCTCGTAATAGAGGGTCCGCAGGAGCTGGCCCTTCCAGCCGGTCCAGGTGCCGGGGCCCACGGCCTTGATGTCCGCGATGGTCAGCACGAGCAGGAGCTTCAGGCGCTCCATGGTCTGGACCACCTCGGCGAAGCTCTTGATCGTGGCGGGGTCGGACAGGTCGCGGCTCTGCGCGGTGTTCGACATCAGGAGATGGTGCTCGACGAGCCACGCGACCGTATCGGTCTCGGCCTCGCTCAGGCCGAAGCGGGGCCCGAGCTTGCGGGCGATGGCCGCGCCCGCCACCGAGTGGTCCTCCGGCCGGCCTTTGGCGATGTCGTGCAGGAAGACCGCCACGTAGAGCGCGCGGCGGTTGCGGATGGTGCCGAAGATCCGGTGCGCGAGCGGGTGCTCGTCGCCGAGCCGCCCCGCCTCGATGCCGGTCAGGACGCCGATCGAGCGGATCAGGTGCTCGTCCACCGTGTAGTGGTGATACATGTTGAACTGCATCATCGCGACGATGCGGCCGAAATCCGGGACGAAGCGCCCGAGCACGCCCGCCTCGTTCATGCGCCGCAGCACCACTTCCGGCACGTTCCGGGACGTGATGATCTCCAAAAAGAGCCTGTTCGCCTCCGCATCGTTGCGCAGGTTCTGGCCGATCAGCCTGAGGGAGCGGGTGGCAAGCCGCGTCGCATCGGGATGAATGGGCAGGTTGTGCCGGTCGGCGAGCCAGAACAGCCGGATGAGATTCACCGGATCCCGCTCGAAGGCGTTCTCGCTCCTCACGTTGATGCGGTTGTTGTCGATGATGAAGTCGTCGCCCGCGAGCGCCCCGCCGCGACGCCGGCGGAGCCGCCCGAGCATCCGGTCGAGCACGGGACGGCGCTTCGCCTGCCGCGCCTCCAGCTCGGCGCAGACGATGGCCGTCAGGTCTCCCACGTCCTTGGCGATGCGGAAATAGGTCTTCATGAAGCGCTCGACCGCCGACAGGCCGCCCCGGCCCGTGAACCCGATGCGCTCGGCGATGACGCGCTGCAGATCGAAGGTCAGGCGCTCCTCGGCGCGGCCGGTGGCGAAATGCAGGTGGCACCGCACGCGCCAGAGAAATTCCTCGCAGCGCGCGAAGAGCCTGAACTCCTCCGGAGTGAAGAGCCCCGCCTTGACCAGCTCCACCGGCTCGCGCACCCGGTAGACGTATTTGGCGATCCAGAACAGGGTGTTGAGGTCGCGCAGGCCGCCCTTGCCGTCCTTCACGTTCGGCTCGACGAGATAGCGGGAGGCGCCCGCCTTGCCGACACGGGCGTCGCGCTCCTTCAGTTTCGCGTCCACGAAATCGGCCGACGACCGGGCGACGATTTCCTTGTCGAACCGGCCCGTCAGGGCGTCGTAGAGATCCCGGTCGCCGAACAGGAAGCGCGCTTCGAGGAGCGAGGTGCGGATCGTCATGTCGGCGCTCGCCTCGCGGATGCAATCTTCCACCGAGCGGGTCGCGTGGCCGACCTTCAGCTTCAGGTCCCAGAGCACGTACAGGATCGCCTCGACGACGCTCTCGCTCCAGGCCGTCTGCTTGTAGGGCAGGAGGAACAGGAGATCGACGTCGGAGCCGGGCGCCAGCGTTCCGCGCCCGTATCCCCCGGTCGCCACGACGGCGATGCGCTCGCCGTGGGAGGGATTGTCCGCCGGGTAGAGGTGGCGGATGACCGCGTCGTGCACGACGCGCACGAGCCTGTCCATGTGAGCCGACAGATGCCGCGCGCAGGCGAGACCGTCCTGCCTGTCGAGCAGCAGGGCTTCGGCCTCCGCCCGTCCTTCGTCGAGATAGGATTTGAGCGAGGGGACCAGCCTGGCCCGCAACGCCCCGGCATCGTGGAGCGGTTGGTCGCCGAGGCTCTGCAGAATGCTCTTCGGGCTGTGGGTCGCCATGGAATACCCTGTTGGAGGCTTTCCTGCTTATCACTTTGGAGCGGGCTCGCCCATGATTGGTATTGTGAACCTTCGTCGCAACGGCTAATTTGTTCTTTATAAAAGACGTTGTTTGACACTGCGAACAATCAGTTCTATAAAAAGAACACGCGCCGATTTGAGCAAGCAGCTTGCGGGCGCGAAACAAGTGCAGCTAAAGCGCCGGGCGCCCGAGGCCTCAGGGTCGAAGCTCCCATGCGCGGAACATGGGATGCCGACAATGAGCCTGACCCGCCGCCTTCTCCTCGCCGCCTCTCTCGCCACGGGCCTCGCGTCCTTCGCCGGCACGGCTTCGGCCCAGGTGAAGGAAATCAAGATCGACTTCGCCACCTACAACCCGGTGAGCCTCGTCCTCAAGGACAAGGGCTTCCTGGAGAAGGAACTGGCCAAGGACGGCATCTCCGTTCGCTGGGTGCAATCGCTCGGCTCCAACAAGGCGCTCGAATTCCTCAATGCCGGCTCCATCGATTTCGGCTCGACCGCCGGCGCCGCCGCGCTGATCGGCCGGATCAACGGCAACCCGATCAAGTCGATCTACGTCTATTCCCGTCCCGAATGGACGGCGCTCGTCACCCGCAAGGACACGGGCATCGCCAAGGTCGAGGATCTGAAGGGCAAGCGCGTCGCCGTCACCCGCGGCACCGATCCGCACATCTTCCTCGTGCGCGCCCTGCAGGAGGCGAAGCTCACGGAGAAGGACGTGAAGCTCGTCCTGCTGCAGCATCCGGACGGCCGCACGGCGCTCGAACGCGGCGACGTGGACGCCTGGGCTGGGCTCGACCCGCTGATGGCCGCCGCCGAGGTGGAAAGCGGCGCGACGCTCTTCTACCGCAACGCGGCCGCGAACACCTGGGGCATCCTCAATGTCAGGGAGGAATTCGCCAAGGAGAATCCCGCTCTCGTCGAGCGCGTGCTGAAGGCCTACGAGGAAGCCCGCAAATACGCCCTGGCCAACCCGGCGGAGCTGAAGAAGACGCTCGTCACCTACACCAAGCTGCCTGAGCCGGTCATCGAGCGCCAGCTGGAGCGCACGGAACTCACGCATTCGGCGATCGGCCAGCCTCAGGTGGACACGATCCTCGCCGCCGGCCTCGCGCTCCAGCAGGCCGGGGTGATCGCCGCCGATACGGACGTCCGGGCCGCCGTCGACGCTCTCGTCGACCGCCGCTTCGCCACCGCGTCCCGATAATGTCTTCATCGCGGGAGAGCGCCGTGACAGGCCAAGCCTGGTCCTCCCATGAGGGTGCCGCCGCTCTCGCGGCCCCTGCCCTTGCCGGGAAGCGTCGCGTCCTCGACGGACGCATGCTTCTCGGCTTTTTCCTGCCCGTCGCCATTGCGCTGCTCTGGGAGGCCGCCGTGCATGTCGGCCTGGCGCAGGGACGCCTCGTCCCGCCGCCGAGCCGCATCCTCGCTGCTCTCTGGGCCCTGGCCGCGACGGGCGAACTCTGGACCCATGTGTGGATGACGCTCTGGCGCGTCGTCGTCGGTTTCGTCATCGGCGCGGCTGCCGGAATCGTCTTCGGCGCCCTTTCGGGATCGAACCAGACGGTCCGCCGCCTGCTCGATCCCACGCTCCAGGCCCTGCGCGCCATTCCGTCCATCGCGTGGGTCCCGCTCTTCATCCTGTGGCTCGGCATCTTCGAGGCCTCGAAGGTCGCGCTGATCGCGGTCGGCGTGTTCTTCCCGGTCTATCTCGGCATCGCCGGCGCGATCCTGTCCGTCGACCGCAAGCTCGTCGAGGTCGGCCACGTGTTCCGGCTGTCGCGCTTCAAGCTGGCGAAGCGCATCCTGCTTCCCGCCGTGCTGCCGGAGGCGGTGATCGCGCTGCGTTCCGGCCTCGGCCTCGGCTTCATGTTCGTCGTCGCGGCCGAGTTCATGGGCGCCTCGGAAGGTCTCGGCTATCTGCTCGTCGACGGGCAGCAGATGGGAAAGCCCGACCAGATCCTCGCCGCGATCATTGCCTTCGCGCTGCTCGGAAAATTCACCGACAGCCTGCTCGTCCTCGCGACACGCCCGCTCGTGCGCTGGCAGGACACCGTGCGGGAGAGATTGTGATGCTCGATCTGGAACGCCTCTCCAAGACCTATGCGGACGGCACCCGTGCCCTGTCCGACATCGATCTCTCCGTGCACGAGGGCGAGATCGTCGCGCTCATCGGCGGCTCGGGCTGCGGCAAGACCACGCTTCTGCGCCTCATCGCCGGTCTCGACCGGGCCAGCGCCGGCGGCATCCGCCTCGACGACGAGACGATCGACGGGCCGCACCCCGCCGTCGGCATCGTGTTCCAGGAGCCGCGCCTTCTGCCCTGGCTCTCGGTGGCCGACAACATCGCCTTCGGGATCGAGCACCTGAGCGCCTCCGAGCGCAGGACGCGCGTCGGACACGCGCTCGAAAAGATCGGCCTGTCCGAGCACGCGAAGCGCTGGCCGCGCGACCTCTCGGGCGGCCAGCAGCAGCGCGTGGCGATCGCCCGCGCCTTCGTGACGAACCCGAAGGTGCTGCTGCTCGACGAGCCCTTCTCGGCGCTCGACGCCTTCACCCGCGCGAGCCTGCACGAACATCTCCTCGGGCTGTGGGAGGAGACGCGCCCCACGATCGTGCTCGTCACACACGACGTGCAGGAAGCCGTGACGCTCGCCGACCGGGCCATCGTCATGCAGCCGAAGCCGGGCCGGATCTTCGACGAACTGCCGCTCCCCCTCGCCCGTCCGCGCGACAGGGCGGGACTTCCGTTCGAGAGTTCGGTGCGCCGCGTCTTGACGGCTCTGGACCATTCCCTCAACACGCCTCACCATCAGCCGCAGCGCGAACGCGACCGCCAGGCCGCCGCGTTGTGGTGGTAGATCAAGGACGACATATCATGGACGCAACCGCTCTCCGGGCTCTCCAGGCTCCCCTGAAGGATCAGTACCGCACCGATCCGGACAAGGCCGTCATCACCCTGAAGGCTCAAGGCACGCTCGACGACCAGCACATCGCCTGCAAGGTCGAGACGGGCCGCGCGCTGGCTGTCGCCGGTCTTCACCCCGCGACCGGCGGCTCGGGCGCGGAGCTGTGCTCGGGCGACATGCTGCTCGAAGCCCTCGTCGCCTGCGCGGGCGTGACGCTCAAGGCCGTGGCGACCGCGCTCGAGATCGAGCTGCGGCATGGATCGGTCAAGGCGGAAGGCGACCTGGATTTCCGCGGCACCCTCGGGGTCGACAAGACGGCGCCGGTGGGCTTCAGGGACATCCGCCTCTCCTTCGAGATCGACACGGACGCGCCGCAGGAGAAGATCGATCAGCTGCTCAAGCTGACCGAGCGCTACTGCGTGGTCTTCCAGACCCTCAACAACAAGCCGGCCTTGAGCGCGACGCTGACGCGCAAGTGAGCCTTGCGGTCAGTTTCCTGCCACCAGCGTCCGGGGCGCCGCGCTGACGATCACGGCGGCGCCGTTGCGGATCTCTTGCACGGTGAGCGCGCGGTCGTTGGTGCCGTCGGGCTTGAAGCGGAAGACGCCGTCGGCTCCGGCGAAGCCGGCGGGGTTCGTCAGCACGCCCTCGGCGAAACGCTGCGGTCCCTGCATCCGGGCGAGCGCGGCCGCGAGCGTCACCGCGTCGTAGGACAGGGTCGCGAGCCGGATCGGATCGGTGTTGAAGCGCGCGCGGTAGCGCGCCGCGAAAGCCTCGAAGCCGCGGTTGTCGGGGGCTGCGAACCAACTGCCCTGCAGGGCCGGCATCGCGAAGACGCGGGGCTCGTTCCACACGCCTGTGCCCAGCGGCTTGACCTGCTGCGGGTTGAAGCCGACGCTCGGGAGCGCCTGGGCGACGGCCGGCAGGCCATCGCCGTTGTCGGGCAGGAAGAGCGCATCGGCCTGGGGCGCCGGACCGCCGATCACCCGGGCGAGGCGCTGCACGGCCGTCTGCGGCTGACCGCTAGGATAATGCTCGACGGCCACGATGCGGATTCCCTGCCGCGCGGCCGCCTGCTGGAGCTGCGCCTCGGCGACGCGGCCATAGGTCGTCTCGGGGATGAGCGCCGCGACGGAGCGGCGGCCCTGGGACGCCGCGAAGGACAGGATCCGGTCGACCTCCTCCTGGACGAGGAAGCTCAGGAGATAGATGCCGGGCGCTGCGACGGTCGCGTCCGTCGAGAAGCCGATCACGGGCCTGCCCATCGGGCGCGCCACCTGTCCGGCTGCCTGGACGGAGCCCGCGAAGAGCGGACCGAGGATGAGCTCGGCCCCCTCGGCCAGCGCCTGATTCGTCGCGTCCCGCGCCCCCTCCGGGGTGCCGCGGTCGTCCTTCACCAGCAGGGTGACCTCCGTGCCCTGCACTTCGCCGAGCGCGAGATCCGCGGCGTTGCGCATGCTCTGGGCCGCGACCGCGCCCTGGCCTGGACCCGAGAGGGGCAGGATCAGCGCCACCTTGACGGGACCGCTGCCGATGGTCATGCCGCCCGCCGCGGGACCGGTTTGCGCCCCGGGCGGGACGACATCGGCGGCATAGACAGACTCCACGGGAGCGGGCTCCGGCGCCCGGCTCGTCCTGCGGGACGGCATCATGCTTCCGGAGCCGATGCAGCCCGTCAGAAGGAGCGTTCCGCTCAGGACAAGGATTGCGACGGCCCGGCTCTTCAGGCCTTTGGCCGACAGATGAGAAAAACGGGCCATCTCCTCCCCCTCTGGAAACAGCTTTCGCCCTTTGAGGAGGAGCTTGGCACGGAAATGGTAAACATTGTTTCCAAGGCCGGAACCTTGTCTTAATACCCCGCTTTCGTCGGCCAGGGCCTTCATGCGACAGTAAGAGCCAATGACACAGAGAATCGACAACCGGACCCGGCGGCGCGAGCCCGACGGCAGGCCCGCCACCTTCACGGCCTTCGGCCTCGCGGCCGAGGCGGAGCCCCTGTCGCCCGGCCTCTACGTGGTCGCGACGCCCATCGGCAACCTGAAGGACATGTCCTTCCGGGCGCTCAGCGTGCTCGCCGCCGCCGACGCGATCCTGGCCGAGGACACGCGGGTGACCAAGACCCTGCTGGCCCATTACGGCATCACGACGCCGCTGGTCGCCTATCACGAGCATTCCAACGAGGCCGTGCGGGAGCGCATGGTCCACCGCATCCGGGAGGGGCAGGCCCTGGCCCTGGTGTCGGACGCGGGCACGCCCCTCGTGTCGGATCCCGGCTACAAGCTGGTGCAGGCGGCCATCGAAGAGGGGCTGCCGGTGACGCCGATCCCCGGCCCGTCAGCGGTGCTCACGGCGCTCGTCGCGTCGGGCCTGCCGACCGACCGCTTCTTCTTCGAGGGCTTCCTGCCGCCGAAGAGCGCGGCGCGCCGCGCAAGGCTCGCCGAGCTCAGCCCCATTCCCGGCACGCTCATGCTCTTCGAGGGCCCGCATCGCCTGCCCGAGATGCTGGCCGATGCCGCCGCCGTGCTCGGCGAGCGGCAGGCCGTGGTGGCGCGCGAGCTGACGAAGCTGTTCGAAACCATCCGGCGAGGCACGTTGCCGGAGCTGGCCCGGCAATTCGCCGAGGAAGGCCCGCCGAAGGGCGAGATCGTCGTGCTGATCGGCGAGGCCACAAAGGCGATGCACGCCGCGGAAGCGGATGCCGCCCTCGACGGCAGGCTTGAGGCGGCCCTGAAGAATCACTCGATCAAGGACGCGGCGGCGCTCGTCGCGGCGGAGCTCGATCTGCCGAAGCGCGAGGTCTATGCCCGCGCACTGGTTCTGGCGAAGAAGGACGGATGAGGAGCGCGCTCGAACGGCGTCGCGCGACCTTCCTGCGCGGCCACAGGGCCGAGTGGATCGCCCTCCTGCTCCTGCTCGCCAAGGGCTATCGCCCGCTCGCGCGCCGCTACGCGGCCTCCGGCGGCGAGATCGACCTGATCGTCAAACGGGGCGAGGCCATCGTGTTCGTGGAGGTGAAGGCGCGCGGTGCGATGGACGACGCGCTGTCCGCCATCACGGCGACGAAGCGCCAGCGCTTCTCCCGCGCCGTTCGGGCCTGGCTGTCGCGCAACCCCTGGGCTGCCGCGAAGACCTGGCGGGCGGATGCGGTCTTCATCGCGCCCGGCCGTTTTCCGCAGCACGTGATCGCGGCCTTCGAGCTGGACATGTCCTGAGCCGGACGCTCGGGCCGGTTCAGGGCGCGAACACCGTCACGGCGCAGGGCCTGATGGAGAAATGCGCCGGCGTCTCGGTGACGATCTCGCCATCCGCGTTGATCGGCCTCGGGTGCCGCGTGCGGATGTCGAACTCCTTGGCCCGGACGGCGCGGACTTCCTCCCAGGCGCCGTGCTCGCCATAGCGGAAGGAGCGCGCCATGAGGGCGAGTTTCCAGGCGCGCTCGAGCTCCAGGCTGTAAAGGTCCAGGTGCTGGTCGTCGATGGCGGCGTCCTTCTCCACGGCGTTCCCGCCGCCGTAGAAGCGCCCGTTGCCGACGGCGATCTGCAGCGTCCTCACGCGCACGGATTCGGTCTCGCTCGTGATCGTCGCGCGGAAGGGGCGGGCCTGGGCCAGCACCTTCAGGGCGACCAGCGCGTAGCCGAGCCGCCCGTACCGGCGCTTGATGTCGCGCGTCAGCTTCTGGGCCAGCTCGGCCGAGAGGCCGATGCTCGCCACGTTGAAGAAGGGCTGGCCATTGACGATGCCGAGATCGATCGTGCGGGTGCGGCCGTCGGCGATGACCTGGGCCGCGCCGTCGAGATCGAACGGGATCCCGAGCGTGCGGGCGAGGTCGTTCGCCGTGCCCAGGGGCAGGATGCCGAGGGGCAACCCGGCTTCGATGACGCCGAAGGCCGCCGCGTTCAGGGTGCCGTCGCCTCCGCCCACGATGGCGCAATCGACATCGCGCGCATGTCTGACGATGAGTGGCGACAGGTCCTCCCGGCGCTCGCATTCCAGATGAACGGGTTCGATGCCGTGGGCCTTCAGACGCTCGACCGCCCGCTCGCACTGGGCTTCGCCGCTGCGGCTCTTGGCGTTGACGATCAGAAGGGCGCGGCGTGACATGACCTATCAGATGTGGGAGCTTGGGCTTATCCGCAAGGGAGCGCGAAACCGGTCAGCGTGGCCGTGGACAACGTGCCTCCACGCTTTTCGTTCACCGGACGGAACAGAAGAGTTGCCATTGCGGCCATTCGGGCCAATAACCCCGCTTCCCAAGGAGGCTGAAGCATGACCCTCACCGTCGCGATCCAGATGGATCACATCAACAGCATCAAGATCGCGGGCGATACCGGCTTCGCGCTGCTGCTCGAAGCGCAACGGCGGGGACACCGCATCCTGCACTACACGCCCGACCGCCTGTCCCTGCGCGACGGCACCGTGCTGGCGCTGGCCGATTCCATCGAGGTCCGCGACGTGGAGGGCGACCACTACACGCTCGGCGCGCAGCAGCGGGTGGATCTCTCGACGGTGGACGTGGTGCTCATGCGCCAGGATCCGCCCTTCGACCTCGCCTACATCACGGCCACGCATTTCCTGGAGCGCATCCATCCCAAGACCCTGGTGGTGAACGATCCGGCCCATGTGCGCAACGCGCCGGAGAAGATCTTCGTCACGCTTTTCCCGCATCTCATGCCGCCGACCCTGATCTCCCGCGACAAGCAGGAGATCGAGGAGTTCCGGCGCGAGCACGGCGATGTCGTGATGAAGCCGCTCTACGGCCATGGCGGCGCGAGCGTGTTCAAGGTCGGCCGCGAGGATCCGAATTTCGGCTCGCTCTACGACCTGTTCTCCAACCTGTTCCGCGAGCCCTGGGTGATCCAGCGCTTCCTGCCGAGGATCACGGAAGGCGACAAGCGCATCATTCTCATCGACGGCGAGGCGGCGGGCGCCGTCAATCGCGTTCCGGCGGCCAACGACATCCGCTCCAACATGGTGCGCGGCGGCGCGGCCAGGCCCACGGACCTCACCCCGCGCGAGCGCGAGATCTGCGAGACCATCGGCCCGGACCTGAAGCGCATGGGCCTCATCCTCGTCGGCATCGACGTGATCGACGGCAACCTCACGGAGATCAACGTCACGGCCCCGACCGGCATCCGCGCCATCAAGCGCCTCGGCGGGCCGGACCTTGCCGTCGACGTCTGGGATGTGATCGAGTCGAAGGTGAAGCGCGTGTAATGCTCTGCCGGGCTGGCGCTCTCTACGCCGCCAGTTCGGCGATCACCGCATTCAGCACCGGAAAACCCTTCTCCGTCACCACGAGGCGTTTCCCGTCCTGGCGGATGAGCCCCTCCTCCGCCAGGATGCGCAAGCCGCGCCCATTGAGCGGCTTGCCCGTGAAGGCCTCGTAGCGGCGCGGGTCGATGCCCTCCTTCAGGCGCAGGCCCATCAGCAGGAACTCGTCGCCTTCCGCCTCCGAGGTCAGGACCTCCTCCTCGACGACGCCGTGGCCCTCGCGCTCCACCTGGGCGAGCCACGTCTCGGGATGCTTTTCGGTCGCGGTGGCGAGCCGCGCATTGCCGGTCACGAGACGCCCGTGGGCGCCGGGGCCGATGCCCGCATATTCGCCGTAGCGCCAGTAGAGCAGGTTGTGCCGGGATTCGGCGCCCGGCCTCGCATGGTTCGAGATTTCGTAAGCCGGAAGCCCATGCTTCGCGCAGGTTTCCTGCGTGACGTCGTAGAGGGCGCGGCCCGTCTCCTCGTCCGGCACCGTGATCTTGCCGGCATCGTAGAGACGCTGGAACCAGGTGCCGGGCTCGATGGTGAGCTGGTAGAGCGACAGATGCTCGACCGCGTGGCCGATGGCCTGTTGCAGCTCCGCGCCCCAGGCCTGCGGCGTCTGGCCGGGACGGGCATAGATGAGGTCGAAGGAATAGCGCTCGAAGATCGAGGCCGCGACCTTCACGGCCGCCAGCGCCTCGTCGACGGAATGCATGCGGCCCAGGCGGCGCAGATCGGGATCGTTGAGCGCCTGGACGCCCAGCGACACCCGGTTGATCCCGGCATGGCGGTAGCCGCGGAACCGCTCGGCCTCGACGCTCGTCGGATTGGCCTCAAGCGTCACCTCGGCCCCGGGGTCGACGGCCCACGCGCCGCCGATGGCATCGAGGATGGCCCCGACCGTCCCTGGCTTCATGAGCGAGGGCGTGCCGCCGCCGAAGAAGATGCTGGTGACGGTGCGCCCCGGAATGCGGGCCGCCGTGTGGGCGATCTCCCGTCGGAAGGCCGCCAGAAACCGCTCCTGATCCACCGGCTGATGGCGGACATGGCTGTTGAAGTCGCAATAGGGGCACTTTGAGGCGCAGAAGGGCCAGTGGACATAGACGCCAAAGCCCACGTCGCGCGTCGGATGATCGATCATGGGGCCTATATGGCAGTTCCGAGTGCCGACGTCACGGGTGCCGGTGTCGCGCGGATATTCGGCCGGGTCCGCCATCGCCGGCCGGAGAGGGCGAAGCCATTGCAAGGGGAAGGGGTTCATAGCGCCGCGCTTGGGCATGGATCCCCTTCCCTCGCCTTCGGCTCGCCGGGGATGACACGGCATGCTTCACCGGGATGACACGGTGCGGTTCCCCACTGTCATTCCCGGCCGGAGGTGACGCCGTCACCGCAGGGGAAGGGAATCCACGGACAAGCGCAAGAGTATGGATCCCCTTCCCGGCTCTTCGAGCCGCCGGGGATGACACGGGAGATTGGCCCCGCTCCCGGACAGGAGAGAAAGACGACGTCGAACTTTTCTGAACCTCTTCTCCGGGCGGTTGTTCACCTCTCGAGAGGCTTCCAGGCTAGCTTCCGTCCCGTCGGCGGCCTAGGCTGGCGAGGTTGAGCAGAAGGACCCCACATGCGGCATTGGCGCGGCCCGACCGACCGGCAGGGCTATCACCACGGCAACCTGAAAGAGGCGCTGATCGAGGCGGCGCAGCGCTTCATCGCCGAGCGGGGCCTCGGCGGCTTCACGCTGGCCGACGCGGCCAAGCTCGTGGGCGTCACGCCGGCGGCGCTGTACCGCCATTTCCGGGGCCGCGAGGCCCTGGTGGCCGAGGTGGCGTTCCGGGGCTTCAGCCAATTGGCGGAACGGCTCGGCCGGGCGCTGCAGAGCGAGGGCACGCCGCTCGAGCGCTTCACCCGCATGGGCGAGGCCTACCTGGCCTTCGCCGAGCAGGAGCCCGGCTTCTACGCCGCCATGTTCTCGGCCCGGCCCTCGGACGGCGAGACCTGCGGGCCGCCCTGGGCCAGAGGCCCCGGGGGCAAGGCCCCAGAGGCTCCGCAAGCCCCCGGCAATGCCTTCGGGTTCCTCGTCCAGGCGCTCTCCGAAACCTTTCCAGAGGGGTTCAGGGACGTGGATACCCGCTTCATCGCCATCGAGGTCTGGGCCCTCTCCCACGGCATCGCGACGCTGGATGCCGCCGGACAGCTGCCGAAGGGTCCCGGCCTGCCGGACAAGTACGAACTGCTCCGGGCGGGCGTCCTGGCCCTCGTCCACGGGGCCCTGAAGGGCAAATCGTAAGCACCCGCGCGATTTCGCCGAAACATCCCTTGAAAGCGCCAAAATCGATCCGCATGTTAATGTTGTTAGCATTAACATACAGGACCCTTCGATGTCTGACTCTGCTTCAACCGCCTGGAATTCAGGCCCCCACGCGGGCCCGTGGAATACCGGCGCCCACCGCCGCTGCGGGCGCTCGCCCCGGCGCGGCTTGGAAATTGCCGGGATCGTCTTGGGCTTCATCTGGTTCTGGCCGCTCGCGCTGGCCTATCTGGTGTGGAAAATGATGGGATATCCGAAATACGACGAGGCGAAGGCCTTCCTTCGCGACACCTTCGACCGCGCCAAGGACGACCTCTTCGGGTCGCGCGGGCCTGCTGCGGGCGGGTTCGGCATGGGCGCCGGCACCGGCAACGCCGCCTTCGAGGAATATCGCCGCAACGAATTGAGGCGCCTCGAGGAAGAGCGGCGCAAGCTCGACGAGGAGGCCCGCGCCTTCCGCGATTTCGTCGAGGAGCTGAAGCGGGCCAAGGACCGCGAGGAGTTCGACGCCTTCATGGCCAAGCGCCGCGCCGATCAGAACGGCCCGACCAATATCTAACAACAAACGAAGCGCCCTTCGGGGCGCTTCGTCCTTTTCACGCCCTGCGAAGGCAGCCCGCCGCGAGCTTCACGAAGGCCCGCGCCCGGTGCGACAGGGCTCCCTCCTCGGACCTGGACCAGTCGATGCCGTGCTTCTGCTCCGACGGGAGCTCGCCGAAGGTCTCCGCGTAGCCGTCAGGCTGGAACATGGGATCGTAGCCGAAGCCCCGGCTCCCCCGCGGCGGCCAGACCACTTGGCCGAAGACGCGCCCCTCGAACAGCTCCTCATGGCCGTCGGGCCAGGCGACCACGAGGGCGGACACGAAATGGGCCCTCCGGTCCGTCGTCCCGCGTTTCTGCAATTCGCGCTCCACCCGCCCCATGGCGGCCTGGAAATCCTTGTTCGGACCGGCCCAGTCGGCCGTGAACAGCCCCGGCGCGCCGTCGAGCGCGTTCACGCAGAGACCGGAATCGTCCGAGATCGCGGGCAGGCCCGTGGCTTTGGCGGCCGCATGGGCCTTGATGGCGGCGTTTTCGGAAAACATGTGCCCCGTTTCGGCGGGGACGGGCAGCCCGAGCTCGCCCGCCGAAACCGCCTCCACGCCGAAGGGAGCCAGCAGCTCCTGCATCTCGCGCAGCTTGCCCGCATTGTGGGTGGCGATGACGACTTTTCCGGTGAGGGGGCGGTGCATGGTCATGAATCTCCAATCGGTATCGGTGTCATTCCCGGAAGGACGCGAAGCGGAGGGAATCCACCCGCACGCGCTGCTCCGTGGATCCCCTTCCCGGCTCTTCGAGCCGCCGGGGATGACAGGGTGAGTTTCCGCAGTGTCATTCCCGGCCGGAGATGGCGAAGCCATCGCAGGGGAAGGGAATCCAACCGCAGGCGCCACGCCCCATGGATCCCCTTCCCGCGCTGCGCGCGCCGGGGATGACATGAGAGGTTTGCTCTCACGCAACCGCCTTCTTCTGCAGTTCCACGAGTTGCGACACGCCCGTCTTGGCGAGGTGCAGGAGGTTCAGGAACTCGTCCTCCGAGAAGGGCTTGCCCTCCGCCGTGCCCTGCACCTCGACGATGCCGCCGGAGCCGGTGATGACGAAGTTGGCATCCGTCTCGGCGGCGGAATCCTCGGCGTAGTCGAGGTCGAGCACGGGCTGGCCCTGGTAGATGCCGCAGGAAATGGCAGCGACGGGCTCGCGCAGGGGATTGATCGAAATGATCGAGCGGTTCTGCATCCAGGCGAAGCATTCGTGCAGGGCCACCCAGGCCCCGGTGATGGAAGCCGTGCGGGTGCCGCCGTCGGCCTGGATCACGTCGCAATCGACCACGATCTGCCGCTCACCGATGGCCGGCAGGTTGACCACGGCGCGCAAGGAGCGGCCGATGAGACGCTGGATCTCCTGCGTGCGGCCCGAGGGCTTGCCGGAATTGACTTCGCGCTTGGTGCGCTCGTGCGTGGCGCGGGGCAGCATGGAATATTCCGCCGTGACCCATCCCCGGCCGGTGCCGCGCAGCCACGGCGGCCCCTTCTCCTCGAGCGAGGCGGTGCAGATCACCTTGGTGTTGCCGAAGGACACGAGGCAGGAGCCCTCCGCATAACGCGCGACACCCCGCTCCAGGGTCACGGGACGCAGTTCATGGGGTGCACGGTTGGAAGGACGCATGTCTTTGATCTCCTGAAGATCCGGTGGTCATAAAGGCCCCGGGCCGGAACGGCAAGGTTCCGACCTGCGGCCCTCAGATGCGGCCTTGCACCCTGTCCGCGACCTCGGACGGACTTGCGCTCACGCTCCGCCATCGGCACATAATGATGATGCGACAGAAGAGAGTGCCGAGGCCCGATGACCTCCGATGAATGTGCCGAGCTATTCCGTGCCCATGAATGAGCCCCGCGCCATCGCGGAGCTGAACGACCGTTCCCGCGAGATCTTCCGGCAGATCGTCGAGAGCTATCTCATGACCGGCGAGCCCGTGGGCTCGCGTCATCTCTCGCGCATCCTGCCAATGGCGCTCTCGCCCGCCTCGATCCGCAACGTCATGGCGGATCTGGAGGCGGCGGGCCTGATCTTCGCGCCGCATACCAGCGCCGGGCGCCTGCCGACGGAAACGGGCCTGCGCCTCTTCGTCGACGCCATGCTGGAGATCGGCGACGTGACGAGCGAGGAGCGGGCGCGGATCGAGGCGCAGATGCGGGCCGCCGCCTCCGGCCACACTCTGGAAACCGCCCTGGCCGAGGCCTCCGCGCTCCTGTCGGGCGTCTCGCGCGGCGCAGGCGTGGTCGTGACCTCCAAGTCCAATGCGCGCCTCAAGCATATCGAATTCGTGCGGCTCGATCCCGCCCGCGCTCTCGTGGTGCTGGTGTCGGAAGACGGTTCCGTGGAAAACCGTCTCCTGGACCTGCCGCCGGGCCTGCCCGCCGGCGCCCTGGTCGAGGCCGGAAACTTCCTCAACGCCCGCATCCAGGGCAAGACGCTCGGCGACGTCAGGCGCGAGGTCGAGACCCGCCGCCACGACATGGAGCGGGAACTCGACGCGCTCACCGCACGATTGGTGGAAGCGGGTCTTGCCACCACGGTCGGCCCCGTCGAGTCGCGCCAGCTGATCGTCCGCGGCCAAGCCAACCTCCTGGACGACCTCAAGGCCGTGGAGGATCTGGAGCGCATCCGCCTGCTCTTCGCCGACCTCGAGACGCAGACCGACGTGATCGACCTGCTCAGCCGCGCCGAGAACGGCGAGGGTGTGCGCATCTTCATCGGCTCGGAGAACAAGCTCTTCTCGCTGTCCGGCTCCTCGATGATCGCCGCCCCCTTCCGCGACGGCAGCCAGAAGATCGTGGGCGTTCTCGGCGTGATCGGGCCGACCCGGCTCAACTATGCCCGCATCGTCCCGATGGTGGACTACACCGCCAAGGTCATCTCGCGGATCCTGGAGCGGGGCCGCTGAAGCGTCGTGCGGAAAACCGGGTCGCTTTTGCGTTCGAGGCTCTGAATTTTGATTCTTCGCATCTTTTCACGCAAAACCGGTACCCACTTTTGCGTTCGATGCTCTACGGCTCGTCCTGCGCGGCCATCGCGCCGCTTGGACGCAGGAGGAGCTGCAGCGTCTCGGCGTAGAGCTCGCCCGTGACCGTCAGGTCCTTGTCCCGCTGGTACTTTTCGATGGCCTCCCGCATCTTCGTCCCGAGGGCGCCGTCGGCCTTGAGCGGCCCGTATCCGAGTTCGTTCAGCGCCTCCTGTGCGGCCTTCACGTCCTGCGGCGCGGGCCTCGGCGTGACGTCGATCAGGGGCGCGCGTGCGGCCTGCGGCTGCGTCGCCCGCGCCTGCTGGAGCTCGCTGAGCTGGGCCTTCGCGCCCGCAAGCTCCGCCTGTACCTGCTCGCGCTCCTTCGAAGCCCGGTCGAGCTCCTGCCTCGTCGCCGAGAGCTGCTCGCTCAGCCGTGCCGCTTCGGCAGCCGCCTCCTCCGTCTTCCTGCGCTCCGACAGGTACTGCACCTGGTATTCCTGGAGGGAGGCGACCTGACCGTGCAGCTGCTGCTCGGCTTCGGCGGCGGACTGCATCGTGTAGGCGGCCGTGCCCCAGCCTCCCAGGGCGATCAGAACGAGCGCCGACATGGAGGCCCGTCCGAGGCCGGATGCCGTGAGCTTGCGTGTCCGAGACATCAAGTTCTCCTCGAGCTTTTGGTTGAAAATAACGGCCGAGGTTCGACCCGCTCCGTCCACGAAGGCCAAGAATGTGGTCAAAGCACGGCCCCGGGCCGTGAAAGGGGAAATGCCCATGACCGCCGGCGCAAACCGGCCCTTTCGGTCCGAGCCGGGCCCAAAGCGGCCGCGCGACACCGGCCTCCCTTGGCTTTAGGGGGCCGCCCTGCTATTGCGGCCTGAACATTCTTATATTCGCAGCATTATGACCGCACGCACGTTCGACAACATCCGCAACTTCTCCATCGTGGCCCACATCGACCACGGGAAGTCGACGCTCGCCGATCGCCTGATCCAGACCACGGGGGCCCTCTCGGCCCGCGAGATGACGGAACAGGTGCTCGACAACATGGATATCGAGCGCGAGCGCGGTATCACCATCAAGGCGCAGACCGTGCGCCTGGAATACAAGGCTCAGGACGGCAGGACCTACATCCTGAACCTCATGGACACCCCCGGCCACGTCGACTTCGCCTACGAGGTCTCCCGCTCGCTGGCGGCCTGCGAGGGCTCGCTCCTGGTGGTGGACGCCTCGCAGGGCGTCGAGGCCCAGACGCTGGCGAACGTCTATCAGGCCATCGACGCCAACCATGAGATCGTTCCTGTCCTCAACAAGATCGACCTGCCCGCCGCCGATCCGGACCGGATCAAGGAGCAGATCGAGGAGGTGATCGGCATCGACGCCTCGGAGGCCGTTCCGATCTCGGCCAAGACCGGCATCAACATCGAGGGCGTGCTGGAGGCCATCGTCAAGAAGCTGCCGCCGCCCAAAGGCGACCCGGATGCTCCGCTGAAAGCCCTCCTGGTCGATTCCTGGTATGACGCCTATCTGGGCGTGGTCGTGCTCGTGCGCGTCGTCGACGGCACGATGAAGAAGGGCCAGACCATCAAGATGATGGGCACCGGCGCTTCCTATGGCCTCGACCGCGTCGGCGTGTTCAATCCGAAGATGAACGAGGTGGCGCAGCTCGGCCCCGGCGAGGTTGGTTTCTTCACAGCTTCGATCAAGGAAGTGGCCGATACCCGCGTCGGCGATACCGTCACCGACGACCGCAAGCCCACGGCCGAGCCTCTGCCCGGCTTCAAGCCGGTGCAGCCGGTGGTGTTCTGCGGCCTCTTCCCGGTGGACGCCGCCGACTTCGAGAACCTCCGCGCCGCCATGGGCAAGCTGCGCCTCAACGACGCCAGCTTCTCCTATGAGATGGAAACCTCCGCGGCACTCGGCTTCGGCTTCCGCTGCGGCTTCCTCGGGCTTCTGCATCTCGAGATCATCCAGGAGCGCCTGGAGCGCGAGTTCAATCTCGATCTCATCTCGACCGCGCCGAGCGTGGTCTATCACCTGCGCATGACCGACGGCACCCCGAAGGAGCTTCACAACCCGGCCGACATGCCCGACGTGATGAAGATCGAGGCCATCGAGGAGCCGTGGATCCGCGCCACGATCCTCACGCCCGACGATTATCTCGGCGCGGTGCTCAAGCTCTGCCAGGACCGGCGCGGCGTGCAGATCGACCTGAACTATGTCGGCAAGCGCGCGATGGTGGTCTACGACCTGCCGCTGAACGAGGTGGTGTTCGACTTCTACGACCGCCTGAAGTCGGTCTCGAAGGGCTACGCCTCCTTCGACTATCACATCTCCGACTACCGCGAGGGCGACCTCGTGAAGATGTCGGTGCTGGTCAACGGCGAGCCGGTGGACGCGCTCTCCATGCTGGTGCACCGCACCCGCGCGGAAGGGCGCGGCCGCGCCATGTGCGAGAAGCTCAAAGAGCTGATCCCGCCGCACATGTTCCAGATCCCGGTCCAGGCCGCGATCGGCGGCAAGATCATCGCCCGCGAGACCATCCGGGCGCTGCGCAAGGACGTGACCGCCAAGTGCTACGGCGGCGACGCGAGCCGCAAGCGCAAGCTTCTGGACAAGCAGAAGGAAGGCAAGAAGCGGATGCGCCAGTACGGCAAGGTCGACATCCCGCAGGAAGCCTTCATCGCCGCGCTCAAGATGGACAGCTGAGGCTGGACATCCGGTTCCGCACGATGCGCTAGAGCTGATTCCACTCAGGTAGAAGCAGCTCTCTTCTTTGCTGCACCGCATTTTTTGACGGCGAACCGGATCCACTTCGCCGAAAAATGCTCTAGCGATCCTGCGTGGTCTCGCGGATCACCTTCTCGGCTGAAGGGTGCGTCGCCTCGGTGAGGCGGCGCGGCAGTTCGATGCCGAAATGGGCCGAGAGGCGCAGCAGGTTCTTGTGATAGCGATTGCGCAATCCCATGAAGCGGCGCCATGCCGCCGCTTCGTCCGGCACGAGGGGATAATCCGCCTTCGCCAGGCGCCGGCGCAGATCGCGGAAATGCTCGAGCGTGCAGCTTTCCTCCTCGTATTCCTGCTTCTCGACCCTGAACAGCTCTGCGAAATCGGACAGAAGCCGCTCGCCGATCGGCAGCAGCAGGCGCGCCGTCGCCTCGGCCTGCTGCGCCTCCTTTTCCTCCACGGTCGCCAGCAGAAGGGCCGCCGAATCGAGCACCGCCCCGAAGGCGGCGAGCCACTCCTCGTCCTCCTCGGCCGAACGGAAATGCGCCAGGACCGGGTTGGCGCGATGGCTGTGCAGCACGTCGGCGGCCCATTTCTCCCAGTCCCTGAACATGGCGGCGAGCGAGCCGCTCAGTCCCGCGCGGGCATAGGTTTCCAGAATCGAGATGCCTGACGGCGGTCGTCCCGCCGCCGTCGCGATGCTGAGCACGAGCGCCTCGCGCCGGTCCAGCGCGCTTTGCACGGAGAGGAGGAAGGTCGCCACGATGGTCAGGATCGCGAAGCCCGAGAAGCCCGACGTGACGAGCACCCCTCGGGCGAGACCCGTGGCATGGGCGCCCTCCAGACCGAGGGTCAGGAAGGCGGAACTCGCGTAATAGAGCGCATCGGAGAAGCTCGCTGGCGGCTCCATGTCGCTGGCCCGCGCATGGAGCACCATCCCATAGCCGAGATTGAGAAGCGCCACCCAGATCACGAGCGAGAGGACGATCAGCAGCGGACCCAGAATGGCCCGCAGGGTCTGGCGCGCATTGCGCCATGGCAGTGCTCCCGTGGCCCGCAGCCAGAAGGGCACGAAGAACGCTCCCAGAAGCGGCTCCAGGCGCAGGGCCCGGTGGGTCGGATGCGGGAGCAGGATCGTGCGAAAGACATCGGACAGCACCAGGATCACCAGGATGCATCCGCCACCGAATTCGAGCGCCCTCACGACCATGGGGCTCCGTGCAATGAGGAAAGATTCCGCTGGACAACGCCGAACGGCTCAGCTGGTTGCACGTCCCTCCGTTCAGGCCATCGGCCGAAGCGGGGCTGCGCGGCTTCGCCGTCTTCATGCCGCGCCGCGTCGACGAAACGGCGGAACCGCATCTCCACCCCGGAGTTCAACCCGAGCACAGGGTTCAGACCTCTATCGATCATGCGCCTCAGGCACGGAGTCTTCGGACGCCGGGCTTCGGCACGTCCATGCGGACGGGAACGATCGGGTCCAGCCCTGAAAACCGCACATCCGAACCACAGGATCTCGACCGGGAGAACCCATGCCTTCGTCATTGCGGAACACGCTGCCGACCCTCTTCGCCCTTCTGTTCGGCTACGCTCTCATGCAGATCGGCAATACCCTGCAGGGCACACTGCTCAGCGTGCGGGGAAGCCTGGAGCATTTCTCACCGACGCAGATCGGGGCCGTGGGCGCCGCCTTCTGGGTGGGAATCGTCATCGGCTCGCTGTGGGCCGGACGGGTGATTCAGCAGGTGGGCCACACGCGCACCTTCGCGGCGCTCTCCGCCGTCGCGGCATCGGTTGCTCTGCTTCATCTTCTGGTGATCCAGCCCGCCGTGTGGATCGCCGCGCGCGCCGTGACCGGCTTCTGCTTCGCAGGGTTGTTCATCGTGGTCGAGAGCTGGCTCAACGCCTCCGCCACGCCGCAGACGCGCGGCCAGATCCTGGGGGTCTACGGCATGACCGGGCTCGTCGCCGGCATCGGCGGGCAGATGCTCCTGCCCACGGGCGATCCTGCGGGCTTCAAGCTTTTCTGCATCGTCGCCATCCTGATTTCGCTCGCCCTGGTGCCGACCGCCCTGTCGCGGGCCTCGGCGCCCGCCCATGCGCTCGGCGAGGTGAGGATCGACCTGAAGCGCCTGTACGCGTCATCGCCCTTCGGCGTGGTGGCCGCGATCCTGTGCGGCATCACCACGAGTTCGTTCTTCGCGCTCGGGCCGGTCTGGGCGCAGATGCGGGGCCTGAGCACGACCGAGATCGCGATCCTCATGGCCTGCGGCACGCTGGGCGGCTTCGTCACCACGTGGCCTCTCGGCTGGCTGTCGGACCGCATGGACCGCCGCCACGTGATCATCGGCGCATCCGGCATGGCGGCCGCGATCCTGCTCGCGCTCATCCATTTCGTGTCGCCGAGCGTGTCGCCGTCGCTGCTCTTCGTCTATGTGGCGATCTTCGGCGGCAGCGTCATCCCGACCTACAGCATCGTCATCGCGCATGTGAACGACATGGCGAAGCCCGGCGAATTCGTCTCCGCGGCCGGCGGCCTCCTGATCCTGCAAGGTGCGGGCGCCGCCATCGGGCCGGTGATCTCGGGCATGGCCATGAGCGAATTCGGGCGCATGGGCCTGCCCTATGTCATCGTCGTGGCGCAGGCTCTCATGGCCATCTGGGGCGCCTATCGCAGCCTGCAGCGCGCAGCACCTTCGGCGAAGGAAAGCTTCGTTCCCGAGCCCACCGTTCCCGTGGGGACGGAACTCGCGGCCCCCACGGGAGCGCCGTGATGGTGCTCGTTATACCAGCAGCGACTGCCCGCCATCGATCCACACGGGCGTGCCGGTGATGTGCCTCGCGCGGTCGGAGGCGAGGAAGAGCACGAGTTCCGCAACATCCTCGCTCGCCCCGGGCTTCTCGCCGGTGAGCGGAATGGGCCCTTGAGGAAACTCGGCCGGAACCTTCGCCTCCTCCGTGTCGCGCTGCTCCGTGTTGTCCATGATTTCGGTGGCGATCTTGCCGGGGCAGACCACGTTCACCCGGATGCGATGCTTGGCGAGTTCGACGGCGAGCATCTGCGCCATCGCGACCTGCGCGGCCTTCGTGGCGGAATAGGCGGTCGCGCCGGCCGACGTGAAGGTGCGCGATCCGTTGATGGAGGCGGTGATCACGATGGAGCCGCCGGCCTTCTTCAGATGCGGCACCGCGTAATGAAGCGTGAGATAGGTGCCGCGCAGGTTCGTATCGATGGTGCGGTCCCATTCTTCCGGCTGAAGCTCGTCGATGGGCGCCCAGACGCCGTTGATGCCCGCATTGGCGAAGACGATGTCGAGCCGCCCATAGGCCTGGACCAGGTTCGCGACCGCCTGCCTCATCTGGTCCGCATCCGCCACGTCGGCCACGAGGGGAAGAGCCTTGCCGCCCGTGCCGATAATCTCCTCCGCAGTCTCGCGGATCTCGTCCCCGGTATGGCTCAGCACCCCGACGAGGGCTCCTTCCCGCGCGAAGCGCAAGGCCGCCGCCTTGCCGATCCCGGACCCGGCGCCCGTGACGAGCGCCACCCTGCCCTGAAGCTCCATGATGTTCCTATCCTCCGATCATGAGACGATTCATGCCGTGAACCGGAGGAGAGGCGCGTTGTTCCTTATAAGGACGATGCGGTCACGCCGTGCCGATGCGACGTCCGGTCTCGTCGATGACGCGCTCGCCGCTCTCCTTGAAGAACTCCCCCTGCTGGGGCGGCAGAATGTCGAGCACGGCCTCCGAGGGACGGCAGAGCCGCACGCCCTTGGGCGTGACCACGATGGGCCGCTCGATCAGGATCGGGTGCGCGATCATGGCGTCGAGCAGCCGGTCGTCGCTCAGGGCGGGATCGTCGAGCCCGAGCTCCTGGAAAGGCGTCCCTTTTTTCCGCATCACGTCGCGGGCGCTCAGTCCCATGCGCTGGATGAGCTGGCGCAGGAGAAGCCGCGTCGGCGGCGTCTTCAGATACTCGATGATATGCGGCTCGATCCCGGCATTGCGGATGAGGCCGAGAGTGTTGCGCGAGGTTCCGCATTGCGGATTGTGGTAGATGATCACGTCCATGGTCAGGCCTCTCAAGCTGCGGACAGCGGCACCCGGAGCGTGCACTCGAATCCGGTCGGCGCAAAGTTCATGTCGAGAGCGCCACCCAGTTCGTGAACGATGCTCCGGTCGATCAGGCGGGTTCCGAAACCGCGGCGGTCGGTTTTGCGGACTGTCGGCCCGCCCCGCTCTCGCCATCGGATCTCGAGCTGCCGCTCGCCTGATTCGGTCCGCGCCACGCTCCAGGAGATTCCGATGGTGCCCTCCGGCGAGGACAGCGCGCCGTACTTGGCCGCGTTGGTCGCCAGCTCGTGGAAGGCCATGCCGAGGCTCAAGGCCTGCTGGGGCTTGAGCTGCACGGTCTCGCCGTCCGTCCGGATGCGCTTCTGATCGATGCCGCCATAGGGCTTGAGCTCGGCACCGAGAACCTCATCGAGGCAGGCGCTCTCCCAAAGCCGCTGCGTGAGGATGTTGTGAGTGGCCGAGAGCGCCATCAGACGGGCCAGGAAGTTCGTCTGGAACGTTTCCGGACTGGGGCTGGTGCGCAGGGTCTGGGTCGCCAGGGACTGCACCGTGGCGAGCGTGTTCTTCACCCGGTGATTGAGTTCATGAAGCAGAAGCGTCTGGCGTCCTTCCGCGAGCTTGCGCTCGGTGATGTCGAGACAGGCGCCGATCATGTAGAGGGGCCGCCCGTCCCCGTCCAGAATGGCGCGGCTGCGGTCATAAATCCATCTCTCGGCGCCATTCGGGAGCGCGGCCCGGAACTCGAATGCGGCGGTCGTTCCGCTTCGGGCCGCTGCATTGATGATACGGCTGACCCGCTCCCGATCATTGTGATGAATGAGCCTGAAGAAATCCGCCGAGGTCCGGGGCGGCGGATCGGCGGGACCAAAGCCGAAGACGCCGGCCATGGCCGGATCCCACTCGACCACGTCCTGCTGAATGTCCCACCGCCAGGTGCCGGTGCCGGAGGCGTCGAGGGCGGCCAGAAGCTTCTCCTGAGCCGTTTCGAGGCGTTCGAGCGCGGACCTCATGGAGGTCGCGACGAGAACCATCAGCAGGGCTCCGAGAGCGAATATGGAAATGCTGATGATATCGGCCGCGGAAAGAGCCGTCATGGCGAATGAAGGCTCGAAAAAGAAGTACCAGGTGGCGACGACGCTCAGGGCGATGGCCAGCAGCCCGGGCCAGAGCCCGCCGATCACGGCCGCGATCAGGACCGCCGGAAACATCGTGATGAACGGCGTCAGCGGGCCCAGAATCGAACCGAGGCCCAGCCGAACGGCCGTCGCCGCGGCGACGCAAACGACGGCCGCCCCCATGGCGAGCGGCGAATTGGCCGGAATGAGCTTTGTATAGCGGGTGAGCACAAAAGGAGACTTCAGCGTAAGGAGGGAATAGATTGGTTTCACATATAGCCAGGGCCCACAAGCGGGAAAGCACGTTATATGTTCGAGGGCGCCGGGCGGCCCGCCCTGCCCCGGACAGCAGAACACGGCTTCCTCAGGTGCTGCAAACGGCTCCGCCCTGGACCCTCAGGCCCGCCAGCAGCCGCCGCACGAGGGCGTCATAATCTTCCCGCCTCTCGACATTCGTGAGGGAGAGTTCCAGCACCCAATCGCCCGAAAGCGGAACGATGAAGGTCTCGACGGTCATGGCCTGCGAGGCCGTCGGGAGATTGGCATCGACCCAGGTGGCGGACCAGCGGGCGGTTCCGGAAGCCGCGACGAGCGACACCGATTGCGCCGGGCGCCCGAGAAGATCTTCGTAATCCTGCTGCAGCAGGGCGGCATCGCGGCTGGCGAGATCGGGCTGCGGCAGGTGCCGCAAGTCACGAGCGGAGCGCAGGCTCACATCGAGTTCCGCATGGGACGACGCCGAATTCAGTCGGGCTTTCGGACCGTCCATGCTGATGCGCCACTCCTCCGGCATGGCGAAGGAGAAGCAGAGATCCGGCGCCGCATGGCCCGTCACGCGCGTTTCCTGCCCTGCGGCCTCGAATTGCGCCTCGATGCTCCCGTTCGCGGTTCGCGATGAAAGGGGCGCACCCGTGGCCTGCGCCGTCGTGGAGGCCGGGAGGGATGCAAGGAGGGCCGCAAGACCAACGGCCGGGCCCGAGAGTGCCCGCGAACGCTTCACGATCAGCATCACCAACTCTCCGCAACTCCGCCGCCCGTTAAGGCAACGCTTTCGCGCCCCGCTGGTTGCCTCTCGTCTCCCTCGGCCTTGAGATGCTGCATCCCGGCCCTACCTCGCCAAGAGAGCTGAACGATATCTGAGCTGAACGATACCGGGAGAGAATTGATGCAGGCCTTGTTACGCGCCTCGTTCACAGCGGCCTTTCTGCTCACGGCCGGGCAGGCCCTCGCCGCGACCTGCCGCGATCCGGCCGGCTTCGAGAAATGGCTCGGAGACATCCAGCAGGAAGCGGTCGCACAGGGCATCTCGCCCCAAGCCGTGAGATCCGGCCTTGCGGGCGTCACCTTCGATCAGAGCGTGATCAACAAAGATCGTGGCCAGAGGGTCTTCAGTCAGAGCTTCGAGCAGTTCGCGGGACGCATGGTCAATGGATCCCGCCTGAGAGGCGGCGCCAACATGCTCAAGCGGCACGCCGCCACCCTCGCGCGCATCGAGCAGCGGTTCGGGGTGCCGGGTCCTGTCGTGGTGGCGATCTGGGGTCTTGAGACCGACTTCGGCGCGGTGCGACCCACCATGCCCGTGATCCGCTCGGTCGCCTCGCTCGCCTATGATTGCCGGCGCTCGGAATTCTTCCAGGCGCACCTGTTCGACGCCCTGCGGATCGTCGAGCGGGGCGATCTGTCTCCTGCCGAAATGCGGGGAGCCTGGGCCGGCGAGATGGGACAGACCCAGTTCATGCCGTCGAACTATGTCAAATACGCCGTCGATTTCGACGGCGACGGAAGGGCCGATCTGATCCACAGCCCGGCGGACGTGCTGGCCTCGACCGCCAATTATCTGCGGGCGCACGGCTGGGTCAGGGGAGCGGACTGGTCGCCGGGAGCGCCGAACTTCGAGGCGATCCGGGCCTGGAACAAGGCCCAGGTCTACGCACGGACGATCGCCTATTTCGCCTCGAAGCTCGCCGGAGGAAACACATCGACGGACGCGAGCCAGTAATTTCTTCGGACCGGTGAAGAGGCAGGCGCCGAGCGACGGCGCCTGCCTTTTTCGTCAGCCGCGGGCGCGGGCGCGGATCATGAACGTGTCGTAGGCGTACTCGGCCACCTGGAACCAGAGATATTCCTCGCCCCGGAAGGCCTTGTAGCTGTCGTACAGCTTCTTGAAGTCGGGGTTCTTCGCCGAGAGATCGTCATAGATCTCGTTGGCGGCCTTGTAGGAGGCCTCCATGATCTCCTGCGAGAAGGGACGCAGCTGCGCGCCGGCGCCGAGCAGGCTGCGAAGCGCCGCCGGATTGCGGGCATCGTACTTCGCCTGCGTGTCCACGTTCACGTACCCTGCGGCGGCCTGGATGGCTGCCTGATAGGTCTTCGGCAGCTCGTTCCATTTCTGCAGGTTGACGAAGAAATGGATCGCGGGCCCGCCCTCCCAGAAGCCCGGATAATAGTAGTAGGGCGCCACCTTGTTCAGACCGAGCTTCTCGTCGTCGTAGGGCGCGACCCACTCGGCCGCGTCGATGGTGCCGCGCTCGAGCGAGGGATAGAGATCGCCGCCCGCGATCTGCTGCGGCACGACGCCGAGCTTCTGCATGATCTGTCCGGCAAGGCCCGCGATGCGCATCTTGAGGCCCTGGAGATCCTGAACGGTCTTGATCTCCTTGCGGAACCAGCCGCCCATCTGCGCGCCCGTATTGCCGGCCGGCATGGCGAAGACGTTGTGCTTGGCGTAGAACTCGTTCAGCAGGCTGTTGCCGTTGCCGTGATAGAGCCAGGCATTGGTCTGGCGCGAGTTGAGGCCGAACGGCAGGTTGGTGCCGATGGCGAAGGTCGGATCCTTGCCGACATAGTAGTAGGAGCAGGTATGGCCCATCTCCACGGTGCCGCCGCCGATGGCGTCGAGAGCCTGCGGGGCGCCAACGATCTCGCCGGGCGCGAAGGTCTGGATGATGAACTTGCCGTCGGTCGCCTCGGAAACGAATTTGGCGAGGGTCTCGCCGCCGCCGAACAGGGTGTCCAGGGATTTCGGGAAGGCCGAGGTGAGACGCCAGCGGATCTCGGGGTTCGACTGGGCGATGGCGGGCTTGGCAACGGCTCCGGCGGCCGCACCGACCGCGGCGGCTTTGAGGAATGCACGACGTTTCATGGATAGACCTTCCTTCATCTTAGTTTTGCGGTCGTGTTCGAGACATAAAGTTTCAAGGATGCGCCCTGAAACGCACAACTCTGCTGGTCTCTCATAACGAGCCGGACAAAACGTGGCAGACACCAGAAAGCAGGGACTTCATGCGCTCAGTGCATGTGTCGCTCCTGCTAAACGATCTCGAACAGGGATCGGTCTATGGCCTCGGCAAAATTTCGCGACGGGTGCCGGCCGTCAGAAGATCAGCTCGCCCGCGCCCCAGGCCAGGAGGATGAGAATGATGAAGGCCAGCAGGAAAAGGCCGAACAGGACCTTGGCGATGGTCCGGGCGCCGGAGGCCACTCCCGTGAAGCCCAAGGCTCCCGCCACGAGCGAGACGACGAGGAAGATCAGAGCCCATTTCAGCATGGAATGCGCCTTCGTCCGAAAGGTTCAGCCTGAAGCATAAGCTTCGGGGCGCAAGCAGGTTCCTTCCCGCCCCTTCGACGCCGACCCGCTCAGATCACGACGGTCACCTTTTCGGCGGCGCGCGTGAGGCCGGTGTAGAGCCAGCGGCTGCGATGCTCGCGGAAGGCGTAGGATTCATCGAAGAGCACGAGGTCGTCCCATTGCGAGCCCTGGGCCTTGTGAACCGTGAGCGCATAGCCGTAGGTGAACTCGTCGGACTCGCGGCGCAGCACGAAGGGGACCTCCTCCTCCGTTCCCTCGAAGAAGGCCTTGTGGACCGCGACCTCGACCGAGCGGCGGCGCGCGTCGTCGTCGGGAATGACATCCATGCGGATGAAGTCGTTGCGGATGCCGCGCAGGGCCTGGATGCTCCAGGTGCCTCCGTTGAGCAGCCCCTTGGTCTTGTCGTTGCGCAGGCAGACGAGCTTCTCGCCCGCCGCCGGCATCGGGTCGCGGTATCCGTTCAGCTCGCGCAGCCGCGTGTTGTAGAGGCGGCGCGTCTTGTTGAGCCCCACCAGCACCTGATCGGCGGCCATCACCATGGCGGAGTCGATCTCGCGGCGGCGGATGACGCGGCTCTCGCCATAGGTCCCGAGATCGAGCCTGCCGCCCTCCCGCACCTTCATCGACATGTGGACGATGGGGTTGTCCTTGGCCTGACGATGCACCTCGGTCAGCATCACGTCGGGCTCTGCCTCCGTGAAGAAGCCGCCGCCTTTCACGGGCGGCAATTGCGCCGGGTCGCCGAGAACGAGCACCGGCGTTCCGAAGGACAGGAGGTCGCGTCCCAGCTCCTCGTCGACCATGGAGCATTCGTCGATGACGATGAGGTCGGCCTTGGAGGCCGGGCTCTGCCGGTTGATGACGAATTGCGGCCCGCCCTCGTCGGATTCCCGCGAGCGGTAGATCATGGAATGAATGGTCGACGCATCCGTGCAGCCCTTGTTGCGCAGCACGAGCGCGGCCTTGCCCGTATAGGCGCCGAAGGCCACCTCTCCGTCGACTCCCTCGGCGATATGCCGGGCCAGCGTCGTCTTGCCCGTGCCCGCGTAACCGAAGAGCCGGAAGACCGGCCGGTCGCCGCGGCGAAGCCAATCGGCCACGGCCTTCAGGGCAGCGTCCTGTTGTGGCGACCATGTCATGCGGGCTTCGCCTCGTGGCGCAGGCTGTAGAGAAGGCCGACGATGATGCAGCCGCTCCCCAGGAACACATAAGGATCGAGCGGCTCCCCATACAGCCGCCAGCCCACGAAGGCGATCAGCGGAATGCGCATGAAATCGAGGGGCACGACCATGGTCGCATCGCCCCGCCGGTAGGCGTTGGTGAGGCAGTAGTGGGAGAGCAGTCCCCCGACGCAGATGCCGATGAAGGGCAGAGCATGCGACGGCTCGATCTTGCGCCAGAACGCTCCGCTTACGCCGGCAAGGTTCATGGGCAGTTGCAGAAGGTTCATGAAGAAGAGGATCGAGAAGGTGCTTTCGGTTCTCGTCAGGCGCTTCGTCATGATGGCCACGAGAGCGAACGAGAAGGCGACGGCCAGCATGAGAAGACTGGCCGGTTGCAGGGTCTCGAGACCCGGACGGAGAATGACGAGAACTCCGGCGAATCCGAGCACCACAGCCACGAGACGACCCCTGGTCATGCGCTCCTGCAGCAGCGGGATCGCCAGCAGGGCGACCCAGGCCGGAGCGGTGAATTCCAGCGCGAAGACGGTGGCGAGAGGCAGGAGAGTCAGGCTGAACGTCCAGCCGTCCGTGCCGGCGAAATGCAGGACGTTGCGCACGAGGTGCAGCCCGAACCGCCGCGGCTTCAGGCCGGACCTCAACTCGGGCCGGAAGAGCGCGAAGCCGAGGAGGATCAGGACGCCCGCCGCGTTGCGGACCGACAGCATCTCGAAGACCGAGAATGTCGGCGCAAGGGCGCGCACCGCGATGGCGGTCGCTGAGAAGGAGAGGAGCGCGCCGCCCATCCAGAGGACGACGGCTAGGATGCTGCGAGGGTGCACTGCGGACTCTGAGAAATGAACGGTCTCCCCGATTACCCTGCCTCTTCGATCAGGTGAAGAGTCTATCGGGATGCGGACAGCCGGAGCCTTGTCCGGGAGCATGGAGCACATCTCTGCGGACGGCGTCCGCGGCAGCCTTGAACCTGACGCTACGACATGCATTCGCGTGCGTGATTCTCGACGCGCCCGGTGTCATGTCCGACGCCCGAAGACTCCCCTCTGCGATTTTTTCGCGCGGTTCGACGATTTTTTTTGCGAGGCTCCGAAAGCCCCGTCGCGGCGCTTTCGCGCGACAGCAAATTCATGTCGAGGCAAGTACATCTTCATCGTGACGACGGATCTTCTGCAAGCAGAACGGGCGAACATTCATGTTGGCCAACATACTGATAACAAATGGCTTTTACGGACTTTCTCCAGGGCGGCAAACGATCGAGAAGTGATCTTGAGCAGAGCCAAGCAAAGTCTCTCCGAGTCGCATCGGGAGACCGATGACGTGCTCTTGGAGAGCAAGTGCAGGCAGGTCGTCGGGCGAAAGTATCCACAGAAAATGTGCGAGATCTACTGTCTACACTTTCCGTTATTCGGAACCCCCTTGGTATAACGACGTTGCCTTGCAAGCGTGACGGTTGCACGCGAAGGCCCTTGAAGGAGGCGGCTATGCCGACAGACGATAAGTCAAACCCGCTGACAGCACTGTTCACGGGTGACACCGGTGCGACCAGCACCAGAAAGTCCGCGAAGAAGAGCAGCGCACGTCGCAGCTCGACGAGCGGAGCGAAGGGGACGAAGTCCTCTGCTAAATCCGGCGCCAAGAAGACCGGCGCTTCCACCGCGCGCAAGAGCGCCGCGAAGTCGACGGGCACCTCGTCCCGTTCGAGCGCGGCCAAGAGCGCGTCGAAAGCTGGCTCGAAGAGCACGGCTGCCAAGAAGGCCGGCCCGAAGACCGCCGCCAAGAAGACGGCCGCCAAGTCGACTTCGAAGTCGGCCGTGAAGTCTTCGGCGAAGACCGGGGCCAAGAAGACGGCCGCCAAGAAGACGACTGCCGCGAAGTCGTCGGCCAAGACGAGCGCCCGGAAGACGGCCGCCAAGTCGTCCGCCAAGACGAGCGCCCGGAAGACGGCTGCCAAGTCGGCTTCGGCCAAGAAGACGGTCGCCAAGAAGACGGTCGCTAAGAAGACGACCGCCAAGAAGACGGCTGCGAAGTCGTCGGCCCGTCCGTCCGCGTCCCGCAGCGCTTCCAAGACGTCGGCTCGCTCGACGGCCAAGAAGCCCGCTGCCCGCAGCGCAAGCCGCAGCGCGGTGAAGTCCTCGTCCGCGAAGTCTCGCAGCTCGGCGAAGCCCGCCAAGCGCGCGGCTGCGGCGACGAGCCGGACCTCCGCGACGAAGAAGTCCGGTACGGTCGCCAAGCGTTCTTCGAGCGCTCGCAAGAGCCCCTCGAAGTCGAAGCGCTGAGACAAGCCTGCACACGCGCCGGGATCGAGGCTCACCCTCCATCCTCCGGCGCATGGGCACAAAAAATCGCCCGGCGAAAGCCGGGCGATTTTATTTTTGGATCGCCGTGGTGCCCTGGAGCTGCTTCCACGTGAGTGGAAGCAGCTCTCTTCTTTGCTGCGTCGCCTTTTTGGCGGCGAACCGGCTCCACTTCGCCGAGAAAGGCTCTAGCGCCCCGTGCTCATGGGGTCGCTCTCGCCCCAATAGGGCGTGGCGTTGTAGTAGCGGTGGACGTGCTCTTCCCAGTCGCGGTCGTAAGACGCGTCATGGCCTTCCGCACTCCGGCGCGGAGCGCCGCGCAGCTGGTCTTCCGTCAGGTTCAGCTCATAGGCGTCGAGCTGGGTATTGTACTTCAGGACGCTCCAGGGAAGCGTGTAGTATTCCTCGCCCAGGCCCATGAAGCCGCCGAAACTCATCACGGCATAGGCCACTTTGCCGGACCTTTTCTCGATCATCACGCGTTCGATGGTTCCGATCTTCTCGCCGTCCGTGCGGCGCACGGGAGTCCCCTCGACCTTGTCGCTGGCGATCAGGTTGTGGGTCTCGCGCACTTCGCTGCTTTGTGCCGTCGTCTGCATCTCTCACTCCCTTCCTCTGAAAGATGCCGAGGCAACGTTCAGGTTGAAAATCCGGTTCCTTTTCCAGGGCCGGCAGAGTTTCCCCACTCCGCCGGCGGGCCGCGCCCAAGCGCTGCCGTAGGAACCCCGCCATCGCCCTCACGTTGATCCTCGTTTCATGAACTCCCTGAAAACCATGAAGGAGATTGCCATGACCGTTCGCCAGAAGCCGGTCGAGGAGCAGGTGGTCGTCATCACTGGCGCCTCCAGCGGGATTGGCCTCGCAACGGCCCATCTGTTCGCGTCCCGAGGGGCCAAAGGTCTCGTCCTGGTCGCCCGCAACGAGGAAGCCCTGCGCAAGATCGCCGATGAGCTCAGCCATGGCGGCACCCGCGCCATCGCGGTCCCGGCGGATGTCGGCAAGCGCGAGGATCTGGAGCGGGTGGCCCGAACGGCCATCGACACCTTCGGCGGATTCGACACCTGGGTGAACGATGCCGCGGTCGCCCTCTATGGCAGCATGGACAGGATACCGATCGAGGACCAGCGGCAGCTCTTCGAGGTGAATTACTGGGGTGTCGTCAACGGCTCGCTGATCGCGGCCGAGCACCTGCGCAACCGTGGCGGCACGATCATCAATGTGGGCAGCGTGCTGTCCGAGCGCACCATGATCCTGCAGACCCAGTATTCGGCCTCCAAGCACGCCGTGAAGGCTTTCACCGATGGCCTGCGGATGGAGATGGAAAGCCAGGGCGCTCCCATCGCGGTGACGCTCATCAAGCCCTCCTCCATCGACACGCCTTACGTCGAGCACGCGCGCAACTACCTCGACGAGAACACGGCGGTTCCGCCGCCGTCCTACGATCCGCATCTGGTGGCGAAGGCGATCGTGTTCGCGTCCGAGCACCAGCGGCGGGAGCTGACCATCGGCTTCGGCGGCTGGGTCATCGGGGCCATGGGCAAGGTCGCGCCCCGGTTCCTGGACAAGGCCATGGAGTGGACGGGCTACTCCTCGCAGACCACGGAGCGCCACGAACGCTCGCCGATGCGCGACAATCTCTACCGGGCACGGGCCGACGGCGACATGTACTCGTCCCTGCCCGGCGAGCCGCGCAAGACGAGCCTCCTTCTCGAGGCGCAGCTCCATCCCCTGGCGACGGCCGCCGTTCTGGCCGGCATCGGCGCCCTCGTGGCGGCGTTCCTCGTCGTGCCCACCGAGACCGGCCGCCGCTTCACGCGGGCGCGGCGCCCCAGGCGTCCGACGCCCCGCTACCAGCCCGTCATGCGTCGCACCGGCAACGGCCACGACAAGCGCACGCTGGGGCCTGGCCACGCCTCCCAGCGTGGCGCCTACGAGGGTCGCCCGCAGCCGAGGCATTGAGGATGACGAAAAGGGGCCGGGCATCCCACCCGGCCCCTCCCCTGTCGAGCGACAAGATGCGCCGCCTGAAAGGCATTCCGAACTCCACGCGCTCAGGCTAGCCTCCCGTTCATGAATCAGATTCGCTGTCTCGCCTTCACGCTCGCCCTTGCGGTCGCCGGCTCCGCCTTCGCGCAGGACAAGGGCACTCTCGATCCCAAGCCCCTGCCTCCCCTGGCCCATCCGGACGATCCTTCGACCCCGGCCAAGGAACTGTTCGGGCGCCGCGACAAGCCCGCCGCGCTTCAGTCGCGCTCCATCGGGGGCTACGCCCGGGGCTGCGTCGCGGGGGCCGCCTCCATTCCGGTGGACGGCGACACCTGGCAGGTGATGCGGCTGTCCCGCAATCGCAACTGGGGGCATCCGCAGCTCATCGGCTTCCTGGAGCGGTTCTCCGCAAAACTGCCCGAGATCAACGGATGGCCCGGCATCCTCGTTGGCGACATCTCGCAGCCGCGGGGCGGGCCCATGATCACGGGCCACGCCTCCCACCAGATCGGCCTCGATGCCGATGTCTGGCTGACCCCCATGCCGGAGAGGCGCCTGTCACGGGTCGAACGCGAGGAGATGTCGGCGACGAACCTGGTGCGCGGCGACTGGCTCGATGTGGACCCGAGCGTCTGGACGCCTCAGCACACCGCCCTCATCCGCGCCGCCGCGAAGGAGAAGGGCGTCGCCCGCATCTTCGTGAACCCGGCGATCAAGAAGGCGCTCTGCCGGGAGGCCGGCCAGGACCGGTCATGGCTCACCAAGGTGAGGCCGATGTTCGGCCACAACTACCATTTTCATATCCGGCTCGCCTGCCCGGCCGGCGACGCGAGCTGCTCGGACCAGGACCCGCCGCCGGCGGGAGATGGCTGCGGCGCGGAACTCGCGCAGTGGTTCACGCCGCAGATGCTTCACCCGAAGCCGGGCAAGCCGCGCCCGCCCCTCACCCTGGCCCAGCTGCCGGCCGAATGCCGGAGCGTCCTCGCGGCCCCCTGATAGGCAGGAAGGCGTGTCGGGAGCGCGGCCTGCGCCGACACGCCTGAAGCCGCCCTTCCGCGCCGGCCTACTCGGCGGCGACGCCGGTCCCGATCGGGCAGGACACGCCCGTGCCGCCGAGGCCGCAATAGCCGCCGGGATTCTTGGCCAGGTATTGCTGGTGATAATCCTCGGCGAAATAGAACGGCCCGGCATCGAGGATCTCGGTCGTGACCGGACCGTAGCCCTGGCCTGCGAGAGCTTGGCCATAGGCCTGCCGGGAGGCCTCGGCGGCCTGCCGCTGGGCCTCGTCGAACACATAGATGCCGGAGCGGTACTGCGTGCCGATATCGTTGCCCTGGCGCATGCCCTGGGTCGGGTCGTGGTTCTCCCAGAACGTCCTGAGCAGGGCGTCGTAGGAGATCGCCTTCGGGTCGAAGACCACGAGGACGACCTCGTTGTGGCCGGTCAGGCCCGTGCACACTTCCTCGTAGGTCGGATTGGGCGTGATGCCGCCCGCATAGCCCGCGGCCGTCACCCAGATGCCGTCTTCCAGCTGCCAGAACTTGCGCTCCGCGCCCCAGAAGCAGCCGAGGCCGAACAGGGCCTTTTCCATGCCGTCCGGATAGGGCGGCTGGAGGGGCCGGCCATTGACGAAGTGACGCTCTGCGGTCGGAATCGGGGTGGCTCGCCCGGGAAGAGCCTCGGCCTGGCTGGGCATGTCAAGCCGTTTGCGGAAACTGAACATGGGGATCCCTCTCGTGATCCCCTTCTATGTAAGACGTTTTGGCGGCGGCGGGAGTGGCGTCCGCCGTCACCGTGCCGTGAAGGCGTCAGCGGTCCGCCAGAAAGCCGATCGGCTCGAGGGATTTCTGGCCCAGCCACAGCAGCAGCGCGCCGAGGAGGAATCCCGTCACGGAGGCCGGGACCTCGAGGATATGGGTGGCGATCGGATCCCAGAGCCACGGATAGGCGCGCTGGGCCAGGCGGACCTCCAGCCCGGGGACGCCTCCGGGATAGAAGGTGTTGATGACCCCGCCGAGCGACGCGAACGATATTGCATTGTTCACGATGGAACGCGTGCCGTCGATCACGAGCCCAATGAACCCTGCCGCCACCAGCAGGAGCCCCACACTACGCGCCAGGAACCTCAAGGGAAGATACCTCTCTAAACGAAGAGGGAAGTATCTAGTGCGTTTTGTCGCAATGGCAAAGCCACTCAAGCTCAACTTATCACAAGTTGGATCTTGCCTTCCGCCCCCGTTTGGGGATACACGAACGGCCTCCGCACGCATTGCGGATCGACCTTGCCCGCTCCGTCCTATCGGCGCGCGAGGGTTGGAACCCGAACAGGGTTCATCAGGAGGGGTGGCCGAGTGGTTGAAGGCGCACGCCTGGAAAGTGTGTATACGGGAAACCGTATCGCGGGTTCGAATCCCGCTCCCTCCGCCACTATCTAAGACCCTAAAATCATTAGACTTTCCATTTCTTGGCACCTGCTCCTAAGTGCCGGAATTCTTGTGCCGATTTCGAGACAGGCATTCTCTGACGGACATACTCGAGACGCCGAAGAGAGGCTTTCCGGCTCCAACTTTGCCCCTGTTCTCTGCCTTGAGATCAGCAGTCCGGTTGCTACAGTGTCGGCCGATTAGTCATCAGGAACCGACTTCTCCGAGAAACCGGTCAATGACATCGATGAGAAGGTCCTTTCGCTCGCGATGGGGCACATGCCCGGTTTGCGGAAGGATGCACACTGTGCCGTGCCCTGCGGCAATGCGCTTTGGATGTTCGCAGGATCCGAATTCATCGTCCTCGCCATGAACAGCAAGGACTGGACAGCGGAGCGTCGCCAAGACAGCGTCCAAGTTCCAAGACGTAAATTCAGGGGTGAGCCACGTGTCGATCCAGGCGCTCACAACCCACGGGGTCTTGTCACCGTGGTACTTCGCCACTTTTGCGAGATTGGCAGGATCCTGGAAATTCCGCTGTGCGGCCAGAATGCCATTGATCGTCCTGTCCTCGACGAAGGCTTGAGCCGCAATCGTCACGAGAGCACGGCACTGCGTCTGGAAATAACTTGCGGCTTCAACCGCCATGCCGCCGCCGACGCTATGCCCGCAGATAACGAATTCCCTAATAGCGAACTGCTGAAACAAGTGCGGAAAAACGGTTCTTGCTTCCATCTGAACGAAATTCGCGCCCAGCCGTCCCGGATGAGGATCCGAACGCCCGAAGCCGAGACGGTCGTAGGCGATGACGCGACGCCCTGTTCTTAATGCGAGGAGGCCGGGGAAATCACGCCATAATTCGATACAGCCGAGAGAATCGTGAAGCAGCAGGATCGGTGCGAGATGGTTGGCTTCAGGAGCACCCGGCATCCAGGTCTTCGCAAAGAGACGGCCCTCTTCAGTCTGGATATGGCATTCGCGCTCTTCAAGCATGACGGACGAAATCTCGTAGGATCAACCATGATTAGGGGCAGAGCATGCTCATAGCATGCCGTTATGAGACGCCCCATTTGATGATTGCAGGAATAACCCAGCTTCCGCAAACCTAAACCGCTTCGAGGGCAATGGCGATGCCCTGTCCGACGCCGATGCCCATGATGTGCGGCGGCACGCCTGCCGCAGCTCCGCCTCGCTGGCCTTAATGGCGCGAGCAGCGGCGATCACCGCATTCATGCCGGAGCCGCAGAGGCGGTTGATGATGGTGCCGGATACGGATCCGGGCAGGCCCGCCAGGAGCAGGGCCATGCGGGCGACGTTGCGGTTGTCCTCGCCCGCCTGATTGGCTCAGCCGAAGATCACGTCATCGACGGCAGCAAAGTTGAGCTTCGCATGGCGCTCCATCAGCGCCTTGAGGGGAACGGCGGCGAGATCGTCGGCCCGCACGCTCGACGAAACGCCGCCATAGCGGCCGATAGGTGTGCGCACATAGGCGCAGATGTAAGCCTCACGCATGATTAGCCTCCCTTCTTGCCGCCATGGGCGACTTGAGCGGACCAGCAGGTGAAAGATGGCCCGCTCAAGCCTTATGAGATCAGCAAGCGATCAGAGCTTGCACTCGCCGCTCGGAGAAGGTGTTGCCGCCTTCGAGTCGAATTCACGCACAACCTGGATCACAGGCTTTCCATCCTTTTCGGCGACACGGCCCAGATAGTTCGGCATTTCGAGCTGATGATCGGCAGCGCGCATCGTCACCGACCCATAGACCGTATCGGCTGTTAAGCCGCTGAGGGCTGTGGCGATGTCCGAAGCCTTGACGCTCTTCGCCTTCTTCGTGGCTTCGAAGATCACCTGCATGCCCGAATAGGCCTCACCCTCGTACTCGGTCGGATCAGCATTGAACTTCGCACGCCAAGCCGCGACGAATTTCTCATTGCGCGGATTCTTGATCGAGGCCGAGTAATTGACGTTGCCCCAGAACCCGACAGCATCCTTGCCAACGGCATTGATGATGGAGGAGGCCACGAAGTTATGTCCGAAGACGGCCATCTTATCCGCAAGGCCGAACTGCTTTGCCTGCTTGGCGAAGTTGATGGCCTCCGAACCGGCCAAGGCAACCCAGAGACCCTCGGCACCGGAATCGCGGAGCTGTGTGATGTAAGGTGCAAAGTCAGCTGTTCCGAGCGGAGCATACAATTCCGTCTTGATCGTCTTGCCGGTCTTGGTCGCTGCCGCTTTGAAGGCGGCACCGGAGCCGCGCCCCCACACATAGTCCGCGCCGATGATGGCCCAGTTCTTCGTCGCGCTCTCAGCAAGCCAGGGGGCTACGATAGCGATGTCCATGTCGTCCGAGTGGTTCGCACGGAATGTGCGCGGCGTGCACGAATCGCCCGTCAGCTTGGGTGTTTTGTTGACCACAGAGACATAGATCGCATCCCAGCGGTTGAGCTGTGTCGACAATGCAAGCCCGACAGCGGATGAAATGGAGCCGATGAGGATCTTGTGGCCTTCGGAAGTGAGCTTCTCGGCTGCTCGACGCCCGACTTCCGGATTTCCTTCGTCGTTGGCGATCTTGACCTCGACCTTGCGGCCGTCGATGCCGCCCGCCGCATTGGCTTCGGCCGCAGCGAACTCGATGGCGCGGATCACCTGCTCGCCGAGAGCGGCATAGGCGCCGGTCTGCGAGGTCGGAACGCCGATTTTCAAAGGCTCGGCTTGTGCGAGAGCACCTGTCGCACAGGAGAGGCTGAAGAGAAGCGCAAGGGGGGTGGTATAACGGGACATGGTTTCCTCCAGGAACGGTTTTGTTCGCCCTTATTGCATGATGCTCGTTTGAAGCTCTTGTTGGCTGACATCAGCAATTTGACCCGACCTGACGACGCTTCCTTTCGAGATCACGTAGAACCGGTCGGTTATCTCTCGTACGAGGTTGAGATGCTGTTCGATCAACAGGATCGCGACACCCGTAGCTGCGAGATTCTTGAAAATGGCGCTAATTTCATCGACGATGACGGGCGCGAGTCCCTCGCATGGTTCATCGAGGATGAGAAGATCAGGATTTGCCATGAGCGCACGGCCGATTGCGATCATCTGCTGCTGACCGCCGCTGAGCGCCGTTCCTGAGGTATTGCGTCTTTCATGAAGGACCGGAAAAAGGCGATAGATTTCATTGATCGTCCAGCGCCCTTTGCGCCCCAAGGCCGCGCCGAGCCGAAGGTTTTCCGCCACGGTCAGATTGGGTAGAATCTTTCGCCCTTGTGGAACGACGGCGATCCCACATGCGGCAGCCGTATGCCCTGCGATCTTCGGCAGGACAGCACCACGATAGAGGACTTCGCCTCCCATGAAGTTGGAGGCGCCGAGGAGCGTGTTGACAATTGTCGTCTTGCCGACCCCGTTCCGGCCGATCACGGAAATGCGCTCGCCCTCGCCAATCTCGATGTCGAGGTCATGAAGAATGCGGGCAGAACCATAACCGGCACATACGTTGCGCAGCTTCAGAAGGCTCCTCATGCCGTACTCCCGAAATAGGCCTGAATAACCTTCGGATCGCTTCTGACGGCATCGGGAGGTCCTTCAATCAGAAGCTTGCCCGTCTCGAGAACAGTGAGCACATCGCAGACCTTGAAGATCACATCCATGTCGTGCTCGACGAGCAGGACAGCGACACCCCACCGCCGTGCGATCTCGAGGAGATAATCGGTCAGGCTGTGGGACTCGGATGCCGACAACCCAGCCGCAGGTTCGTCCAGAAGCAGAACTCGCGGCATGCCGGCAAGGGCAAGCGCGAGATCCACGAGACGCTGCTGTCCGTAGCTGATTTCCTCGGCTCGAACGTCTAAAGCGGCGCGAAGATTGAACATGTCGACAAGTTCGGCCGTATTGTCAGTGTCAACCCAGCTCGCGGCCATCGCAAGTTGAGAGCGCACGGTCAGGCCGGGAAAGATCGAAGTCCGCTGGAATGAGCGGGAGAGCCCCATTCTTCGCCTTCTGTCAGGAGACAGGGTGGAAATGTTATCGTCACAGAGAGTGACTGTACCGGTTCCCCGCGTACGCCCCGACACGACATCGATAAAGGTCGATTTCCCGGCCCCGTTGGGGCCGATGAGACCATGGACCTTGCCGGATTCGAGCTTAAGATCCACACCCTGCAAGGCGTGGACGCCGCCATAACTCTTGCTGATGTTGCTGCAGTGGAGCAGAGCGGTCATGCCACTGTCTTCCGGAGTTCGGCCGCAGCCGGCCTGAATTTTGCCCTCACTCGTGCGAGCAGATGCTCCACGCCGCCGGACAATCCCTTCGGCCAAAGGACCATGACGATGATCAGGGTGATGCCGAGGATTGCCAGCCAGTGATCGGTGATCTCCGTCAACCATTCACGGGTGAAGAAGAAAACGAGCGCACCGACGATCGGTCCCCAGAGGAAGCTCGCGCCTCCGAGGATCGCCATGATCAACCCGGAGCCGGACATGCCCCATGTCAGCACATCAGGCGACACGAAGCCCTGGTAGATCCCGAAAGCCACTCCGCCGATGGAGGCGATGCCGCAGGACACGCCGTAAATGGCTGCGCGAAGAGCGCGGGTCCGATAGCCCAGAAACCTGGTCCGCTCCTCGTTCTCGCGAATTGCAACAGCCAGACGTCCGAGATGAGAACGCTCGAAAAGGCTCAACACAACATAGACGATGAGAAGAAGACATAGGGAAACAATCAGCATTCCATGCGGCTGCTGAAGCAGATCCGTCGGCAGTCCGAAGAGACGGCGCGGCAACGACACGGCGATGCCATCGCTTCCTCCCGTGATCCCTCTAAACTTCGTCGCTGCGACGTAGGCACCCTGTCCCAGAGCCAAGGTCAGCATGGCAAAGCCGATACCTTCCAACCTACTGACGATCAGGCCGATGAAGAAGTACAGCAAGGTGACAGTGGGAACGATCAGAAGCAGCGTTGCTTCGGGAGCAAACCCCGACGAGCCGGAGAAGGCAAACGCAACGCCATAGGCGCCGAGGCCGAACGGCGCAGCATGACCGAAGCTCACCCATCCCGTCATGCGGATGAGATAGCCTATGCCGAAGGAAAGGAAGCACAGGATCAGAGCCTGCGTCACCAAGCTCTGGATCAACGATGCATCGAGCCGAGCAACCAAGAGTCCCAACAGTCCGACAGCGAGCACACCGACGGCATCACTTATAGGAAAGCGATCAATCTGACGGATGGAGCGATTCATCCTATGCGCTCCTTCCGCCAAGCCCATGTGGGCGCCAGATCAAAATGAGCGACATGAGAATGAAGGGCAGCAGCGACGCAAGCTCAGGCATGTAGACCGTGCCGAAGGATTGAATCTGCCCCAGCAACATGGCGGACAAGAAGGCTCCAACAAAGCTGCCGAGACCGCCGATCACGGATACGACGAATGAGAGAACGAGAATCTCGCCGCCCATCGCCGGATGAAGCGAGAGGAAGGGGGCCGAGATGATCCCGGAGAACCCTGCAAAGGCTGCGCCAAGCCCGACCACGGCCGGGCCGAGCATATCGGTTCTCACGCCGCACATGGCAGCAACGGACGGATCAACACTCGCGGCGCGGACAAAAAGGCCCGTGCGTCCAAACTTCAGCCACACCACGAGGATCATGGCCATCAAAAAACTCATCCCGATAATGAACAGACGATAGACCGGAAAGGGATTCCCGCCGATCTCGACAACGCCTGCCAGCGCCGCAGGTGGATCGATGGTGTAGTTCTGCGTTCCCCAGACCGACTTGACGATGTCTTCCAGCACCAGGAAGACGCCGAACGTCACGATCACCGTCACGAGCGGAGAGCGGTCGCTGAGATTGCGAAAGACGACGAGGTCGACGGCAATTCCGAACAATCCGAGCGCAAGGCCGCCGGCAAGAACGCCCGCCGTGAAGCCGTAACGCATGGCGACCGAGTAACCGATATACGCGCCGAGCATGTAGAGCGCGCCATGGGAGAAATTCACCACGCGCCTTAAGCCGTAGACCAGCACGAGGCCCGAGGAGAGCACGAAGAGGAGAGAGCCGTAGACCAGCCCGTTGAGAGTGTTGGTCAGCATGAGGCCTCGCCCTGCCCTGCTGAATTGATCCTGCTTCCGTCCTGGACGATGTCCTGCACTGTCCTCTCCCGTCCCGATCTGCTGACTTCTGGTCTGCTCGGTGTTCCTCGCGGTGACGCGCCGAGATGTCGCCGCGAGGAAAACCAATGCAACCGGTGCAGTACGGTAGTTACATCAATGCATAGTCATAATTTATATGTCAACTGCTTGTTATAATTCGCAGTGCCGTAGCAATCGGCCGAAATGAGGAGAGCACCCCCCGAGATCGAGAAGAAAAACAACTAAAATTTAGTTGATTACCCAGGAGGCGCTGGCGCATTCAGGATTGCCGGGCGATCTGGGCAACCTGCAAAAAACCAGCGGGAACCGGTGCCCCTCGCCAAGTCGGCTTCAAGGCATCATGTATCTTTTTGATATCACTCGCGGGCGTAGGGCGAACTGTATCGCTAGCTTCCGCTCTTGGCGATGAAAGCTGCGACGCGGCGGGCTGTCTCGGGGCGATCCATCAACATCCCGATGCTGCCGATTTCGGCGGCAAGGCCTTTGGGATTCAGCGACACCGCAAGTCGAATGCAGTCTTTCGCAGCCCTTATGGCCTCAGGTGACACTTTGGCGATGCGTTCCACAATCGCGTTCGCAGCGGCACGGAAATCGGCAGATGCCGATGACCATTGCACGAGGCCGAGTTGCTCCGCGTCGCGCCCACTGACGACTTCACCCGTAAGGATCAAGCGCGATGCAACGCCAACGCCGCACAAAGCCGTCAGCCGCTGTGTTCCGCCAGCTCCCGGAATCAGGCCAACATTGACTTCTGGCAATCCGAGCTTCGCCTCATGGGCAGCAACTCGTAGATCACATGCAAGTGCGAGTTCCAGTCCACCACCAAGGGCATGACCTTCAATTTCTGCAAGGGTCACCATCGGTAGCGCCGCAAGCCTGTCGAAGACGATATGAAAGCGACGAACGCTTTCGACCATGATAGCCGCGCCGTCGGCTGCTTCGAACCTATCCGCAATCATGCTCAGATCGGCACCCGCGCAGAAAACCTTCTGAGCGCTGCGGATCCGCAGCACCGCAAGCTGATCATTCCGCTCAAGCTCCGCCAACGCAGTTTCAATCGCGCCGGCGAGTGTATCGTCGATGGCATTTACCGGTGCTCGCGACAAGGTCATCACGGCAACGCAACCTTCGATAGCAAGGTGAAGCGGCTTCGTCAGATCGGTGGGCTGCTTGTTCATGTCACATCATCTTTGAAGGGTGGGTTGATCCTGATCGAATGCTCAGATATGCTCTCTCAACTCGGGCAGCACCTGGAACAGGTCGCCGACGAGGCCGCAATCGGCGACCTGGAAGATCCGGGGCTTCCTCGACGGCGATCTCGTCGAAGGGGTTCATCGACATCTTGACGTTGGCGAGTTCGACCCCGGATCCATCCGGCTTCACCCGGATCTTCACATTGTAGTCCACAACCCGCTTCACAGGCACCAGAAGCTTCATGGCGATGCGACCTCACGCAAAATTTGGGAAAGGGTTTGCGCTCGCTTGAATCCGAATCCTGTCGAATCCTCGACCTTTTCGAGCGCCTGATTCAGACTGGCGGGATCCTGTCGCGAGGCCCAGAAGAGCGGCCCTCCCCGCGTTGCCGGAAATCCGTAGCCATGGACGAGCACGATATCGATATCGGAGGCCCGCTGTGCGATACGGTCTTCGATCACGAGTGCGGCCTCGTTCACCATCGCCGCGAGAGCCCGCTGTTGAATCTCGTCCGCATTGAGAGAACGGCGCTCGATGGACCGAGATACGGAAACCTGCTCGATCAACGCGCGCACAGCCGGATCAGGCTCACGCCGCTTCTCGGCTTCAGTGTAGCGATACCAACCGGCACCGGTTTTCTGCCCGAAGCGCCCCTGTTCGCACAGCATGTCCGCGACAGGCACATAGCGCTCGCGCGGGTCGCGCGTTGCTGCGAGACGCTTGCGACGGTTCCAGGAAATGTCGAGGCCCGCCAGATCGGCGACGGCAAAGGGCCCCATGGCGAAGCCGAACGCCTCCAGTGCATTGTCGATCTTTTCCGGCAGAGCGCCCTCTTCGAGCATGATCTCGCATTGGCGGCGATAAGCCGAGAAAATCCGGTTGCCGATGAAGCCATCACAAACACAGGCCACGACGGGCAGCTTGCCCATCTTGCGGGCGACCGCCAGACCTGTGGCAAGCGTCTCCCCGGAAGTTTCTTTTCCTCGCACGATTTCGAGCAGCCGCATCACATGGGCTGGGCTGAAGAAATGAAGGCCCAGCACACGCTCTGGTCTCGTCGTCGCGACCGCAATCTTATCGATGTCGAGATAAGACGTGTTTGTTGCGAGAATGGCATGTGGCGAGACGGCGCGATCGAGTTTCTGGAACAGATCGAGCTTCACATCGAGATCTTCGAACGCCGCCTCGATGACAAGATCCACATGGCGCAGCGCATCCATGTCGAGAGCGGACGTAAGCGCCTCTCTCTGGCGCTGAACGGTCTCGGCGGAAAGACGCCCCGATTTGACGGATCGGCTGAGAATCTCGTCGATTCGGCGCAACCCCTTTTCGAGCGCCTCTGCGCTTTGCTCCACTAAAACGACGGAGTAGCCCGCGTTCATCGACGCCACGGCAATGCCCGAACCCATGGTTCCTGCACCGACCACGCCAACCGACTGGATCGGCAGAGGAAGCTTGTGCAAACCCGGTACCTTGGGGGCTTCTCGTTCGGCGAAGAATAAGTGGCGCAGAGCCGCCGCTTCCTCTCCATTGCGCAGCTTCAGGAAGGCGGCCCGCTCGGCAGCCAGGCCTTCGGAAAAGGTGAGATGCGCGGCATTTGTCACTACCTCCACAGCGCTTCTCGCAGCCTCAGTGATCATGCGCTTGTTCTTCAGGACGGATACGCGCGCGCCATCGATTCCCATTTTGTCATCGCCAACAGGAAGAGAGGAGACACGTCTCTTTACCCCCCTGGCATCGCGCAGGCGGGCAATGCACGCATCGACCACATCGCCCTCTGCGATCTCATCGATCAAGCCGATCTGCAACGATTCGGGAGCCTTGATGCTCTTTCCAGTGGCAATAATCTCGATCGAGCGAGCGACGCCGATCAGCCTCGGCAGACGCTGCGTTCCGCCGGCACCCGGGATCAACCCTATCTTCACCTCGGGAAGGCCGAGAATGGAACCAGTCGTCGCGACACGCCAGTCGCAGGCCAGTTTCAGCTCAAGCCCGCCGCCGAGAGCCTGCCCCTCGATGGCTGCGGCAAGGGGCTTGCTGCATCGATCAAGAGCCTCGACCACTTCGGGCAGGGTCGGCTCTACGGGCGGCTTCCCGAATTCGCGGATATCGGCACCAGCTACGAATCGGCCGCCTTTCCCGGTGAGCACGATGCCGGAGATTGCAGCATCCGCTTGCGCCTCATCGAGCACTCCCATCAACTGGCGGCGCACATGCGTGGACATGGCATTCACGGGCGGGTTGTCGATCTCAATGATCGCAACGCCGTCCCTCCGCCGGAGGCTCACGGAAGGAACAGACCTGTCGTTTGTCGGTTGAAGTGTGGTCACGACGGTCAGGCCTTTCAACGAGAAGCGAGGTCGATTGCCACCTTGCCGAACTGCTCCCCCGCCTCAAGCCGGGAGAGGGCGGCGTGGGTTTCATCGAGGCTGTAGCGTGAATCGATGACAGGCTTGATTTTCCCCTGGTTGCAAAACGCGATGAGATCGCGAAATTCCGAGAAGTTTCCCGCCGTCGAGCCGAAGATCTGCAATTGCCGGATGAAGAGACGACGCAGATCCGCCGAAGGATGATCTCCCGTCGTCGCACCACAGGTGGCAAGCCGCCCTCCTCTGACGAGAGAGCGCATGGCGGCAGGCCACATGGCCTCGCCCACATTCTCGATTACCACGTCGACGCCACGGCTGCCGGTCAATTCCATCACGGTGCGGACAATATCCTGCGTTCTACCGTTGACAGTGCCATCCGCGCCCATGGCCCTGGCGCGCTCCAGCTTTGCATCCTCACGCGAGGTGACGATGGCTTTTGCGCCAATGGCTTTGACGAGCTGCAGAGCGGCCAGCGAAACACCCCCGCCGATTCCGAAGATCAGTACCGTCTCCCATGGCTTGACCTGGGTTTTGGTGAAGACCATGCGCCAGGCAGTGAGATAATTGACGCCAAGGGATGCGGCTTCCGCAAAATCGAATCCCTCAGGCGCCGGGAAGACATTATCCGCCGGAATGCTGACGAACTCCGCCATGGTTCCATCCCGATGCTCGCCGAGATATTTGATTTCGACACAGAGCACCTGCTCGCCCCGCTGGCAGAACTCGCAGCGGCCGCACACGATTCCGGGATGCAACACCGCGCGGTCGCCCGCCTTGATCGTTGTCTCGTCAGGCCCGACTTCCTCGACGATTCCAGCGCCGTCGAGACCCATGATCTGCGGCAGGGAATGCGTAATTCCTGCGCCGCTGTCGCGCATATAGAGATCGACGCGATTGAGCGTCGCGGCTTTCAAGCGGACCAGGATCTCGCCCGAGGCTCTGACCGGATCTGGCCGCTGGCCGATCTCGACAACCTCGTTGCCACCGTGCCCCGTGATGAAAGCCGCGCGCATGGTCGCTACTCCCCTTTCGAGCCGGACGCCTTGATGTAACGACGGAAATTAGGCTTCCGCTTTTCCCGGAAGGCTACTCCACCCTCCTTCGATTCGTCCGAATCATAGTAGAGGCTCAGCGCCTGCATTCCGAGGCTCGCGATGCCGCGGATGCTCTCGGTGTCCGCATTGAAGGAACGCTTGGCCAGCGCGATCGCGGTCGGGCTGCGCTCGAGCAACTCGGCGCACCAGCGGTCCACTTCGGCATCGAGCTCCGCATGCGGAACCACCGTGTTGACGAGGCCCATTTGACGCGCCTCTTCCGCCGTATAGCGGCGACACATATACCAGATCTCGCGCGCCTTCTTCTCGCCGACGACGCGGGCGAGATAAGCCGTGCCGAAACCTGGATCGACGGAGCCGACCTTTGGCCCCACCTGCCCGAACTGCGCGCGGTCGGAGGCAATCGTCAGGTCGCATACGGTTGCAAGCACATTGCCTCCGCCGATGGCAAAGCCGTCGACGCGCGCGATAACAGGCTTCGGCACATCTCGGATCAGGCTCTGCAGCTCTTCAATAGGAAGGCCGATGGTGCCGCGGCCGTCATACTGACCATCATGAGCCGTCTGATCGCCACCCGTGCAGAATGCCTTCTCGCCGGCTCCCGTGAGCACGATGACACCAATGGAGCGATCCCAGCCAGCCCGCTGGAACGCGTCGATCAGCTCATCGACGGTCTGCCCTCGGAACGCATTGTAGCGGTCGGGGCGGTTGATCGTGATCCGCGCAACACCTTCAGGTCGCACTTCATAGAGAATGTCTTCGTACTGGCTCATGGCTCAACTTCCCTTTGATATTCGGTTGACCGGTCTTCGCCGCTCATTTGGTGTGGGTGTCCTGGGCCATATCACCCGGACATGGTCAGACCGCCCGAAACACTGAGGACTTGGCCTGTGATGAAACCGGCCTGATCGCTTGCGAAGAACGCGATGGCGCCGGGTAAGTCGTCGGGCCTCCCGATGCGGCCCAAGGGAATGGAGCGCCTGAAAGCCTCCATGAGCTTCTCAGGATTTCCAGCGCCCTTCGCATATTCAGCGAACAAATTGGTGTCGGTTGGCCCAGGGCAGACGACATTGAACGTGATGCCGTCGCGCGCATGCTCGCGCGCCAGGGTCTTCGAGAAGGAGACGAGCGCGCCCTTACAAGCAGCATAAACCGCCTCGCCCGTCGATCCGACCCTCGCCGCATCGGACGCGATGTTGATGACACGTCCATACTTGCGCTCCGCCATGCGTGGCACGACGGCATGATGCATGTGGAGCGCCCCCACGAGGTTGATGGCGATCAGCTTCTCCCATTCCTCAGGAGAGGTCTGGAGGAAGGGCCGGAAAATGTCCCATCCCGCATTGTTGACGAGCACGGAGATGGGGCCTAATACCTTTTCGGTCTCGGCTACTGCACGGTCAATCTGAGCCCGGTCGGTGATGTCGCAGGCGAAGGCCTTAGCCTGGCCGCCTTCCTCTTTTATGGCTGAAACCGTTCTCTCGGCAGCAGCCAGGTCGCGGTCGTACACAGCAACCTGAGCCCCCCGGGAGGCGAAATGGCGCGAAGTCGCCGAGCCTATTCCCCCTCCGCCGCCTGTGATGATAATGGTCTTTTCCTGAAAGTCGCGCACCGTGACACTCACTGGCTATATGAAGATATATCAACACTATGATATATTCCGATTTATGGCAAGACGTTGATGTATTTTTAAAGGCACCCTCATGAGCCAAGCCAAGCCTGTCGCAACGCCCGGTGATATGCTGGACGATCCCGCCTTCGAGGTTGCCAACCGCGTGTTCTTTCGCCTGTATCAGTGCTCGAATCTGATGCATAAGAACGGCACGCGCTTCATGGCCGATTACGGCAGCACCACCCAGCAATGGGCCGTGCTCGGCGCACTGGCACGGCCTCGCGTGCGGTCCCAGGGCATGACCGTGAAGGACCTGATCGAGTTCCTGCTCCTCAGTCGCCAGAATCTCACAGCCGTGCTCGATCGGCTTGAGGCCAGAGGATGGGTGGAGCGCGTGAAAGATCCGGAGGATGGACGAAGCCGGCTTATCAGGCTGACGGCTAAGGGCGAAAAAACCTGGGCGCAGATGCTGAATTCGATCAAGGCCTTCTACGCGGCAGCTCTCGAAGACTTCAGCATGGAAGACCAGGTCCTTCTCTATCGCCTGCTCGATCGCATGAAGGATAAATTGAGCGCCGTATAGGAGGCGCCGCGCAGCAAAAGCCGCGCGGCGGGTTCGTGTTACCTCACGAGTGTCTGGCGTCTTCTCGAAGCTTGAACTTCTGGATCTTGCCGCTCGGCGTGCGCGGCAATTCTTCGACGATCTTCAGTCTCTCAGGGATATACTGTACCGCCATCTTCTGCTCCTTGAGGAAGGAGATCATTTCCTCGAAGTCCAGAGTGGCCCCTTCCTTCAAGGTGACATAGGCGCAGGCGCGCTCTCCGAGGCGCTCATCCGGATAGCCGACGATGGCAACGCCTGCGATCTTCGGATGCTTGAAGAGAATGCCTTCGATCTCGACGACAGGAATATTCTCGCCGCCGCGGATGATGATGTCCTTCGAGCGCCCGGCGATGCGGATGTAACCCTCCTCGTCCATGCGCGCGATGTCGCCGGTATCGAACCAACCATCGGCATCCGTCTTGTCGAGCTCCGGACGCTTCAGATAACCGACGAAGTTGGAGCAGCCACGAACCTGAAGCTGTCCCTCTGCCCCGGTTGGAAGCACCTTTCCGTCAGGATCGACCACACGCACTTCCATCCCCGGCAGCGCCTTGCCGTCGGTGCTCGTGGTTTTTTCCTCAGGATCTTCGGGCTGCGTGGTCGTGACGGCGCCGTTCTCCGACATGCCCCAGGCGGAAATGATGGCGGCCCCGAGCACTTGGCGAGCTTTCGTCACGAGCGCGCGCGGGATAGGCGCACCTGCCGAAACGAAGACCCGCAGGCTCGGTGTAGCGGTTCCGGTGCGCTCCACATAGTCGGTAAGATCGTTGAGGAAGGGTGTCGCCCCCATGGTGAAGGTTGCGCCTTCTCGCGTGATCTGCTCGGCCATCGTCTGCGCGACGAAAATATCCTGA
>JBOZRS010000125.1:0-10244 GCA_050789065.1 Microvirga sp.
CCGGCCTTTACGTCGAGGGGGGCAACCTTGCCGTTCTCGTCACGGGCGCCGGGGCCGACGGCGACAACTTCGCCTTCCTGCGGCTTTTCCTTGGCGGTGTCCGGGATGATGATGCCGCCAGCCGTCTTCTCTTCGGCCTCGATGCGGCGGACGACGACGCGGTCGTGCAGCGGACGGAACTTCATGGAACTTCCTCTTTGACTGTTAGCGCAGCCCCTAGTGACTGCGTCCTGGTCTCTTCGCTGTTAGCACTGTCGGATGACGAGTGCCAACGCTGTTGGCGAGATAAGAGTGACGTTAAGGCGAGTCAAGACGTCACGAGCCTCTCCGACTAACCCTTAAGGAGAGGGTTTTCCGGTCTTCGTTAACGTCGGGACGTGAGCAGGGCCGCCATAATGATGAGCGCCCCTCCCCCCACGGTCGCCCAGGTCGGCACTTCGCTGAACACCCCGTAGCCGATGCCGGCGGCCCAGATCAGGGCGGTGTATTCCAGAGGGGCAAGGCGTGCCGCCTCGGCCTTGGCATAGGCCGTCGTCATGAGGATATGGCCGACGAATCCTAAGATGCCCATGAGCATGAACCAGGCGATATGGGCGAGATTCAGGGGCTGCCAGACGAAGAACGCGAAGGGCGCGACCAGGATGGCCGGACCGATGCTCTGGAAAAGGACGATGTGCAGGAACTTGTCCCGCTGGGCCCGCTGGCGCAGGAGCACGAGGCTCAGCGCATAGGTGACGGCCGAGGCCAGAGCCGCCGCGACGCCCGCCCAGGACCGGGCGGACCCGGTGTCCCCGGTCTGGCCCAGCACCACCACGAGCGTGCCCGCGAAGCCGATCACGATGGCCCCGATGATCCTCGCATCGACCCGCTCCTTCAGCATGAGGAGCCCGAACAGGGCAATGAACATGGGCGAGAGGAACGACAGGACGAGGGTTTCGGCGAGCGGAAGCTTGGCCAGGGCGTAGAAGAAGCTGACCGCCGTCACGACCGCGATCACGGAGCGCATCATGTTGGCCGTGACGGTCTCGCGGCTCGGCCAACCGGGCCGCATGGCGGCGATGACCACGACTGCCACGAGAGACCCGCAGGCGAAGCGCAGGAACGCGACCTGGAAGGTCGGGTAAGAGGCGGACATCCCCTTGATGACCGCATCCATGATGGACAACACCGCGATGCCCGCGGCAGCCCGCAGGGCGGGACCGAACTGCATGATATCTCGCGCTGTGGATGGCGGAATCCGACCCGGATTCCAGCGGCTGAGGACCGATGGGTCTTACAGCACTTTCCCGGCGGCTTCACCAAGGCTTTTTCGGGCTGTCGACAGGAAACGCCCGGCCCTGGGAGAAAATTCAGGCAGCTTGGCGGAAACAAATGCCGCGCTTGCCGTTTATCTACAAACCACAGAACGGGGTGCTACGATGCGCGCTTGGATCCCTTGCTCCGCAATGCTTTTAGCCTTCCTCCTGCCGGCCGTGGCCTCCGCCCAGCCGGCCCCCATGAACGGTTATTTCTACGGGCGTGCGCCCAGGGACGTCTACGGCAACTGGCTCACGGTCCCGGAACGCGATTATCCCTACGCCCGGGCACAGGACGGCTACGATCCGGGCTATCCCGCCGCGCGTTCCTCCGGCCGCGTGGTCGCGACCCTGCCTCAGGACTATGAGGGCCAGTACGGCTACGACAACAGCATGGATTATGCGATCGCCCCGCAATTCCAGCGCCAGATGGTGGCCTATTACGGCAAGGAGCGGCCGGGCACGATCATCATCGACACGCCGTCCAAGTATCTCTACCTCGTCCAGCCGGGAGGACGCGCGATCCGCTATGGCATCGGCGTGGGCCGGCCGGGCTTCTCATGGGCGGGCCGCAAGACCGTCAGCATGAAGCGGGAATGGCCCGATTGGCGCCCGCCGGCCGATATGCTGCGCCGCCGCCCCGATCTGCCCCGCTGGATGGCTGGCGGCCCGGACAATCCGCTTGGCGCCCGCGCGCTCTATCTTGGATCGTCGCTCTACCGCATCCACGGCACCAACGAGCCGCACACCATCGGGCAGGCCGTGTCCTCCGGCTGCATCCGCATGCTCAACACGGATGTGATCGACCTCTACAGCCGCGTGCGGGTCGGCGCCCCCGTGATCGTGATCTGACCGGGGCCTGTGAGCCCGGCCATGAACCCATGGGCAATCCCCGAAGTCCCAACCCGGGGATTGCCGCTTCTGCGGGGCCGGCTCGTCAGCGGCGCAGCGTTGGATCTCTTCCGTATCAGGCCGTCTTTGGAAGCGCGGTCACGATGCCCCTGGCGCGGGACAGCGCGCCCTCTTCCAGTTCCAGTCCCAGGAAACGGGCAGGATTGACCGGCCCCGGAAGCTGCAGCTGCATCGGAGCGCGCTTGAAGCCGAAGCGGCTGTAATAGGGCTCGTCGCCCACGAGCAGGACCAGGGTGTGCCCCTTCGCCTTGGCGGCCTCGAGCGCGCGGCGCATGAGTGCGGCGCCGATGCCCCGGTTCTCGAAGGCGGGCTCGACGGTGAGCGGGCCGAGCATCAGGGCCGGCTGCTCGCCCGCCATCACCGGGGTGAGGCGCACGGAACCGACGAGCAGGGTTCCCACCAGAGCCGTGAAGGACAAGTCGAGCAGATGGGGCGCTCCTTCGCGCAGCCGCGAGGCCGTGCGGGCGAAGCGGCCGGGGCCGAAGGCGCGTTCGTGCAGTCGCTCGATGGCCTCGGAATCAACGGGTTGCTCGGTGCGGATGATCAGAGAGAGCTCGGTCATGGGCGGGCTTCGGCTGGAGACGAGGGACAGGGAGGCGTGACGGAGATCAGCCGTGTCGTCGTCGCAGTGTCCGCAGAATGATCATCGGGCTCAAGATTCCTCAAGGGTTTCCGGCCATAGCAGCGTCGGAGGCTGGGCGCAAACCCTTCTCACCAGTTTGGCGTGGCCGGTTGGCCCTCCAGGATTTCCGCAAGGCGGCGGCGGGTCGCGTCCGTCGTTCCCTCCGGGAGCCGGTCGAGGGGGAAGAAGCCCGCCTCCGCGATCTCCCGATCCGGCTGTTTCGGCTTCAGGACCGTGAAGTTCCTGATCACGTAGACGAGCACGTGGTCCCGCCGGGAGATCCTGCGGTTGAAGAAGATGCCTGCGAGCTCGGGCGGCTCGTCGATGGCGATGCAGGCCTCTTCGTGCAGCTCCCGCTCCAGGGCCTCCAGGGCCGTCTCGCCGGTCTCCACCCCGCCTCCCGGCAGGTGCCAGCCGCGAACATAGGTGTGCCTGATGAGGAAGACTTGGTTCTGCCGGTCGAGCACTACGCCCCGGACCCCGAGGGTCAGGCCGCGGGCAAAGCGCCAGTAGGTATGGAGGCCCCAGCTGACGAGGCGGGATGTCGGGCCGGGACGGTTCGCGTCGGACATCGTATCAAGAGATCACAACAAGATTACAGAAACATGAACGTAACCATTCACGCCATGCATGGCTGTTCCGCCGAATCGGCTCGTGACCTGCATCATACGAAGGTCTAATACAGGGCCAACCAAAGGTGTTCCGATGTTTCTCTCCCTGATCCTGTCCTTCCTCAACCGCACTGCCCGGTTCTCCTGGTCCCCGGACCTCGACCTGGACGACCGCGCGGTCTACTCGACCCTCATTCCGGGCGCCCAGTACTGATCGATTGACGGCCTGCCTGTGGGCAGGCCTCAACCCCGGCTTGGCCATGGGCCAAATTCCTGTTTAGAATACTTCTAAATAGGAGGCCCTATGAAATCCCTCTCGGAATTGACCGAGCGCGAGGTCATCGCGCTTGCCATTGTCAGCGAAGAGGAAGATGCGCGAATTTATCAGAATTTCGCGGATCGCCTTCGCCCCGACTTTCCCGCCTCGGCCGAGATCTTCGACGGCATGGCGGATGAAGAGCGCGAGCATCGCAACTCCCTCTACGATTTCTACCGCTCCCGTTTCGGCGAGCACCTGCCCCCGATCCGCCGGGAGGACGTGCGCGGCTTCCTGAAGCGCCGCGCCGTGTGGTGGAGCTCTCATCTGGATCTCGACAAGATGCGTCGCGAGGCCGAGGTGATGGAGCTGCAGGCCGCCAATTTCTACGAGAAGGCCGCCGCCCAGACCCTCGACGTTTCCGTGCGCGAGCTCTTCACCAAGCTCGCCGAGGTGGAACGCGGCCATGAGCGCAAGGCCAGCGAGCTGCACGAGGCCCACCTGACCGAGAACGCGGAGGCCGCCGAGGAGCATGCGCGCCGGCGGCTCTTCGTGCTGCAATACGTTCAGCCGGGCCTTGCCGGCCTCATCGACGGATCGGTCTCGACCCTGGCGCCCCTGTTCGCGGCGGCCTTCGCCACGCAGAACAACTGGGAGACCTTCCTGGTCGGTTTGGCCGCCTCTGTCGGTGCTGGCATCAGCATGGGCCTGACCGAGGCGCTCTCCGACGATGGAGAGATCACCGGACGCGGCTCGCCCTGGATGCGCGGGCTGGTCTGCGGGCTCATGACGGCGGCGGGCGGCCTCGGCCACACCCTGCCCTATCTCGTGCCGGATTCCTGGCCGAATGCCTTCATGCTGGCGACCAGCATCGCAGCCGTCGTGGTGGCCATCGAGCTGGTCTCGATCTCCCTGATCCGCACCAAGTACATGGACACGCCGTTCTGGAGCGCCACCTATCAGGTGATCGTAGGGGGCGTTCTCGTGCTGCTCGCCGGGATCTTCATCGGCAGCGCTTGACGGGCATGCACGGCATGGGCGAACTCTCGCTCGTCTCACAGCAACCGGGCCGCCATGTTTCGTCTTGCACATCTGACAGACCCCCATGTCGGCCCGCTGCCGCGCCCGCGGCTGAAGCAATTGCTGAGCAAACGCCTGACCGGCTGGTACAACTGGCACCGCAGCCGGCAGGACCTGCACGACATGGAACTCCTGGCCGAGCTCGTCGCCGACATCCACGCCCAGAAGCCCGACCACATCACCTGCACCGGCGACACGTGCAATATCGGCCTCCCGGCCGAATGGAAGACCTCGCGGGTCTTCCTCGAAGGCCTCGGCGATCCGGCGCAGGTGACATTCGTGCCCGGCAATCACGATGCCTATGTGCGGGGCTCCCTCGAAGGCCTGCTGAGGGAGGTCGCTCCCTGGACGCGCAGCGATGACGGCACGGAAGGCATCTTTCCCTTCGTTCGCCGCTACGGCCCGATCGCCGTCATCGGCCTGTCCTCCGCCATCCCGACCCTTCCGTTCGTGGCGAGCGGGCGCATCGGGTCCAAGCAGACGCAAGCGACCGAAGCGATTCTCAGGGATCTGGGGCGCGATCCGTCCTGCTTCCGCATCGTTCTCATTCACCATCCGCCCCATGTCGGCGGCGCGGAGCCCGGCCGGAGTCTCACCGACGCGTCCCGTTTCGAGGCCATGATCCGCCGCGTCGGCGCGGAACTCGTTCTTCACGGACACAACCATGTGGGGTCGCTCGCCCATATCGAAGGGCCGCGGGGCCCCGTCCCCATTGTCGGGGCGCCCTCGGCCTCCGCCCGTGGCGGGACCCTGACCCACAAGGCGGGATACCATCTCTTCACCATCGACCAGGACGAGACCGGCTTCCTTCTCACGGCGGAGCTGCGGGGCTTGAGGCCCGACGGCACGGTCGGCGGCATGGGCATGCTGTCTCTCGGAGACATCCGTCAGCCGAAGGCGCAGCCTTAACCTCTCCGCCTCGGTTGCGCCGAACCGGTTCTGAGGAAACTTCGCAGTCATTTCATAAGCTTAAGCTTATGGGACTCATTGCCTGTGTCTGGAACCGCCCAGGCGATCCGTCGTTGACGGGCTGCAGCAGCCACCGATGAACTCTGCAAGCCTGTCGGGCTTCGCGCGGTGTTCTGTGTCCCAGAAATAGGAGTCGATCCCATGAAGAGATACGTTGCGCTTGCGGCCCTGCTTGCCTCCGTCTCGGCGCCGGCTTTTGCCCAGCCGATGGACACTCAGACTTTCCGCGCCATGGCGACCCAGTCCGACGCTTTCGAGATGGCGTCGAGCCGCCTCGCCCTCCAGCGTTCGCACAACCAGCGCGTCCTTAACTTCGCGCAGAGCATGATCCGGGACCATGGCATGACGAGCCAGGCCCTCAACGGCGGGCGCCCGGTCTATTCAGCCTCCGGTGAGTGGCTCGGCGGCGCGGCCGGCGGCACCCTTGCGGGCGCGGGCATCGGCGCCCTGGTCGGCGGCCCGGTTGGGGCTGCGGTCGGCGCTGGCGTCGGCGCGACTGCTGGCGCCGCTGCCGCCTCCCCCAGCCCGAGCACGGGCGCCGGCACCGCGGGCGGTGCTCTGGCGGGTGCCGGTGTAGGCGCCCTGGTCGGCGGACCTGTCGGCGCGGCCGTGGGGGCCGGCGTCGGCGCGACGACCGGCGCGGCCGCGGGCCAGGCGCGCGATGTGCAGGCCACGGGCTCGGTTGCCCCGATCCGTCTCGGCGTCCCGCTCGATCCCGAGAAGACCGCCATGCTGAACCAGCTGGCTTCCGCTTCGGGGCCGCAGTTCGACCGCCTGTACGGTCAGGCCCAGCGCAGGGCGCACCAGGAAGCGCTCGCCCTCTACCAGACCTATGCGCAGGCCGGCACGGATCCCTCGATGCGGCAGTATGCGGCTTCGGTGCTCCCGCACCTCGAGAACCACGCGGCCGCCGCGAGCCGCCTTCCGGGCGGTCCGGTGAGCCGCCGCCATCGCTAAGGGCCTTGGCTGAAGGCTTCTCTACGGCGGGTCCCGCAAGGACCCGCCTTTTTCATGCGCCCCGCAGAAAGGCTTCCACCTGGGGACGGCGCGGAATGGGCGCGACCGCGCCCGGCCCCAGGGTCGACAGCGCTGCCGCCGCATTGGCGTAGGCCGCGGCCCTGAAGGCATCGCCATGCACGAGCCACTCGGCCAGGAAAGCGCCGTCGAACGTGTCTCCTGCCCCGGTGGCATCGACCGCCTGGACCGGGCGGGCGGGGATCACCTCCTGCCGCTCCTGGGTCGCCACCAGGGTGCCGTCCTTGCCCATGGTGAGCGCCACCACCCGGCAGCCGAGCCCGAGATAGAAGGCGCAGATGTCCTCGGGACGGTCGAGGCCCGTCAGCTGGCGGGCGTCGTCGAGGCCCGGCAAGGCGATATCCGAGAGCGCGACGGCCCCGTGGATGGTGGCGCGGGCCCGGTCGAGGGGCCAGAGTCTGAGGCGCAGGTTGGTGTCGTAGCTGACGATGGTGCCGTTCGCCTTGGCATGGCGGATGGCCGCGAAGACCGCGTCGGCACAGCTCTCCGAGATCGCCTGGCTGATGCCGGAGGCATGGAACACGCGGGCGGAGGCGATCCGGTCCAGGGGCAGGTCGTTCACCGTGACGAGGCTCACAGCGGATCCGGCACGGGCATAGGAGAAGACGTGTCCCTCCTTGCCATAGCTGATGAAATACACCCCCGTCCGCCCGTCCCTGCGCAGGAGCACCGACGAACGGTCGATCCCCTCCCGGTCCCAGAGGTCGAGGAAGTCCTGTCCGAAGGAATCGCCTCCGAGGGCCGTGAAGACCGCAACCCTCGCCCCCTGCCGCGCGGCGGCAACGGCTGCGTTGGACACGTCCCCGCCGAAACCCGGAAGATAGAGGCGTTCGCCGTTGCGCTGAACCTCCGCGAACTCCATCAGGGGTTCGCCGAAGGCCAGGAGATCGATCGTTTTCATGGATGTCCTGCCGTGGTCGGAAGAGCCGCGGGACCGCCCTCGCCAATCGCGACGACCTTTCCCGGATTGAGGATGTTCTGCGGATCGAGCGCCCGCTTGAGGGTCCGCATGAGGTCGAGCGCGACCGCGTCCTTGTAGAGGCCAAGCTCGTCCCGCTTGATGAGCCCGATGCCGTGCTCGGCCGAGATGGAGCCGTTCATGCCATGGACGATGTCATGCACGATGCGGTTGAAGTGCTCCCACTGGGCCAGAAAGGCCGCCTTGTCCATGTCCACCGGCTGGGACAGATTGAAGTGGATGTTGCCGTCGCCGAAATGCCCGAAGGCGCAGACGCGCACGGCCGGCATCTCGGCCTCGCAGGCCCGGGTCGCCTCCTCGATGAACTCGGCGACCCGCGAGACCGGCACGGCGACGTCATGCTTGATCGAGCCACCTTCGAGGCGCTGCACCTCGGAGAGGTCTTCGCGCAGCGCCCACAGGGCCCGGTTCTGGGCCTCGCTCGACGCCAGCACCGCATCCTCTACGATCCCCTCCTCCAGAGCCTCGCCGAGAAGCGCTTCCAGCTGTCCCTGAAGGTCCGCCTCCTTCCGGGGCGAGGTCAGCTCGATCAGCGCATAGGCGTTATGGTCTCCCGCGAGCGGACGCACGCCGCCCGGCTTGTGCTTGAGGACGATCTCGAGCCCGAAGCGCGGCATGTACTCGAAGGCGGTGAGCTGATCGCCCGCGGTCTCGCGCAGGCGCTCGAACAGCTTGAGCGCGGCCTGGGGAGAGGCGCAGCCGATGAAGGCGGTCACGCGCGTCTGCGGCTTTGGGAACAGCTTCAGCACCGCCGCCGTGATGATGCCGAGCGTCCCCTCCGAGCCGATGAAGAGGTCTTTCAGGTCGTAGCCCGTATTGTCCTTGCGCAGGCCCTTGAGGCCGTTCCAGACGCGCCCGTCGGCGAGCACGACCTCGAGCCCCAGGGTCAGCTCCCGCGTGTTGCCGTAGCGCAGGACGGCGGTGCCGCCCGCATTGGTCGCGAGATTGCCGCCGATCCGGCACGATCCCTCGGAGGCGAGCGAAAGCGGAAAGAGATATCCGGCCTCGTCGGCCGCCTGCTGCACGGCCTGCAGGATGCATCCGGCCTCGACCGTGATGGTGGCGTTCACCGGATCGATTTCCCGAATGCTGTCGAGGCGGGCCAGGGACAGGACCACGCCCCCATAGGGAACGCCCCCTCCGACGAGCCCCGTATTCCCGCCCTGCGGCACCACGGGCACGCCGGCCTTCGCGCATTCCCGCAGCACGAAGGCGACCTCGTCCCGGTCGCGCGGACGCACCACTGCCAGAGCCTCGCCACGGTAGAGCCCCCGCGACTCGACAAGATACCCGGCGATGTCGCTGGCCTCGGTCAGGACGTAGGCCGGCCCGAGCCTTTCGGACAGGGATTGGATCAGGTCCGCGGCGGAGGTTGTTTGCGCTGTCATCTTCGTTTCCTGTAAGGAACCTACTCATTGCGTCTTGTGGCCCGAACCGCAAGGTGTAGGAAAGAGGAACGCCAGCCTGCCCCTAAGGCAAGGCTCGGCGCATCCACATCCCCGTCCAGAGTTTTCGCGAGCCCTCATGGCCTACGTCATTCCCGTTCCCCAGACCCCTGCCCTTCCGGTCGTCGGCTCCGGCGATCTCTTTCCCGTGCGGCGCGTCTATTGCGTCGGGCGCAACTATGCGGCCCATGCCCGCGAGATGGGCGGCGATCCGACCCGGGAGCCTCCCTTCTTCTTCATGAAGCCGGCAGATGCCCTCCAGGTGGTGCCCCAGGGGGAGACTGTCGATCACCCCTACCCGCCCAAGACGCAGAACTATCATTTCGAGATTGAGATGGTGGTGGCGCTGGCCAAAGGCGGACGGGACATCCCGGTGTCGCAGGCCCTGGATCATGTCTTCGGCTATGCGGTCGGGCTCGACATGACGCGACGCGACCTCCAGGACGAGGCCAAGCAGCTTCGCCGCCCCTGGGAACTCGGGAAGGCGGCGGACTTCTCGGGACCGGTCGGCCCCCTCTTCCCCGCCTCCCGCGTCGGCCATCCGGCCCGCGGCCCCATTTCGCTCACCGTCGACGGTGCGGTGAAGCAGCAGGCGGACCTGTCCGACATGATCTGGTCCGTCGCCGAGCAGATCGCGTATCTGTCCTCCTATTTCGAGCTCTTCCCGGGCGACGTGATCTTCTCCGGAACACCGGAGGGCGTCGGCGCAGTGACGCAAGGTCAGACCATGGTCGGCGCCATCGAGGGTCTCGGCGAGATCCGTCTGCGGGTTGTGTAAGGACGCTCTCGGCACACTTGCCTTTTTTCGCAGATTGGCTGTTACTGCGTCACGGTGCGGTCCTGGAGGATCGCAGGACGAAAGGCTCCGGCTCTGGCCGGGGCCCCATAATACAAAGGGAACGACAATGAAATTCGTTAAGACCGTCGGCTTGGCTCTCATCGGCTCCGTCCTTGCGCTGGGCGGGGCTTCGGCTCAGGAGAAGACGGTAAAGATCGCCACGGAAGGCGCTTACGCCCCGTGGAACTTCACGGGCGCGGGC
>JBOZRS010000126.1:0-9992 GCA_050789065.1 Microvirga sp.
CACCGGCTTCAGGGATAGGGTTCTCTCCAGGCCGCTCCTGTAGTCGACAGCAATCGAATCTGCCTGTCTGCGCAAGCAGACCTTGTATGAGGTAAGCCGCGAAGACTTCACGCGGACTACTTATGACCGCGCCATAGAATCCCTGGAATCCATGGGCGCAGAAATCCAGACTCTTATGAAAAAGGCTTGGGGACGCGAATGAGCAAGCAGTTGAGCCGCCTCAAGGGCTACATGGCATCGCGCGTGGAAGCGCAGGTGGAAACACCGCCGGCTCCCGCCCAAGAGCCTGTTGAAGACTTTTCCCCGCCGATAGCTTCTGTCGTACAGGAACAGCCCCGTCAGGGAACGTTACCCCCTTCTCTCCGCACGATGCGCGATGCCGTGAACCGGCTCGGCTCCATTGCCGAGGAGGCACAGGCAATGATTGCGGCCGGCGACAAGGTCGTGGAGATTGACCCACAGGCTATCGAAGACTCTTCGATCGCCGACCGCCTCGAGGTCGATCACATCAAGTATCGGGAGCTCTTGGAGTCGATCAGGACTGGCGGCCAGAGGGTCCCCATCCTCGTGCGCCCGCACCCGGCAAAGCCAGAAACATACGAGATCGCGTACGGTCGGCGCCGGCTCAGAGCCCTGAGGGATCTCAACCGGAAGGTTCGAGCGATCATCCTCAACCTGACCGATGAAGAACTTGTTGTCGCGCAAGGTCAGGAAAACTCGGCTCGACTCGATCTGACTTTCATCGAAAAGGTTGTGTTCGCCATTGCCCTTGACGACCATAAATACAGCCGTGAGACCATTGAGGCTGCACTCACAGTTGATCGCACGATGGCCGCGCGCCTCATTGCGCTTGGCCGACGCCTGCCCGCAGAACTCATCAAAGCGATCGGTCCTGCTCCGAAGGCTGGTCGGCCTAGGTGGGTTCAACTGGCTGACTTGCTTGAGAAAGATGGGAATCGCAGGCGGGTCCAGAAACTCATCACAACGCCCGATTTCGTGTCAGCTGACACAGACACACGGTTTGGTCTGGTTATTGATGCGTTGATTGAGAAAGCCGACAATACAGGAACGTGGATTGAGCATTCCGGTCGAAAGATCGCTCGCATTGAAAAAGCTGGCTCAAGAACGAAAGTCATCCTTGATGACAAGATGGAACCGCGCTTTGCGAACTATCTTACGGCTCACCTGGAAGAACTGTACCAGCGGTTCCAGGCTGAGGCCGAGTAGGGCGACACACTGGTCAGATAACGTTCGTACCTAATGGGCTAGGACGCAACCATGACGGGGGATCTGCCCTACCACGCTATTCAGTTTTGAAGTCAAGAAGGAACAGAGCAGATGTTCATCTTCGAAAGGATCGGCCTTCGTTCTACGCATGCCGGTCCATGGCGGCCAAATGCTAGCAAAGGCGGTAGTAGGGAAGGGGTGAGCGTCTAAAGCTTACTAGCCACAGACGAGGTTCCGCACGCCGTTTGACGCTACGTTCAACCGGTCCTTTGCAGACGACCTATGAGAGATTTCGTTTACCAGCCGAGGCGGGCAGGGCTTCCCAACGACAGCCGAAAAATGGCCTAAAACAAAGGGTCTTGGAGCTCTGCGGCACCCATAGAACCAAGCGGGCCGTTCTGCTCAACCCTGAACCGCCTTCGTCTGGGATGATTCGCGGATACAATCCCGCTAAAAGGTGAGCTTCCGTCCATCAGACCGTAGTCATCGCTTGCATCGCTTCCAACATCCAAGCTATCTTTTAGAAGATCAATAACTTAGCTGTGGGACGCAGGCGTGGCTTTTGGGGACAATGGGCTGGAGTTCGACGACCCGGCCCCGCTGGAGGTCCGAACCTACGATCTGCCGGATCTGCCGTGGGAGAGGATCGCCGGCCGGCTCGAGCGGGTCGCCATCCGTGTCCTGCGCCTCGACGCCCGGCTGGAGGACTCGGACCTATCTGCCGGCTGGCAGTCGCGCTGCGACCTGACCGAGGCGGTCCGTGCCCTCATCCTTGACGGTCAGCTGGTCGATGTCGGCGACCTGGTGCTGCACGATGCTGGCATGGACGTTCGCCATCCGACCCACGAGCTTACCCGCGCCGCCGCGGCTCTCCGGGCCCGGCGCACCGCCCTGGCCCGGCCCGCGCCGTGGCCGCTCTCGATCGACGGTCTCGCCGCCCTGCGCGGCATCGGCCCCTTGCAAGGGGAGGGGGAGCTCACGCGGCCCAAGGGCAGACCCGACCCGGAGGACGAGGAGGCTTACCCGCCCTATGCCAACGATGCCGATCCGTGGAAGGCGCACTTGGCCGAGATCGACGCCCTGCTCGAGCGCACCAGCAGGGCGCTCGCCGGCGAGACCCCGCTGCCGAAAAGCCGCTCCCACTTGGTCTATGACCCTGATGTGGACGAGGCCGAGAACGAGGATCTCTGGCTCGATGTGGTCAAGCGCACCGCCCACTGGCCGGCCGTGGCCGCCGCCGCGGTCGCGTGGAACGCCTGGCTGGATCTGAGCCTCTACACCCGCCTGCCATGGCTCGGGCTGATCATGGCAGCATCTATCCTGCGCGCGCGCGGCCTGACCAGCCACTTGCTGCCGCTCGCCGCCGGGTTCAAGCAATCCAAGTTCCGGCCGCGGGGCAGGGAAGGGGCCCTGGAGAAGCTCGAGGGCTTCTGCACCGTCGTGGAGGAGGCCGTCGCGATCGGCCACAAGGATCTCGACCGCCTGATCCTCGCCCGCGAGCTGATGGACCGGGTGACGAAGGAGTGTCGCTCAAACTCCAAGCTGCCCGAGCTGGTCGAGCTCTTTCTCTCGCGTCCGCTGGTGACGGTGCCGCTCGGGGCCAAGCTGCTGAAGGTCACGCCCAAGGCCGTCGATCTGATGCTGGCTCAGCTCGGCGGCGCGCGCCCGCGCGAGCTCACCGGCCGCTCCCGCTACCGCGCCTGGGGGATCGTTTAGCGACGGTCCGATCAGCAGCTGACTGGCCGGCACAGCGAGTGTAAGGCGAAGCCTATGTTCACGTTGGACCAAATCACATCCCTCGAGCAAGTAATCAAGAAGAGCCGGTTCATCGCCATGGCCAGCCCACTTGCAACCGAGCAGGCGGCCAAGGACTTAATCTCCGCTCATTCTGATCCGGCCGCCAACCACAATTGCTGGGCCTGGCGGGTTGGTCAGACCTACCGGTTCAGCGACGATGGCGAGCCCAGCGGCACCGCCGGCAAGCCGATCCTCCAGGCCATCGATCGGCTTCAGCTCGACAACGTCGCCGTCGTCGTAACGCGCTGGTTTGGCGGTATCCTCTTGGGCAGCGGCGGTCTGGTCCGGGCTTATGGCGGAACTGCCGCGGCGTGCCTGCGCGCCGCCACTCTCGTGAAGATTGTGGCCGTTCAGGAGGCCACCATCTTCGTCCCCTTCTCCGATGCTACGCTGGTGAGGGCGCGGCTTGCCAGCCTTCCGGGCGTTCATCTCCGCCATGAGAGTTTCACCGAAACGGGCGTAACGATCACGGCCAATCTTCCCGAAGCGGACGCCGCGCACATCGTCCAGATGGTCACCGATCTCACCCGCGGACGGGCGTCGGTTTCCATGAAGCCGTGAGTGTCTCGCGGCCTTTGGCAGAGGAGAGGGGGCATCGGCCAGAGGAAAGGCGTGATCAGGAACACCCTTCACCGCCTGCCGCTGGGTGCTCGACGAGACAGCGTAGGCGCAGTCACCGATCGGGCTGAGAGTGCCGCCAGACTCTGCGAGGGTCAGCGGCACACGAGGGCTCCAGGGATAAGCCTGCTCCATCTGGGCAGTGAAGGAGAAGAGGGTTGCCTCCTGCCCGAAGCGCGCGACTGCCTGCACGCCGACCGGGAGCCCGTCAGGCGTCCAATGCAGGGGTAGAATGGCCGCGGGCTGGCCTGTGATGTTCCAGATCGGAGAGAACGGCATGAACCGGAACGCACCCCGAAAAGGCCGCAGCAGGCGGCTGGGATCCGGATCGAGCCGCCACCGTCGGTGGTATGGGCCATCGGCACCGCGCGCCGCGACATGGGCGGCTGATCCTCCCAAGGAACCGCCGGTGGTGCGATCCAGAGCCCAGGGATTGTTGGCGCGGCCGAAGTGTCGCGGCTCGGTCACCGGCGTGAGTGACAGTACGGGGACCTTGGTGCTGCCGAGAATGATCAGGCCGGCGGCCTTGAAGCGGCGGACCATCTCACTGTCCTGCGGCGGCACCCAGCCGCTCCAGTTGCGGCTGCCGTTGTGATAGGGAAGGCCGGCGGCAACATGCATGTTATCCTTGAGCAGAAACGGCACGCCGGCAAACGGGCCGTCTGCGACGGCCTTGACCTGAACGGTCGCATGGATGGTCCACCCTCGCAGACATGAACCCCATCTGAAGGGCCCATTCTGGTCGAGGTCACACCGTCTCCACCATTGTGCCGGGCATGGTCGCCTCGGATGGAGACCTGACCGCAAGGAGAGATGGATTCGACCAGCCCGGGTTGGTCTCATGGGAGTGCTGGCGGATCTTTGCCTGGCCGCCTCGGCCCAGGCGGCGGATTATGAGACCGCTCCCTACGAGGGGGTCGAGACCGAGAGCCGGAGAGAGATCTACGAGGCGCCGCCTGTCGTCACCGAGCGCTTTCGCGAGGAGCGGGTCGAGCGTGGCCCGCGATATGTCGAGGAGGAGCGGATCTATGGCCGGCCAGGACCAGGCTGGCGCTCGTCCGGGTATCCCGTGGCGGTCCGACCCTGGTGGAGAGGCGAGGATTGCCGCCTGATCATCAGGCGCCGGATGAACCCGTGGGGCGAGGTCACCGAACGGCGCGTCAGGGTCTGCGATTGAGGCGGAGACGCAACCAGGCATCGCGCTCGCCGTTCTCCTGGTCGGGATTGCAGCTCTCGGCTGTAGCTCTCTCGCACTGTCCCAGCCGGCGCAAGGAACACCGGTTCAGACCGGCGAGCCAACCCCGCTCTCCTCCGAGAAGCAGAAAATGATCAAGGACCAGGTCAGGGACACCCCGGACTTGCCGCGGGCCAACCTGAAGGGGCCCCTCTAGATCGGCATGGTCATCCCTCTCGACGTGGAACTACTGGGACTATCCCAGGATACCGCTACGGCGGTCCCGACGGTGACAACCTACAATTACGTGGTTGCCGGCGAACGGATTGCCATCGTGGAACCGGAGAGCCGGAAGGTTATTCAGATCATCAAGCGCCAACAAAGGTCCGTTGGAGCACCCCGAGAGCCTGATCCCCTCGAATGGAGAACTCTCTTGGTGATGGGTCCAGCTCATCCCGCCTTCGGGAACATCACGATCATTCCCTCGGTCGGCTCTGCCGCAGCCGGTGCGGAGCGTGCGGCTCTGGCGGCCTGAGCGCGCTCGGCGGCCGAACGCACGAGGGAAACCAGAGTTTCGCTCGGGCAGGGTTTTGCCAGGAACGCGGCTCCCGGCGGCAGGTCCCCCTCCCGCGGCCACTCACGGCCGGACATGACCACGATTTCGACCGTCGGCCAGCGCTCATGTATGTATCGAGCAAGCTCATAGCCATTGAGGCCCGGTGGCATTTCCACATCCGAGAGCAGGATGTCCACCTCGACCCCGGCCCGCAGGACGGTCAGGCCTTCCTCGGCGTTCGAGGCTTCGATTACGCGGAAGTTCGCGTCCACGAGAATGTCGGCCGCGACCAGCCGCACCAGCGGCTCGTCCTCAACCAGCAGAACGATACCCGAAAAGTGATTGGTCATGGAGTTAACACGACAAAACGAGGAAGCAGTCAAGGCAGAACGATAGGACTCAACGCGGTTGCCGCCACCCGGTTCCGGTTGCTTTGGCTGATGCGCGTTTCCCAACGGACGCAGGCTGCCATCCTGTCACTTCAGGGGCATTCCGATCGTCTCTGGCGAGAACCCGAGAGGGTGCACCCCGTTATCCCGGTAACAAGTTGCGTAAGGGGTCAACATGAGCTCAGCATCGGTCACAGCGTTCCCGCGCCGGACACCTCCCGCCGTTCTGGTCGTCGAGGACAATGTCGTGGCCCGCGCCCTCATCAGCGATGAACTGCGGGCGAGCGGCTTCAAGGTGCTCGAAGCCAGCTCCGCCGACGATGCGATTACGGTGCTCAACAGCGTACGCGTGGATCTTCTCTTCGTCGACATCCATCTGCCTGGCGCCCGCAATGGGCTCGATGTCGCCCGACATGTGCAAGCCGGGCGAATGCCCGCCCAGATCATCCTCACCTCCGGCAAGGAGGTGTCCGTCCCGGATCTGGATGAGCTCGGCCTGTTCATCCGCAAGCCCTACCTGATCTCGCGGGTGATCGATCTCGTCACTCACAGCCTCAACTGGCCGCGAGTCCCGAACGCATGAGCCGGGAACAATGGCCCAAGCGTAGCGATTGGTTTTGCATGAGCCCTGCATCGCCCAACCTGACGCCGCAATCCGACATTCCCCTTCAGACCGTCCTCGTGGTCGAGGACGAGGTTCTGGTCCGCATGGTGATCGCCGATTATCTGCGTGAGTGCGGCTACAGGGTCTATGAGGCTGTGAATGCCGACGAGGCAGTAGCGGTACTACAATCTCGTGACGTGTCGATCGATGTCGTGTTCAGCGACGTTCAGATGCCTGGTGGCATGGACGGGTTCGGGCTGGCGCGCTGGATCCGGGCCAACAAGCCCGGCGTGCAGGTATTGCTCACCTCAGGCGTCGAGCGCTCGGCCGAGATCGCGGCGAGCCTGTGTGAGGCAGGCCCGATGCTGGAGAAGCCGTATCCGCCACAAGACGTGGTCGATCACATTAGAGAACTCGTGGCGAAGGCCCGGCGCTCCTGACGTCAAAGCGGTCTCCGGCAACCCTGATGGAAAGCGCATCTACGCCTTAGAGCCACGGGGAACCGAGTTCGGGCAGCCATCGTTTTTGGCCTTATGAAGGTCAAGCCGCGCGCCCCGATCGCGGATCACCCCTCGTGCTCCTGGTGGAGGATGAATTCCTGGCGCAGCTGACGCAGCTTGAGACTCTGCGCGAGGCCGGTTCTGGGTCCTGGAAGCTTCGGATGCGGACGGGGCTCTTGAATCCCTCAGGCGACGCAAGGGCGTGCACGCCGTGCTGACCGACGTTGACATGCCGGGCTCCCTCGATCGCTTCGAAGTCGCTCGTCTTGTGGCGCAAGGCCAGCCGGAAATCGGGAGGCTGGTCATCTCTGGTAAGGCCTTCCCGAACCAGGGGGATATGCCGCCCTCAGCTGTGTTCGTCCCCAAGCCGGTCCTTCCTGCAACTCTCGTCGAGCGCTTGTGCATGCTGATGGGCCGCTTCAATCCTGCATAGGAGTAAGGTGCGGCTCCCGTTCACTGTACGAGAACTGTATGACGGATCCTCCTTTGGTCCTAGGTTGCGCCCGACGGAACCCGGATGCGGGTCTTTACGAGGTGGCAAAGAAGTCATCCCGCTTAGGGTAGAAGGGTAGAGCCGGGTGAGGTTTCACCTGGGGCAAGCCGCCGAGCCGTCTCGTCAATCATTGTGGCCAGGTCGAAATCCACATCCTGGGCGCCTGGCTCGAATTCATCCTCGTCCGGAAGGTCAGGATACCAGGGCAAGCGCTCCCATAACGATCATGACGGCGCCAACCGGAAGGGAGAAACGTGGTTCGCTAACCATTTCGGAACCGCTTGAGCCGAGAATGGCCGGAGTGTTGGCTTCGAGACGAAAGGAACGCGCAATGGCAAAGAATACGATCTGTCTCTGGTACGACAAGGACGCCGAGACTGCCGCTCGCTTCTACTCCGAGACGTTCCCCGACAGCGCGGTGCTTGCCGTGCACCGTGCACCCAGTGACTACCCGGCCGGCAAGGAGGGCGACGTCCTGACCGTTGAGTTCACGGTTGCGGGCGTCGCATGTCTCGGCCTGAATGGAGGGCCCGCGTTCAATCATAACGAGGCCTTCTCGTTTCAGATCGCCACTGACGATCAGGCCGAGACCGACCGCTACTGGGATGCCATCGTCGGCAGCGGTGGGCAGGAGAGTGCGTGCGGCTGGTGCAAGGACAAGTGGGGTGTGTCCTGGCAGATCACGCCACGTGTCCTGACGGAAGCGTTGGCGACAGGCGGCGATGAAGCCAAACGTGCGTTTGAGGCCATGATGGGCATGAGGAAGATCGACGTTGCCGCGATTGAGGCGGCGCGGCGCGGTTGATGCTCCATCGCTAAGGGCGGCAAATTCGCTGCCAGCAAAAGTCCGCTCCTTGCACATCTGCAGATAAGGTGGTTGTGCGGGGCGAGACTTGGTCCGTCACCGCCGCTGTAGATCAGCCGATCATGGAAATGGGTTGAAAGGCTTTCCAGGTTGGCGGGTCCACTCGCTCGAGAGCATTCAGCAGCGCGCCGGATCACGCAGTCTCCTAGCCGACTTCTCCATGTGAACATGACCGAGCACGCGGAGACCAGGGACGTTCAGGTTGTGGTTGAGGAAATTATACGTCTACGAAACAGCTGATATAGCGAGACCTGCATCCGCTCTTTGCGTCACCCGGTTTCCTGACGTGTGGTTTAGGCGACGGTGCATGTCTTTGCTGGCCTTGAAGATAGGAACGACCTTCTCCGAGACCGCAACGAGATCACCTGTGCGAGGATTGCGGCCCGTGCGAGCATCCCGACTTTTTACCGCGAATATCCCAAAGCCTCGAAGCTCAACCCGGTCCCCTCGTGCTAGCGCATCACCGATAGTGCCGAGGATTGCGTTAACGACCTTTTCCAGGTCACGGGGATATAGATGCGGGTTCTGCTCGGCGAGCTTCATGACCAGTTCGGATTTGATCATCGGTGGCGTCGGCCTTCGTTGCGGCGTTATTTTCCAGAAGGTTGCCAGAGCGTCAGAGAGGCGTCAAGCAAGAGGGATCTGCCTTCACCTGCCGAGCGAGTAGACCGAAGATGGCGATTGCAGCGGAGGGGCGGCTGGGTCCGAGGTGCCCCGAGTCGGCCAATAGATCCAATACGGTACTCCCTTTGCGGTGTGTCTCGATCTCAACAGTGGTCTTGTGTTTAGTCATGTGCTCCGGAATCCACCTTGCTCCGCGCTCGTCGCCCTGACAGCTTGGCAAAAAACCAAGAACAAGCCGAGCGAGTGGGGACATGGTGTGGGGCCATCGGTCGGGTTCAATCCCGCCAGATAAGAAGCAGGCAGGGTGTAGAGCAGCGAAAATGAGCCTTCTGCTCGCCGCTTGTCTGATCAGCTATGGAGCTGAACCGGCCTGCGCCAAGCCCCAATCGGTTTTTGCACCTTTCGCGAAGACCCTTCAGTCGGTGGACCGGGCCGGTCCTACCCCGGCCTGGATCGAGTTCTGCGAGCGATTGCCACAGGAGTGCGACGTTGCCCCTTCTGAGCCTCCCGTGATCCTACTTGATCAACCCACCTGGGACGCCATCGTTCACATCAATCAGGAGGTGAACCGGAAAATCCTGCCTGTTACGGATCAGGATCATTGGGGTGTAGTGGATCGGTGGGATTATCCGAATGACGAGATGGGTGACTGTGAGGACTTTCAGCTGCTCAAGCGCAAGCTCCTGGTCGACGCGGGATTGCCCCGGCGAGCCCTGCGAATGACTGTCGTTACCGATCAGGAAGGTGCGGGGCATGCGGTGCTGATGGTCCGTACGGATCGTGGCGACTTCGTCCTCGACAACAAGAGGGACACGGTTCTGTCCTGGCAGGAGACGGGCTACCGTTTTGTAAAGCGAGAAGGCAGCGACAGCAGTGATTGGGTCTGGCTCGGGGACCAGGATGGGCCAGCCCTCACGGCTGACAAGGATGCTCCAGCGTTCGTTCGGTTTGAAGAACCACCTCAGCTTTCTTCGGAAAGCCTTCGTTACAAGGCTCACTAGGAGAGCCGTTGTTGGTTTCTAAAAGACGGACGCCGAGTCCGGCATTGTCCACTTCCTAGAAAGCCTCTTTCGCGCGATTTCTCAACAGCTGCCAGACCTCGAGCAGATCTGGCAGCGAGATCATCTTCGAGCGCATCGGAGTTA
>JBOZRS010000127.1:0-6291 GCA_050789065.1 Microvirga sp.
GCGAGCTGACGATCCTGGACGGGCGCTCGGGCGGGGGCGCGTCGGAGTACGGTGACGAGGAGCCGGGCCAGGTCAGCCGCGGCGGCGACTTCGGCCGTTCCTCCCCCATGGAACGCAGGCCGGAACCAGCCAGCTCAGGATCGCGCTTCAACGACTTGGATGACGACATCCCGTTCTAGAGCATCGGACCCAAAAGTGGATTTGCACTTTTGGGGTTGATTCCGATGCTCCTTCTCTTGGCCGGTGCATCGTTGAGCGCGGAAAACCGGATCCACTTTTCACTGACGCGGACCTCCGGTTCCGCACGATGCGCTTAGAGCGCAGCAATGCTCTTTGAAATCCGGGCCCACCGCCCGGATTTTTTCATGCCTGCGCACAGGCTTGCGGCATAGAGCACTGTCGGACGGACTGGCCGCCCCACCTCTCTACTGCGCTCGCTGACCAGGAGCGGGGAACACCAGAATAGACAGGGCAACGGCGATGAAGCCTGCGAGCTTCACACCGGCGATCACCATGTGTCCTGTCTCCCATCGATTACGGATCTCGTGAAAATTTCCCGGAACAGGGCCCGGCGTCCAAGTGGCCAAAACGCTGTTCGCCGGAGCGACCCAGGTGAGCCAGACGATCAGGCTCGCAATGAACAGGAGAGTGCCCACGAGAGCAATCCCATAGCTCGACGGCTGACCGCGCATCGAAAACGCGAGCCCTCCCGTGACCAGAATCGCGCCGATATCCAGAGGCCCGCCAAGCACTCCAAAGAGATAGAACTGCCCATTGAACACGGTGGCTTCGCGCCACAATTCCGGCGACCACGTCGTCAGCCGTGGCGGAGCCTCCAGCACGTGGGCGAAGGAAGGCCCAAGGCTGAGCGCCGTCACGACCAGAGCCGCCAAGCTTAAGCCGAGACGAACCATCACCTCTCCCTTGTCGGCAGAGCCATACCATACATGATATCCGCCGCCTGCGCCCCCGACGAACAACTGCCCGCGCAGGGATGCTGACTTGCGACCTGCGGGAACACGAGCTCAGGCGGCCTTGAATTCACGTTCGACGCCTTAGACAGCGAGCGGCGTCTTCCGACCTGCTCGGCGCGATGCCTGAGCGCGCTCGATCTCGCGCAGCTTGCGCGCCGTTTCCTGCAACTCCTCACGGCCGGGCTGCCACCAGCCCCTGTCCGATCGCGCCTCCGGATCCTCGCCGTTGCGCGCAGGCCTGGAACGGTAGATCTCCTGCAATGTCGGCAGCCGCCATCTGGCCCAGACATAGCGGGCCGGTTCGTGCCCGATGTGCGGGTAGAGATCCCTGGCGAAGTCGTCTCCGGCAGGCACGCCCTCGATCTCCTCGAACACGACGACACCCCAAGACAAGGTTGCGAGAGGCTGCCCGAGGGGCGGAAGGTCGTCGCCGGGCACGGGATATCGTCTGCGGCGGCGCTCACTCTGCATGGGATCGGCATGATCCTCGGCATGCGCCTTCTGCGCCTCTCGCCGTCTTCTCTTTTCCGCCGGTTCGTTCCGTCGCGCCGCCTCTTCGATGATCGGCCATTGCCGCCGCAACTCCTCATAGGAGCGGAAGGGCACGTGCCAGACCCTCTCCTCGGGATTCCATCGTGCCCAGGGAATCGATCGCAGGGTTTCGACGACCGTCCGCGAATATGGCGTCCGTACCTTCAGATCCTCGCCAACGGTCAGGTACGGGCTTTCGAGCGGCTCGAACAGAAAGGCATCGCGCCCCTTGGAATCCGCATGTCGATCCAGGGTCAGAAGCTCCTGCGACATCCAGGTATCGAGCCGCTGCGCGGCCGTGGTCCCTGGCACGAACCAGCCCTGCTCCTCCCCTCGCCAGCGGGCACGGGGAAAAGCTTCGCGGAACCGCCGGATCAGATCGCGATCATAGGGAAAAGACGCAAAGGCGCCCGGCCTCTCGTCGTCGGAGAGAGTGATCTGGAAAGCGGACGAAAGCTCCATCGGTCAGACCCCGTGGGATTTCGCGATCAAGAAAACCCATGGGCACAACAGCTTACCCGACGTTTGGATCCTGATCTTGCCGCTCAGCCTCTCATTGCCGCACGGTCATGCGGGTTTCCCACAGCTTCGCGGCCCGCTGCCATGTCAACAGGCTCGCGGTGCGCAGGGCGCCCTCGTGCAGAAGCCGCCACAATTCGGTGTCCTCGGTCAGTCGCCGGGTTTGGGCCCCCAACTCTTCGAAGCTTCGGCAGATCATTCCGTTGACGCCATGCTGCACGCGCTCCGACAAGGAGCCGATGCCGAGAGTGATCACCGGCAGCCCCCTGGCCTGCGCCTCCGCTGCGGCCATGCAGAAGGTTTCATCGAGGGCTCCCGGATAAACCATTGCCATGGCCGAGGCGTAGAACTCGGCCATGACGCTCTTGAGCGTCGGCCCGTGAAAAACGATGTTGCTCCGGCTCGCCTGCTCGGCCGTCAGGCCGAGTTCCTCGGCCCGGCTGCCGAATATGTGGAAGCTGGCATCCTTCGCATGAGGCGCCACGTGGGATTTCCATGCATCCAGCGTTTTCGCCAGCCCGCGCTGCCTCTGGGAAGCCCAGACGAAATGGTGCTTCCGGGGCCGTTGAGGCAGCGGCTGAAGGAAGACTTCGGAGATCCCATGCGGGATCACCGTCCTCGACCGGAAGGGATAAAGCCTGGACATCTCCTGCTCGGCCACGCTGCCGACAAAAACCGCGTCGGGCCTGTGTTTGAAGAAGGAGCCGATCTGGAGCCTGCGGATTGCCTTCTCGAAAGCCAGAGGATTGTGCAGCCAAAGGATTTTCTGCCGGGCCGATCCGCTCCGGTCGAAGACGCGTGAATCGTTCGAGCTGATCAGCACGTCGCACAATTGCTGCGGCAAAGTACCGATCGGGATCGTGACGACGCCATAATCCTCGCGGGGTGTTTTCGTCCGCGAGGCAAGGACGACCTGGTGGCCCCGCATGGCCAAGGCCCGGGATAATTCAATGCTCGCCGTCTCTATGCCTCCGAGACGGGAATCGGACAACGAGCCCATGTCGAACTCGGCCTTGGTGGGACACGCGACTATGATCTTCAGCACGGCCTCTGACCTCTGATGCCTCGAATTGACGTCCGGGTGTGGATCACGGAGCAGCGGATGAAAAGCCAAGCTGCCTTAGGGGCTCTGCCGAACCGCTTCGATCAACCTGCGACCCAAGCAGGCTGCGCCCGAGGGGCGCGGCTGCCGCGGTGAAGGGAGCCGGCGACGGCCCCGACAAAGATCGGAAGCCACAGATAGAGGTAATGCGTGTTGAGGAAGGCAAATGGATTGGAAAGATCAGTCGCCATGAAGCTCACCGCGAAGAAGATCCCGAGCAGCGCGAAGCTGCGCTCGACACTGCGAGGAGCTTCGAGCGTCCGTTTCAAGGCCAGAGAAACGATGCCGACGAACAGCAGTCCCATGGGCAGACCGAAATAGAAGATCAGGCCGAGAAAACCGTTGTGGGGATGGGGAACCGATCCCCCGGAGAACCTGAAAGTCGGGCCGATCCCGAACCATGGCCGCTGCGAGACGAGTTCCAGAACGGACGCCCAGACATCCTGACGGTCCGACGGCCTGCAAAGGTTGACCTGCCCCGTGCACACGAGAGCCTTGATCCAGGGCTCCATCACGATCAGGCCCACGGGGACGAGAAAGCAGAGAAACGCCAAGGTAAAGGCAATGCGGAACCTGAGCGGCGAAGCAGAGAAGCGCTCGACGCACCAGGCCGCCAGCAGGGCGAGCCCCATGCCGAGAATAGGCCCACGGCTTTGGGTGAGGAGGATCGTCAGTGCGATCAGGGCGAGGCCGGCAATGATCCCTCGCTTCTGGGAAGGAGGGACCTGACCATGGAGCGCCCAGCCGGCGAAGAAGGAAGCCGCGAGGCCACCGGCCCCGAGAATCTGATGGGACGCCCGTCCGATCGGAATCAACCGCTCTCGCAGAACGCCATCCAGCGAAAGGGCTCGTGCGCCGCCGAGAAGTACGGAGTAGCGCAACAGAGAGGCAATGGCTGCAACGCAGCCTAATCCGAACAGGACGAGCAGGAGTTGGTTCCAGAACCTGGCGTCGCGCTTCGCGGCAGCAGTCAGGATCGGGAGCAGCATGATGATCCCAAAGGCGCTTCCCATGACAGGGGCCGCTTTCGGATCCGCCGGACTGCGCAGAAACAGCCCCAGCCCCTGCCACAGAAGCACAAGAGCGAACAGGACCACCATGGACCTCAAGCCCTCGGGGTCGAACAGCGCCTCGCGCGCTGTCGGGTCGAACCTGAGTGTTGCGAGACCGGCGACGACCAGCAGGCACATGATCGTCGATGGGACAACACCTCCGGCCGATACCAGAAGAATCGTGGCAATCGTCAAGTAAACAATCACGGCATGCATATGCGTGCCAGCGCCCTGCCGATAGATATTGGCGATCTTTTCTTCCATACTGCGTCCAGGCTCATGCTTGAGCAGACAAGAAGATTTGCTTCTTCGTCCGCTCGACGAACTTAAGAGAAAGCCCCTGCCCGATAGCAGGTCTCATCATCTTGCTTGATGTCCATATTGCTATGTATTGGCGGCTACCCTATTACCCTTTCGGGCCTTGGACAAGGACAGCAGAGCAGACATGGCACGCCGCAAGTCGAAGCTTTCTCGATCCCTCAACCTGAAGCCTCGCGCCTATGCGCTCTTCCGCAATCTGACGGCTCCGCTCCCGATCAGCCGACACTGGCTGGGGTTCTATCCCGACATCGCGCCCTTGCCGGATCGCATCGAGCATATCAGCGAAGACCTCGATTATCCGATCAAGCTCGCCCATCCCGATTATCGACAGGCCCTGGATGTCCTCTCCGTTCACAACTGGGATGTCGTCCGGCCACACATCCTGCATCGTGATCCTTTCGTCTCCAGGCGTTTCATTGGAATCGTGCGCGATGTGATCGTCCCTGGACATACGCTCACGCCTGTGGACCCTGAGACGTGGCGCCAGATCGGATTCGAGATGTCGGGGCGATCGAACTGGAACTTCGCACATCCGGGTCCCAGCCTTCTTCGCAGCAGACGGATATCCGAGCCTTCCATTATCGTTCCGCCCTTCTGGAACTACTGGCATCTGTTTCTCGAGCACCTTCTGCCTCTGATCCATGCGGCCCGGCTCGGAGCCTGGGGCCCCTCCCCTCTCAAGGTCGTCACGAAGGCGAAGCGTCCGCCCTTGATCGATGCCGTCGTCACGGGCCTGCGAGCCGAAGGACTGGATATTTCGATCCTGGAGGTCGAACCCTATGAACACGTGCGGCTCGATCGGCTGCTCGTCGCGACCAACCAGTGCTCGAACGTGGAGCATGTCTATGCACTGGCCGAGGCGATACCGAATGCGAGGCGAGTGTTCTCTGCAGCTTATGGCAACCGGATGCCGGCCTCCGAGGTCGGGTCACGCCTGTACATTACCCGGCGCGGTTCCAAGCTTCGCCAGATCGTCAACGAGGATGAAGTCATCGCAGGCCTGAAGCGCCTGAATTTCTCGGTCCTTCAGGCGACCTGGGACAATCACCCTGAGCAGCTCGCCGCATTCACGAACGCCTCGACCGTTGTCGGCGTCCACGGTGCCGGTCTGACAAACATCATTTTTTCCCAGCCGGGCACGAGTATTCTGGAGCTGTTTCCAAACGATCACCGCAAGACCTCGATGCTCCACCTCTCGGCGGAGCACGATCTTCGGCATCAGCCCTTCTTCGGCTCGAACGAGAGGCATAATCAGGCATTCACTGTCGACGTAGCGAGGCTTCTCGAGCGGGTTGAAGAAGCTCTTGGGAAGTGAACCAAAGGCGGACGCGCACGCACATCCCAGGTAAAATAAGGATGTGCCCCAACCAGCCTGCTGTGTTAACTTTCAGCCACAGGCTTCGCAGGTACGGCTCATGCGCGTCTCAGAAAGACGGCAGCTCTCGACCCTGGGAAGTCATCACTTGTCCCATGAACCGCAATAGAACCACGTCCGATGCTCTCCAGCCTGATCTCCATGTGGCCCATGTTTGCTTCGATCGCGGCCGTCGTCGCACTAGTGCTATTGATGGGCCGGTAACCTGGCTTGTGGGTTTGGTTGCGTAGGACTGCAGGGGATTTTTTGCGCTGGGGTGTTCGTTTGCTGGCCTGGGTTGGATTTTCAGTCCGGGTGCGCTCATTCACTGCGGGATAGCCGGTGTCCGGACGTGACGCGGCCCTCGGCGCGTTTGGCTCGCGCGGGCTGTGTGGTGTGGGGGCGCCTTGGCTGTGGTTGTGCGATGTGGCTGCGGCC
>JBOZRS010000018.1:0-28979 GCA_050789065.1 Microvirga sp.
CGCGAGTTCGACCGGCTGAAGCGCCACCCTGAGATGATCGTCCGCTTCTTCCGCCATGCAGGCCTCTCCGTTACCGGCATCCCGTGAAGGTCATTAGATCACGCCTTGCAGGGCCGTCGGCGGGGCCAGCCCGGCCTTTCGGGCTCGATCGAGTTGCTTCTTCACGGAGGAGGCTGACCATGTGAAACCCCCGCGTGGAGTCCGCTCGCGCATGCGCTCCAGTTGCGCCCCGATCTCTCGCAATGAGAGGCCTGGGTCGGCCATGGCAATGCCCGTAATCAGCGTCATGAGACGGTCCTCGGGCGTCTTGCGTGGGGCAGGCCGGAGGAGGGCAGGGTCCGCCATATGCTGCGACACGAGTTTGTCTACAGCACGCCGTAGGCGGGCCACGGTCCACGATTGCCCGCTGTCGCCCATCACGCGCACGACATCATCCCAGGGATGGTGTGGTCGCATGCGACGAACTGTTGGCATCCATTGATCCGCGCTGGTGATCAGTTCATTAAGGTAGACTTTCTCCCGGGCTAGGGCGACCTTGCGGATGGCGTCCGGCCGGCGCTCACGCGTCCCCGGATTGCCCGGCATCCGGCCTCTCGCCTTAGCCGCCTTGATCCCTGCCTTCGTGCGCTCTGAGATGAGAGAGCGCTCCAGCTGCGCGACTGCGCCAAGCACCTGTAGGGAGAACATGCCTTGCGGCGTCGAGGTGTCGATCGGATCTCGGAGAGAGCGGAAATGCGCTTTCTTGGCTTCCAGTTCTTCGATGACCTCCAGAAGGTGGCTCACCGAGCGGGCAAGGCGGTCGAGACGCACCACGACCAACACCTCGCCCTGCTTGATTTCGCTCAGCAGCCGCGCCAGTACCGGCCGTGCCCGGCTTGCCCCGGAGCCATGCTCGTGGTGGATCTCAGCGCAGCCGACAGCACGCAGTTCATCGAGTTGGGCATCGTGCGCCTGATCCTCGGTGGACACTCGGGCATAGCCAATCAGACGCTTCCTGGAAGGGGAGGGGGCAATCATTCTTCGCTGGTTAGGTGAGATCTGCGGAAAGCCCCAGACGCGTAGCCGCCTGACGCAATCGCCGATCCCGGGTCCAGAGTAGGGCCTCGGGGGACAGTCTTGCTGCTGCTAGAAGGTGCGCATCGACAAAGCCAATCCCAAGCCCGTAGAGTTGCTCTCGCTCAATCAGCATCGTGACCTCATCATCGCTGGCAACGGTGGCCTGGGGCAGGTCGCGTAAGGACTCAAGCACAGTCCTGCGCTGGCGAAGACTGCCGAGGGCAAGCTCACCCGTGACAAAGGAATGGGCCAGTACGCGCCCCTTTCCGAGGAGATCAGCCAACACGGAATCGCTGTTCTTCAGGTGATCGACCCAGACCGAGGTATCGACGATGATCACTGAGCATCCGTCTGTCGGCGCGGAATAGGCTTTAGGTCCGGCTCGGTGCCGCCAAGGCGGGCCAGCCTTCGGGCACTCTCTCGCTCAATCAGTGCCTTCAATGCTTCGCGAACCAGGGCCGACTTCTCCTGCAGGCCCGTAAATGCCTGCGCCTTCGCGACAAGTTCGTCGTCCAGGGCAATCGTTGTTCTCACGCCCGCACCTCCATTCTAGGACATCTAAAATAGCATCGAATGATGCTAAAATAAATGCTACAGTGGTATAGCCCCTTCATTCAGCAGCTAATCACCTCACCCATATCGGCTGTGGTCGAGATGGGTCTGTCCAATTTCCAGTTACAAGATGCGACTGTGAGAATAACAGGGATATAAACCTACATGAAACTTCCGTGGAATGCCAGTTGTACACTTTCGCTCGTTATGAGCAACTGATCGTTTGAAAACGTCTCTCAAGCCGATCCGTTAACCAGCCGGGGAGGGGAGGGCTTCCCCGCAGGCAGCTAAAATGCTTTGAAAACAAGGGCTTTATCAACTCAGCTGGCGCTGAGAGGCCAATTTAGGCACCTGTGGTCAGATCTCAGATGTGGCAGCTGACGATGCCATCCAACAGAACAGCGCTCATCCTGCAACCAGACCGTAATCAACAGCTAATTAGCTTCGCCGTTTGCAGTTTATAGGTTTCATATCAGCGACTTAATATCCGCCGAAGCGTAGCGTTTTAGTGATAAGCGGGCAGCTTGAGGCGAGGATCGAAAGCTTTGATGAAGAGCGTAGCCGAAGCCGCTATGCTGCCTCTCCTGTGATGATCGGAGCGAAAGGGATGGTTGTTGCCCGCCCGAATGGGAATCGATGGTCGTAGGGGAGGGCAGTTCAGGAGGTGAACACCGGGCGCTCAGGGTAGGGGAGATCGTGAGTGTCTGATCCGTTTCAGACCACTCGAGCACGAGCCGACAAATGAGGCGCCTCAAGAGGCTTGCTGAACGGGCAGGACCCTCGTTCGTCTAGTCAGACTTGCCCCTCACCTGCCCGACCCGGTTCAGCACTTCACGCGGAATGCTGTAATCCTTCACCACAGCGTCCCAGTTCCTGAAACCGCACAACTCCCGCTGAATCATGAAGGCCCAGACGAGGTCGGTTGCCCCATCCAGCAAGGCACGTCGACGATGTTCCCCGTCAGGTCCGTGCGCTTCTGCATCGAAGGCCCGTAGCGCCGCGAGAGCATGCTCCAGCCCGTCTCTCGCTGATGGCTCGCCGAGAAGCTCTGGGGGATGCGAACTGCCATCTCAGATCTCCGCACCGTAACGATGTGGGGGAGATGGTGCCGCAGTCCTCGTGAGTGAACATGGCACCCTGGCGCAATCTGCAGCGGTGACGGCTTCTCTTTGGAACAAATGATGTGAATGAAATCCGCCTACAACGGCAGATCGCTTGATAATGGGGTCGGCCATCGACATATAAAACCAAGGAGAAACCTGACAGCGCAATACCTAAATCTCGCAATCCATGCGAAGTCAGGAAGATTTCCGAAAGCTACGGGCGCCATTGCTCGACAGTCCCCCTGAAAACAACTGCGCTCTTCCGGAGTTGAACTCCGGCCATGGCCGATGCTGCGATAGAAGGCGCCCGTTGAACGAGGCTGGAGCAACGGCAAACGTGCTCGGCCCTGCGGAATTGTGAATGTCTAAGAAGTCAAAAGCCCTCGTCAGCATCAATCACCTGCCGGGAATCCTGCTTGCCAGCGCGGCCGAGTGCGAGCGCTGGATAGAGGCCGGGCTGATTCCTGTGGCCGAGTATCGGACGTTCCAGAAGCGGGGGCGCACTTTTGAAGCTCCCATGTTCGACACGGAAACCGTTGCGCAGCTGTCGGCCGAGGTCCCGGCGTGGCGGAGGCAGGGTGAGAATGGCGATGCCGAGAGGCATGCACGCTCCCATCCCAAGGAAGCCCAAAACCCAACCGTCCAGCCGATCGATGACGCGGCCCATCGGCGGCGACAGAGCATCCTCGCGCCTGTCCGCAAGAGCACGGGCATCTATGTGGCGGAGGATATCCGTCAGATTGAAAGCGGCCGGTGGAAGCCGGAGCGCGTCTTTGCCGGCTACCGAGCGGTGTTCAGCCTGCCTATGCAGATCCTGCCGGATGGCGGCTCCACGGATATTGTCATCGAGTTCGCCTTTGCCGAGCCCCAGGACGTCGCAGCCGTTGTCCTGGATCCGGCCCGCGTCGGCCGGGCCGAGATTGCCGCTGCATCTGATGCCCTCAAGGCCAGGCTGATCGAGCTGAGGGATGCCACCTTCGCGGCCTGCGAGGCGGAGCTGGCAAGCTGGCGCGATGAGCTCGGGATCTATCTTGCCGCTTATGAAGACACCGGAGAGCGCCAAGCCATCCTGGGCGGCATCCAGGCTGCGATCGGGAAGCTCGACCGAATCCATGCCTCCGACAAGGGCGGCCCGGCCGGCGCCGGGCGTAAGCTTCGGCAGAAGCTCGATGATCTCCGCTCCAAGGCCGCCGCCAGACGGCTCCGGCACCTGCGCGAGGCGCAAATTCGCGAGGCCTCCGGCTACGAGCGCTATGCCGCGATATTTCCCGTGGCCCGCTCCCTGAACCGCAGGTTCCTGTTCCTGGCCGGACCGACCAATTCCGGCAAGACTTATGAGGCCCTGCAATTCGCTGGTGATGCCGCGATGGCCGAGATCCTGTCCCCCTTGCGCCTCCTCGCGCTGGAGCATTATGAGCGCATGAGCGGGGAGGGTCTGGCCGCCGGCATGGTCACGGGCGAGGAGCGTGTTCTGCCCGAAGGCGCGACACATATCGCCCGCACCATCGAGACGCTGGATCTGCACCGGGTGGTTGATGTCTGCGTGATCGACGAGGTCCAGATGCTGGGCGATCCGAACCGAGGTTGGGCCTGGACGCAGGCCATGATCGGAGCTCCCGCGCGCCTGGTAGTACTGACCGGCGCACCGGAGGCGATCCCGCTCGTCGAGCACCTGCTCGCGATGACCGGAGAGCCGCTGGAGGTGAAGATCCTCCAGCGCAAGGGCAAGCTGCGCATCGAAGGCGTTCCGGCCAATCTCAGGAAGCTGTCCCGCGGCGACGCGGTCGTGGCCTTCACCCGCAAGAATGTTCACGATCTCCGGGCGCAACTGGTGCAGGCGGGGCGCACGGTTGCAACCGTTTATGGTGCTCTGGGACCGGAGGTCCGCAGGGCCGAGGCGGCGCGCTTCCGCAACGGCGAGGCTGAAATCCTCGTGGCGACAGATGCCATTGGCATGGGCCTGAACATCGGCCCGTTGCGCCGCGTCGTGTTCTCCACCTTGCGCAAGTTCGATGGCGTGCGCGAGCGGCCGCTCACGGCCATGGAGATCAAGCAGATCGCCGGCCGGGCAGGGCGCTTTGGTCACCATGACGAAGGGCTGGTGACGGCCCTGCCGGAAGCGGGGGGCTACGCACAGGTCGAGACCATGATTGGAACCGCCCTGAAGGGCGATGCCGGCAAGCTGCGCGGGAAGGCTTATGTCCGCCCCAACCAGGAAACGGTCTTGTCCGCCAGCGAAGTGCTGCAGACCGAGCGGCTCGGTCATGTTCTCCGGCATCTGAACGACACCCTGGTTGCCGGTCATCCGGATCTTCGCATGGCTGACATGGAGGAGCTGATCGAACTGGCGACGCTCCTCGACACCGTGGATCTGCCGATCCTCGACCGCCTGTCGTACTCAATGGCGCCCGTCGATGGGCGGGAGCACATGGCGGTCGAACTGCTGCTCGACTGGGCCCGGCAGCATGCGCGCGACGGGCGCGTTCAGGCGCCGGACTTCGGCGTCAACACCGACCTCTTGAAGCTGGAGGCCCGGGTGAAGATCGCCACCTCCTGGCTCTGGCTGGCTCAGCGTTATCCGGGCGTGTTCGAGGACATGGAATCCGTCGTGGACCTCCGGGCAACCCTCAATGCGAAAATCGAGGAGAAGCTCGTTGCCAGCTCTGTGTCCCAGCGCAGGAGACCCGATGAGAAGTCACGGGGGGACAGACCCGCGAAGCCCCAGCGGGGGGGAAAAAGCGGCGCAGCTGGATGGATGCGGATGCTGGCAACGGGGAACAGCATCGCGTTCGAGGGCGCTCGTCCTAAGCCGCGAGCTCCTGCTCTACGAGTGCGCCCCAAAAATCGACGCCGGTGGGGATTGGATCTTGGTTGAAGGATCTCCGCTCCCTCTCGTCCGCCTTAAGCGGTGCTCATCATGGCGCTGTCAGGAGCGGGAGCCATCCACCCGTCGTTTGGGCGAGCATAAGGAATTGTGGGGCACTCATTCATGAGTCTGTTTCCGGTTCGAGTCCGGGCGGGCCCACCATGTGCGGGCGTGGCGGAATTGGGAGACGCACTGGATTTAGGTTCCAGCAGCTAAAATCGTGGGGGTTCGAGTCCCTCTACCTGCACCAGTCTGCCAGTGCCGCGGCTTATTGGCCCGTCCAGTTCTCAATGGCTTCCTTCCGGCCTTTCGGCAAGTCGATCGGAGCCTTGGGCTCCGAGGCTGTTTCCGAGGAAGCGAGCTCGGAGAGGAACGCCCGATACCTTTCCACCTTGGGTTCCTGCACCCCGTCGACACTCTCCGCCGCAGCATCATCCGGTGAGCCGGAGAACAGACAGAGGAGGGCGAGGATCGCGCGCATGGTTCGGCTCCACCAGGGAAACACAGTAGGCGAGCGTACCGTGGCAGTTTCGGGGCAGGGCAGGCGTGCGGAAAGGCACACCATACAGAGGGGCAACCCATGCCGGACCGTTCTTGAGCCTGGGATGGCGTCTCGTCGCAACAAGCTACGCTGTTTTGTGAGTTCCTTGCGCGCGCGCCGTTCTGGGTAGAAGCGTCTAACCTGGATTGAGCAGAGAACTCCTGACTTTTAATCAGAGGGTCCTGGGTTCGAGTCCCAGCGCGCTCACCACCCAAGCCCTTGTAAGCGAAAGGATTTTGGGTGGCTCCAAGAGGTGGCCCGGATCAGCGGTTCCCAATTTTGGGGCGCTGGTTCCCAAACTCCGTTCACCCGGCGTTCCCAGCGCTGGCGCCAAACACGGTCCGGCACATTTCCGACCAGGCTGCTTCCACCTTTTTCATCCCGTTCACGGCCAGCCTGCGTTTGTCCACGTCCTTCGAATAATGGCGGACCATCGCCTCGCTCATCTCGACGATGGCTGACACCTCGGCCTCGGTGCAACCGGCTTCCAACAGCATGTTGACCGCATTTTTGCGCAGGCCGTGGAAAACAAGTCCCGCCTCCCGGAGCCGCCGCATGGCCTCAGCCTTGGCCTGCAACTCTGCCGGCGGTGCCTCCTTTGCGCCGAACGCCAACTCACGATGCCAAGCCGTTTTGAAGCCCTCATAGGTCCATGGCTTGCCATCCTCACGCAAGTGCAGACGCACATGGTCAGCCGATGTCGCGGCGATGATTCTGCGATATTCCGATAGAATGGGAACCCAGACCTTCGCCTTCGTCTTACGGGCGACGAGCTCGATGACCTCGGCATCGCTCTTCGGGCGGATCATCGGAATCACGTCGACCTTCCGCTGGCCGGTGTACACAGCCGAGAAGACCGGCAGGTGCAGGGCAGGCCTCGCGTACCTGAAAAACAGCTCAAAAGCCCAATCAGGCCATGGCTCGTAGGGAACGCTGTCGTGATCAGGCTTCTCGGTATACTCGACAACGTTTGCCGATGCATAACCTCTCGGGATGCCGTAGGCCACGAGCCGGGAGAGGACGGCGCGAAAATACCTTCCAGACGCTGGCCGATCCTTGAATGAGTCGATGGCGGCCTGAGCATCTTCGGTGCGGAGGTCTCTGACAGGCACGTCAGACCACGCATCCAAGATGAGGCCAAGATAGCGCTGATAATCAGCACTGGAGCCAGCCGAGAGCTTCTCCCAGGCTTTGCTTTCCTTGAAATCGCCAACGAGCGCACGAAAAGTCCGCTGATCCACGGACGAGCGCCGGGCATCAGCCTCTTCGGCGCGGTCCACAGCCTCCCAAAAGGTAGCGCCTCCCGTATGGGGCTCAGGCAGGAGGTAGGTACGTCCACTGGATCCTATCCAACGCCAGCGCCAAACATCGCCATCGCCTCTCTCGGCGCAGAGCTGCTCGCATTGCCGGCACCGTGTCCAAAACTCGGCCGTCGCAGGATCGGTGGGCAGAGGGATCCGCGGCCAAGCGCGCGGCGTATTCCGGTACTTCTCGTAATAGAAGAACACGGAGCCGTTTGGTTTCGTTTGTTGCTTCACATAGCGCGGCAGCTTAACCATGCCGCTTCCGCTCCTGGGCCGCACGGAACCGCTCCGCCATGTCAGGGACCGGCTCATTCTGTTCCGACCGCTGCTCGGCCGTCAATTCCGGGAAAAGCGTCGGATGCCGGCGCCCGCACCACCTGTTGATGGCCTCGAGGTCGTACATGCCGGTATCGGGGTCCGGCCGAGGGAAGCCCCTGGCATATAGGCGGTCCTTAACCTGCTCGAACTGCTGGCAGGTGAGGTGCAGCCGTCGAGCTGCTTTCTCGACGGGGATGTCGCGTGGCTCCACCGAAAACCGGACCGCCGGAGCTTGTGGCGGATGACTGTCCCGCCTCATCACTTGGTCTCCCAACAAAGTTCATTCACTATTGCGTCGTATAGCAGAACCAGAATCGAGTTGTAGCGCCGGATGAGCCGATCTCATCGCTAACAATGCGAGATAAATGCGGGGAGACACGAAGCTTAGTGCTTCGAAAATGTAGAATTACTGCTGACGTCAATTTCATTCCTTGCGCAAAAAATCTGAATTGTGAATTGTTGATCAAGAATTATTCCCCGCCTGCTTCTTGATGCGTCGTAGGGAGATCATGGAAAGGGTGGGCGATCCTTCAAATACGCAGCCCGTGCCGTTGGGCCTTGCTAAGCTTCTTATTCCGGCACAAGCGTGCGTTCATGTCGCAGGCCTTTCTGGCTTATGCACATCAGTGGAGCGGAGGGTGCATCAGGCACGCTTACGAGACATCAGTCGGCGGCAGATCCCTCATTCACCTGACCCACTTCCGGCGGCTTTGAGGAATATATGCCGACGCCGCCGAGGATGCATGCTTAGCCACTTAGCCAGTTGTGTAGGTGAGTATCATTGAGGGGCAGACCCGGATCAGCCGCAACATAAGGGCCAGGGGTGAGCCGATGGTCAGAGCAGAGGAATCATAATCCTTGTGTCGGGGGTTCAAATCCCTCCTCCGCTACCACTTCTAAGTCCTTATAATTTAAGTATTATAGACGGATTTTAATAAATCTGACGTCTTCTTGGTATGGGCGCTTAAGGCTCCCGCTATACCAAATTTATACCAACCAAACATTCCCGATATCCGAGGCTAGGTCCGAGAGATTCTGCCCCCAATTCGTGGCAGGGTCATAGACGGAGAGTGGCAGCCAAACCGGAAATTATTTCTGGTTTGGACTGTGTTGTTCCCGCACACGGGCAGATCGAGGGCGGTATGCTGGCGACGACCCGACCACGTCAATTCCATTAGTCTCTGGCGTGCTGGCCTCAAGTTGTTCTCGTCTCTTCTCCCCCAAGCGTCGGTACACCTCCAAGCTTGAGGCCGGTGGCGCCGATGGAGCCCGCTGTCCTTGGGGCTTTTCGGTCGAAGTCGCTTCCTTTTCTGCAACCAGCCTGTCCAGCCGGGCTTTGGCCTTTGGCGACAAGTGGTGGTTCGTCACGGTGATTCCGCGAAGTCGGCACGCGATCGTCACCTCGTCCTTATAGGAGCGATCGCCCCAGACCTCGACCTCGCGCCAGCCATGGCGTTCCGCCGCTGCCGCCGTCTCCATCGCGGCTGCGGTGGTAATGCGTCCTCGGAAATGAATGGCGTCGCCGGTGTCGACCAGCGAACTGCCATCCTGGAGGTCCAGCCAAAGACATCCCCTATGCTCGTCGTAGCGAGCCCGTGCGATCTCGGCGACCTCCGTGGCGTCAATCCATGCTCCACCATGCCAAGCTCGGAGAACCGCTGCCCGTCGATCCCGACGGGCTTCAGCCTTCTCTGCCGCTCGGGCCGGGTTAATGCGTGGGCCTCTGCGACTCCGCAAAGACCGCTCGATAGCTGTGATCTCGATTTCGGTGGCGTCCAACTCCGCCGTGGCTGCCTCCCATTCCCTGCGCAGGCGGCGGTGGTGCTGGAGGGCCGCCAAGGATTCGGTCGGTGCCCCTGTGCGCTTCATGGCCTCCCAGTTCCATCGGGGCAACTCCGGCTCCGGGGCAGGCCGGTCCCGTTCGGCGTTCGAGCGGGCGTCCGCCGCATAGTCGATGCCGTGACCTCGGCAGAAGGTTGTGAGGCGCTCAGCCATCATTTCCCGGACGACCCGCCCATCCCGCTCGCGAAGCCAGTCATTCCAGGTCCGCTCCTTCCGCTTGGCGAAGCCATCGCCTTCGAGCCGGCGGAGTGTCGCAAGTCCATGAACGTTGACATTGCGTCCGCCGTCGCTGGCCGGGCTGTCGTGAACATCGACCTGGAGGATCATTCCTCTCTCACGGAAGGGCTCGTAAACATGCCGGATGCAGGCCTCCCATAGAGAACGGGGCACCTGTCGCGGCATCGACAGGTCAATGACCCGCGCCTCCTGGGCGTCGACCCGCTTCTCCATCGCGGCAGCCCGCCGCCAGACTTCCCCAGGATCGCGTGTCCAGTCCGGTGCATCGTCGGGGCACAGCATGGCAGTCATCGCGTGCTCCGCTCGCTTCCGGGAGTAATCGAACCGCCGGCCCTCATGATCGACGAGGCGACCGCAGGATTGGTACGCGGACCGCTTCACGGCGGAATGGCCCTCCGATCGGCTGACGACACCAAGCTGAACACGAAAGAACCCCGTCATGATCGCCTCCGCCGGCGGGAGCGGGGACCGCCGTAGAAATCTTTTCGAGCCACGTTGCGACAGCAATGTATAGGCGAGCCTGCCTACCTGGTTTCCTCTCCCCGTGTCTGCAAGCTTGAACTCGCTCTCGTCTCAGTCAAAGCGCCGGTTACTCTATTCCTGTCGACCACGACGACGGGAGGACAGGAGGATGGACACGCTCGAACGAAGGCTGGAGCTGGCACGTGTCAGAGAGAGGAATGCCCGGGCGCGAGTTGCACGCCTGCGCCGGTCTCTCGATCGCTCCAATCGCAGGACCGCGAACCAGGTAAAATTCACGCTCGGCGCCGCGATGCTGGCTCTTGCAGAATCCGGTCGCGGCGATGCCATGGTGGACGCCTTCCGGCGCTGGCTCGATGTGTACCTGTCCCGTGATCAGGATCGGGCGATCCTTGCCGGTACGGTCTTTGATCCGAGCCATCGGAGGTTGACCAATGACGCGGCATAATTCGAAACGAAGAAAGAACTGTCATGGATTGCGATCTCGTCGACGACAGATCGGTGCGTGTGTTCCACTGATCGTGCGCCGTGCCCGTTGGGCGAAGGAGCGCGCGCCACGGCTCCCGTGTTTGCCAGAGGTCGTTTTCCTTACTGTCCTTGTAGGCCTGTTCGTCAGGGCGGCCGTCCTTGCGATTTCTGCCCAGAGCACGCGGCCGCCGCCATCTCAGACTGTGTTCGAAGGCGGCGAGCAGTCACCCCGACCTGTGGACTTCAGTGGCTCTCCCAGAGCGGGTGAGACCATAGGAGTTATTCACGGGCAAACTCCGCAAGACTACCTGCCGCCGCTGTCCATCGGTGACCTGGAGCTTGCCCGGGCACTCGATTTCCTGATCCGGAACAGGGGCAGTCAAGGGCCGGTGGCAGACAGACGATGGCAGGTCGTTGAACGTGGTTCTCTGCCCCTGGCAGTCTACCTTCGGGAAGTTGATGATTGCTCCCGCTGGGGCGATCTTCGCAATGAGATCCGGTGCGCACAGGTGTCATGCGTGCGTACCCCCGATCCATCCGAGCGAGATCTTAAGCGGGAGTATCTGGTGAAGGTGGCGACACTAGCTAATGCCTGGGTTGATCGAGGCCGGAGTCTGCTCGCCGAGTCGGAGACGGCTAAGAAGGATTCAGGTTCGCCGACACTGGTTCTGGATCCCTCGGAGGATAAGGAACACTTTACGGCGCCGGGCCTCAAAACCTGGCGGCGTGAATTCATATGAATGCCCGCAATTGAGGGCACGCGGACGACGCCACTCGATCCTCAACCAATCGGGCTTCAGCGGATCACCGGAACATCAGCACAGGAATCCTGCATCGGCGGACCATGGCCGCGGTCGTGCTGCCGACGATCAGGCTCCGGATGCGGCTGTGGCCGTAGGCGCCCATCACCAGAAGGTCGATGCCGCCCAATTCCACCCGATTGCCGATTACGTCATCCGCGTGGCCGGGGGCGAGTGTTGCCTGGACGGTAAAGCTGGCCTCGCGCAGGCGGGCCGCCATGGTATCGAGCTGAACCCGCATCTCACCTTCGTTGCCGACGGTGAGGAGTTCGCACTCCGCGCCGCGGAGCAGCGGGCTGCGGATGATGTGGTCGACAGCCTTGTCCGCGCTGGGGCCGCCGTCATAGGCGACAAGGAAGCGCCGGATTGGATGGTAGGCCCGCGCCGCCACAAGGAGAGGTTTGCGGCTGGACCGTCCCACCCGCTCCAGGTTCGAGCCGAGATGCCCCTTGGCGAAGTCGGCGGCCTCGCCCCGCTTGCCCATCACCACGAGGTCGGCGTCGGCCTCGAACTCCACGACGGTCTCCACGAGGTCACCGTGGCGGAGCCTCGTCGAGACCTTCTCGACCTTGGCGGCCTTGAGCCGCGCCTTGGCGTCGTCGAGGAGGATGCGGCCACGCCGAAGGGCCAGCCTCGCCTTCTGCTCGTCGAGGCTCGCCAGCTCCTTCAGGAGTTCGTCGCGCTCGTCGGCATCCAGGCTGCCGCTTAGATCAACCGGGGCGCTCGCCGCCTCGCGTCGCCCTAGGACGTGCAGGAGTTCGACCTCCGCGGAGGTCCGTGTCGCAGCCCAGGCAGCAAAGTCGCAGACGCTCTGCGCGTAGGCGGAGCCGTCGATCAGGGCCAAAATCTTCGTCATGATGGTTCCTCCCTCAGTGGGCCGTCAGACGCTCGAGGGCGTCGGGCTTGTCGTGCATGGTGAGCTTGTCGACGATGGTCGCGCTCGCCTCGTTAAGGCCGATGATCTCGACCTCCGTACCCTCGCGGCGGAACTTCAGTACAACGGCGTCGAGCGCCGCCACCCCGGTGAGGTCCCAGATGTGCGAGCGGCTGACGTCGATGCGGACCCGCTCCAGCGCCTCCTTGAAGTCGAACGACGAGCCGAAGGTCCCGGCCGAGGCGAAGAACACCTGTCCCTCGACCACATAGATGCGCTCGCGCTCGTCTGCCGAGAGGGTCGAGGTCACGCGGAAGAGCTGCGCCACCTTCGACGCGAAGAAGATGCCGGACAGCAGCACGCCGATGAGCACGCCGATGGCGAGGTTGTGCGTGGCCACGACGCCGATGACGGTCGCGAGCATGACGACGCTCGAGCGCCGTGGGTGGACCACGAGATCCTTGATCGACTTCCAACTGAAGGTGCCGATCGACACCATGATCATGATCGCCACGAGCGCGGCCATGGGGATCCGGCGGACCCAGTCGCCGAGCACAACGATCAACAGCAATAGGAACACGCCGGCGCAGAAGGCGGACAGGCGCCCGCGGCCGCCGGACTTCACGTTGATCACCGACTGGCCGATCATGGCGCAGCCCGCCATGCCGCCGAGGAAGCCCGTGACGAAATTGGCGATGCCCTGGCCGACGCACTCCCGGTTCTTGTCGCTCGGCGTGTCCGTCAGCTCGTCGACGATAGAGGCGGTCATGAGGGATTCGAGCAGGCCGACCGCCGCGACGCCTGCCGAGTACGGCAGCACGATCATCAGGGTCTCGAGATTCCACGGCACGTCGGGCAGCAGGAACACGGGCCAGGTGGAGGGCAGCTCGCCCATGTCACCGACGGTTCGGAGGTCGAGGCCGAGGGCCAGCGTGACCGCGGTCAGCACGACGATGCAGACCAGCGGCGACGGAATGACCTTCGTGATGCGGGGGAAGCCGTAGATGATGGCCAGCCCGGCCGCGAGCATGACGTAGGTCAGCCACGGCACGCCGATCAGCTCCGGCAACTGGGCCATGAAGATCAGGATCGCGAGGGCGTTCACGAAGCCCGTCATGACCGACTTCGAGACAAACTGCATGAGAACGCCGAGGCGGGCGAGCCCGGCGAGGACTTGCAGGATGCCGGCCACGATGGTGGCGACCAGCAGGTATTGCAGGCCGTGCTCCTTGACTAGCGTCACCATCAGCACCGCGGTGGCGGCGGTGGCGGCCGAGATCATGCCGGGGCGGCCGCCCGTGAACGCGATGATCACCGCAATGGAGAAGGAGGCGTAGAGGCCGACCTTGGGATCAACGCCCGCGATGATGGAGAAGGCGATGGCCTCGGGAATGAGGGCGAGGGCGACGACGAGGCCCGACAGGACGTCGCCACGGAGTTGGAAAGCCAGTCACGGCGCAGGTTTTCGATGAAGGTCATGGGTGTCCAGACAGCACAGGGAAGCCAGGCCCGTCCGATGACGGGGCGGCCAGAGGGCTTGGTTGCTGGATTGTCCGGCGGATCGGCGGCCGGAAGAGCCACCCGGAGTTGCACCGGGTCCTTATTCGCTGGGCGCCTTATTGCCTGTTCTCGGCGACAAGATCAAGCGGGAGGGCTGCAATGCAGAGATGCAGGGAGGCAATGGTTGAGAGAGTGGCACGCTTGAAGAACTCCGGCACCGATCGAAGCGGATAGTTGTCATTTCCGGTCAGGCGGACCTTTGCGTAGATCCGCAACAACTATCGGCAAGTCACCCTAACTCATAGGAGCGTTTGCTTGCCTCCGGAATACTGAATCCGGCCAAGGTCTGTCCAATAGCGATTTGAAAGATGCCAAGTAACCAGAGCCGGGGCTTAAGAGCGGCTGGCAACTGGCGGGAACAGCTTCCTTGGCGGATTCTTCCTGTACACGGGCGCCGTCGAGATCACGCGGCGGTGGAACCCGAGCCGAAGGCGACGTCGGTTGAGGAGTCGTTGAAACCCGCGCAGGATGTCGTCGCCAAGATCGAGCGTATCCCGCAGTTCGGCAAGAAGCCGCTGCGTCTCGTCCAGCGGGACAACCCCGGACGGGGCATTCCCGAGAGCCTCGAGGTCTCGAAGCAAGGTGAGGAGCCGGGTATAGAAGAACGCCACCTGCCGTGGGAGCGGAGGGTCGAGGCGGTCGAGACGATCGGCCATGCTATCATAGACCGTCGGCGGCGGCAGGTTCAGAACGGGAAGGTCACTCCCAGCCTCCCCATGCGCGGTCCGTTGCAGCGCTGGGACGATGTCATGCATCTCGATCGCCCGCAGGATGGCGACGATTTCGCCGACAAACGCCGAGGCAAGACCCCGTCGCTCGTGGCGACCGGCGCGGACGTGCAGGCCCCAAAGGCAGGCCAGGATCAGGCCTCCTCCACCCAGCACGAGGGCTGCCATCGCGCTCATCGCGTCCGCCTTCCGCCCCCTGTCATCCATCATAGCACGTACGCCCCTTTGCAGCCGCACCGTTGACGTTCCCGGCACGCTTTCCTACCTTGTCCAGGATAGGTCGAAGGGGATGGGGTCCCCCAAAACCGCCCAGCCGGGCTGATGACTCCTGCCGCGTGGCGACATGCGGTGGGATCAGCCGTTGAACCCGCCGCAAGCGGGTTTTTTCATGCCGCCACGCACCCACTGGATCCGGCCCCGGGCCGGGAGGAGAGGTGCCATGGAGAATGTCTGGTTGGCATCGGCGGTGTGGCTCGGTTTGGCCCTGCTCGCCTCGGTCATCTCGATCCGCGTGGCGGTCTCGGTCGCCCTCATCGAGATCATGGTCGGCGCGCTCGCCGGCAACACCATCGGCCTCCACCTGACCGAATGGGTCAACTTCCTCGCGGGCTTCGGCGCCATCCTGCTCACCTTCCTGGCCGGCACCGAGATCGACGCCGGGGTCGTCCGCAAGCACTTCTGGTCGAGCATGAGCATTGGCGTGGTCGGCTTCCTTGCCCCCTATCTCGGTGTCCTGCTCTACGCCCACTACCTGATCGACTGGCCCTGGCCCCAGGCCCAGATTGCGGGCATCGCGCTGTCGACCACCTCGGTCGCGGTCGTCTACGCGGTGATGGTGGAGACGGGCTTCAACCGTACCGAACTCGGTAAGATCATTCTGGCCGCCTGCTTTGTGAACGATCTCGGGACCGTGCTCGCCCTCGGGGTGGTGTTCGCCCATTACGACCTCTGGCTGGCGTTCTTCGGCGCGGTCACGGCGGGCGCCCTTTACCTCCTGCCCCGCTTCGCGCCCTGGTTCTTCGGCAAGGTCGGGCACCGGGTCAGCGAGCCGGAGACCAAGTTCGTGGCCCTGGTGCTCCTGGGGCTGGGCGGACTGGCCACGGTGGCCGGGAGCGAGGCCGTGCTGCCGGCCTACCTCGTCGGCATGGCGCTCGCCCCGGCCTTCCTGGCCGATCCCGAGCTTCCCCACCGCATGCGCACCATCGCCTTCACGATCCTGACGCCGTTCTACTTCCTCAAGGCCGGGTCGCTGGTGGACTTCCAGGCGGTCCTCGCGGCCGCCGGGCTGATCGTGGTGTTCCTCGCGATCAAGATGGCCACGAAGTTCGCCGGGATCCTGCCGCTCACCCGGGCGTTCCGGTTCGACCCGCGCGAGGGGATGTACACCACCCTCCTGATGTCGACGGGCCTGACCTTCGGCACGATCTCGGCCCTGTTCGGGCTGACCAACCACATCATCGACCAGCGCCAGTACACCATCCTGGTCACGGCGGTGATCGGCAGCGCGGTGGTGCCCACCCTCATCGCCCAGCGCTGGTTCCAGCCGACGTCCAAGCCTTTCGATGCCGCACCCACGGCCGAACCGGCCCCTGCCACGGAGGTCTGAGATGTTCCACAGGATCCTGATCGCCAACGACGGCTCCGAGGGCGGCAACAAGGCCCTGGCGGCGGCCATCGAACTCGCGCGCCGGCTGCGCGCCGAGCTTCACATGGTCTGCGTCGAGGAAATCCCCCGGTTCCCGACCACCATGGACGAGGTCATCGAGGAGGAGACGGAGGAAAGCCACCTCTTCGCCCGGCTCACCGAGCAGGCCCGGGCTCAGGCCAAGGCGCAGCATGTCCGGCTGGAGGCGCACGTGATCGAGGGCCATGCGGTCTCCGCAATCGTCGAGTTCGTCCGGCGCGGCGGCTACGACCTGCTGGTCGTGGGCTACATGGGCCATTCCGCGCTCTATAACCGTATCATCGGCAGCACCACGGACCGTCTCGTGGAGCTCGCGCCGTGTCAGGTCCTGGTGGTCAAGTGATGGTCGTCCCGCTCGGCCGGGATGCAAGGAGGGGCATGCCCGTGCTGTATCTCTACGTGATGCTCGGGAGCGCCCTTGGCGGCGGCGCCCGCTATTGGTGCTCGGGCTTCGTCGCTACCCATTTCGGCGAGACGTTCCCCTGGGGCACCCTGACCGTCAACATCGTCGGTTCCTTCATCATCGGCTTCTTCGCGACCATCACCGGACCCGACGGACGCGTGTTCGTCAGCACCGAGACCCGGCAGTTCGTGATGACGGGCTTCTGCGGCGGGTACACGACCTTCTCGTCCTTCAGCCTCCAGACGCTCGCCCTGATCCGGGACGGCGAGGTCGCACGCGCCGGGGGCAACATCGGCCTCTCGTTCCTTCTGTGCATGGCGGCGGTCTGGGTCGGCCACATCGCCGCCTCGTCCCTCAACCAGCTCAAGGGAGCCTGACCATGCAGATCCCCCGCGACGCCATGCTGCTGCGCATCTTCATCGGCGAGGACGACAAGTGCCAGGGCCGCCCGCTCTACGAGGCCATCGTGTTCAAGGCCCGCGAGCTGCACATGGCGGGCGCCACGATCCTGCGCGGGCCGATGGGCTTCGGCCACTCGAGCCGGCTGCACACGACCCGGATCCTGCGCCTGTCCGAGGACCTGCCCCTCGTGATCGAGATCGTCGACAGCCAGGAGAAGATCGAGGGCTTCCTGCCCGCCCTCGACGAACTGATGGGCAGCGGCCTCGTCACCCTCGAGAAGGTGCAGGTGCTCCAGTACGGCACGGACGGCACGCTGGCCGTCGGCTCGCTTCCGCCGGCCGGGTCCAAGCCCTGATCCACTTCGCTCCGCAACTACGGCCAGGAGGATCGCCATGGACGAGAATGACAGGATCCGCGATTCCTTGCGCGTCCACAAGCGATGGGCCGACGGACTGGGATTGATATGGGTCATCATCACCATCGGCGTCTTCACCGGTGCCCACATCCTGCTGGAGCAGACGGCGGCGGAGCCGCTCGATCGCATGTCCGTCTACATCCTGCTGTCGACGGTCGTGATTGTCATTTGCGTCTGGCAGGCCGTCGGGCTTGCGCTCGCCCGGCTCGAACGGTCCCGCGTCCCCTGAAGGAATGGTTGGGCACGGGTGAGGGATCCCAGCACAGCTAGGAACACCCGTGTTATGGCCATCGTGAATCAACGTACGGGAAGATGGGCACGGGATGGCTCTGTCTTAAGGCAGAAGCCAGTGATCCATCGGTTTCACCCGGCATCAGGATAGGTTCCTTCCACTCCGACGGGATTGGGAGGTTCGACCTGACCGCGCTGCTGAAGCCAAAGCGCGACTATCCAGCAAACCATGGCCCAGGCGGCCCCGACACACCATCCGGCAAGCACGTCGGTCGGATAGTGCAGACCCAGATAAAGGCGGCTCAGGCCGACCATGATCGTCAGGAACACGGCCAATCCCATGAAATAGGCCTTGACCCTCCTGTCCGTCTCGATGCGCGTCAGAAGAGCTCCAAGGGTCAGAAAGGTAATGGCAGAAAGGGTTGCATGGCCACTCGGGAAGCTTGCCGTAAAGACTCGTGCGGTATGCGGCACCTCAGGACGCGCCCGGTCGAAGCTGAGTTTCAGAAGGGTGCTGATCAGGACGCCCCCAAGAACGGAAGCCGTCATAAGGGCAGCGGCTGCGCGCTTGCGGATCAGCAGCAGGTACCCGACCACGGCGGCCGAGAGGAACCCCAGGAACGCAAAGCTGCCGAGCGCCGTCACGTCACGCCCCATCTCCTCAAGCCAGGGTGGGCCAAGCGGATCAGCGGGATTGCCGCTCGTGCGGAAGGCCATGAGGATGTTGGTATCGAACTTGGATGTATCGCCTTCGAGCACCTCTTCGGCCAGGTAGCCGAACACCAGAATTAGTCCAGCGATCACCAGAAGTGCTGCTAGCGCGCCAATCTCCTTGCGCCCAAGACGAGCAAGCCGGTTGATAGGATTTGTGATGTTCATGTTCGGCACCTCGTTGACTCTGCTATGCCACCGCCGAGGGAGCGAAATCGGCGCTGTACACGGTGATGATGACGACGGTTCAATCGGGCAGAGCAGACGGAAACCTGCGGAGTAAACGCGGACTGCCGGACCGACGACCCGCGGGCCACACGACGGTCGTGGCCGGGATACGCCCGGGGAACGAGAGCTGGAGCGGAAGCACGGTGCCGCGGCCAAGGGATCGCCACGATTATCCCTTGTAGGCCACGAGGACGGCCCCGGCCGCAATCAAGGCGACTCCGAGCCAGTTGGGAACGGACAGGCGCTCGCCGAGGAAGGCGACGCCGAACAGGGCAACGAGCACCACGCTCAGCTTGTCGATCGGCGCCACGCGGGCGGCATCCCCCAGCTTCAGGGCCCGGAAGTAGCAGATCCATGAGCCGCCCGTCGCCAAGCCGGAAAGCACGAGAAACAGGTAGCTGCGGCCGGACACCGACCCGAGCGGCTGCCACTGGCCCGTACCGACCAGGATCGCGCCCAGCGCGCACAGGATCACGATGGTGCGGATGAACGTCGCGAAGTCGGAGTTGACGTTCTCGATCCCGATCTTGGCGAAGATCGCCGTCAGGGCCGCGAAGGCTGCGGAAAGTAACGCCCAGAGCTGCCAGGAAAGAAGGAGCGACTTCATGCTGGTCTCCGTTTGAAAGTGGGATGGAATGGCAATGTTTCCGTCACCGTCCCGGGGGTCAGCCCGCCTTGCGCGGGAGAAGCTCGCCCGCCGCGGCATTGGCGGCATCCTCACCGATCGCCCAATGCTCGAGGTACTTGTAGACGATCACCTTGTTCTTCAGGAGGTCGCCATGGCGGCGGCAGAAGGCTTCGAGCTGGGACCGGGCGCCGATCAGCTCGACACACATGGTCAGGTCCGGGTTGTTGACCTCGACACCCTGGATCTGGGGCTTGCCGTGATTGCTGTAGCCGTAATGGGTGTGATGGGCGACCGCGTTCATGATGCCGTCGGCCCTGGCCGCCAGTACCAGCTCCCGGTAGAGCGGCGGCCGGGGACGCAGGAAACCCTTTGGCCCCGGGGCCTTGTCGCGAGGCTTCAGGTAGATGCGCACCATGCCGACTTCCTGCGGCGTGACGATGTGCGGGTAGGACATGGATGGAAACTCCGAAGGATGGGCGGGGGCCTCCGTCGAAGCGGCGGGCCGGCGACGGGGCGTGAAGGGAACGAGGGCGGCCGATTGCAGCTCGCGCACGTGGCGGAGCGACACGTCGGGTGGGATCGCGTCACGGGCCGTCTTGGGCACCGCGACCCGCTGCGACAGGTAGATGCCGGAGTGACCGCTGGACAGATAGGCCAGGAAGCACGCCACCGCGATGTAGACCGCATGGGTCGCGCCGAAGAGCTCGATGCCCATGATCATGCAGGCGAGCGGCGTGTTGGCGGCGCCTGCGAACAGGGCGACGAAACCCAGTCCGGCGAACAGGTCCGTCGGCGCCCCGAGCACATGCGACAGCGCATGGCCGAGCGCGGCGCCGATGAAGAACAGCGGCGTCACCTCCCCGCCCTTGAATCCCGTGCTCAGGGTCACGACGGTGAAGAGGATCTTCAGGAGCCAGCTCCAGTAGTCGGTCCGACCCGGATCGAAGAACCCGGTGATCGTGATGTCCGCCGGGTTGGGTGACCAGACGCCGAGGCCGAGATACTCGCGGGTGCCGAGGACATAGACGAGAGCGATCACCAGAAGACCGCCGACGAAGGGCCGGAGCGGGGCGTATGGAATGACCCTGCGGAAAAATCCTTGCGCCGTATGCGACAGCTCGGAGAACAGTCGAGCGACGAGACCGAAGGCGACGCCCGCCACGGCAACCTTCAGAAGCAGCAACGGCTCGATGTGGAAGGTCGCGGCCGCCGCGAGGGGATCGGCGAGGTATGCGATGTGGTAGTGCGTGTGCCCGATGCCCCACGCGTGGCACGTCCAGTCGCCGACCACGGCCGCGACCAGGCACGGGATCAGGGCATGATACTCGACACGCCCGATCGCCAGTACCTCGAGGGCGAAGATCGCGCCCGCGATGGGGGTGCCGAACACCGCCCCGAATCCGGCCGCGATCCCGGCCATCAGCAGCACGCGGACTTCGGCGGGCGCCAGCACGGTCGAGAAGCCGCTCGCGATGGCGCCGCCGAGCTGCACGGCCGTCCCCTCCCGGCCGGCGGAGCCGCCGAACAGGTGCGTGACGACGGTGGAGAGCAGGATGAGCGGCGCCATCCGGAGCGGCACGCCGCCCCCGGGCTCGTGGATCTGGTTGTTGCCGCCCTCGGCCGAGCGGCCGATCCAGTGGTAGGTCAGCCCGACCAGGAGGCCCGCGACGGGAAGCCCGAACAGCAACCACGGATACTCGAACCGGGTCTGCGTCGCGCGATCGAGGCTCCAGAGAAAGAGCGCGCACAGCGAGCCGACGACCGCCGCCATGGGCACGATGACCCCAAGCCAGCGGAGCACCGCCGCCGCACGGAGCAAGGGCTTTGACACGAACGACGTCACTGGCCGGCCCTCCCGCAACAAGGGGCCGACAGGGACTGGTACATTTCAAGACAGGACAGGCACATGGACACACGACTCCTCACCCAGCGCTCACGCGCATCGAGTAGGAGTCATCAGCCTTGTCAGGAAGGCGGTTCGGCTCGAGGCCCGGCAGAATCCATTACCGCGGCGGTCGATACGGCACCGGACCCTAGGCTGTCAACCATTGCCCGCTCGGAACCACTTGGCTCCGGCTGCCTGGAGCCAAGTGGTTCCAGGTTGGCTGCCGAGCGTCCTTGAGCTATCTGCTCGTCACGGCGGCCAGGGTTCCGCTGGCCGGATCGGAATCCCGAATCGTTCCCCGGAGCCGTGCGGTCATGACGTCAGCGCTGGATCACGATCTGCTTCTCGCGCTATGCATGGCGGTGGGCGCCGCGCTCTATTCCAGCGTCGGCCACGCCGGGGCCTCGGCCTATATTGCCCTCATGGCCCTGTTCGGCGTCCCTCCCGGGGTGATGAGGCCGACGGCCTTGGCCCTGAACATCATCGTGGCCGGCCTCACCTCCGTCCGCTTTGCCCGGGCCGGCCTTTTCCGATTCAGGACGCTGTGGCCCTTCCTGGTCGGGGCACTGCCGATGGCGCTCCTCGGGGGCTACATCACCCTGCCGGGATCGTTCTACCGCCCCCTGGTCGGGGGCATCCTGCTGCTGTCGGCGGCACGGCTCCTCTGGCCCAAACCGCTGAGGAGCAGCCTCCACTGGACGGACCCGCCGATCCCGCTCGCCATCCTGGTCGGCGCGGGCATCGGCCTGCTGTCGGGCCTGACGGGCACCGGAGGCGGCATCTTCCTGTCGCCGCTGCTTCTGTTCTTTGGATGGTCGGACACCAAGACGGCCTCCGGCGTGGCCTCGGTATTCATCCTGTGCAACTCGGTCGCCGGACTGCTTGGCAACCTCGCCTCGCTTCGGTCCCTGCCGCCGGACATGCCCCTGTTCGCCGGGGCGGTGCTGCTCGGGGCGCTCGTCGGAACGAGCCTGGGGATCAAGCTTGCTGGTCCGGCGATCCTGAAGGCTCTCGGCCTCGTGCTTCTGATCGCCGGCCTGAAGCTGATCGGAATCTACTGACGAACGGGATTGGCATCCGCCACTCCATGGCATGTCCGTGCAAGCCCATGTGACGGTTCCGGTGCCCGCCGAGGCGGCGTATCATTCATCCCTTCGAAATCCTCATGACAGCTTGCTTCGCTGAAGGCGACGAGGAGACGACAGAATGCCCACCGAGCACCGAATTTCAGCCTTGCATGCCCGAGAGATCCTCGACTCGCGCGGAAACCCGACTCTCGCCGTCACCGCCGTCCTCGACAGCGGGATCTCGGCCTCCGCCTCCGTGCCCTCGGGAGCCTCGACCGGGGCCAACGAGGCCGTCGAGCTTCGGGACGGCGATCCCAAGCGCTACGGTGGCAAGGGTGTTCTCAAGGCCGTCGGCCATGTCGAGGGCGAGATCGCCCGGGCGCTTGCCGGGACGGACGTCCGCGATCAGGCCGCAATCGACCGGATGCTGATCGAGCTAGACGGGACGCCCAACAAGGCGCGACTCGGTGGGAATGCCATCCTCGGGGTCTCCATGGCGGCGGCACGGGCCGCAGCAGTCGCCAGGGAGCTGCCGCTCTATACGTCGCTCGGCGAGTCTGACGCGACGCTGTTGCCGATGCCGTGCATGAACGTGCTGAACGGCGGCAAGCATGCCGACAGCAGCCTCGACTTTCAGGAGTTCATGCTGGTCCCGGTGGGCGCCCCGAGCTTCGCCGAGGCCATGCGCTACGGAGCCGAAACCTATGCCGCCCTGCGCTCGCTGCTGCACAAGCGCGGCCTCAAGACAGCGGTCGGCGATGAAGGCGGCTTCGCGTCCGACCTCGACGGCAACGAGGCGGCCTGCGAGCTGATCGTGGAGGCGATCGAAGCGGCGGGCTACGAACCCGGCCGCGACATCGCCATCGCGCTCGACCCGGCGGCCTCGTCCTTTTACGCCGACGGCCGCTATGACCTCTCGCGCTCCGGGACGGGACAACTCGACCGCGCGGCCCTGCTGTCCCTCTACGGCCGCTGGATCGCGGCGTGGCCGATCGTGTCGATAGAGGACGGCTTCGCCGAGGACGACTGGCAGGGGTTCACCGACCAGACGGCAGCCCAGGGGAATCGCATCCAGATCGTCGGCGACGACCTGCTCGTCACCAACCCCCGCTTTATCCGGCAAGGCATCGACCGCAAGGCGGCCAACGCCGCCCTCATCAAGCCCAATCAGATCGGGACCGTGACGGAGACGATCGAGGCAGTCAGGCTCTGCCAGGCAGCGGGCTGGGGAGCGATGGTCTCGCATCGGTCTGGAGAGACCGCCGACGCCTTCATCGCGGACCTCGCGGTCGCATTGGGAGCCGGGCAGATCAAGTCAGGGGCGCCCTGTCGCGGTGAGCGCACCGCCAAGTACAACCGCCTGATCGAGATCGAGGCAGAACTGGGTGAGCAGGCCGTATTCCGCAATCCGTTCGCATCGCGCTGAGCCGGAAGGCATCCGGCACGCGGACCTCCTCAATAATGCCGCCTTTCCCCAGTCAGGACTGCCGGCATGCCAACACGCAGCGGCGGCGCCACCGAAACGAAAGTGGCTCGGAAGACCAGATCCTCGAAGCTCGACCCTTTCAGCGCGGGCAAACGCTCCTTCGAGCGAGGGGAGGCGTTCGATCCGGATTTCGGCCTTTCGTGCGTCGGCTGGGGCACGATCTCCGCGCAGTGCCTTTACGAGTCCGGCCGCCTTGCATCGGCCGGCAACGTTTCGCGAAAGCCCTCGTCGACAGGGCGGGAGACATCTCGATCACGCGCGAGGCCGCGTCGGACAGGGGGAGGCCTCGCAGATGGGGGCGATACCGGCCCACGAAGCCGCAGGGCAGCGTCCGTCTAGTAATCCGCCTTGCCCGGGATGACGGCTCGCACGCCTCCCCGTGGATTGGGGACGTCGCCACGGCGCCGCGGGATCAGGTGGCAATGGCAGTGGAAGACCGTCTGCCCGGCGACCTCGCCGGCGTTGATGCCGATGTTGAAGCCTTCGACGGTGTCGTCTGCGGCGAGGATCTCATCCCGGAGCAGCATCAGAAGCTGGTCGATGGCCCGCCGTTCGTCCTCCGAGAGATCGAAGTAAGTCGCCGCGTGACGTCGGGGCAGTACCAGCGTGTGCAGCGGCGTGACGGGCGTGCGGTCCCGGATCGCGAAGGCGAGGTCGTTGGCCGCCACCACGACCGCCGGCTCGATCGTGCAGAACGCACAGTCGGGATCGTGATCCGTCCGGGGAGGTGTCGTCATCAGGCCCCCTCCGACAGGCGTCGTGCGCGGCGCTCCACGACGAGGAGGCCCGCCAGGGCCACGGTGGTGAACCCCGCCCCGGCCAGGAAGGTGGCCGCCGGGCCATAGATGTCCCAGAGAGCCCCGGCCACGACGCTCGCCACCAGCATGGCGAGGCCGGCCACCAGGTTGAAAATCCCGTAGGCCGTCCCCCGCAGCTCCGGCGGCGCGGTGTCGGCCACCAGGGTGGCGAGGAGCCCTTGCGTGAAGCCCATGTGCAGGCCCCAGAACACCACGCCCACCATGACCATGGGGATCGTCGGGCCAAGCGCCAGGATCAGGTCGGCGACGATCAGGAACCCGACCCCGACCGCGAGCACGCCGTTGCGCCCGAGCCTGTCGGAGAGGACGCCGGCCGGATAGGCCGCGAGGGCGTAGACGACGTTCATCACCACCATGACCGTGGGCACCAGCGCCAGGGGCAGCCCTACGTTCTGCGCGCGGAGCACCAGGAAGGCCTCGCTGAAGCGGGCCAGCGTCAGGACGGCCGAGACACCGACCACGGCCCAGAAGGCGCCGGACAGGCGGCTGACGTCCGACAGGCGCAAGGGCGGCTTGGCTGCGACCTCACCCTTATGCTTGGCAGGCTCCTCGACGCCGAACAGGATGAGCCCAAAGGCTATGAAGGCCGGCACGACGGCGACCCAGAACACGAAGCGGAAATTGTCGGATGTCAGCGCCATCAGCCCGATGGCGGCCAGGGGACCAAGGAAGGCCCCGACGGTGTCGAGCGACTGGCGCAGCCCGAAGCTGGCGCCCCGGACCTCCTCGGGCGCGATGTCGGCCACCAGGGCGTCGCGGGGGGCGCCCCGGATGCCTTTCCCGATCCGGTCGATGAAGCGGGCGGCGATGAGCCAGCCGACCGTGCTCGCAAGAGGGAACACGGGCTTGGTGAAGGCCGCGAGGCCGTAGCCGATGGCGGCCAGGAGCTTGCGCTTGCCAAGCCAGTCCGAAAGCGCGCCGGAGAAGATCTTGGTGATGTTGGCGGTTGCCTCGGCGATGCCCTCGATGAAGCCCACGGTCAACGTGGACGTCCCGAGGACCGTCACGAGGTAGACGGGCAGGAGCGCATGGATCATCTCGGAGGAGAGATCCATGAACATGCTCACCAGTCCGAGGGCCCAGACGCCGCGGGGAATTTGGGACAGCTTCGACGTCGTGATGGGTGCGTTTGCATCCATGGGGTTGCCCTTCCTGTTCACGGCAACCAGCTCCGGCGGCGGCATGCGTCGACGCATGCTTCCGTCGCAAGGCTCGTCGCCCGGTCCAACAGGAGTCATCAGCCTTGCGGCGGTTGTCGGGGGACCCCATCCCCATCACGGCCCGACCTTATTCTCCGCAACAGGAGTCGTCAAAGCGTATTCAGGAGCCCCGGTCGACGGCTTCCAGGGGCGAAGCCAATCTCCACGTCGGGGCATCAGGAACCCGGCTGGCCCGTGCTGGGTTCTATATTGGAGACAAGGCACGGCGCTGGCCGTCCCTGGCCCTCATGGCGGTGGAGTTCGCCACAACCGCTCGGTGCCGAGCCAATGACTCCTGCGAATGGAATGGATTCGCGGGAGCTTGCGATGTCATCAACGAACACTGCCTTGCGCGAGAAGCCAGCCGAGGCCACGGCTGACTGGCGCACCCTGATTGACACATCCATGCCGGCCGAGCCCTTCCGCAGCATCCTGGGAGACCCGGCCCCAGGCCCGGCTGCGGCGCCGGAGTTCTTCGTCGACCTGAACCTCGACCAGGTGGTGGCGGCGATCACGGCGGGCCGGGACGAATACGACCTCAAGCCGTTCCTCCATCGTCCCCTGACCGACATCGGCACGATCGCGTACCGCCATGAGGTGATGCGGGATATCGAGCGGCATGACGTGATGGAGTTGGTGCAGACATTCGCGCGAGGGATGCGCAAGGTGCGCGAGCACCTCGCCCAGTCGGAGAAGCTCCATTACAGGCTCCAGAAGGAGCGGTGGTTCCTCGACGCGGTGAGGCTGTACTGCGACACGGTCAGCGGCTTCGCGCGGGGTCTGGCGGACGCGCGACCCGGCTCGCACGGACTGACATCCTTCCGCGCATATCTGACGGACCATGTCGCCTCGGATCGCTTCGCCACCCTGCTGGGGGAAACCGGGCGCCTCGAGGCCGATTTGTCCAAAATCAAGTACTGCCTCCTGATCTGGGGCAGCAGCATCAAGGTCCGCAAGTACCAGGACGAGCGCGACTACAGCACCGTCGTGGAGAAGACTTTCGAGCGGTTCAAGCAGGGCGCAGCGAAGGACTATCGGGGCAAGTTCCTCGAAGGACCCGACATGAACCATGTTGAGGCCGCTATTCTCGACCGGGTAGCCGCGCTCTATCCCGACACCTTCCACGCGCTCGACGCGTACTGCACCCGGCATGCCGACTTCCGTGACGGGACGATCACGGCCTTCGACCGCGAGATCCAATTCTATGTCGCCTATCTGGAATACGTGAGCGCCTTCCGCCGGTCGGGGCTGGAGGTCTGCTATCCGCAGGTCCTGGCGGACCGCAAGGACGTTCTCAGCCGGGACGGCTTCGATCCCGCCCTGGCATTCAAGCTCATCCGAGAGAACACGCCCGTCGTGACCAACGACTTCGCCCTGACCGGGCCGGAGCGCGTCATCGTCGTGTCGGGCCCCAACCAGGGCGGCAAGACGACCTTCGCGCGGACGTTCGGGCAGTTGCATTACCTGGCGAGCCTCGGCTGCCCCGTCCCCGGTCGCGAGGCCCGGCTGTTCCTGTTCGACGGACTCTTCACGCATTTCGAACGGGAGGAGAACCTCGGCAACCTGCGCGGCAAGCTCCAGGACGACCTCGTTCGGATCCACGACATCCTGGAGCATTGCACATCACGCAGCATCGTCGTTCTGAATGAGATCTTCACCTCGACGACACTGCACGATGCGGTCTTCCTGAGCGGGAAGATCATGGATCGGATCGCTGCGCTCGACGTGCTGGCCGTCTGGGTCACCTTCGTCGACGAACTCGCGTCCTACAACGAGAAGACGGTGAGCATGGTCAGCACGGTCGTACCCGAGAACCCGGCCGAGCGCACCTACAGGATCGTGCGGCGCCCGGCCGACGGGCGGGCCTACGCGCTGTCGCTCGCCGAGCGGCATCGGCTGACCTACGGCGCCATTCTGGAGAGGATCGGGCCATGAAGGCATTCCTCCTGTACAGGAATCGGGACTTCGATCCCGATCACGAGCTTCCGTCGAACGCCGAGGCGCTCACGCAGGATCTGGAGCTCGAGACGCTGTTCGCCGCCATGGCGGCGAACGACGCCTTCCTGCTCGACGTGGCGCGCAAGGCGGTCCTGTCGGGCATCGGGAATGGTCCCGAAGAGATCCTCTATCGCCAGGGCATTCTGGAGGATTGCATCGCCAACGCCGCCGTCGTCCGGGGCATCTACGCACTCGCAGTCGAGGCCATCGAGAAGGAGCGGAAGAACTACTGGGGCCTCCTGAGCACCTATCCCGGCACCGTGCTGTATCGGTCTCGGGAGGTCCTAGAAATGTTCCTTGGCATGCTCAAGCGGCTGAGGAGGGTCGCCGACGAACATGCGGGAAAGTTCGGCTCCGAGGGCTTCCGGACCTTCTTCGGGATGCTCCGCCGGGAACTCGGCGACGACTTCTTCGCCGAGGCCGACGAGCACCTGAGGCGCGTCAACTTCCGTGGCGGGGTGCTGGTCAGCGCGGAGCTGGGGACGGGGAACAAGGCCCGGGACTACACGCTCCTCTGGCCGGAGCGGGAACCGGGTTGGTTCGACTGGCTGTTCGAGCCGCAGCCGCTCTCGTACACCTACCACCTTCACCCCATGGACGAGAGCGGGTCCAGGGCCCTGTCGGAGCTGCGGGACCGGGGGATCAGCCTCGTCGCGAACGCGCTCGCCCAGTCGAACGAGCACATCCTTTCCTTCTTCACGATGCTTCGTACCGAGCTGGCGTTTTACGTCGGCTGCCTCAACCTGCACGAGAGCCTGTCCGGGAAAGGCGAGCCGATGTCCTTCCCGTATCCAGATCCGCTCAGCGAGCGCAGGCTCTCATTTGATGGTCTTTACGACGTGTCTCTCGCCCTGAGGCTGGACAGGAAGGTTGTCGGCAACGACGTCGATGCGGACGGCAGGCAGCTCGTGGTCATCACGGGCGCCAACCAGGGCGGCAAGTCGACCTTCCTGCGAAGCGTCGGGCAGGCCCAGTTCATGATGCAAAGTGGGATGTTCGTTCCGGCCGTGTCGTTCAGGGCCAACGTCTGCGACCGCCTCTTCACGCACTTCAAGCGGGAGGAGGATGCCAGCATGACGAGCGGCAAGCTCGACG
>JBOZRS010000128.1:0-12056 GCA_050789065.1 Microvirga sp.
CCCGCGAGCGCGCCGGCTTCGAGGTGCGCGACGTGCACCCGACGCATTACGGCCGCATCTGCCCGATCGAGACGCCGGAAGGCCCGAACATCGGCCTCATCAACTCGCTCGCGACCTTCGCCCGCGTCAACAAGTACGGCTTCATCGAGACCCCGTTCCGCCGCGTCCGCGACGGCCAGGTGACCGACGAGGTGGTCTATCTCTCCGCCATGGAGGAGGCCAAGTACAACGTCGCCCAGGCGAACGCCGCCATCGACTCCGAGGGGCATCTCACGGAAGAGCTCGTGGTTTGCCGCCGCTCCGGCGACGTGATCGTCGTCGCGCCCGACCGCGTGGACCTGATGGACGTGTCGCCGAAGCAGCTCGTTTCGGTCGCCGCGGCTCTCATCCCGTTCCTGGAGAACGACGACGCCAACCGCGCCCTCATGGGCTCGAACATGCAGCGTCAGGCCGTGCCTCTGGTTCAGGCGGATGCCCCGTTCGTCGGTACCGGCATGGAAGCGGTTGTGGCCCGTGACTCCGGCGCCGCCATCGCGGCCCGCCGCACCGGCATCGTCGACCAGGTGGACGCGACCCGTATCGTGATCCGTGCGACGGAAGAGACCGATCCGACCCGTCCGGGCGTCGACATCTACCGTCTGCAGAAGTTCCAGCGCTCCAACCAGTCGACCTGCATCACGCAGAAGCCTCTGGTCCGCGCCGGCGACATGGTCCGCAAGGGCGACATCATCGCCGACGGCCCGTCGACGGAGTACGGCGAGCTGGCGCTCGGCCGGAACGTGCTCGTCGCGTTCATGCCATGGAACGGCTACAACTTCGAAGACTCGATCCTGCTCTCCGAGCGGATCGTGAAGGAGGACGTCTTCACCTCGATCCACATCGAGGAATTCGAGGTGATGGCCCGCGACACGAAGCTGGGTCCTGAGGAAATCACGCGCGACATTCCGAACGTCTCGGAAGAGGCGCTGAAGAACCTCGACGAGGCTGGCATCGTTTATATCGGTGCCGAGGTCCATGCGGGCGACATTCTCGTCGGCAAGATCACGCCGAAGGGCGAAAGCCCGATGACGCCGGAAGAGAAGCTTCTGCGCGCCATCTTCGGCGAGAAGGCCTCCGACGTCCGCGACACCTCGCTCCGCGTTCCCCCGGGCGTGACCGGAACCATTGTCGAAGTCCGTGTCTTCAACCGTCACGGCGTCGACAAGGACGAGCGCGCGCAGGCCATCGAGCGCGAGGAGATCGAGCGTCTCGCCAAGGACCGCGACGACGAGCAGGCCATTCTTGACCGCAACACCTATGCCCGTCTGGCCGAGATTCTGATCGGGCATGGCGCCGTTGCGGGCCCGAAGGGCTATAAGAAGGACACCAAGATCACCCGCGAGCTCCTCAACGAGTATCCGCGCTCGCAGTGGTGGCAGTTCGCCGTCGACGATGATGCCCGCATGACCGAGATCGAGGCCATGCAGAAGCAGTACGACGAGTCGAAGAAGCGTCTCGAGCAGCGCTTCCTCGACAAGGTCGAGAAGCTGCAGCGCGGCGACGAGCTTCCGCCCGGCGTCATGAAGATGGTCAAGGTCTTCGTGGCGGTGAAGCGCAAGATCCAGCCCGGCGACAAGATGGCCGGCCGTCACGGCAACAAGGGCGTCGTGTCGCGCATCGTTCCGATCGAGGACATGCCGTTCCTCGAGGACGGCACCCACGCGGATATCGTGCTCAACCCGCTCGGCGTGCCGAGCCGCATGAACGTGGGTCAGATCCTCGAGACGCACCTCGGCTGGGCTGCGGCCGGTCTCGGCAAGCAGGTCGCCCAGGCGGTCGATGCCTACATGAAGTCCGGCCAGGCGAATGCTCTGCGGGAGCAGCTTGTCTCGATCTACGGCAACCTGCCCGAGATCCAGCAGGCGTCCGAAGACGAGCTCGTCGAACTCGGCAGGAAGCTGCGCCGCGGCGTTCCGTTCGCGACACCCGTCTTCGACGGCGCGAAGGAATCGGACATCGAGGCGATGCTCGAAAAGGCCGGTCTCGACCCGTCGGGTCAGGTGACGCTCTATGACGGACGCACCGGTGAGCCGTTCGACCGCAAGGTGACGGTGGGCTACATCTATATGCTGAAGCTCCACCACCTCGTGGACGACAAGATCCACGCCCGCTCCATCGGCCCCTACAGCCTCGTCACCCAGCAGCCGCTGGGCGGCAAGGCCCAGTTCGGCGGCCAGCGCTTCGGCGAAATGGAGGTGTGGGCGCTCGAGGCTTACGGCGCGGCTTACACCCTGCAGGAAATGCTCACGGTTAAGTCCGACGACGTGGCCGGCCGTACGAAGGTCTACGAAGCCATCGTCCGTGGCGACGACACCTTCGAGTCGGGCATTCCGGAGAGCTTCAACGTTCTCGTGAAGGAAATGCGGTCGCTCGGCCTCAACGTGGAGCTGACCAACTCCAAGCGGGCCGCCAACGAGCCGGAGCAACTGCCTCCGTCCGAGGCGGCCGAGTAAGCGAGAGCGCTTTGAATTGACGATTGGCCGCGGCGGTTTTCGTGCCGCGGCCCCATGCAATTGCCGGTGAGGGTGCTTATCTAGCCCCCTTCAGCCCAGGAGACGGCGATGAATCAAGAGGTCATGAATCTTTTCAATCAAACGGCGCAGCCGCAGAGCTTCGATCAGATTAAGATCTCGATCGCGAGCCCTGAGAAGATTCTGTCCTGGTCCTATGGCGAGATCAAGAAGCCTGAGACCATCAACTACCGCACGTTCAAGCCCGAGCGTGACGGCCTGTTCTGTGCGCGGATCTTCGGCCCGATCAAGGACTACGAGTGCCTGTGCGGCAAGTACAAGCGCATGAAGTACAAGGGCGTGATCTGCGAGAAGTGCGGCGTCGAGGTGACGCTCGCCCGCGTCCGTCGCGACCGCATGGGCCATATCGAGCTGGCCGCGCCCGTTGCCCATATCTGGTTCCTCAAGTCCCTGCCGAGCCGCATCGGTCTGCTGCTCGACATGACCCTGAAGGACCTGGAGCGGATTCTCTACTTCGAGTCCTACATCGTCGTCGATGCCGGCCTGACGCCCCTCAAGGACCGTCAGCTCCTCACCGAGGAGGAGTACATCCGGGCTCAGGACGAGTACGGCGAGGACTCCTTCACGGCCATGATCGGCGCGGAGGCCATCCGCCGCATCCTTCAGGAACTCGACCTGGAGAAGACGGCTGCCGACATCCGTGAGGAAATCGCCGTCACCACGTCGGAGCTGAAGCCGAAGAAGCTCATGAAGCGCCTCAAGATCATCGAGGCCTTCCTCCAGTCGGGCAACAAGCCCGAGTGGATGATCATGACCGTCGTTCCGGTTATCCCGCCGGACCTGCGTCCGCTCGTGCCGCTGGACGGCGGCCGCTTCGCGACCTCGGACCTGAACGACCTGTATCGCCGCGTCATCAACCGTAACAACCGCCTGAAGCGGCTGATGGAGCTGCGCGCGCCGGACATCATCGTCCGCAACGAGAAGCGCATGCTGCAGGAGGCCGTCGACGCCCTGTTCGACAACGGCCGCCGTGGCCGCGTCATCACGGGCGCCAACAAGCGTCCGCTGAAGTCGCTCGCCGACATGCTGAAGGGCAAGCAGGGCCGCTTCCGTCAGAACCTGCTCGGCAAGCGCGTCGACTATTCCGGCCGCTCGGTCATCGTCGTGGGTCCGGAGCTCAAGCTCCACCAGTGCGGCCTGCCGAAGAAGATGGCTCTCGAACTCTTCAAACCGTTCATCTACGCCAAGCTCGACGCGCGGGGTCTCTCCGCCACGGTCAAGCAGGCGAAGAAGCTCGTCGAGAAGGAAAAGCCCGAGGTCTGGGACATCCTGGACGAGGTCATCCGCGAGCATCCGGTGCTCCTCAACCGTGCACCGACGCTCCACCGCCTCGGCATCCAGGCCTTCGAGCCCACCCTCATCGAGGGCAAGGCGATCCAGCTGCACCCGCTCGTCTGTGCCGCGTTCAACGCGGACTTCGACGGTGACCAGATGGCCGTCCACGTGCCGCTCTCGCTGGAAGCCCAGCTCGAAGCCCGCGTGCTGATGATGTCGACGAACAACATCCTGCACCCGGCCAACGGCCAGCCGATCATCGTGCCGTCGCAGGACATCGTTCTCGGCCTCTACTACCTGTCGATCGTCTCCGACGGTCAGCCGGGCCAGGGCAAGGCTTTCGCCGACATGGGCGAGATCGAGCACGCGCTCAACGAGAAGGTCATCACCCTTCACACGAAGATCCGCTACCGTTGGGAAGGCCTCGGAGAGGACGGGCAGCCGGTCTCGAAGATCGTCGAGACCACGGCAGGCCGCGTCATGCTCTCGCGTCTTCTGCCGAAGCATCCGGCTCTCTCCTTCGACATCGTCAACAAGCTGATGACGAAGAAGGAGATCTCCAACATGATCGATGCCGTCTACCGGCATTGCGGTCAGAAGGAATCGGTCATCTTCTGCGATCGCATCATGGGCCTCGGGTTCTACAATGCGTTCCGCGCCGGCATTTCGTTCGGCAAGGACGACATGGTGATCCCGGAGAACAAATGGCAGATCGTCGAGGAAACCCGCGCTCTCGCCAAGGACTACGAGCAGCAGTACCAGGACGGCCTCATCACCCAGGGTGAGAAGTACAACAAGGTCGTCGATGCCTGGGCGAAGTGCTCGGATCGCCTTGCGGCCGAGATGATGAACCGCATCTCGACGGTTCAGAAGGACGATCAGGGCCGCGACAAGCCGGTCAACTCGATCTACATGATGTCGCATTCCGGCGCCCGTGGTTCGCCGGCCCAGATGAAGCAGCTCGCGGCCATGCGCGGCCTCATGGCCAAGCCGTCGGGCGAGATCATCGAGACGCCGATCATCTCGAACTTCAAGGAAGGCCTCGACGTTCTCGAGTACTTCAACTCGACCCACGGCGCCCGTAAGGGTCTGGCCGACACGGCGCTCAAGACGGCGAACTCGGGCTACCTGACCCGCCGTCTCGTCGACGTGGCGCAGGACGCGGTCATCCGCGAGACCGATTGCGGCACCGAGAAGGGCATCAAGATGCGGGCCATCATCGACGCCGGCCAAGTGGTCGCGTCGCTGGCTTCCCGCATCCTCGGCCGCTCGACGGCGGAGGATCTGGTTGCTCAGGACGGCACCGTCATCGTTCCGAAGGGTACGATGATCGAGGAACGTCACCTCGAGGCCATCGGCGCTGCCGGCATCCAGGAGGTGAAGATCCGTTCCGTGCTCGTCTGCGAGTCGAAGAACGGCGTCTGCGCCACCTGCTACGGCCGCGACCTGGCCCGGGGTACCCCGGTCAACCACGGCGAGGCTGTCGGCGTCATCGCGGCGCAGTCCATCGGCGAGCCGGGCACCCAGCTCACCATGCGTACGTTCCATATCGGCGGCGCGGCTCAGATTGCGGATTCATCCTTCATCGAGTCGAGCTTCGAGGGCACGATCGGCTTCCGCAACAAGAACATTGCGCGCAACTCCGATGGCGATCTCGTCGTCATGGGCCGCAACGTGGCGGTTGTGATCACCGGTCCGGACGGAACCGAGCGGGCGGTCCACCGCCTGCAATACGGCTCCCGCCTGAAGGTCGACGAGGGCGACACGATCAAGCGCGGTCAGCGTATCGCCGAGTGGGATCCCTATTCCCGCCCGATCCTCACCGAGGTCGAGGGCACGGTGGGCTACGAGGATCTCGTGGACGGCGCGTCGATGATCGAGTCGATGGACGAGTCCACCGGCATCGCCAAGCGCGTGGTCATCGACTGGCGTGGCTCGACCCGCACGGCCGATCTGCGCCCAGCGGTGGTCATCCAGGGCACAGGTGGCAAGGTTGCCAAGCTCGCCCGTGGCGGCGATGCCCGTTACCTCCTGCCCGTGGATGCAATCCTGGCGGTCGATCCCGGTTCGAAGGTGAAGGCAGGCGACGTTCTGGTCCGCGTCTCGACCGAGAGCGCCAAGACCCGCGACATCACGGGCGGTCTGCCGCGCGTGGCGGAGCTGTTCGAGGCCCGTCGTCCGAAGGACGCCGCCATCATTGCGGAGAAGTCCGGCACGATCCAGTTCGGCCGCGACTACAAGAGCAAGCGTCGTCTGACGCTGACTCCGCACGATGGCTCGGAGCCGGTGGAGTACCTGATCCCGAAGGGCAAGCACATCCACCTGCAGGACGGCGACGTGGTCGAAATCGGCGACTTCATCGTGGACGGCAACCCGGCCCCGCACGACATCCTTGCCATCAAGGGCGTCGAGGAACTGGCCGCGTACCTCGTGAACGAGATCCAGGAGGTCTACCGTCTCCAGGGTGTGCTCATCAACGACAAGCACATCGAGGTGATCGTTCGCCAGATGCTGCAGAAGGTTGAGGTCACTGAAGGCGGCGATTCCGAGCTGCTCGCCGGTGAGCAGGTGGATCGTCTCGAGTTCGAGGAGATCAACGAGCGCCTCGTGGCCGAGAAGAAGAAGCCCGCCGAAGGCGTGCCGGTTCTGCTCGGCATCACCAAGGCCTCGCTGCAGACCCGCTCCTTCATCTCGGCGGCGTCCTTCCAGGAGACCACCCGCGTCCTCACCGAGGCGGCGGTCAATGGCAAGGTCGATACCCTCGAGGGCCTCAAGGAGAACGTCATCGTCGGCAGCCTGATCCCGGCCGGTACCGGTGCGATGACCGCTCAGATCAAGTCCGTTGCCCAACATCGCGACGAACTGATCCTGCAGCAGAAGCGCGCCGAGACCCAGGCTCACGTCAACGAGCTGCCGCCGGCTGCCGAGTAACCGGCCCGGTACATTTCAGAACTGAAGAGGCCGCCTCCGGGCGGCCTTTTCTATTCAGGTTGGGAGGATACGCACGAGCCCGAGCTTGGCGAGCCAGAGAACACCTCTGACCGTCAGCGGTGCGGAAGCACCCGGCTGTTCTTCCAGGAGTTCTCGAACGGTCGGCTGCTTGGACCCGATCCGCCGCCACAGCTCCATGAGGAAGCTGGATGACACGGGACCGGACGGATGGATCAGAGCGACCTTCAGCGCCAGACGCGACGCCACTTCCCCCTCATCAACGCCATCGATCTGCGCGAGCCGGTGGCGGCCTGAAAGGGTGGCGGAAGGAAAGCTCGCGAAGAGCCCGAAGGGATCCGGGCGGGCCGGCCAGAAGCCCCGTGCCCCACCCAGCGAAGCATCGGGGGCCGTTCCCGCCGCATTCCGGAGTTCGGACAGCTCATCCCAAAGGCGCTCGTACGCCCTTACGATGACCTGCCAGTCGAAAACCTCACGGGCCCGGGCGGCGCCGTTGGCGCCCATGCGCCGGCGCAGGTCCCGATCCGAGGCCAACCGGTCGAAAGCGGCCGTTGTCGCGTCGATATCGACGGCCACAGCAGTGGAGGCTTGGCCGATATAGAGGTCATAGGTGTCGATCTCGAGAGCGTGGCGCACGGCGAGGCTGTTCCCCGTTCCCGGCGGGGCAGAGAGGGTTGGCACGGCAAAACCGTCCACGCCGTTGCGCACCGTGTCCCGGTAGCCGTCCCAATCGGTCACGACCACCGGAAGGCCTGCGGCCATGGCTTCGATCGGGGTCAGCCCGAAGGTCTCCTGGATATTGTCCGAGAGCGAGCAGAAGATGTCGGCGGCTCCCCAGGCGCGAGCGCGGGCCTCAGGCGTCCGGCCGTCCAGGACGATGGAGCGCACCGAAGGGCAGAGCTTGGCGCGGGCTTCCTCAAACCCTTTGGAGATCTGCTCGTTGGCGGCCCATCCACACTCGATCAGCACCAGCCGGTGACGGGCCGCCAGCCGCTCCAGAGCGATGTACATGGGAGCCGGGTTCGCCTTTGCGTGGAACGAAAGGCGCCCGAGGAAAAGCACCGCGACCTCGTCCGAATGCAGTCCAAGAGCCGTTCGGGCTTCATCCCTCACGGCAACCTGCCGCGACTGGGCACCGCAATCCACCCCCAGGGGGATCACCGGTAGCTGCGGGAGGACGAACCGGGTGGCGCCCAGCCGCCGGGAAAGATACTCCGCCTGTCGCTCGAGCAGCTTTCGGATCACAGCCTTGGAGGCGTTGGACGTGCAGATGACAGCGTCCCAGGGATGAACCGGAGCCGTCAGCAGCTCCGTGATCCCTGTCATGGTCCTGGCGGAGGAGAGCGTATGATTCACCCCGCAAAGGCTCCAGGACCTCGGCCCATGGAGCTCCCTGACCCAGGCCTGCTGGGCATTGATAGGGGCAGGGGTGTAGAGGCACCCATGCCGCTTCAGGGCTGCGACGTTCCGCTGCAGGACGAACTCCGCCGCCCTGTCCGGGCGAAAACCCGTCACGAAAGAACAGAACTCCCGGCCCGTGGCCTCATCCCTGACGAAGCCGGTCACCCGTTCGTCCGCAGAATACCGAGCAAAGGCCGATAGAAACCCGTGTCCGGCGAAGTGGCGGCCCATTGGCTTCGCATGGCTGACCTGATACCCGTCGCTCTCGTAGTGGATGACCGCGCCCAATGCCCTGCAACCTTTCCCGAAAGCCCGCAGTTAAGCTTGCGGAGACCGGGAAGACACCTATCTGAACAAAGGGGAGGGGCCTCAATGCAGCGCCTGCCTCGTCTCTCTCAAACCGGTGGCTGGAAAAGAGTTGACTTTTCCCGACTCGGGGGATAGAGAAACCGGACTTTCCGGCTGGCCGTAGGTTTTGCCAGTCGAAGCGCCAAGCTTCGACGGATGCCACCTAAACGCTGCCGAACTCAACCTTGACTGACACATCGTCAGATTTGGGGCACGACCGCGGTGACGAACACCGTGGTCCTCTGCAATCGCACCGCGCCAAGGGCTTTTTCGGGCCAATGGCGTGGCTTCGTTTTGTGCAGCCGAAAGGTCTGCCTGGACGTTGCAGTGCGGCGTTCAACCGTTGAAGACACTCAAAGGCCACCGGGTCGGTGGCTGGTGAAAGAGGGCACAGGATGCCAACGATCAGTCAGCTGATCCGCAAGCCGCGGACGGCGCAAAAGAGCCGGAATAAGGTTCCCGCGCTTGAGGCCTGCCCGCAGAAGCGGGGCGTGTGCACGCGCGTTTACACCACGACCCCCAAGAAGCCGAATTCGGCTCTCCGTAAGGTCGCCAAGGTTCGCCTGACCAATGGCTATGAAGTCATCGGTTACATCCCGGGTGAGGGTCACAACCTTCAGGAGCACTCCGTGGTCATGATCCGCGGCGGCCGCGTGAAGGACCTTCCGGGCGTCCGCTATCACGTTCTCCGCGGTGTTCTCGACACCCAGGGCGTGAAGAATCGTAAGCAGCGTCGTTCGAAGTACGGCGCGAAGCGGCCCAAGTAAGCCGCCAACACTCATTGAGGTCGGAGTCAGCTTATGTCCCGCCGCCACAGCGCCGAAAAGCGTGAGATCATCCCGGATCCGAAGTTCGGGGATATCGTCGTCACGAAGTTCATGAATTCGATCATGTACGACGGCAAGAAGTCCGCTGCCGAAGGCATCGTCTACGGTGCGTTCGACATCATCGAGAGCCGCGCCAAGGCCAACCCGCTCGAGGTCTTCAAGCAGGCTCTCGACAACGTTGCTCCGGCCATCGAGGTCCGTTCCCGCCGCGTCGGCGGCGCGACCTACCAGGTTCCGGTGGAAGTCCGCACCGAGCGCCGTCAGGCTCTCGCGATCCGCTGGATCATCCAGGCCGCTCGCGGCCGCAACGACAAGACCATGGTCGAGCGTCTCTCTGCTGAGCTGCTCGATGCCTCGAACAACCGGGGTAATGCCGTGAAGAAGCGCGAAGACACCCACCGTATGGCGGAAGCCAACCGTGCGTTCTCGCACTACCGCTGGTAACGGCAGGACCTTGAGGAGTTAAGCGATGCCCCGCACGCACGCGATTGAGGACTACCGCAATTTCGGCATCATGGCGCACATCGATGCCGGCAAGACCACGACGACCGAGCGCATCCTTTACTACACCGGCAAGTCCCACAAGATCGGTGAAGTGCACGAGGGTGCCGCCACCATGGACTGGATGGAGCAGGAGCAGGAGCGTGGCATCACGATCACGTCCGCTGCCACCACCTGCTTCTGGAATGGCAAGCGTCTGAACATCATCGACACCCCCGGCCACGTCGACTTCACCATCGAGGTGGAGCGCTCGCTGCGCGTGCTCGACGGCGCCGTCTGCGTTCTTGACGGCAACCAGGGCGTCGAGCCCCAGACCGAGACCGTGTGGCGTCAGGCCGACAAGTACGACGTTCCGCGTGTCGTGTTCGTCAACAAGATGGACAAGACCGGCGCGAACTTCTTCAACTGCGTCGACGACATCGTGAAGCGCGTGGCCGGTAAGCCGGTCTGTCTTCAGATTCCGATCGGAGCGGAGAGCGATTTCCGCGGCATGGTCGATCTGATTAAGATGAAGGCCCTGATTTGGTCGGGTGAGGCGCTTGGCGCTTCCTTCGACGAGGTCGAGATTCCGGCGGACCTGAAGGATCAGGCCCTGGAATACCGCGCGAAGCTCGTTGAAGCTGCTGTCGAGATGGACGACGAGGCCATGGTTGCCTACCTCGAGGGCCAGGAGCCCGACGAGGCGACCCTGCGCCGTCTGATCCGTACGGCCGTCCAGCGTCGCGCCTTCCACCCGGTTCTCTGCGGTTCGGCGTTCAAGAACAAGGGCGTTCAGCCGCTCCTCGATGCGGTTGTGGACTTCCTGCCTTCTCCGGCTGATCGTGAAGCTATCCAGGGCATCGACTTCAAGACCGAAGAGCCGACGACCCGTAAGCCGACCGACGACGAAGGCTTCTCCATGCTCGCCTTCAAGATCATGGACGATCCCTTCGTGGGCACGATCACCTTCTGCCGCGTTTATTCGGGCAAGGTGAATGCTGGCGACACGCTGCTGAACTCTTCGCGTGACAAGAAAGAGCGCGTTGGCCGCATGCTTCTCATGCATGCGAACAACCGTGAGGACATCAAGGAGGCTTATGCCGGCGACATCGTTGCCCTGGCTGGCCTCAAGGAAGTCCGCACCGGCGACACGCTCTGCGATCCGTCCAAGGCCGTGATCCTCGAGCGCATGGAGTTCCCGGAGCCGGTCATCGAGATCGCCATCGAGCCGAAGTCGAAGGCCGACCAGGAAAAGCTCGGTCTCGCTCTTTCGAAGCTGGCTGCCGAGGATCCGTCCTTCCGCGTCTCCACCGACGCCGAGTCGGGCCAGACGATCCTGAAGGGCATGGGCGAGCTCCACCTCGACATCAAGGTCGACATTCTGAGGCGAACCTACAAGGTCGATGCCAACGTCGGTGCTCCTCAGGTTGCTTATCGTGAGACGCTCACGAAGAAGACCGAGGTGGACTACACCCACAAGAAGCAGACCGGCGGTACGGGTCAGTTCGCCCGCGTCAAGCTCGTCGTTCAGCCGAACGAGCAGGGTGCAGGCTTCTCGTTCGAGTCGAAGATCGTCGGTGGTGCTGTTCCGAAGGAATACATCCCGGGCGTTGAAAAGGGCCTTCAGTCGGTCATCGGCGCTGGTGTTGTTGCCGGCTTCCCGGTGGTCGATATCAAGGTCGAGCTCATCGACGGTGCCTTCCACGAAGTCGACTCGTCGGCCCTGGCCTTCGAAATCGCTTCTCGCGCAGCTCTCCGTGAAGCCCTCCAGAAGGGCGGCTCGGTTCTGCTCGAGCCGGTGATGAAGGTGGAGGTCACGACCCCCGAAGACTACACCGGCTCCGTGATCGGCGATCTGAACTCGCGTCGTGGTCAGATCCAGGGTCAGGACATGCGCGGCAATGCCGTGGTCATCAATGCGATGGTCCCGCTCGCCAACATGTTCGGCTACGTCAACACGCTGCGCGGCATGAGCCAGGGGCGTGCGAGCTACACCATGCAGTTCGACCACTACGAGCAGGTGCCGTCGAACGTGGCTGCCGAGGTTCAGGCGAAATACGCCTGAACCCACTAAGCGAATATTGAAAGATCAAAGGAACGGGTGCCACGATGGCGAAGGAAAAGTTTGAGCGGACGAAGCCGCACTGCAACATTGGGACGATTGGTCACGTGGACCATGGCAAGACGTCTCTGACGGCGGCGATCA
>JBOZRS010000129.1:0-41138 GCA_050789065.1 Microvirga sp.
AGCGGTGGCTGATTTCAACGCGGCACCGCTTTTTCTTCCTCCCGGCGCTGCCGTGTCGGCCGTTCCCTCTGGAAGGTTTTGACTTTTGTCGGACCTCTACTTTCGCCGGGCCTTTGGCCCGGCTTTTTTCTTTTCAGAGTCCTGAAAGCGCATCTGGCTCAATGAGGCGGGGCCGTCTCGTCCTTGAGAACGCGGCGCAGGACCTTGCCCACATTGGTTTTCGGCAGGGTCTCGCGGAACTCGATCCGGCGGGGAACCTTGTAGGCCGTCAGGTTTTCGCGGCAGAACTGGCGCAGATCGTCCACTGAGAGAGCCTGATCCTTTCGAACCACGTAGGCCACCACGGTCTCTCCCGATTGTTCGTCCGGCTGGCCGATGACGGCGGCTTCCATCACGCCTGGATGCTGCACGAGCACGTCCTCGACCTCGTTGGGATAGACGTTGAAGCCGGAGACGAGGATCATGTCCTTCATCCGGTCCACGATCTTCACCTGACCGTCCGGCAGGATCACCGCCACGTCGCCCGTCCGGAAATAGCCGTCCGGCGTCATCACCCGGGCGGTCTCGTCGGGCCGCTGCCAATAACCTGCCATGACCTGCGGACCCTTGACGCAAAGCTCGCCACGCCCGCCGAGCGGCAGGATCGTGCCGTCGCCGTTCCGCACGGTCACGTCCGTGGACGGCAGGGGATAGCCGATGGTACCGGTGAACTCCTCGATGTCGAGGCGGTTGGCGCAGACCACCGGCGAGGTCTCGGACAGGCCGTAGCCCTCGACGATGGGCTGCCCCGAGATCTCCTTCCACTTCTTGGCCACGGCCGCCTGCGTGGCCATGCCGCCGGAGACGGCGAAGACGAGCTGCGAGAAGTCCACATCCTCGATGCCCGGCGCATGGGCCAGGGCGTTGTAGAGCGTGTTGACGCCCGACATGAGGGTGATCTTGCTCTTCTTCAGCGTCTTCACGAAGCCCGCGATGTCGCGCGGATTGGCGATCAGAAGCTGGCAGCCGCCGATCTTCGTCATGAACAGCGAGCACACCGTCAGGCCGAAGATGTGATAGAGCGGCAGAGCGGTGACCATGACATGGTCCTCCCGCTCCCCGAAGAACGGCCGCATCCAGGCTTCGCACTGGAGCACGTTGGCCGCCACGTTGCGGTGGAGCAGCACCGCGCCCTTGGAGATGCCCGTCGTTCCGCCCGTATATTGCAGGAAGGCCATATCGTCCGGCGAGAGGGCGACGGGCTGCGGCTTGCGGGCCCCGCCCTCCGCGAGAATCGTCTTGAAGGAAACGGCCTGGGGCAGCAGGAACGGCTTGACGGCCTTCTTCACGTGGCGCGAGACGAGATTGACGATCGTGCCCTTGAGCCCGAGGAGATCGCCCGGCGTCACGAGAACCACGCGGTCGAGGGCGAGGTCCGGCAGGGCCTCCTCGACGGTCGCAGCGAAGTTCTCCAGGACGAACAGGACGCGCGCGCCCGCATCCTGAAGCTGGTGCGTCAGCTCCCGCGGGGTATAGAGCGGGTTGACGTTGACCACCGTCCCGCCCGCCTGAAGGATGCCGTACAGGATCGCCGGGTAGGCCATCACGTTCGGCAGCATGATCGCCACGCGATCGCCCTTCTTCAGCCCCTGAACCTGGAGCCATGAGGCGATCGCATCGGCGGCCCGCCCCAGTTCCGCATAGGTGATCCGCTTGCCGAAGCTCTCGGCGGCAGCCCGGCTGGGATAAGCGGAGACGGCGGACCGGAAGATATCGACGAGGGTTCCGATCTTCCGCTCGTCGACCGTCTGGGGCACCTTCGACGGATAGGACTCGAGCCAGGGCCGGGCCAGGGGATTGCCTGCCGCGTCCAGCGTGGCGGCCGAAGGCGTCGTCGCGTTCATTGTTTTCCTCCGCTTCAAGGCGAGGCTGCTTACGGGGAGATGGCGTCTCCGGTAAAGCTCACATTGGCGCGGATGAGATATTTTGTCGATGGGCGGCCAGGACCGCCCATCGTCGAATGGCCCTCGATGGGCCTCCTGCCTTCAATGAGCCTTTTGAAGGATCATTTCGGCCGGCCGGCCGCTCAGCTCCGCCATATGGTCGAACCGGGTCGAGAAGGTCCCGACACCCGCCGTGACGGAGCGCAGCTCGACGATCAGGTCGCCGATCTCCGATTCCGGAATGGTCGCGCTGAGAACATCCCAACCGGACCAGCCGGGCCGCCCATTGTAGCCGAGGATCTGTCCGCGCCGGGCCGTCACGAGCCCCGTCGCCTTGGACAGTGCCTCGGTCGGGATGGTGATCTCCACCGACAGGATGGGCTCAAGCAGCACGGGCTTTGCCTTCGGCAGAGCCTCCGCCAGGGCGAGCTTCGCCGCCGCCTGGAAGGCCGCATCCGAGGAATCCACCGTATGATAGGAGCCGTCCGTCAGGGTCACCGCGAGATCCACGACCGGGAAGCCGAGGGGCCCGCATTTGAGCGCGTCCCGAACGCCCGTCTCGACCGAGGGGATGTACTGGCGCGGGACGACGCCGCCGGTGATCTGGTCCTGGAAGGCGAAGCCCTCCCCTCGCGGCAGCGGCTTGATCTCGATCATCACATCGCCGTACTGGCCGTGTCCGCCGGTCTGTTTGCGGTGGCGTCCCCTGGCCGCCGCGGGCAGGCGGATCGTCTCGCAATAGGCAACGCGCGGCTTGGTGATCTCGACACCGACCTGGAATCGCGACGCGAGCTTCTCCACGGCGACCCGCAGATGCATCTCGCCCTGGCCGAGGAGCCGGATCTCGCCCATTTCGGGCCGGTTCTCCACGACGAGGGACGGGTCCTCCTCCGTGATCTTGGCGAGCGCACTGGACAGACGCACGTCGTCCTTGCGGTCCTTCACCTTGATGGCCACCGCATAGACGGGCTCGGGCGGGGCCGAGGAAACGATGGCCTCCGGACGGGTCTTGCCGGATGCGAAGCTGTCTCCCGTGGCGATGCCTTCGAGACGGCCGAAGCCGACCGTATCGCCGGCCTTCGCCTCAGGCGTCCGGCTGGTGTTGCTGCCGACCAGATTCAGCAGGCTGCCGATCCGGGCCTCGGTACCGCGGGAGCCGAGCACCGTATCGCCTTCGTGGAAGGTCCCCCTCATGACGCGGGCGATGGAGAGCTTGCCGCCCTGCCCCATATGCAGGCTCTTCATGACCTGGGCGAGAGGCGCGCCCTCCGTGGGAATTCCCAGACGCACGCAGGTTTCCGCCAGGGTCGGGGCCTCGTGGCGCAGGGCCTTGAGAAGCCGGGTGACGCCATTGCCGCGCTCGGCCGAGCCGATGAGGGCCGGCACCACATGCCTCTCCTTCAGTTCCCGCGAGAGGTCGTCGAAGATCCGGTCGCGCGGCGGCTCGATCTCGGAGATCAGGTTCTCCATCAGTTCGTCGTCGTAGTCGGCCAGCCGCTCGAGCATGGCGAACCGGGCCTCGCGCTCACGCAGGCCTTCGCCGTCCGGCATGTCGACGATCTCGCTCGGCGCGTGCTCGCGATAGATGAAGGCGCGCTCCAGCGCGAGATCGATGAATCCCACCGCGATCCCGTCCTTCCAGAGTGGGATCTGGCGCAAGAGGAGCGGCGCGCGCGAGGCCTGCTGCAGGAGGCTCAACGTCTCACGGATGCGCTGCGTCGCCGTGTCGATCTTGTTGATGAAGAGGAAGCGCGGAATGTCGGCCTCCTCGAGTTCGCGCAGGATGATCTCGAGAGCCGGGATCTTGCGCTCGTCGGCCTCGCAGACGACGACCGCCGCATCGCAGACCGGCGTGACGCTGCGCGTTTCGTGCATGAATTCCGTGGAGCCGGGGCAGTCGATGAAGGTCATCGTTTCGCCCAGGAAATTCACCGTCGCCACGTTGGGCTCGATGCTCATGCGGTGGGCACGGGCTTCCGCGCTCGCGTCGCCCACGCTGTCTCCGTCGGAGACCCGGCCGGCCCGGGAGATCGTGCCGGTCCGCTCCAGGATTGACTCGAGGAGCGTGGTCTTGCCGCTCTGGAATGGGCCGACGATGGCGATGCATCGCGGGCCCGCCGCTTCTCTGCCGTTGGGTGCCATGAAAGTCTCCTCTCTGCCCCCCGCCAGCGCGCTCTTAGCCGTCGCGTCAGCCCCGATGCTCTGCCTGTCGGGCCAAGTTGGCAAGAGGGTTGGCGCGCGAAAGAAGAGCCGCCGGAGCATCGGACCCAAAAAGCGGCCTCCACCTCTGGGCCCCTTTCCGGCGCTCCTTCTCTCGGCTGGCGCATCGTTGGGAGAGGAGTGGGGTCCTTCCGCCTATCGGGCGGCGCGCAGCTCGAAATCGCCGACGCCCAGGGCGAAGTTCACGCCCACCTGACCGCTCACGGAGAGCGGCTGGAGCGCGATCGACCGGTTCGATCCGCCCACCAGCACGTTGGCGCCCATCCCGGCCCCGAGGGTCGCCTCGGCGGAGGCCCCCACGTAGTTGCCTGCCAGCGAACCGGGTGCAAGGCTGCCCTGCGAGAGAACGGCCCAGGTGAGAACGCCGCCCTGGGTCGCCCCGATATCGAGGCCGAACCTGCGGATGACGCCGAGATAATGCTCGTTTCTCCCCCGCCGGGGATTGAAGGTGCAGGCCGTGGTCTTCTGCGACGTGAGGATGAGGCTCACGCCTCCCGAGACGTTGCAGGTGAGGACGCCGACGCGGGTGCGGCTCTGGGCCTGTGCGCCCGTGATCGAGAGGGAAACCGCGAAAGCCAGAACGGCGACGGAGAGAGCGGCGCGACGCATGGTGATCTCCTGAGCTTGGTGAAGCTTAAGCGATCAACGGCCTGACACGGGAGCCGTTCCGTCCGGACAGGACCCTAATCCTGAAGAGGCGGCGGAGGGGGTTATTGAGGGAACCAAGTCCTGGTGTTCGCCGCGCCTGACGATCGTCATGGCCAAGATCGTCACGGGACCTGCCCTCAGGAGGTTCATGGCCGAGACGATCATCTCGGCCAGGCGCTCGGGCGTGACGCTGTCGCCCTCGATGTCGAGGAGAAAGTCCTTCGCCTCGACATGGCCACCATTGGTGAAGTCGACGCGGAAGTCCGCCTTCACCCGGTAGGGCGATTGCTGGTCGAGGCGGTAGGGTGGCGCCTCGGGGTCCGGATGGAACGTCCGAGGCAGGCCGATCAACGCAGGGACCCGCAGAACCGCTGGATGCGGTGGCAGGCATCTTCCAGCGCCGCGTTGGACGTGGCGTAGGAGATGCGGAAGTTCGGGCCCAGCCCGAACGCGGAGCCATGGACCGCCGCGACGCCCTCGGTCTCCAGGAGTTCGGACACGAAATCCTCGTCCGTCTGCAGGACCTTGCCCGAGGGCGCGGTCTTGCCCATGGCCTCGGCGCAGGACGGATAGACGTAGAACGCGCCCTCCGGCATCGGGCACTTGAGGTATTTCGTCTGGTTCAGCATGGAGACCACGAGGTCGCGGCGCTCCTCGAAGGCCTTCCTGAACACCTTGAGGTGGTCCTGCGGACCGTCGAGCGCCTCGACCGCCGCCCATTGCGAAATGGTGCTGGCGCCGGAGGTCTGCTGGCCCTGCACGAAATCCATGGCCTTGATGAGCACCTCGGGACCGGCCGCGTAGCCGATGCGCCAGCCGGTCATGGCATAGGCCTTGGAGACGCCGTTCATGGTGAGCGTGCGCTCGTAGAGGTTGGGCTCGATCTGGGCGGGCGTCACGAACTCGAAATCGCCGTAGGTCAGGTGCTCGTACATGTCGTCGGTGAGCACCCAGACATGCGGGTGGCGCATCAGCACGTCCGTGATGGCCTTCATCTCGGCGTGCGTGTAGGCCGCGCCGGTCGGGTTCGAGGGCGAGTTGAGGATGAGCCACTTGGTCCTGGGCGTGATGGCGCGCTCCAGCGGCTCCGGCTGGAGCTTGAAGTTGTGCTCCATCGTGCAGTCCACGAAGACCGGCTTGCCGCCGCACAGGCCCACCATTTCGGGATACGATACCCAGTAAGGGGCCGGGATGATGACCTCGTCGCCGGGGTTCAGGGTCGCGAGCAGCGCGTTGTAGATGACCTGCTTGCCGCCGGTCGAGACGATGGTCTGCGAGGGCTTGTAGTCGAGGCCGTTCTCGCGCTTGAACTTGCGGGCGATGGCCTCGCGCAGGGGCACGATGCCGGAGACGGGCGGATACTTGGTCTCGCCGCGCCGGATGGCCGCGATGGCGGCTTCCTTGATGTTGTCCGGCGTATCGAAATCCGGCTCGCCGACGGAAAGGCTGATCACGTCCCGGCCCTGGGCTTTGAGATCCCGCGCCTTCTGCGTGATGACGATCGTTGCAGACGGCTTGATGCGCGAGAGGGCGTCAGACAAAAAGCCCATGGGAATCCTCCAATCGGGGCGTTAAGAAGGGATCGTGACGGCGGCGGACCCTAATGCGCCTAAGCTGTCCAAGCAAGCGAAACAGCCGACCCAAGTTGGGTTTTTCAGGAGACGCCTTTACCGATGTCCACCTCCGTTACCCGCCGCCTCGCCCTGAGCCTTTTCGCGGGGGCGACGCTGCTCGCCACCGCCGCCACGGCCCAGACCTTTCCCAGCCGCGTCATCAAGATGGTGGTGCCCTATCCGGCGGGCGGCCCCACCGACGTCATCGCGCGCATCGTGGCGGAGGAGATGGGCAAGGACCTCGGCCAGAACGTGATCGTCGAGAACCTGGCGGGCGCCTCCGGCGCGGTCGGCACCAGAGCGGTCGCGAAGGCGGAGCCCGACGGCTACACCATCGTGTTCGGCAACAACCAGACGCATGGGAACAACATGTTCCTGCTGAAAGAGCCCGGCTACGACGCGGTCAAAGACTTCGCGCCGCTGGCGGGCGCGGGCGCCTTCGAGCACGTCTTCGTGGTCAAGAACGACCTTCCCGTGAAGACCATTCCGGAGCTCATCGAGCTCGCCAAGAAGGACCCCGGCGCGCTGAACTACGGCTCGACGGGCGTGGGCTCGGGCTCGCATCTGGCGACCGAACTCTTCATGACCCGCACCGGCATCAAGATGACGCACGTACCCTTCCGGGGCGCGGCTCCCCTCGTGACGGAACTGATGGCCGGCCGCATCGACGTGTCGAACTCGACCCTGCCCAGCGTTCTGGCGCAGTTCCAGGCCGGCGAGATGCGCGCCATCGGCATCGCGAGCCCGCAGCGCAACCCGCAGGCTCCCAACGTGCCGACCCTGCGCGAGCAGGGCATCACGAATGCGGATGCGGAATCCTGGGCGGCGTTCTTCGCGCCCGTCAACACGCCGAAGCCCATCCTCGATAAGCTGTCAGGCACGATCATCGCGATCCTGAACAAGCCCGACGTCAAGGAGCGCATCAGCAAGCTCGGATTTACCCTCAACGTCCGCGATCCAGAGGCCTTCAGGCCCTATCTCGCCAAGGAGATCCAGACCTGGGCCGAGATCATCAAGACGGCGAACATCAAGGCCGAGTGATCGCCTCGGAAGCATCCGACATCCGATGGCCGGGCTCGTCCCGGCCATTTTTCATGCGGCCCTGAATATCCGCGCCGAAGGCCGATCGATTGGTGGAGTGGCTCCGCCAGAACCAACCGAGCGGAGCCCTGCCGAGACTTCCGTTAGGCCGGTATCCGCCGGTCGTATTCCGTCCGCAGGCGGCTCCAGCCGTCCCAGAAGGGCTCCGGCCCCTTTCCTGTCATGAGGGCAACCAGAATATCGAGATGCATATGCCAGCCGGCACCGATCATCAGCATGGTTGCGCGGTCCGGCAGACGGCGGTGGATCACGGTGAGCAGCACCTCATTGCCCTGGGGCTCCAGCTCGAAGGAAACACCGCCGGTGCTGCCCCAGGTGATGGCGAGCTTGTGCGGCGGATCGAGCTCGGTAATGCGGCTCTGCATCCGGTGCTCCTCGGGAAAGCCGGATGGCCGCTGGCCGGGCGGATCGGTGATTTCATCATTGCGCCAGACAAGTTCGACGGGCGCGCCGCTCCTCATCTCCATGTCGCCCGCTGCGAGCCACTGGCGTCGCAGGTCACTCTCGGTGAGATACGCCCAGACGCGCTCGATGGGGCCAGGCAGAAGCCGCTGGATCGTCAATGTGGCGGGCTCGGTCAGCACGCCATAGGCATCGAGGGTCGCAAGGTCAGTCATGGGGCGTCTCCTTTGGGTCGGGGGATTGGCGGACGTCCTCCTCGCGGAGGAGCCGTTCCAGCACGTCCAGACGATCGGTCCAGAAGCGTTCGTAGATGCTCAGCCAGTGATGCGCGCTCGCGAGCGGTCCCGGGTCGAGGCGGCACAGATGGGTGCGGCCGCGCACCTCGCGCCGGATCAGCCCGGCGTTTTCCAGCACTTTGATGTGCTTCGAGGCCGCCGCGAGCGAAATTGCGAAGGGTTCCGCAAGCTGACCGACTGTTCGCTCGCCACGGGCGAGTTCGTGCAGCATCCGCCGGCGCGTGGCATCGCCGAGGGCGTGAAACACGGAGTCGAGTCGGGATGTCTGCAATTCAACCATGTGGTTGGATATGTCGCCAAATTCTCAGATAGTCAACCGTTTGGTTGAATAAATCGCCGATCCGCTCCAAACAGTCACTTCGCAGGGGACACCATCTGAACCTCCAGCCAGCGGACCTTTCGATGCAGTGGCCACGCCCGGTCTAAGGCGATGAGAGCCGCGCCGACATGCGGGGAAGAACGATCGCGTGGATCCATTGGCATCTGCCGCAGCAGGCAGCGTTCAGCGCCCAAATAGTTAATGACTTGTTAATACCGTCACTTAACTGAACAACTGAAAGCATCCTTTCCACCGGCAGGTGGAACTTTCTTGATTCACTCAGGTTTTTCTTCCGCAGGGTGTTTTGACTGCTCGGGGAAGAGCCAATGAAAACCTTCCGCACGCGTACCACGTATCACGTCACCTCGCGGGCCCATCGTCTCGATCCCCGCCAGGAGAGCCGCTGTTCGTTGGCGCTGATCATGCTGATGGGCCTCGCGACCCTCTCGGTCATGGCGACGACCCAGGCATTCTCGGACCACGAGCCCTCGACTGTCCACCTGTATTCACACCCGTGACGCCCGGGTGACGAACGGCAAGGTTGACGCCTCCGACCAGGAGGCTAGCTCTCCGGCATCGGAAAACGGAGAGACTTCCATGCCGAGACTATCCATCGCCCTTGTCTGGGCCTTGGCTCTCGCCGCAGCCCCGGCCGCCATGGCCCAGGACACGCAGCGCATTCGCACCGACAAGGTGGAAGTGATCGTCGAGACGGTCGCGCGCAATCTCCAGAACCCGTGGAGTCTCGCCTTTCTGCCCGACGGCCGGATGCTGGTAACCGAGCGGCCGGGCCGGCTTCGCATCGTCGATATGGACGGCAAGCTCTCCGAACCGGTCAGGGGATTGCCTCCCGTCGCGGCGCGCGGCCAGGGCGGCCTCCTGGACGTGGCTCTCGATCCGGATTTCCCGCAGAACCGTCTCGTCTACTGGAGCTTCGCCGAGGACAGGGGTGACGGACGGTCCGGGACCAGCGTGGCGCGGGGCCGCCTCAGCCAGGATGGAACGGCTCTGGAATCCACTGAAGTGATCTTCCGCCAGGAGCCCTCCTATACGGGAAGCAATCATTACGGCTCCCGTCTCGTCTTCGACCGCAACGGAAATCTCTTTGTGACCCTCGGGGAGCGGTTCGACCTGCGCGATCAGGCGCAGAACCCGGCGAACCATCTCGGCAAGATCGTGCATATCAAGCCCACGGGCGGGGCTGCGCCGGACAACCCGTTCCTGAACCGCGACGCCGCCCGACCGGAGATCTGGTCGATCGGCCACCGCAACGTGCAGGGAGCCGCCATCAACCCGGCGACAGGCGAGCTCTGGACCGCGGAGCACGGCCCCCGCGGCGGCGACGAGATCAACATTCCGCAGAAGGGCAGGAATTACGGCTGGCCCGTCATCGGCTACGGGGTTCACTACTCGGGGGCCAAGATCGGCGAGGGCACGAAAAAACCCGGCATGGAGCAGCCGGTCTATTACTGGGATCCCTCCATCGCGCCCTCCGGCATGGCGTTCTACACCGGCGACAAGTTTCCGGGCTGGCGCGGCAGCGTTCTCGTGGGCGCGCTCGCGGGGCAGCTCGTCGCCCGCCTGGAAATCAGCGGCAACCGGGTGACGGGCGAGGAGCGCATGCTCCACAATATCGGCGAGCGCATCCGCGATGTGCGCCAGGGGCCTGACGGCTTCGTGTATCTCCTGACGGACTCGCCTCAGGGGCGCGTCCTGAGGGTGAGGCCCGCGACCTGAGTTCAGCGGGCCTGGAAGATGAAGGTCGCGCCGGCGGCGATCAGGGCAAAGCCGATCAGGTGGTTCCAGCCGAGCGGCTCCTTCAGGTAGAGCACCGAGAACCCGGCGAAGACCACCAGCGTGATGACCTCCTGCATGGTCTTCAGCTCCGCCGCCGAATAGACCGCGGAGCCGATCCGGTTCGCCGGCACGGCGAACCAGTACTCGACGAAGGCGATGCACCAGCTCGCGATCACGGCGATCCAGAGGGGGGCCGCCTTGAACTTCAGATGGCCGTACCAGGCAAAGGTCATGAAGACGTTCGAGGCGATCAGCATCAGGACGGGCGCGGAATGAGGATTCATGAGGATCACGGAGAAAGGTTTGCTTGGAGGCGCCCTGCCCTATTCTTCCCGGGCGGAGTGTCAAGCCTCCGGATGTGAAGGCGCATGGTGAAGAAATCAAGGACGGCCGCGCCGGGGCTTGCGAATGCCGGCCTCGGGCCTGTGCTCCGGCGCGCATGGAACGCAGGGCTCGAAGGGCTCTGGCGGAGCAGCTTCGGGCCGCCCGATCTCGGGCCGGTGGCCTTCGCGGCGCTTGAGCGCCGCAGGAGCCCGAACGATGCCCTCGTCTGCCCGAAGGATGTCTGCCCCAATGCGCGGCCCGATGTCGAGCCGCCGCTTTTTCCCTTCCCGGCCGCGCGGCTGCGCGCCCTCGTCTCCGAAGCCGCGCTGTCGGAGCCCGACACGGTTCTGGTGCAGTCGGGTGCCGAGCAGGATCGCTATCTGGTCCGGACACGGCTGATGCGATTTCCCGATACGGTCGTCGCGCAGGTGATCGCCCGCGAGGGCGAGCGCTCCACGCTCGCCCTCTATTCCCGCAGCCAGATCGGCCGCTCGGATTTCGGTGTCAACAGGCGCCGGCTTGAGCGCTGGGTTGAGCGCATCGGCAGGCTTGCTGCGCAACGGGACGGCCGCAGCTCTCCTTGAGACGCTCGAGCACCTGTGCGCCGCCCGCCATCTGCGGGTTGGACGGATCGAATCCCTCCTGCTTCTCGCGCTGGGTGACGAGGCTGCGCGCCTTCTCGAAAGCCGCGTCCAGACGGTATTCGCCGCGCATCGCCTTGTTGAAGAAGGCATCGCCGAAATAGGTCCAGGCCGCCCCGTCCCGACAGCCGAAAGACGGCCTGTCCGCAGCGGCGGCGGTGATGACGAGGGTCCGCTCATCGGCGAGCTCCCGGGCGAAGATCCCGGAATAGCAGGCCGACACGATGACGACCCGGTTCTGCGCCTTCGTCTCGTCAAGAAGGGTCTTCACGTCTTCGGGCGTCATCAGGAACGATCTCCGCCCGGCCACGAGGCCGATGCCCTCCGGTCCCCCGTGGGAGGTGAGGACGAGCACGAGAACGTCCTCGGCCGGATCGAGCGCCTGTCCGGCGGCTTTGGCGGCTGCGAGCAGGGAGCGAGGCATCGCGTCGGAGCGGCGCTTGGTGTTGGAGCGCACGATCGAGCGCCCCTTCGAGCCGAGCTGGGTCTCGAGAACGCGCGCCGCGCCCTTCGCCTCGCTGTCGAACACGCTCTGCGGCCCCCAGAGCCCGAACGACAGGATATAGACGTCGGTCTCCCCCGGACGGTGCGGCTCGAGCCTGACCGTGCGGGACGTCTGTGCGGCAGACCCAACGGCAGACCCGAGGGACAGTGAAAGGCCGAGAAGGCAAAGGGCGAGGAACCGGCGCATGATGGTCTCCCTGCGTGGGACGATCCTAGCCGTATCGCAGTTTCAGGGCCAGGATGAGCGCGACGAGAATGAACGTGATGCCGTTAGCGAAGATGATCGGCGCGTTGCCGACGAGAATGCCGTAGATCAGCCACAGGCCGACCCCGAGGGTGAAAGTGCCCTGGGTGACCAGCGAGAGGGACTTCGTGTCCTTGGTGCGGATGGTCCTGAGGGCCTGCGGCAGCCAGCAGACCGTCGTCAGGATGGCGGCTGCGAAGCCGAGGATTTCAAGTCCGGACATGATCGAATCGCGATTGGAATGCGCGCACCCTTATCATGCCCGCCCCGGCACGCCTTATGAAATTACGTGCATGGCGTCCGAGCCAGGCTCGCGGTTCGGGCGCCGAAACATGGTCCGAAGCTGAACCGAAAGCCGCTTCGAGGGTTTCCCTGTCACAGAACGTGGCAGAGACCGTCCTGAAGGGGATTGCTATGGATATTGCGCTCGACAAGGTTTGCGAACTCATTCTCCGGGCCAGGGCCATTGACGTTAAGGAAGGCATCACCGATCCGGCGTCGGGCTCGAACCCTATCGACGATGGCAGCATAGATGCCCTCACCTCCTCGCCGGACGATGCCACCGAAGAGGAACTGCGCGACGTGATCGCGGGCCTCAACGACGACGAGCGCGCGGATCTGATCGCCCTGGTCTATATCGGCCGCGGCGACATGGAGCCCGAGGAATGGGGCGCCGCCGTGCGCCTGGCCCGGGAGCGCGAGGCCGCAAGCTCGCTCTCGACCGCCGACTGGCTGATCGGCATCCCGAACCTCGCCGATCTCCTGGACGAGGGGCTCAACGCCATGGGACGAAGCTGCACCTGACCTTCGGGATCTCGACCGACAGGGCCAGACGTTATGGGAGGCTCCGCATCGACCGCACGGTGAAGGCGCCCTATTTGAGACATGGATCGGGCCGACACTTGCACCGTGCTCAAGGAGTATCCGATGGCTCCCCGTCACCCCCAAGACGTCTCGGACGACGCGGCTCAGAACGAGACCCTGCGCGCCGTTCACGACGCTCTCAATGCGACGGATCCTGCCGAAGCGCAGCCCCTCGCGGCAACGGAACAGGAGACGCCGCCTCCGCAGGACGCAGAAGAACCGGCCGCCGCCGATACCCAGGTCGAGCCCGACCGCACCGAGCTTTACTTCAGAGGCCCAACGGCCTTCACGGCCTGACCAAGCGCCTCCTTCACGCAGTCGTGACGGCTGCCCACTGAAGGTCGAGTCTTCTCCGCCCCGGCGCCTCGTGCGAACCCTTCAGGGCTGAACCCCATGTCTCGCATCGCCTCCTGACCGCCGCGCCCGCTCCGGCGGCCCCGCATCGTGCCGGCGTCTCCGGTCTCCGCCCGCGTGTCCGGCAAGACCATGGGGCTGTGCAGATCCTTCGCCCGGCGTTGTCGAAACCGGCGGGAGTCCATAGGTTCAGCAACGATATCGAGCAGCCACGTTCGACGACACTTCGACAGGAGCCTCCATGAGCATCGGCCTGATTGCATTGCTGGACGACATCGTCGGGCTGGCCAAGGTTGCGGCGGCCTCGCTCGACGATGTAACGGCGCAGGCCGCGAAGGCGGGCACGAAGGCGGCGGGCGTCGTCATCGACGACGCCGCCGTAACGCCCCGCTACGTGGTGGGATTCGCGGCGGCACGCGAGTTGCCGATCATCGGCAAGATCGCGGTCGGATCGCTCAAGAACAAGCTCCTGTATCTGCTTCCGGCAGCGCTCGTGTTCAGCCTCGTGGCCCCCTGGGCGATCACGCCGCTTCTCATGCTCGGCGGCGCCTATCTCTGCTACGAGGGCTCGGAAAAGGTCTTCGAGGCGCTTCTCCCCCATCAGGCCCACCATCACGAGGACGAAGTCGAAGCCGCGATGCAGACGGCGAAGAGCTTCGAGGACGAGAAGGTGAACGGCGCGATCAAGACCGACTTCATTCTCTCGGCCGAGATCATGGCCATCACCCTGGCGTCCATCCCGTCCGGCTCGTTCTGGATGCAGGCTCTGGTCCTCGCGGTCGTCGGCATCGGCATCACGGCGCTCGTCTATGGCGCCGTGGCCCTCATCGTGAAGGCTGACGACGCCGGCGTGGCGCTGGCCACCAATGACAGGCCCGTCTCCAACCTGCTGCGGCGCGAGGCGCGGGACGCGCCGCTGCATACGGACCGGATCGTCGCTCCCCTGTCCAGGGCTCTCGGTCGCGGCCTCGTGAAAGGCATGCCGGTCCTCCTCCGGATCCTCGGTATCGTCGGGACCGCCGCCATGGTGTGGGTCGGCGGCGGGATCATCGTCCACGGTCTCGAAACCTATGGCCTGACCGCCCCGGGCCACCTCATCCACGATGCGGCCGTGGCCGCGGGCCATGCGGTCCCGGCCATGAGCGGAGCGGTGGAATGGCTGGTCTCCGCCGCGGGGGCGGGCCTTGTCGGGCTGCTCCTGGGGGCCGTGCTGATTCCCCTCGTTCAGTATGTCGCCGCGCCGCTCCTGAAAGCGTTGCGCGGCACCGGCCGGAAGAGCGCCAAGCACAGGGCCTGACGGCGGGTGCGGGGTCCCGCCCTTCCAATCCCCGGCCGTTTGTACCATATTCGTTCCATGGCCAAATCACCCAAGAAGCCCAAGCTTTCCACCGGGAAAGCGTCCAAACCCGAGCTGAAGCCGCTGGATCCCTACCTGGCCGATCTCCTCAATCCCGCCGTCAACCGGGAGCGGGAGGCGGCCGAAGGCTTCGCCGAGCGTGCGCAGGAGACCTTCATCCACGGCGATGTGGCGGACGTGGATCCGGCACTCGCCAAGAAGCTGGGTCTGACGGGCCTCGATGACGGGCCGGACGTGGCGAACGAACTCGGCGACATGGCGCCCGGCGGCTCGGGCGTCTCGGCCACAGTCGACGCGCTGACCAAGCTGCTCACCGAGGGCGATCCGCGCTTCAAGAACGGCAAGCCCTGGGTGCCTCACCGCCCGCCTCGCCCCGAAAAGTCGGAAGGCGGCATTCCGTTCAGAATCAAGTCCGATTTTCAGCCCGCCGGCGACCAGCCGCAGGCGATCCGCGAGCTCGTGGACGGTGTGCGACGCGCAGAGCGCGATCAGGTGCTGCTCGGCGTCACGGGCTCGGGCAAGACCTTCACCATGGCGAAGGTGATCGAGGAGACGCAGCGCCCGGCGCTGATCCTCGCGCCCAACAAGACGCTCGCCGCGCAGCTCTACGGCGAGTTCAAGTCGTTCTTCCCCGACAATGCGGTGGAATATTTCGTCTCGTATTACGACTACTACCAGCCGGAAGCCTATGTTCCGCGCTCGGACACCTTCATCGAGAAGGAAAGCTCCATCAACGAGCAGATCGACCGCATGCGCCACTCGGCGACGCGCGCGCTGCTCGAACGCGACGACGTGATCATCGTCGCGTCCGTGTCGTGCATCTATGGTATCGGCTCGGTGGAAACCTACACGGCCATGACGTTCTCGGTGAAGGTGGGCGAGCGCATCGAGCAGCGCCAGCTCATCGCGGATCTCGTGGCGTTGCAGTACAAGCGCATCCAGAGCGACTTCGCGCGCGGCACGTTCCGCGTGCGCGGCGATGTGATCGAGCTGTTTCCGGCCCACTTGGAGGACCGCGCCTGGCGCATCGGCCTCTTCGGCGACGAGATCGAGAGCATCGTCGAGTTCGATCCGCTCACCGGCAAGAAGACCAACGACCTCGCCTTCGTGAAGGTTTATGCGAACTCGCACTACGTGACGCCGCGTCCCACCCTGCAACAGGCCGTCAAAGGCATTCAGGACGAACTCCAGCACCGCCTGCAGGAACTCGCACGCATGGGCCGCCTGCTGGAGGCGCAGCGCCTGGAGCAGCGCACGCAGTTCGACCTCGAGATGATCGAGGCAACCGGCGTGTGCAACGGCATCGAGAACTATTCGCGCTATCTCACCGGCCGCAAGCCCGGCGAGCCACCGCCGACCCTGTTCGAGTATCTGCCCGACAACGCGCTCGTCTTCACGGATGAGAGTCACGTCACGGTGCCGCAGATCGGCGGCATGTATCGCGGCGACTTCCGCCGCAAGGCGACGCTCGCGGAATACGGCTTCCGCCTCCCCTCCTGCCTCGACAACCGTCCCTTGCGCTTCGAGGAATGGGACGCCATGCGCCCGCAATCGATCCATGTGTCGGCGACGCCCGCCAAATGGGAGATGGAGCAGACCGGTGGCGTGTTCGTCGAGCAGGTCATTCGCCCGACGGGCCTCGTGGACCCGGTGGTGGAGATCCGTCCGGCGCGCTCCCAGGTGGACGATCTCCTGCACGAGGTGAAGGAGGTATCGGCGAAGGGATACCGCACCCTCGTCACCACGCTCACCAAGCGCATGGCGGAGGACCTGACCGAATACCTGCACGAGAACGGCGTGCGCGTGCGCTACATGCATTCCGACATCGACACGCTGGAGCGCATCGAGATCATCCGCGACCTGCGTCTCGGCGCCTTCGACGTGCTCGTCGGCATCAACCTGCTGCGCGAGGGCCTCGACATTCCCGAATGCGCGCTCGTCGGCATTCTGGATGCGGACAAGGAAGGCTTCCTGCGGTCCGAAACGTCGCTGGTGCAGACCATCGGCCGCGCGGCGCGCAACGCCGAGGGACGCGTGATCCTCTATGCCGATCAGATGACCGGTTCGATGGAGCGCGCGATCGCGGAGACCAACCGCCGCCGCGAGAAGCAGCTCGCCTACAATGCCGAGCATGGCATCACGCCGCAATCGGTGAGGAAGAACATCGCCGACATCCTGGAGAGCGTCTACGAGCGCGACCACGTGTCCGTCGATACAGGCCTCGCGAAGTCCGGCGAAACGGTGGGCCACAACCTCAAGGCCGTCATCGCCGACATGGAGAAGCGCATGCGCGAGGCCGCCGCCAATCTCGAATTCGAGGAGGCCGCGCGCCTGCGCGACGAACTCAAGCGCCTGCAGGCGACGGAACTCGCCATCAGCGACGATCCGCTGGCGCGGCAGTCGGACGTGGAGCGCGATGCGGGCAAGTATGGCGGATCGCGCAAATACGGCCGCAACGCCAACCTGCCTCCGAAGGGCCTGCCGCCCTCAGCGGAGGGCGCAAGCGAGGGTGACGAGGATTCGGAGGCTTATGGGCCGCTGAGCCGTGGCCGCTCGGACGAAGGCACCCGCATCCGCAAGCCCGGCCTCGACGAGATGGGCCCCGGCACCGACCGGGAGGTTCCTCTGAACTTCCGCGAGCACCCCCTTCCGCGCTCGACACAGGGCCATGGCGGGCAGAAGCCGAAATACAAGGGACGGCGGGGGCGGTAGTCCGTCCCCTCCTCCTGGCCCGAAAGAAGAATTCCTCACGCCCCCGCCACGCGGGAGAGTGCGAAGGCTGCGAGAAATCCAGCCACGGTGATGAGGCCCGCGTAATCGTGCGCGGTCTCGAAGGCTTCCGGGATCATGGTGTCGGTGAGCATGGCGAGGATCGCGCCCGCCGCGACGGCCGTGACAGCGGCGACGATCCAGGACTCCGCACCGGCGAAAGCCCAGCAACCGATCATCGCGGCGATGCCCGAGACCACAGCGATACCGATCCAGATGCCGAAGATGTAGGTCGGCGAGCGCCCGGCCTTGCGCATTCCGGCCGCGCTGGAGAGCCCCTCGGGCAGGTTCGAGAGAAACACCGCAATCACCGCCACGAGGCCGACACCCTGGCCTCCCAGCAGGCTTACCCCGATCACGATCGATTCCGGAATGCCGTCGAGAAGCGCGCCGAGCGCGATGGCGAGCCCGCTCCCCGCATCGCTCGGCTGCTGCGCGTCCGGCGCCTGGCCGGAACGCTTGCGGTGCTTCGCGCCCCGCCGCGACACGACGATGTTCGCCGCCGTATAGACGGCGGCCCCGGCCAGGAAACCGAAGGAGGTCGAGAGAATGCCACCCGTGCGGTAGGCCTCGTCCATGAGGTCGAAGGAGAGCGCCGAAATCAGGACGCCGCTCCCGAACGCCATGACGGCCGCGATGATCCGCTGCGGCAGCGACATGACGTAGGCGATCAAGGCGCCGAGCACCAGCGCTGACCCGCTGAGCAGCCCCCAAAGGCCCGCCTGGATGGAAAGGGGCATGGATTGTTCTCCTGGAGAGAGGGGGGAACGTGCAGGAGCCGCTTGAGGTTCGGCGCAACTGAGGACCGGAGCCCTCCGGCCCGGCGGAACTGGCGGCACGGCGGCGGACACGCGCAACGTCCGGCGCAACCTGAGTAGCCATGAACGTGTCGCCTCCTCTACGATGCAGAATAGGGCAGCGGGGAGAAGCAGGATGGCGAAGCGGCACAGCGCCGGAGCGGGACAGGTCGCGGCCTTCGCCGTCATGGCGCTGATCTGGGGCCTGACATGGTTGCCGACGAAGCTCGCCTCCGAGGTCGTGCCGCCGATCTTCCTGGCGGCCGTTCGCTTCGTGCTCGCCGGCCTGTGCTATCTAGCGATCGTGCTGGCGAAGGGGGTGCCGCTGAAGATGATGCAGCCGGGCCGGGTCATGGCGGCGGCGCTTCTCATCAACACGGGCTGCTACGGCCTCCTGTTCTGGGGACTCGCGCGCTCGCCGAGCGGCCTATCGGCTATCGTCAACCTGGCGCTCATGCCGATCTGCATCATCCTGGTCGGCGCCCTCTATGGCCAGGAGCGCATCACGGCGCGGCGCTTGGGAGCCCTCGGATTCGGAATCGCCGGGCTTGGGCTGCTTTTCTCCGGGCGCTTGGGAGCCGCTCAGGACAATGCACAGGCGATCATAGGCCTCGGTTCCGTCGCGGCCGCGACCTTGAGCTATGCCTGGGGCACCGTGATCAGCCGCCCGCTCATGCAGGCCATGCATCCGCTCTCGCTCGCTTTCTGGGAGACGAGCCTGGGCGCGCTTGGCCTCGTGTTCGTGTCGCTTCTCGTGGAGGGCTATGATCCCGCTTCCATTGCCGGACTCACGGACGGACGGGTGATCCTCGGCCTCGGGATCCTCGTGCTCGGCGGATCCCTGGCGGGGTTTACGATCTATCTCTGGCTGGTGCGCGACTGGGGCGCCTTTCGGGCCGGGCTCTACTCCTTCATCAGCCCCATCGTGGCGGTGGCCGTCGGCGTCGCCTGGGCCGATGAAGCCTTCGGTTGGCCGGAGGCTCTGGGCATGGGCGTGATGCTCACCGCCACGGCGCTCGCCCTCACGGAAGGGAGGAGTGAGCCGCGAAAGGGCATATGAACGCCGCAACCCTGAACCCCAAAGACCCCGTCATCCGCTCAGCGGGTCGCGGACGACGGGGCTCTCCTGTAGGGGCAGGATATGCCGCCGGTTCTTCGGGCTGGAGCGGAGCAGGCCCCGTGTGGCCTGCCGCCCGTTTCCAGTGAGCCCCCGAAGGACCTTGCGGCCAGACGATCCGTACAGCGCAGCTTGGAAGGGTTATGTGCGCTGAAGCACCTGCCGGTCTCGCCTCGCGGGCGCATAAGGAAAGGGCGGCCCTTCGGCCGCCCTTCGGAAGCTATCTCGCCCGGTCCGTCAGAGCCGCCCCATGAGGAGCAGGATGATGAGGATCAGCAGGATCACGCCCAGCACGCCGCTCGGGCCGTAGCCCCAGCCCCGGCTGTAGGGCCAGGCGGGAACGGCGCCGATGACGAGCAGAATGACAATGATGAGCAGAATGGTACTTGTCGCCATGGTGAAACATCCTTGATTTGTCGCCTCCGTCCCGTCGGCGCTTTTGCTCCGGTCGGCTGCAGGGGACGGACGCGCAACCTGATCGTCCTGCCCGAGTCCGAAGTTTACGCCGGTGGATCAAAGGCCATTCATCGCCGTTAATCGTACCGTAGAGACCACCGGCCTGGATCAGCCGCCCTCCAACCCATGCGGTCCAGAAAGGAAACTTGGCAGTAAGGATTAAGTTCCCCGGCTCATGAACCGCTCTCGCGGACAAGGAAATGGCGTTGCGCCGGAACGATCGGGCCGGCTTGGCGTTATTCCTGCGGCGATTGGGTGCCGCCATGAGTGCGACCCCTTTGGGAGGTCGCTCTCCTCATGGATCTGGATGACCCAATGACAACGAAGAATCCGAAACATATGCCTTTTCACGATCCAGAGCCTGTTCCGGGCCTCAGGAAATCCTCGTCCCCTGCTCTCAGCCGCTCGGTGCAGACCCAGCTCGGCCAGCGCCTCCGCCAGTTCTACGAATCGCTTGCGCTCGGCGAGCAGCCGGTCCCGGACCGGTTCATCGAGATCATCAATCGTCTGGATGATGGAAAGCCGGAGAAGCAGCAATCATGAGCATTGATACCGATCTTCGCGATTCCATGCTCAAGGCCACGCCGAACCTGCGGGCTTTTGCGATTTCTCTGACCAACAACGTGGACCGCGCGGACGATCTCGTGCAGGAAACGCTGATGCGTGCGATTGCCAATATCGAGCGCTTCCAGCCGGGCACGAACATGCAGGCATGGCTCTTCACCATCCTGCGCAATCTCTTCCACTCCGAATACCGCAAGCGCCGCCGCGAGGTGGAGGATGCGGACGGTAAATACGCGGCCGCGCTCTCGGTCCAGCCGGGACAGCTGCCGCATCTCGATTTCGAGGATCTGCAGAAGGCGCTCGCGCGTCTGCCCCACGACCAGCGCGAGGCGCTGCTGCTGGTGGGAGCCTCGGGCTTTTCCTACGAGCAGGCGGCGGAGATCTGCGGCTGCGCCGTCGGCACCATCAAGAGCCGGGTCAATCGCGCCCGCAACCGGCTCGCCGAGCTGATGCACTTCAGCGACATGGACGAGGACATCGGTCCGGACCGCGTCACCCGCTCCGTGGTGCACGCCGTCGTCTGAGGCGCGAGGCGCTCTCTTCCGGAACAGAAGCATACACCTGTCGGAGCGGCTTGCGTTCGTCATGAACGCAGGCCGTTCTGGTATATCGGGCTGAAAAGTGGATCCCGTTGTCCGTATCGAACGATGCGCTCACGCTCTGTGGGCATCGAATGTGCGGTCCACTTTCGGGCGCGTCGCCTCAGCGGCGACGGAACTGCTGGCCGCCGCGCTGCGGAGGACGGGGACCTGACGAGGCACCGGAATCCTTGTGCCGGAAGATGAGGCGGCCCTTCTCCAGGTCATAGGGCGACATCTCGACGGTGACGCGGTCGCCGGCCAGGGTCTTGATGCGGTTCTTCTTCATCTTGCCGGCGGTGTAGGCGATGACCTCATGTCCGTTGTCGAGCTGAACGCGATAGCGCGCGTCGGGCAGAATTTCGGTCACGAGTCCTTCGAACGTGATCAGTTCTTCCTTTGCCATGCAAAGCCTTTCTCATAACAAAAAAGCCGCTCCTCACCCGGAACGGCTGATATGCAAGAGGACGTGCCAGGCACGTCCTCCGGTATCAAACCTTACGCATTCTGCAGGTTGACTGCAGAGGTGCGGCCGGTGCGCTGATCGGTCTGAAGCTCGTAGGAGATCTTCTGACCTTCGCGAAGGCCACGCATGCCGGCCCGCTCGAGCGCCGTGGCGTGCACGAACACGTCCTTGCCGCCATTGTCGGGCTGAATGAAACCGTAGCCTTTGGTTTCATTGTACCACTTCACGGTTCCCTGTTCCATGGGAATTCCTTTCACTGTCGCTTGCACGTGGATGTGGGCCATAAGCCAAAACACCCGTTAGTCGATATTGGTAGAGAGAAGGAACGTGCGCCCGGCAGTGCCAAAGCGGAGTAGCCCAGTCGTCCGGCCAAATGTCGATGGGAAATTAACTAGGTGATGGATGGGGCAAATGCAAGGCAAGGCTTCTACGCCTTGTTGGGTATCGGGCCGCCCCTGACGGCGGAAATGACGGCGCGCAAAGCCTCCTCGCCCTTGGGCGTGAAGCGGATTTCGTCCCCGGTCGGCTCCACGAATCCGCGCTCCTGGAGTTCGGCCACCGCTCCGTCGTTGGCCTTGTGACCCGCCCAGTCGCGACGGGTCACGCTTCGCACCGTCTGGCCGCTGGAGAGCTGGTGAAAGGCCGCGAAGGCGAAGACCGCCAGCGCCTCGTCGCTCAGACCCGACATATCGGTCATTTCGTAATCCTGCCTGGGAAATGCGCCCGGACATCGGACGCATCAGGCGGTCAATGCCGCTGCGGCCGCGCCGTTCGAGCCGAGCGGGAAAAACTCCTGCGGTCGGGAGCTTCACGGCCTGCAAGGAACACTCGTCCCCGCCTTCACGTTGATTTTGGAGGGCCATGACACATGGCCGGCCCATCCCCAACAGACGAGGAGCGCTCTCATGGCCAATGATCGATATCGCTATGGTTGGGACCGCGATCGCGAATGGCGCGACAGGAACGAGCCCGCCTTCGGCCGCGACCGGTACGGCTCGGGATATGTCGGCCGAGACCGCGAGGATGATGGCTATATCGCCCGTCACGGCTTCGGCAACGAGCGGTCCGGATATGACCGCGGCCGCGGCTCCGACGACCGCTACGACCGGGACCGCGAGCGCGATTTCGGGGATTCCGCAGGCTACGGCTCGGGCGGCTCGGCCCTCGACTGGCATGACGTCATGGGTGACGAGCGCACCCGCAGGGGATCGACGTTCGACCGCGGTTACGGCCGTGACCAGGATTGGGGCTATCCCCGCTCCGCCGGCGGCTCGTCCTATGGCCGCGACCAGGATCGCTACGGCTCGAGTTCCTTTGGCCGCGGCTCCCGGGACTATCACGAGGACCGCGGCTTCTTCGAGCGGGCCAGCGACGAGGTCCGGTCGTGGTTCGGGGACGACGAGGCCGAGCGCCGGCGCGAGCAGGACATGCGCACCGGCGCGCACCACCGGGGACGGGGCCCGAAAGGCTATCAGCGCTCCGACGAGCGGATCCTGGAGGATGTGAACGACCGCCTGACGGACGATCCCCACATTGACGCCTCCGATATCGACGTGAGCGTCTCAAGCCGCGAGGTGACGCTCCAAGGAACGGTCCGGAGCCGTTTCGAGAAGCGCCACGCGGAGGATCTGGCGGAATCCGTCTCCGGCGTGACCCATGTGCAGAACAATCTGCGCGTTCAGCAATACACGGATGCCGGCATGGGCGGCAGCATGCTGTCCGGGGCCGACCGGGGCGCGGCGACGGCGGGGGCCGGCACGGTCGGCGCGCCGGAACCGGGTGAGGTATCGGCGGGCGGCACGGCGCGGCGCCGGACCTCGGGCACCTGAGGCTCGCGATCTTGGCCGGACCGCTCCGAAAAGCCGGAGCGGTCCGGTCCCTCGATGCCGTTTTCCCCGGAAAAACGCCCTGGCCTCCCCCAGGCGGGGCCATTCCCCCTTGGGAGGGGGAGCGGATTCGTCGTAGCAGGACCCTTACCTTTCCGTCGCCGCTTGAAACCCCATATGTGACGGGAAGGACGAGGACGACAATGGCAGGTATTTCGGTCACGCTCGAAGGCGACAACATCCAGCTCGCGTTCCAGAAGGGCGAACAAACGACCGCCGTAGTCATGGATCCCCATGCGGCCCGGTCACTCGTCAAGGCTCTGAGCCAGCTCCTGACCGCCATCGGCGAGATCTCCGGGGAGAACGACGACGAGATGCCCGAGGAGATGGTCGATGTCACGTCGCCGACCATCGACGTCGGGATGGACGAGCATGGCCAAGCCGTCGTCGCCCTTCAGGCCGGCCTGCTGCCGCCTTTCATGCTGCGCCTCAAGGACGACGAGGCCCGCCACATCGCCAACAGCCTTCTGGAAATCCTGAACAGCCCACGCGACATCCGCATGTCCCACGGCGACCATTAGCGGGGCGGAGGCCCGTCGGCCGGACGGCGGATCGGCACCGGGAGGCTTCCGCCGCCTTTCGCTCAAGCTGCGCGGAACTTCGGTACCGCCATTCGGTTGTCGAACGCGGGTCGTGACAGGCCTCGCTTCGGATAGGGCTGATGGCTGTTCACGATCCAGTTTCCTCTCATGGCGGCAGCTCGGGCGTCCCCAGGATGGACGCCAAGGCGGAGCCGACCCTCAAATACCCGGAGTCGGAGGCATTCTACGCCGAGGCTCTCCGGGAGCTGAACCAGCTCGGCCTTCCGTTCCTGCTGGCGGGCACCTACGCCGTTTCGGCCTATACGGGCATCACGCGCCCGACGAAGGATCTCGACATCTTCTGCAAGGCCGGGGACTACACGCGGGTTCTGTCGCATTTCAAGAACATCGGCTACTCCGTCGAGATCGAGGACGAGCGCTGGCTCGGCAAGGTCTTCAAGGGCCAGTACTTCTTCGACGTGATCTTCGCGTCCTCGAACGGCACGATGCCCATCGGCGATCAGTGGTTCGAGAATGCGCGGCAGATCGAGGTTTTCGGCTCGCCGGTCCGCATCGTGGGGCCGACCGAGCTCATCTGGTCGAAATGCTTCATCCAGCTGCGCCACCGCTACGACGGCGCCGACGTAGCCCACACCATTCTGAAAGCCTACGACCAGATCGACTGGCACCAGCTCCTGGCCTACATGGAAGTTCATTGGGAGGTGCTGCTCATGCACCTGCTCAACTTCCGCTGGATCTATCCCAGCGAGCGGGACAACGTGCCCCGCTGGGTCATGGACGAGCTTCTCGACCGGCTGTCGAAGCAGCTCGATCTGCCTCCGCCGCAGATGAAGGTCTGCCGTGGACGCATGTTCTCCCGCATTGATTACGAAATCGACGTGAAGGAATGGGGCTTCGCCGATGTCGGCGGCGAAGGTGAATGGCGGAATGACTGACACGCAACCACTCATGAGGGTCGCCGCGATGGGCGATCTTCACGTTCGCGAAGACAACGGAGCGTCCTACCGCGAGCTGTTCGGCGAGATCTCGCGGGAAGCCGAGGTGCTGGTGCTGACCGGAGACCTGACGGATCTCGGCAAGCCCAAGGAGGCGGAGATCCTGGCGCAGGATCTCAAAGCCTGCTCGATCCCCATCGTCGGCGTGCTCGGCAACCACGATTACGAATGCGGGTGCGTGGAAGAAGTCACGCATATCCTGCGCGAGGCGGGTATGAAGGTTCTCGACGGCCAGTCCGTCGAGATCAACGGCGTGGGCTTCGTCGGCGTGAAGGGTTTCGCGGGCGGCTTCGGACGGCGCATGCTCGGCTCCTTCGGCGAACCGGCCATCAAGCAATTCGTCGGCGAGGTTATGAACGAAGCGCTGCGGCTCGAAAATGCCATGCGCCAAGTGCGCGCAAAGCGCTCCGTCGTCATACTCCACTACGCGCCGGTCCCCGATACGATCGAGAGCGAGCCGCTGGAGATCTATCCTTTCCTCGGATCATCGCGGCTCGCGGAGACGATCGACCGCTTCAAGGTCAGCGCCATCGTCCACGGTCACGCCCATCGAGGGCGCTACGAGGGCCGCACGCCCGGCGGACAGCCGGTCTACAACGTCGCCCGGCACATCGAGAAACCGACGGGCAAGCCCTACGCCATTCTGGAAGTCTGAACCGGTCGCACGGGCCCCCGGCCCGCACCGCCATGGGTGTTTTTCTCCGCGCGGCACCTCACATGCGCGTGCCCGGATCGGTCGGGTTGCCCGGCAGATAATCGGGTTCGGAGCCCGGTCCTTTCGGGTCCGTAATGCCCGGATCGTTGACCGGATACGGCGTGCGCGGCCCCGTGGGGCCGGTATCGGGCGTTTCGTCCGGAACGGAGCCGGGCGGCGGCATGTCGCTCGGGATGTTGCCACCCGGAATCGGCTCGTTCGTGGGTCTTCCTGGATTGACCATCTCACGTCCTTGTTCGGCAATGCGTGACTGGGTCAACCTCCCCGTCCGGATGCGGTTCCGCCAGCGCGCCGGAACCGCGCCTCTCTTCAGCCGTTCCACAGGCATTCCCTCAAGCAATGGAGAGCGTCATGCCTGACATCAAACAGGCCAGAATCCTGATCATGGCCACGGACGGCTTCGAGCAATCCGAGCTGATGGTTCCGCTGCAGAAGCTCTCGGACGCGGGCGCGACGGTTGAGGTCGCGGCGCCGAAATCGCGCATGCAACCCCGCGAGATCCGCGGCTGGAACGAAAAGGACTGGGGCAAGACAGTGCCGGTCGACAAGGATCTGGAGGACGTCAACCCGGCGGACTACGACGCGCTCGTGCTCCCCGGCGGCCAGATCAATCCGGACAAGCTCCGCGTCGAGCCCAAGGCCATCGAGATCCTCCGCGCCTTCTACTCGTCCGGCAAGGTCGTCGCCGCCATCTGCCATGCGCCCTGGCTCCTGGTCGAAGCGGGCCTCATCAAGGGCAAGAAATGCACGTCCTATCACTCGATCAAGACCGACGTGATGAATGCCGGCGGCCAATGGCGGGACGAGACGGTCGTGACCGATCAGGGCCTGATCACAAGCCGCAATCCCGGCGACCTCGATGCGTTCGTGAGCAAGATCATCGAGGAGGTCCGCGAGGGCAATCACTCCGGGCGCCGCGCAGCCGCCGAGTGACACGCCTCGCGATAGCCAGGACACGAAAAAAGCGGCCGGTTCTCACCGGCCGCTTCGCGTTCACAGGAGCAGAAGGCGTTTAGGCCTGCTGGATCGCCGACAGCTTCCAGGGACCGCCCTGGTCCCTGCGGAAGGTCCAGACCTCAGCGGCTTCCTCGGTCCTCGACGGATCGCCCTCCACCACGCGTCCGGTCGCCTTGTCGAGCATGACGTCGGTCAGGGCATAGCGCATGGCGACGGTCGCGTAATCGGTGCCGCCTTCCCGCCAGGCCTCCGCGAGATCGCCCTGCACAAGGCGCACGTTCGAGACCTTGTTCACGACGCTGCGCGCGGCGTTGTCGTTCAGCTCTTCCTGCATGTAGCCGGCCATTTCGGGCGTCGCCAGGCTCCAGAGCTTGGCGGTGTCCTGGCGCGAATAGGCATCCTGCACCTCGACCAGCGAGCGCTCGAATTCCGCATAGTCGCGCTCGCCGATGCCGATCTCATCGCGCACGCCGGGACGACGCTGCGAGCCTTGAGAGGGGCCGCCCAGAACGCTTCCCAAGCCACCCGCCAGGCCACCCGCCATAGGTCCGGTCGGCGGCACGCTGCCGCCCATCGTTCGGGCATGGCCCTGCCCTGCTCCCGGATAGGCCGGCTCCTGGCGCCTGCGGAACCACTTCATGGCGAAGGAGACCAGCAGGACGATGAGGCCGATCTGGAGCAGAAGCCCCAGCAGGGAGCCGAAGCCGGCGAGGCCGCCGAAGAAGCCATGGCCGAAGAGCATACCGAGCAGGCCCGCGCCGAAGAGACCGGCCATGAGGCCCGTGCCGAAGCCGAAGCGGCGCGGCTGGTTCACGGTCGAACCCGGCATGCCCGGGCGGTTGAACGCCGGACCCTGGTTCGGGATCTGCGAGCGCTGGATCGGCGAGGCCGTGCCGGGCGCCGTATTGGTGCTCGGCGGAGCGCTCCACGTGCGCGCGCCGCGCGACCCAAAGCTGCCCCGTCCCCCGCCGACGCGAGCCTCGGCCGCGCTACCGGCGAAGACCAGAGCGGCCGCCAGGGCGATCATGACGCGGCTTCGGCGAGAAGCAATTTTCATCATCGTTCGGTTTTTCATCCCTCGGAGCACGATGCTCCCAGCCCCCTATGTGGGGATGGCAAGGGCGTCGCAACAGGGGAGGATTTACCGGGTCCAGGCGATCCAGTGCCGGCGCACCCGCCGGCGGGCGGCGGCGAAGCGGCCACGTCCGCCGCCTTCCAGCAGGCGGGCCAGCCTCTCGCGCATGGAGGCGAGGCTCCCGCGTACCGCCCGGACGAAGCGCATCGCCTGCTGCCAGATCGCCGTGCGCGCGAGCCAAGCGTGGACATGGTCGCGTATCGCCAGCACCCTGGCATGGCACCAGGCGAACCAGCCGATCGACAGCAGCTTGTCGCGGCCGATGGCGAAGAGACGCTCGGCCAGCCCGAGGCCGACCACCTTGGCCAGGAAGAACATCAGCACGCCGGCCAGGAACTGCCCCTGTCCGAAAAGGTAGAGCGCGTAGACCTTGAACGGCTCGATGATGGCCAGGGGAATGATGAACAGCAGCAGGATCGCATGCGGCGGCATCCGGGCGACGCGGGCCTCGATCCACTGGATCGGCGCGAGCCGCGCGAGCGCGCGCACGGCCGGGACGACGAAGGCCCGGAAGGCATCGTCCACCAGCACCACGAGAATGGCCAGCACGACAAGAGGCGTGTTCAGCAGGCGCCGCAACAGGCGAAACGAGGTGGGCCGTCCTTGGGTCATTCCATCAATCCAGACCGCGCGCTCTGAGCCTGGATTGTGAGCAATGTAAGGCTCTGAGATCCCCCGGTCGGAGCCCCGCTCGTTGTCCAGCCCCGTGAGGAGCGCAGGTTCCCGGGATGTAGGTGGAGACGAGCCTGATCGGCAAGAGGGATGGATGGCGGGACGGATCCGGCCATCCACCACACGATACGACAATCCGGTTAGCGGTCCTTCGCCTGTTTCAGCTGGTCGATCCGCTTCGAGGCCTCCGCCTTGTCGAGCTTGGGGTCGTAGGCCTTCGGATCATGCGCCTGCTCGGAGAGCGTCTTCAGGTACGACGCCTGCGCGCCCGTCATGGGCTCGTGCGCCGTCACCCACTCGTCGGGGTCCTTGACCTGGTTGCCGGATGAGTCAGGATTGACCTTTGGGTTACGCATGTCTGCGGAATGATGGCGCCCACCGGCAGGTCGGGCGGAGGTTTTTGCTGTCACTGACATGGGGACTCCTATTGTTCCTGTTTTGTTCTAGGAGAAGAACGTCGTTACAGGTCATTGGTTCCTCAACGGAAAGGCGCAGCCGGCGCCTTGCTCATCCCCGTTATCCACAGGTCTGACGCTCGACTGGCGGCCAAGCTTATGTTCCTGTTTTGTTCATAAGCGGCAAGCAAGGAGCGGACGGCAATGCGCAAGCCATCGGGCCTGGAACGGCTCTATGTCGATTTCGACTCCTTCTTCGCGAGCGCCGAACAGCACCTCCAGCCCCGGCTGCGCGGCAGGCCCGTCGGCGTCATCCCGGTCGATTCGGAGCATACGGGCCTCATCGCCGTCAGCCGGGAGGCGAAGGCCCTCGGGATCCGGCGGGGCACATCCGTGCGGGACGCCCGGCAGCAATGTCCGGGGCTGATTCTTATAACAGCGCGGCACGAGCGTTACGTCGAGCTGCACCGGGCGATCATCGACGCCATCGAGACAGTGCTTCCCGTCAAGGCCGTCTGCTCCATCGACGAGATGGTCTGCTCCCTCCTGCCCTCCGAGCAGGCCGAGGCGCTGGCTCTGGGCAGGCGTGTGAAGAACGTGGTCGCCACCCGGATCGGCCCGACGCTGACCTGCTCCGTGGGGCTCGGCCCCAACGAGCTCCTGGCCAAGATCGCGGCCGAGATGGAGAAGCCCGACGGTCTCGTGGCCATTCGCCCGGACGATCTGCCGGGTCCCCTCCTCCGCCTGTCCCTGACGGACGTCCCCGGGATCGCGCGAGGCAATGCGGCGCGGCTGGCCCGCGCGGGGATCGGGGACATGGCCTCCCTGTGGCGGCTCCAGCCCAAGGAACTGCGCCGCCTCTGGGGCAGCGTCGAGGGCGAAAGGCTCTGGATGGGGCTCCACGGCTATACGGTCGAGCGGCCCGAAACGCAGCGGCGCATGTTCGGCCACGGCCGCGTGCTGCCGGCCGACTGGCGAAGCCTCGGCGGGGCCTATGCGGCCGCCCGGGTCCTGCTGGCCAAGGCCGCGAGGCGGATGCGCCGGTCCGGGTTCTCGGCCCGCGCGCTGGCCCTGTGGCTGACCGACCGGGACAGCGCCGGATGGTATGGGGAGGAGCGCTTTCAGCCCACCTGGGACGACCCGTCCCTGCTGGCCTCCCTGAGCAGGCTCTTCCTCCATGCCGAGCGGGAAGGGACGAGGCGCAGCCGCAGCGTCCACGTCGCGTTGCACGACCTCGTGCCTCTGGGGCAGATCGAGGGGGATCTGTTCGGGTTCACGGCGGAGGCCCAGCTCAAGCGCCGGATGGAGTCCCTGTCCCTGATCGCCGACCGGCTCAACGCCAGCCATCGGCGGACGCTGCTGCACTGGGGCCCCTGGATCGAGATCCCGGGCGGCTATGCGGGAGCGAAGATTGCCTTCAACCGCATTCCCGATGCGAAGGATTTCTGAAGCTCCTTCGCATCGGGCTCGTCATGAGCAGGGCCTCAGGCCGCCTTGGCCTTGGGCTGCACCTCGGCCGTATAATCGTCCATCAGCGTCTTGGTGATGGCGCCCGGCGTGAAAGTGTAGGAGCCGATCTCGGCCACCGGAGTCACCTCTGCGGCGCTTCCGGTAATGAAGCACTCCTGGAAGCCGGCCATCTCCTCCGGCATGATCCGGCGCTCCGCCACCTCGAGGCCGCGGCGCTTGGCGAGTTCGATCACCGTCTGGCGGGTGAGGCCATCGAGGAAGCAGTCGGCGATCGGCGTGTGGACGACGCCGTCACGCACGAAGAACACGTTGGCGCCGGTGCATTCCGCGACGCGGCCCTGCCAATCGAGCATGAGAGCGTCCGCATAGCCTTTCCGCTCCGCCCGGTGCTTCGAGATGGTACAGATCATGTAGAGCCCCGCGGCCTTCGCGGTGGACGGCGCGGTCGCCGGATCGGGGCGACGGTAATCCGCCATGTCGATGCGGATGCCCTTCATCTTCTGGGCCGGGTCGAAATAGCTCGGCCATTCCCAGGACGCGATGGCGAGGTGGATCCTGTTGTGCTGGGCCGCGACGCCCATCATCTCCGAGCCGCGCCACGCGACCGGGCGGAGATAGGCGTCCTTCTGCCCGTTCTTCTCCAGGACAAGGCGCTTGGCCGCGTCGATCTCGGCCACGCTGTACGGAATCTCGAAATCGAGGATCTGGGCCGACCTCTTCAGGCGCTCCGAATGCCGCGTCGACTTGAAGATCTCGCCGCCATAGGCACGCTCGCCTTCGAATACGCTCGAGCCGTAATGCAGGCCGTGGCTCAGGACGTGAAGATTGGCGTCCTTCCAAGGTACGATCTGCCCGTCGTACCAGATCCATCCATCACGTTGATCGAAGGGGGTCGCGGACATCTCTATCTCCTTGCATGCCGGCCTTTGACATACCGGGGCCGTGTAATTTCCGGCGTGCTTTCTTGTGCTTTGAAGTTCATTCGTTTCACGAAAGCGCCTTGACGAGTAACAATCGTCCTGAGATATGTCAACAAGGCTGACTTAAAATGGAAGAGGACGGTGCCAGACGCAATCCCGGCTTTGAAATCACCGAACCTCGGCAAGGACGTTCTTGCCGAGATGCCGGCCTATGACCTCATCGAGTTGTTCTTTTTCGCCTATCGCGACTTCGTCAGCGATCCCGACCGGATCCTGGACGAATACGGCTTCGGCCGGGCCCACCATCGGGTCCTGCATTTCGTCAGCCGCCAGCCGGGCCTGACGATCGCGGAGCTTCTGGATATCCTGCGCATCACCAAGCAGAGCCTCAACCGGGTCCTGAAGGAGTTGATCGAGAAGGGTTTCGTCGAGAGCCGGACGGGCACGGCCGACCGCCGTCAGCGGCTGCTCTATGTCACGCCGCAGGGCGACGATCTGGCCCTGAAGCTCGCCAAGCTCCAGACCCGCCGCATCATGGGCGCCCTGTCGGGCCTCGAGCCCGGAGCCGAGAAGTTGGTGAGCCGCTATCTCCTTCGCCTCATTGACCCGGACGACCGCGACCATGTGGAGCGCCTTGTATTCGGGTCCGGGAAAACCTGATAAAGCAGGGCACCGACAACGAAGCGCCAAGCCTGATGGAAGCCACACGCATCGACATCCCCGACCATGCTCCCCATGTCCTCGTGGTGGACGATGATCGCCGCCTGCGCGATCTCCTGACCCGGTTCCTGACCGAGAACGGATACCGGGTGACGGCGGCGGCCAGCGCGGCGGAGGCGCGTGCCAAGACGGAGAACTTCGTCTTCGATGCCCTCGTGCTCGACGTGATGATGCCCGGCGAGTCCGGCTTCGATTATGCCCGCAGCCTCCGCAAGATCTCGCAGGTTCCGATCCTGATGCTGACCGCCCAGGCCGATCCCTCCGACCGGGTGACGGGACTGGAGATCGGCGCGGACGATTACCTGCCCAAGCCCTTCGAGCCGCGGGAACTGCTCCTGCGCCTGGCGAACATCCTCAAGCGCGCCACGCCCGTACCGGGCGCCCCCAGCGAGGACGTGCCCGAAATCGTCCATTTCGGGCCCTTCTCCTTCCGGTTCGATCGCGGCGAGCTGCGGCGCGGGGACGAGGTCGTGCGCATCACCGAGCGCGAGCGCGAGATCCTGACGATCCTGGGCTCCGCCGCCGGCGACAACGTTCCGCGCGACGCCCTGACCGGCAACGGGGTCGCGGCGAACGAACGCACGGTCGACGTCCAGATCAACCGGTTGCGCCGCAAGGTCGAGACCGATCCGGCCAATCCCATCTTCCTGCAAACTGTTCGCGGTATCGGCTACCGCCTCGTTATCGACCGATGAAGATCGGCAAAGCGCTCAAGCACTCCCCTGTCGACCATGCCATGCGCTGGTTCAGCCACTACCTGCCGAAGGGGCTGTACGCCCGCGCCCTGATCATCATCATCGCGCCCGTCATCCTCCTGCAGTCGGTCGTGGCCTACGTCTTCATGGAGCGGCACTATCAGCTCGTCACGCGCCGCCTCTCCTCGGCCGTGACCGGCGACATCGCGGCTCTCATCGACATCTACGAAAGCTATCCGCAGGACAAGGACGCCACGACCCTGTCCCGCATCGCGTCGGACCGCCTGCAGCTCGACGTGGACATCCTCCACGACACGGATCTGCCGCCGCCCGGCCCCAAGCCGTTCTTCTCGATCCTCGACGAAACCCTGACGGACGAGTTGCGCCGCCAGATCGACCGGCCGTACTGGATCGATACGGTGGGACGCTCGAGCTTCGTGGAAGTCCGGGTCAAGCTCGACCAGAACACCGTCATGCGGGTTCTGGCGCGGCGCAGCCAAGCCTACGCATCCAACTCGCACATCTTCCTCGTCTGGATGGGCGGCTCCTCCACCGTGCTGCTCGGCATCGCGATCCTGTTCCTGCGCAATCAGATCAGGCCGATCCTGCGGCTGGCGGAGGCGGCGGAAGCGCTGGGCAAGGGACGGGAGGTCGAGTTCCGTCCCCGCGGCGCGCGCGAGGTGCGTCAGGCCGGCCACGCCTTCCTCGAAATGAAGCGCCGCATCGAGCGCAACATCGAGCAGCGCACCACCATGCTGAACGGGGTCAGTCACGACCTGCGCACCATCCTGACGCGCTTCAAGCTGTCGCTCGTCCTGCTGAAGCAGACGCCGGAGGTCGAGGACCTGAAGCGCGACGTGGACGAGATGAGCCGGATGCTGGAGGGGTATCTCGCCTTCGCGCGCGGCGATACGGGCGAGCAGGCCACGCAGGCGGATCTGCGCCAGCTTCTCGAGGAGGTGCAGACCGACGCGGAGCGGCAGGGCCATGTGACGGAGCTCGACATCATCGGCGATCCGATCATCACGGTCCGGCCCGACGCCTTCCGCCGCCTCCTCTTCAACCTGGTCTCCAACGCCGCCCGCCACGGCGAGAGAATCGAGATCTCGGCCAATCACGAGACGCGCTGGCTCGTTCTCCATGTCGATGACGACGGGCCGGGCATTGCGCCCGAGATGCGCGAGGAGGTTTTCAAGCCGTTCGTGCGCCTCGACGAGGCCCGCAACCAGGACGAAGGCGGCTCGGGCCTCGGCCTTGCGATCGCCCGCGACGTCGCCCGCTCCCATGGCGGCGACATCGTGCTCGGGGACAGCCCTCTCGGGGGCTTGCGCGCGACGGTGCGGCTGCCGGCCTGATCAGTAGAGCCGCCCGCCGATGGGCACCTCGCGGTCCGGCCGGATCAGCATGACGTCGCCATTGGCGTCCGGGACGCCGAGGGTGAGCACTTCCGACATGAAGGGGCCGATCTGGCGCGGAGGGAAATTCACCACGGCGAGAACCTGGCTCCCCACGAGCTCGTCCGGCGAGTGATTGACGGTGATCTGCGCCGAGGAGCGCTTGGTCCCGATCTCCGGCCCGAAATCGATGGTGAGCTTGAAGGCGGGCTTTCGCGCCTGCGGGAACGGTTCGGCCGCAACGATGCGCCCGACCCGGATGTCGACCTTCAGGAAGTCGCCGAAGGCGATCTGCGGTGGTGTCGTGCTCGTCTGATCCATGCTGCCCCCATCAGCCGATCAAATCGCCGCAGCGGGATTGTCCACGTCGCCGTCGCCGGTGCGCCGGCTGTCGCGGCGCTCCGACCGGCGGCCCGCCAGAAGCGCGCGTCCGAAGGCCCGGAAGGGAGCCGTCAGGCGGCGCAGATCCTCGGCGCCCTCCAGGACACGCTCGCCGCGCCGCAACTCGCGGTCGAGGCGCGCCATGGTCCTGGCGAGCGTCGGATCGTCGTCCTCGAGCCATGTGCGCATGGTGTTGGAATAGACGAGGACCGCGCCCTGCAGTTTCACGGTGCCGAGGGGTCCTTCGGTATTGATGCCGGCGGCGGCCAGCATGAAGCGCATGGAGTTGAGCGCCACCTGATTGAGGGCGGCAATCGACAGCGGATCGTATTGGAGGTCCCGGAAGATGCGGCGCAGGGCCTCGCGATAGGGCGCGAGCGCATCGAAGCGGCGCATCATGACATCGAACACCCGCTCCCGCGCGGGTTCGCCCGCGAGGTCGTCCGTCGTCCCCTCCAGGACCTGCTTGTCGATCTGCCGCGAGAGAGCGCCGAGCACCGCCCCCTTCGACGGAAAGAGATCGCGGAACTCCGCGAGGGAAATGTCGGCGGCCTGGGCGATGTCGGTGATCTCGATCTCGCTCCAGGGGCGTCTGGCGGCGAGATCCATGAGAGCATCGACAACCGCCCTGCGCTTGTCCGACGAAGCCTGTGCCGTCATCATGTCCTCCTGAACGGGAATCCTGCCTGCTTAATCTAGGCCCTGTCGCACCGAAGACACCCCCTCAGCCCGACAGTTCCCCCGCGCGCCGCTTCGCCGCCGCCACGGCATCCCGCATGAGAGCCTTGAGACCGTTCGGCTCGCTCATCAGGACTTCGAGGGCCGCAGCCGTGGTGCCGCCTTTCGATGTCACGTTCTGCCGGAGGGTCGCGGCCGGAAGATCGCTCTGGAACAGAAGCTCGCCCGCCCCGCTGACCGTTGCCCGCGCCAGACGCTGCGCCAGGTCGGGAGGGAGACCCACGGCGGCGCCCGCCTCGGCCAGGCACTCCACGAGGTGGAACACATAGGCCGGTCCGGAGCCCGAAAGCGCCGTCACGGCGTCGATCAGGTCCTCCGAGGGCAGCCATTCGACGATGCCGTTGCTGCCGAGCAGGGCATCGGCCATCTGGCGCTGCGTTTCCGTGACCTCGGGGCTGGCGGCGGCTCCCGTTGCCCCCCGCCCGATGCTGGCGGGCAGGTTCGGCATGGCGCGCACGATGGCGGTAGCCGCCGGGAGCCGGGTGCGGACATCGCCGGTGGTCTTGCCGGCCAGGATCGAGATGATGAGGGTTCGAGGCCCGATGCATGCATTCAGCGGGGCTGCGGCCTCGTCCAGCATCTGCGGCTTGACGGCGAGCACGAGCACTTCGGGAGCGGCCGGAGCGGCCGGATTGAGGGCGATGCCCCGTTCCTTGCAGAAACGAGTCATCTCCTCGGACGGATGCGGATCGATGACCGTGACGCCTGTCGGCGACATGCCAACCTTGAGCCACCCCTCCAGCATGGATCCTCCCATTTTCCCCGCTCCGACGAGGATGAGGGACGACGGCAGGTGGGAAGCATTCGCGGACATGGGTATTCCTGACGGAGTGGATGAGAAGGCCGCTATCTATCCACGTTCCGGCTCGCCCTGTCGAGGCTCGCCTGTCAGGCCTCGCCTTCCGTCTCGAACAGAACGCTGTCGAGCGCCTCGCGGGCCGATTTGCCGGCCCAGATCACGAACTGGAAGGCCTGGAAATACCGCTCGCAGGCCTCGACCGAGACCCGCAGCATGGTCTCGCACTGCCCGTCGGTCGGGTCGGCCCCGCCCGCCAGCAGGAGGGCATGGCGGAACATCACCACGTTCTCGGTGCTCCAGAGATCGAAATGCCCGACCCAGAGCTGTTCGTTGATGTACGAAATGAGCTGGAGAACCTCCTGCCGCCGCCGGTCCGGCACCTTGAGGTCGAAGGCGCAGGCGACGTGGAGCGCCTCCACGTCCTCGATCCACGTGAAGGCGATGTCGTAATCCGCCCAGCGGCCCGCGACGGAAACGGACATCTCGTCGGCGTCGGCCCGGTCGAAGATCCAGTGCCGCAGCGAGGCCAGCCTCTCAACCACATCGAGAGGATGTTCCAAGCGATCAATTTCGATGTGAGTCTGCGACATGTCGATCCAACAAGCTGGATTGCACGAATATGCTCAACATATTCGCGCAACATCATTGCTTTAACTCGGGCATTATTCGAAAGAATTCACGCTGAATACGATGGATATTCAGGAATCTTGTCGTATTGGCCTCGAATCAGCTCATGAATTGACAGTCTTAGATTTTGGCCTGGGTCACAATGCGTCGACGTGCCCTGTCCACAGCAGGAGGGTCCCGCCCGGAGCAGACCCGCCCCACGCCAGGATCAAGGCGCCGCCTTGGCGGCGCCGGCCTGCGCCAGCTTCTCCTCGAGCGCCTTCACGCGAGCCTCAAGCCGTTCGTTCTCCTCGCGGGCGGCGAGCACCATCTCGCGCAGGACCTCGACCTCCTCACGCGTGGCGACGTCCATGTCCTTGATCAGGCGCTCGAACTGGCTGCGGACGACCGTTTCCATCTCGCGCCGGATGCCCTGCGCCGCTCCGGCGGCGTCCGTCGCAAAGCGGGCGAGTTCGTCGAAAATCCGGTTGGAGGATTGGGTCATGGGTTCGTCCACGTTCTTGAGCGGGCCTTCGGCCCCGGAGCGCCAGATGTGGGCGCATTCGCCGCAAACTGCAACAGGGTTGACGATCCGGGCCCTGGAAGTCCAATGGCAAGGTATTAATTAAGGCCCCGCCATGGCTCTCTCCTTTCCCGTCATCGATCCCGTCGCTATCTCCATCGGTCCCTTCGCGATCCGGTGGTACGCCCTCGCCTATGTAGCGGGGCTGCTCGGAGGCTGGTTCTACGCCAAGCGTCTGGCCGCCAGGACCGACCTCTGGGCTCCCCTGCGGCAGCCGAAGCCCCTCGACATCGACGACCTGATCGTCTGGGTCGCGCTCGGAGTCGTGCTGGGCGGGCGGACGGGCTACGTCCTGTTCTACAACCTGGGCAGCTATCTGGCGCATCCCCTGGAGATGTTCGCCGTCTGGCGCGGCGGCATGTCGTTCCATGGCGGGTTCATCGGGGCGGTTCTGGCCATCGTGCTCTTCGCCCGCTCGCGTTCGCTCAACCCCCTGGCGATGCTCGACATGGCGGCGGTGGTGACGCCCATCGGCCTGTTCTTCGGGCGCATCGCGAACTTCATCAACGGGGAGCTGTGGGGACGGCCCGCGCCCGATTTCCCCTACGCCATCGTGTTCCCCCATGCGGGTCCGCTGCCGCGGCATCCGAGCCAGCTCTACGAGGCCTTCGCCGAGGGGCTGGTCCTGTTCGTCATCATGGCCTTCGCCGTGCGCCGCTTCGGCTTCCGCAGGCCGGGCCTCGTCGGAGGCATCTTCGTGCTGGGCTATGCGATTGCCCGGATCGTCTGCGAGTTCTTCCGCGAGCCCGACGAGCAGCTCGGCTTCCTGTTCGGATCCTCCGTGCAGGCGCTCGGCGGCGGCATCACCATGGGCATGCTGCTCTCGGTCCCCATGGCGATCATCGGGGCGGGCATCATCGTGATGGCGGCGCGCGGCTATACGCGTCCCGCGAGCGTCGCCGAGGCGGCGTGAGGACCCTCGCGGATCAACTGCGCGCCATGATCGCCCTGGAGGGGCCGATCACGGTCGAGCGCTACATGAGCCTCTGCCTCCAGCACTATTACGCGACCCGCGACCCGCTGGGAGCCGCGGGAGATTTCACGACCGCGCCCGAGATCAGCCAGATGTTCGGGGAGCTGATCGGCCTGTGGATACTGGAGGTCTGGAACGGCATGGGACGTCCGAACCCCTGCCGTCTGGTCGAACTCGGACCGGGGCGCGGCACCCTCATGGCCGACCTCCTCAGGGCGACCAGGCTCCTGCCCGACTTCCGGGCCGCCGCATCCGTCCACCTCGTCGAGACGAGCCCCGCCCTGCGGCAGCGGCAGCAGGCGACCCTGGCATCGTCGGGCCTGAACGTCGCATGGCACGACCGGATCGGGGACGTGCCCCCCGGCCCCACCCTCCTGGTCGCCAACGAGTTCTTCGACGCCCTGCCGGTCCGGCAGTTCGTGGCGACGGAGCGCGGCTGGTGCGAGCGGCTGGTCGGGCTGGCGGACGACCGTCTGACCTTCGGCCTGCGGGCCGAGCCGGAGCGGTCGCCGGACAAGCCTCTGCGGCTGGGCGACGTTCTCGAATGGCCGGCCGCGTCGGTCTCCATCATGAAGGAGCTGTCGCGCCGGCTCGTGCGCGATACGGGCGCCGCGCTCGTCATCGATTACGGCTATTGGGGACCGGCCTTCGGGGACACCCTGCAGGCACTCAAGGCGCACGCCTCCGTCGATCCTCTGGCGGAGCCGGGAGAGGCCGATCTCACGACCCACGTGGATTTCCACCGTCTGGCGCAGGCGGCAGCCGAGGAGGAGGCCCGCATCCATGGGATCGCCGCCCAGGGCGACTTCCTTGAGGCTCTTGGTGTCGAGGCGCGGGCCGTTGCCCTCAAGGCGCGAGCGACGCCCGCGCAGGCGGCCGATATCGACAAGGCTCTCCTGCGCCTGACGGAGCGCGGCCCTAGGGGCATGGGAGAGCTCTTTAAGGTTTTGGCCGTTACTCATTCGGAACTGGATGCCGTTCCCGGACTGCCCGCCCTTTCCCTCTCGCCGCCGGTTGTTTGAAGACATGCTCATCACAGCGCCCGAACTCGCCTCCCGCCCCAGCATCCGCCATGCCTTCTTCACCCGGCAGGGCGGCGTCTCCGATGGCATCTACGCGTCCCTCAACGGGGGCATCGGCTCGTCCGACGATCCGGCCAAGGTGGGCGAGAACCGCCGCCGCATGGCGGAGGAGCTGGGCGTCGCGTCCGACGCCCTGGTCAGCGTGTACCAGGTTCACTCCGCCGATGCGGTCGTCGTCGAAGGACCCTGGACCGGCGAGCGGCCCAAGGCGGACGGGATGGCCACGAAGGTTCCGGGGATCGCGCTCGCCATCACGACGGCGGATTGCGGCCCGGTCCTGTTCGCGGATTCCGATGCCGGCGTCATCGGCGCGGCCCATGCGGGCTGGCGCGGCGCCGTGACGGGAGTCCTTGAATCCACCATCGAGGCCATGGAGCGGCTGGGCGCGCGGCGCGGCCGGATCGTCGCCGTGCTCGGCCCCACGATCAGCCAGGCGGCCTACGAAGTCGGCCCCGACTTCATCGCACGCTTCACCGAGGAGCGCCCCGGTGACGGGCGCTTCCTCGAACCGGGCGAGAAGCCGGGCCACGCCATGTTCGACCTGCCGGGCTTCATCGGCGCGTGCCTCGAGGCTGCGGGAATCGCAGCCTTCACTAATCTGGGGCTCTGCACCTATTCGGACCCGGAGCGGTTCTTCAGCTACCGCCGAACCACCCACCGCAGGGAGCCCGATTACGGGCGCCTGATCTCGGCGATCAGCCTCACTCCCTGATCCCCGCCACGTCCGGCGTCTCCCAGGCCAGGTGCTGGCCGCCGTCCACGGCGATCATCTGACCCGTGACGCTACGGGCCCGCGAGATAGACCACCGCATCGGCGATCTCGTCCGGCGCTCCGCCGTGCCCGAGGAGAACGGCGCGGCTCTGCCGGGCGAAATCCTCGTCGGTCTGCCGCTCGTTGGACAGGGTCGGCCCGGGGCCGACGGCGTTCACCCGGATGCGCGGCGCGAGCGCCTGCGCCATCGTCCGCGTCGCGGCGAACAGGGCCGCCTTCGTCAGCGTGTAGGAAAAGAACTGGGGCGTCGGCTTCCAGACGCGCTGATCGACGATATTGACGATGCAGCCCTCCCGGTCCGCCGGAAGCTGCCGGGCGAAGTCGCGGGCCAGAAAGGCCGGAGCGCGGAGATTGACGGCGAAGTGCCGGTCCCAGCGTTCGAGCGCGAGGGTTTCGACCTCGTCCGGTTCGAACTCCGAGGCGTTGTTGACCAAAAGCGTCACAGGACCAAGAGCCCGGGCGGCAGACTCCACGAGCGCCCCGACGGCCTCCGCATCGGCCAGATCGGCCTGGACGACCGCCGCCCTCCCGCCTTCGGAACCGATCCGCAAAGCCAGATCCTCCGCCGCATTGGATGACCGACGGCAATGGATGGCGACTGCATATCCCTCACGGGCGAGCCTTTCGACGATGGCCCGGCCGATTCTTCGAGCGCCTCCGGTTACGAGCGCGGTTTCCTTCATCAGTTGCCGTCGATCCAAGATAACATGGCGTTACAATGAAGCTATCGCCAAGAAAAAGACATTTTTTCGCCCGAACGGTCGAACTTAAAGCTTAGCTGCGCGTTAGGTTCCCCAGCGATGCCAAGGGGGAATTACACGGCCAAGCTGCCACAATGCTGCCACATGGCCACATGGCTGCTGTGGTTGTCAGGTCACAGCCCTTAAGAGGTTGTCGCTCTATAAAGGACCAGTCGCCCGACGCGGTCCAGGACGTTCCTGGAACGAACAAGGCAAGACATCGATAGGAAAGAGAAACCATGAAGAAGATTCTTCTCGCCAGCGTTGCCCTCTTCGGCTTTGCCGGAGCTGCTTCGGCTGCCGACCTCCCGGTCCGCGCTGCGCCTCCGGTTGCCCCGATCATTGCAGCCGCTCCGATCTTCACTTGGACAGGCTTCTATGTGGGCGTGAACGCCGGCTATGGCTGGCAGAACGACAACAACAGCAACTCCGCCTTCGTGCCGGCCGGCGCGGTCGGGGTCGGCTCCGTTCCGGGCGCCATCACCTTCGGCGACAGCAGCAGCGACGGCTTCGTCGGTGGCGGCCAGCTCGGCTACAACTACCAGATCGGCTCGTTCGTGGTCGGCGTCGAAACCGACATCCAGTGGGCTGACCTCGGCGGCAACAACGGCGATG
>JBOZRS010000130.1:0-43854 GCA_050789065.1 Microvirga sp.
GAGGAGCTTGGCCACGGCGAGCGGCTCGACCGCCGCGTCGGTCTTGACCAGGAGGCCGCGGTCGGCCCCCATGGCGAGCGCGGTGCGGATGGTCTCGCCGGCCTGGGCCGGGCCGATGGAGACGGCGACGATCTCGCTGGCCTTACCCTGTTCCTTCAGACGGACCGCTTCCTCGACGGCGATCTCGTCGAAGGGGTTCATCGACATCTTGACGTTGGCAAGTTCGACCCCGGATCCATCCGGCTTCACCCGGATCTTCACGTTGTAATCCACAACCCGCTTCACAGGCACCAGAAGCTTCATTCGTCTGTCCTCATCGAAGATCAGATCCGGATATGGCCTATAACCAGCGCTCCGGACAGGTAGGAAAAAGGCGGATTGGACCGTAGCGGTCGGCTCCCGATTGTCAACGCGGCGCTTGCATTTCCTGCGCCTCTGCGCGGGCCAGAATCGGATCGTAGCGGTGGCGCATGAGCGGGATCAGGATAGCACCGACGATGAATCCGCCAAGATGGGCGAACCAGCCCACGCTTTCCTCGCCGCTGAAGAACGCCGAGGCGAACTGAAAGACGACCCAGAACCCGATGGCCCAATAGGCCGGAAGGCGCAGGGGAATGCCTTTCAGGAACAGGCCCCAGATGCGCACGCGCGGGTAAAGGATGAGATAGGCCGCGACGACGCCCGAGACGCCCCCGGAGGCGCCGATCAGGGGACGATGCGGTTCAGGCGTGATCACCGCATGGGCCAGGCTGGCCGCGGCTCCGCACAGCACGAAGAACACGATGAAGCGGAAATGCCCCATGGCGTCCTCCACGTTGTCGCCGAACACCCAGAGGAACAGCATGTTGCCGATCAGGTGAAACAGTGAACCGTGAAGGAAGATGTTGGTCACGAGCGTCAGCTGGACCGGCACGAGGGGAAAGCCCTCGGGCAGGACCTCCGTGCCGAACAGGACCGAGGGGATCAGGCCGAAGCTTCCGATCATGGCGTCCGGGCCTGACAGCTGAAACGGCAGGTGGGTGAAAAGAGCCGGCCCGTAGAAGGTGAAGAAATAGACGAACACGCAGGCCGCGATCAGCAACCGCGTCGCGAGCGGCGTCTTCATGTGTTGCAGGGGAACGCCGTCGTGAAGCGGAAGAAACATGGCTCCGCTCCTCAGCGGTTCTGGCCCGGGACCCACAAAACGTCGAAAGCGCCCTTGTCGTTGACGTAGCGGGACGCCACGAAGAGGAAATCGGAGAGCCGGTTCAGGTATTTCACGGCCTCGGGTGATACCGCCTCGTCCGGCTTCTCCGTGAGCGCCACCACATGGCGCTCGGCGCGGCGGCAGACCGTGCGGGCAAGGTGAAGCGCCGCAGCCGCGGCCGTGCCGCCGGGCAGGACGAAGGAGCGCAGCGGTTCCAGATGCTCGTTCAGCTGGTCGATCTCACGCTCCAGGCGGTCGACCTGCCCCTGCGTGATGCGCAGGGGCTCATAGGGAAGGGGCTTGCCCGTTTCGACGGTGGCGAGATCCGCGCCGAGATCGAACAAATCGTTCTGGATGCGGCCCAGCATCGGGTCGATGTCATGGCCCGCCGTATGGAGCCGGACCAGGCCGATGCAGGCATTGGTCTCGTCCACCGTGCCATAGGCCTCGATGCGAAGATCGTGCTTCGGGCGGCGTCCGCCGGCGGCGAGGGCGGTGGTGCCCTTATCCCCGGTGCGGGTGTAGATGCGGTTGAGAGTGACCATGGAAGGCCCGAAGGTTGGGGTTCTGTCTAGAACGAATACCCAACCCGTGCGCCGACATTCGTCAAGCCCCGATTCTCCGAGCAGGCGCCGCCATTGGAGAGATGCTCGATGGTCGCCATCACGCTCCAATTGGCGGAAAGCCTGACGCCGACCGAGCCCGATTCGCGGAACAGGGGCGAGCAGCCGAGCGCCTGCCGGTCGGAAAGAGGATCGAAGACCTCCTTCTTGCCGTTGTGGACGGCGCCGCCCAGGCTGCCCTCCACGAAGAGGCCGGGAGTGACGTCGAAGGTCCAGGACAGGCCCGCATAGGCGAAGCTCGTCCGGTCGTCGAAATTCAGGCTGCCGCCCAGATGCGGACGGGGAATGAAATAGCTGGTGAAGAGATCCGATGCCGTGAACGGCTTCGAGAAGAGGATCTCGCCCGTCAGATTCGCCGAGCCGTCGCGACCTTCCGGCCCCCAGGGATCCTGGGCCGAAAAGCCGAAGCGGAATTCGGACAGGACGCTCGGCTGGGCGGAGCCGGATTGCCTCTTCGCGTCAGCGGCCAGAACGCCCATCGATCCCATGGCGAGGATCAAGAGGCTCAGGCCCATGGCTGTGCTGGCGCGCATCTGGAAATCCGTTCTATCGAGAATCAGGTCCCTAAGGGTGTACCCCTTATGGCTAATAACTCTTTAAAAGACGGCGGCGGGAAAGTGTCAATACGGACAAGCTAGCGCATCGCGCGGGACAGGTTGACCCGGGCTTTTCGCCGATGGAGACCGTCGGATCGAGCCCCGGCCCGGGTGCTTCCGCCACCGCGCTGGGACATCGCCTGAACAAAGCCCGGGCCGAACGTAACGTAAAGTGCTGAAAAGAGGTAGCCACGGCCAGCGCTCTGGAGGGCAGGGGGTGTTGCTCACCCCCGCGCGTAGAGCAGGCGGGCTCTGATCGTCCCCTCCAGCGCCCGGATCTCGTGCAGTGTCTCCCGGCTCTGCTCCGGTGATCCTTCGGCCTCGATGACGACATAGCCGATCTCGCCATCCGTCTGGAGGTACTGAGCCGTGATATTGAGATCCCGCCGGGAGAACACCTGATTGAGGTGTCCGAGCATACCCGGCGTGTTGCGATGCACGTGAATGTAGCGGGTGCCTGTGGGGCGGGACGGCAGCTGGACCTGCGGGAAGTTCACGGCCCCCACCGTCGTGCCCACGTCCGAGTAATCGATCAGCTTTCTGGCCACCTCTGCGCCGATGCGCTCCTGGGCCTCTTCGGTCGATCCGCCGACGTGCGGGGTCAGGATCACGTTGTCGAGTCCCTGGAGGGGAGAGTGGAAGGGCTCCTTGTTCGAGGTAGGCTCGACAGGGAACACATCCACCGCCGCTCCACGCAGATGACCGCTCCTCAGGGCAGCCGCGAGGGCATCGAGGTCGACCACGGTGCCGCGGCTGTTGTTGATGAGGTAGGCTCCCTTCCTCATCGCGGCAATCTCCGCGGCCCCGATCATGCCGTGGGTGGCGGGCGTCTCGGGCACGTGCAGGCTGACGACGTCGCTCTGGCCCAGCAGGGCATGCAGACTGTCCGCCGGTTCCGTATTGCCGTGCCGCAGCTTGTCCGTTTGGTCGTAGAAGATGACCCGCATGCCCATGGCTTCGGCCAGATTGGAGAGCTGCGAGCCGATATTGCCGTAGCCCACGATGCCGAGGGTCTTGCCACGGACCTCATGACTGTTGGTGGCCGACTTGTCCCACCCGCCCGCATGGGCGGCGCTGGATTTGGGAAAAATGCGCCGCAGGAGCATGACGATCTCGCCGATCACGAGTTCGGCGACGCTGCGGGTGTTGGAGAACGGGGCGTTGAAGACCGGGATGCCGCGCTGCCTGGCCGCCGTCAGGTCGACCTGATTGGTGCCGACGCTGAAGCACCCGATGGCGATGAGCCGGTCCGCGGACGAGATGACCTCCCGTGTGAGCTGGGTACGGGAGCGGATACCGAGCAGATGCACGCCCTGCAGCGCATCGGCGAGGTCTGCCGCGTCGAGTGCGGTCTTGAGGTGCGTCAGGTTCGTGTACCCGGCGGACCGGATGAGTTCCACCGCGCTCTCGTTGACCCCTTCCAGCAGGAGGACACGGATCTTGTCTTTCTGAAGGGAGAACTTTTCGGGCATCTGGGTTCGGCTCGCTTTTGGGTCGGCACGTTGGAGCCATGATGAACGGCCGCAAGGTTTCCCCTCGGGGCGGTCACTGGCTCTTGATCGGACGGAGCCGGGCTCGAGGCCCAGCACGCTTACCATTCTTCTCAACGACTTATCTGCCCATTGAGAGAAGCGTCAAATAGTCTAATGACCTCTTGGAAAGTCAGCCACCCAAAGATGGCCGCTCCAGTCCGCTTCAGAGACAGGCCGCTGTGGCGAGGCTGCCCCTTTTGTCGGCTGGTGTATCGTTCTGGTCGTTGACGCGGGCCTCCGGTTCCGCCCGATGGGCTAGCGCATCGTGTCCAGGGTCCGCGCGATCCGGGTCGCGGTGTTCCAGTTCCGGTTCGTCCCAACCGCGCCGAGAGCCTTGAGACCGAAACCCGACGCCATCCTCGATTCCGAGATCGGTGTCTCGCCGAACCAGACGTAGAAGTCGCCTTCGCGGGTCCGCTCGATCCGCTCGCCGCCGGCTGCGCGCCGCCGCAACTGCTCGATGCCGGAATCCGGAACAGGGTCTCTCATGGCCCAGACCAGCAGTCGCGATGGAGTCCGGGCCGCCTCGCCGGGGAACGGATTGGCCGCGAGGAGCGAGCGCCATTGCTCCGCCGTCTTGACCACGATCTCGGTCGCCCGGCCGTAGAATGCTTCACATTCGGCTTCCAGCTCCCGCTCGATGACGCGGGGCGCCTTCTCGGAGCGGAACAGGAGATTGCCTGTCGCTATCACGGACTGCACAGCCGTTCCGCCGATGCGCTCCGTCAGCATTCTGGCATCCGCCATCTTCACCCGCTGTCCGTTGATGACGATGCTGCGCATCAGCGCAACCTTGAGCGGCATTCCTCAGCCCACGCGCTGCCAATAGCCTTCGAACGGAACGATGACATTCCGGCGGTCTTCGGCCGTGAACCGCGGATAGTCCTGATCCTGGGTCCAGCCGCCGTTCGCGCCTGGAATGAAGTGCAGGTACACGAACACGACATGAGAGATGACCCACATCTCAACCTCCTGAGCTGTGGCAATCTTAGCCCGAATGAACGGGGTCTTCTGAGACGTGCGTCACACAAGGCGCCACGCTTGCATGGGATGCTAACGGACGTACCCTTAAGGATTCCTGTATGGGCGTCGGATCGTCGGCCGCAAAGGCGGCGAATGCCCAGAGTGGCATGTCCCCGTGCGGCCCAGGAGGGAACCTCGCGAATCCATCCTTTCCGTCCGATGCTTGGAACAGGATGGGGGCATGAGAAGCCGCACAGACGGCCGCCCCAGCCAAGAAAGCTCATGGCTTCGCTTGAATCCCCGGTCTGCGGCTACTGGTCGAGCTGGCGCTTCGCCTCCGCCACCGCTTCCATACAGGCGCTGCCGTTACTTAGGTTCGGTCCGAGGCGACTGGGCGCGAAACTCCTCCGGCTTGATACAAACATCCCGCATGGACGCACGATGCGGACCGGCAGGCGGTGGAGGATCTGAAAACCCGCTACAGGCGCGGCGGCCTCGGGGGATATAGTGCTCAAACGGAGGTTGAAGCCCATCCTGCTGGAGCTCCTGGCTCCGATCCGGGAGCGCCGGCTGGCCCTGTCGCAACGTCGCTCCGATGTGCTCGACATCCTGCGCGAGGGAACGCGTCGGAGCCGGAACGAGACCCAGGCAACACTCGACGAAATCCGGGAGGCACTTGGGCTGTTCGCCTTTGAATGGTGAGGGCAAGCGCCGCATGACGGCCCGATGCCATCGGGCAGGTCGTCAGGCGTCGATCTCGTCTCGCATGCGCCCGGGCCGCGGCCGGTAGCGCGGCAGGGACCAGTCCCACCGCAAGGCCGCCGCCCGGATTGCGAGCGCGGCCAGGAAGCCGCCGGCGAGCGCGTACTCGCGCGCGATCCCCGCCAGCGCCAAGGCGACGAAGATCGCTGCTCCGCCCAGCGCCGCCGACACATAGATCTCCCGGCTGAGAATGACCGGACTTTCACCCCCGAGGACATCCCTGACGATGCCGCCGAAGGTCGCCGTGATCACGCCCATCGTGACGGCGACGATGGGGCTGTCCGAGGCCAGCAGTGCCTTTTCGGCGCCGGTCACCGCGAACAGAGCCATGCCGACCGCATCGAACCAGAGGAGGAGCTTGAGCCGTGATTGCGGGATATGGGCGAGGAAGAAGGTCGCGCACGAGACCAGCACGCAGGTGATCAGGTAAGCCGGATCCTTCACCCAGAAGACCGGGAGCGCATCGATGAGCGTGTCGCGGATCGTTCCGCCGCCGATCCCTGTCGCCGTGCCGAGCAGCGCGAAGCCGACCAGGTCCATCTGCTTGCGCGATGCGACCAGCGCCCCGCTGGTCGCGAAGACGACGATCCCGAACCAGTCGAGCAGGGCGGCGAAGGTGTCAAACATCGGCTGCGGTTCCATCAAGGCTTGCGGGATCATGGCGTGGGGCCGTCCAGAGCCGGACGCCGAGCAGGGGGAGAGCCTCACCCGGAGGTGCGGAAGGCGAAGGTTTCCGGCAGACCGCGCGGCTCGTCAAGGATCGTCAGGAACAGATAGCGCGGAGCGTCAATGGGCGCGACACCGACAAAGAAGGTCATGACCTTCTCCTTCGAGGCGCGGCTCGGCCGGGTCGAGGCCGAACGCGACGAACCGCACCGCGAGCGCAGCGAAGAGGCCGACGAAACCGAGGGTCAGCATTCCGATGTGCTCCGGAGCGCGCTCGCATGCGAGCCTGAACAGGGGCCGTGCCATGTCCCGCCTCCGCATCATTGGAAGTAGACAGCACCCGGGGGCGGCGCGAAGGCTTCCCGGCCCTGAGTGCCGGCCGGCGTCCCGTCGGCCACTGGAGGAAGGTCCACATCCTCCGGCTCGGTGCCGGGCTTGAACGCCTCCAGGATGGCGCCGGTCCCGGGTGCTCTGCGCTCGCCGGTGTAAGGGTTGACCGGGATCAGCTTGATGCCGGGCGGAACGCGGAAGGCGGTTCGAGGCTTGCCCGCCAGCGCCTGCTGCAAGAAGGCGCGGACGATGGGAGCGGCATGCACCGAGCCGTAGGCGGACCTCCCCAGCGAGCGTGGCCGGTCGTATCCGAGGAACACGCCGACGGCGAGTTCCGGCGTCGAGCCGACGAACCACAGGTCCTTGGCGTCGTTGGTCGTTCCGGTCTTGCCGGCGAGCGGCCGGTCGAAGCCGGCAAACACCCGCGGCAGCGTGCGCTCGACGACGCCCTCCAAGAGAGATGTCACTTGATAAGCGGTCAATGGATCGATGACCTGCTCCGCATCGTCGGGCAACCTGGGAACGCCCTGGTTGCGCCAGGAGGATGCGGAGCATCCGGGGCAGGCCCGCCGATCATGGCGGAAGATGGTTTTGCCATGCCGATCCTGGATGTGGTCGATCAGAGTCGGCCGGGTGGAACGCCCGCCATTGACGAACGTCGCGTAGGCCGTCGTCATTCGCAGTACCGTCGTCTCGCCCGCTCCCAACGCCATCGCGAGCAGCGGCGGCAGGTCGTCGTGGACGCCCAGTCGCCGCGTGTAGGCGGCAACGAGCGGCATTCCAATGTCGCGGGCGAGCCGGACCGTCATCACGTTCTTGGAGCGCTCCAGCCCCATGCGAAGCGTGGACGGGCCGTCGTAGCGGCCGTCGTGGTTGCCGGGGGACCAGGGCGCCTGACCTGCGCCCCGGTCGATGGACAGGGGCTCATCGGGGATGAGGCTCGAGGGCGTGTAGCCGCTGTCCAGGGCGGCCGCATAGACGATGGCCTTGAAGATCGAGCCCGGCTGACGCCAAGCCTGGGTGACGCGGTTGAACTCGTTCTGGCTGATCGAGAAGCCGCCGACCATCGCCCGGATGCGACCGGTGTCCGGTTCGAGCGCCACAAGGGCTCCGGAAATCTCGGGGATCTGCCGCAGCCTGTACTCGTTGGGCGCTTTCCGGATCGGCTCGACATGGATGACGTCGCCGGCCCGCAGGACCTCGCCCACGCGGCTCTTGCCCGTCCATCGGATGCCCTGGGCCATGATCCGTCCCGTGCGGCGGGTCGTCTCTAAGGCCCCGCTCGCATCCCGGCCGGGCCGCAGGCCGATGCGGGCGCTTCTGGCATCGACTGCGAGCACCACGGCCTGCTGCCACGGGCGGATGTCGTCGAGGGCCGGCAGGTCGGCGAGCCGCAAGCCCCAATCGCCCTCGACGGATGCGAGGCGGGTCCCGGTTCCGCGCCAGCCCCGCGCCTCGTCGAAGCGGACCAGGCCGTCGACGAGGCTCTTGCGGGCGGCCACTTGCATCCTGGGGTCGAGCGTCGTGCGAACCGAAAGGCCGCCCTCGTAGAGCGCCGCCTCGCCATAGCGATTGACAAGCTCGCGCCGAACCTCCTCGGCGAAGTATCCCGCCTGGGTCTCGTGCGGAGAAACCGCGCGCAGGTTGACCGCGAACGCCTCGGCCATCGCTGCCTCCGCCTGGCTCGGTGTGATGGTGGCGTTGGCGGCCATCCGTTCCAGAACCCAGTTGCGGCGGGCGATGGCCGCCTGACGCTGACGGAACGGGTGGTAGTTGTTCGGTCCTTTTGGGAGAGCGGCCAGATAGGCGGCCTCGGCCAGACTCAGCTCGTGCACGGACTTGTCGAAGTAGCCCAGCGCGGCTGCGGCGATGCCGTAATGACCCATGCCGAAATAGATCTCGTTGAGATAGAGTTCGAGGATGCGGTCCTTGCTGAAGGCCTCCTCGATCCGGAAGGCGAGGAGGATCTCCTTGATCTTGCGGCTGTACGTCTGCTCGCGCGACAGCAGCAGATTCTTGGCAACCTGCTGGGTAATCGTCGAAGCACCCTGCGGACGGCTTGCATCGCCGGCGACGTTGGCCAGCAGAGCCCGGCCGATGCCCTTGGGATCGATTCCGGTGTGCTCGTAGAAATGTCGGTCCTCCGCCGACAGGAAGGCGGCGACGATCTGCTGTGGCACGGCCGACAGGGGGAGATACAGCCGGTTCTGTCGTGCGTATTCCGCGATGATCCTGCCGTCTGTGGCATGCAGGCGTGTTGTCACCGCTGGCTCGTGGCGCGCAAGCTCCGCGTGATCGGGCAGATCGGCGGAGAGATGCCACAGCAGGACGCCGGCGGCCAGCGCGCCGCTGACCAGGAGAAGAGAGGCCAAGGCCGTGGCAAAGCCGAAGAAGCGGAGAACGAAACGCATCGCGAACACCCGAGTTCGAGGCGAGAGCGCGCTGACGGGCGGCGCTCGCTCAGTGGCGGTGAGTGGCAAAGTGACCCCCCAGCGAAGGCCGTGTGAACGGACAGCCGCCGCCGTTCGTGCATCACCTGATGCGCGCGGCGTCACGAGGCCCGTCGCGGAGACGGTCGAGGGATCTACGGGAGTGTGGTTGCGGTCGGCGTCAGCAGCGCAGGCGCGACCGGCGCATCGCGCTCATCGCCATTGGTCGTGGCGAACGGGGATATCAGTGTTCGTGAAGATGCGAGGGAATGGCATTCGTCAGGCTCCGTCATGATCCCGCAGCGGTTGCTGCGGCAGGAGCCCCCTCTGTCATTGGCCTGAGAGTTTCGCCGCAGCGGACTTGATCGGCCGCGACTTACACCGTGGGCGGGAGCAGGCTGCTCCACTTTTCAGAGTCTTGTCTACCGAAGCGGTCCCTGTGCCTGAGAGTTTCCGGGGCGGTTGCTCCTTCGGCGGCCAGCGTGCTGGCTCTCTCCCGCTTACGGCCGAGATTGGATGGCCGCGCTTTGTGGCGGAATTGTGTTGAACGGGCGCGGTGTCGTCAGGTTCCCACCCGGTTCGATTACACTCACTTTCTCGTGTGCGGAGCTTCGGGTCGGGTGGAGCGTCTGCCAGGGGTCATGCCCCTTCTGCACGCTCGGGCAGAGGCCAAACCCGATTGCATTTGGCGCTATGCATTTAGATGAGCGGAGGAGTTCAGCAGGATCTCGCCCGTCCTGGAGCATCGCCCCACCTTCGGTTGCCACGGGCGGTTCAACCATTCCCTGAAACCGGCGCCGAGGCAGGGACTCTTTGACACTGGAAATATTCGAAATTACATTATTTCCCTAAAGAGAAGTTGCTGCAACGCAAAACGACAGGGAGGGTGACCATGAATATGGAACTCTCACGACGCGGCTTCCTCAAAGCCGCCGGCGTGGGTGTCGCCGGGACCACGTTGGGAGCCTTCGGGTTCGCGGATCTTGAAGCGGCGCAGGCCGCAGCCATCAGGCCCTTCAAGCTGACGAACACGATGGAGACGCGCAACACCTGCCCATACTGCTCGGTCGCCTGCGGCATCATCATGTATTCGAAGGGTGATCTCCGGAAGGGCGAGACGGCCGAGATCGTCCATATCGAGGGCGATGCGGACCACCCGACGAACCGCGGAACGCTCTGCCCGAAGGGCGCGGCGCTCAAGGATTTCGTGAAGGCGGAAACCCGCCTGAAATATCCGATGATCCGCAAGCCCGGCTCCGACAGGTTCGAGCGGGTGTCCTGGGACCAGGCGATCGATCGCATCGCCCGGCTGATGAAGGACGATCGCGACGCGAACTTCATCGCCACGAATACAGCCGGCGTTCCCGTCAATCGCTGGACGACGGTCGGCTTCCTGGCCGCCTCTGCCAGCACGAACGAAACCGCATGGCTGACCTACAAGGTCGTCCGCAGCACAGGAATCGTTGCATTCGACAATCAGGCGCGCGTTTGACACGGCCCCACGGTGTCCAGTCTGGGCCCAACTTTCGGTCGTGGCGCGATGACCAACTCTTGGACGGATATCCGGAACACGGATCTCGTCGTCATCATGGGCGGCAATGCCGCCGAGGCGCACCCGTGCGGTTTCAAATGGGTGACGGAGGCGAAGGCCAATCGCGGTGCAAAGCTCATCGTCGTCGATCCGCGCTTCACACGCTCCGCGTCGGTCTCCGACTTCTATGCTCCCATCCGGCAGGGTACCGACATCGCGTTCCTGCTCGGCGTGATCAATTACTGTATCCAGAAAGACAAGGTGCAGTGGCCGTACGTGAGAGCCTTCACCAATGCGTCCTATGTGGTAAAGGAGGGCTTCGTCTATAACGACGGCCTGTTCACGGGCTATGACGAGAACAAGCGCGACTACGATCGCTCGACCTGGGAATACGAGATCGGGCCGGACGGCTTTGCCGTGGTCGACGACACGCTGCAGAATCCGCGCTGCGTCTGGAACCTGCTCAAGGCCCATGTCGCGACCTATACGCCCGAGATGGTCGAGCGCATCTGCGGCACACCGAAGGAGAAATTCCTGAAAGTGGCCGAGATGATCGCGGAGTGCTCGTCTCCGACGAAGACCATGACGTCCATGTATGCGCTCGGCTGGACGCAGCATTCCAAGGGGTCGCAGAACATCCGCGCCATGGCGATGCTGCAGCTCATCCTCGGCAATATCGGCGTGCGTGGCGGCGGCATGAATGCCCTGCGCGGGCATTCGAACATTCAGGGCCTCACCGATATCGGCCTGATGTCGAACCTCATCCCCGGCTACCTTAACATTCCGGTGGAGAAGGAGGCCGATTTCACCACCTACATGTCGAGCCGGGCGTTCAAGCCGCTGCGGCCGAACCAGACCAGCTACTGGCAGAACTACAGGAAGTTCTTCGTCAGCTTCCAGAAAGTCATGTGGGGCGATGCCGCCACGGCGCAGAACGACTTCGCCTATCATTACCTGCCCAAGCTCGACGTTCCGGCCTACGACGTGCTGCGCATCTTCGAGATGATGCACCAGGGCAAGGTGAACGGGTATTTCTGCCAGGGGTTCAACCCGCTTCTGGCCTTCCCGAACCGGCAGAAGATCACGGAGTCCCTGTCGAAGCTGAAATGGCTCGTCACCATGGATCCCCTGGACACGGAAACGTCCCGGTTCTGGGAGAACCACGGCGAATACAACAACGTGAATCCCTCTTCGATCCAGACGGAGGTGATCCAGCTTCCCGCCACCTGCTTCGCGGAGGATGAGGGCGCGCTCGTCAATTCGGGCCGCTGGCTGCAATGGCACTGGGCGGGTGGAACCCCTCCCGGCGAGGCGAAGCACGACACATGGATCATGGCGCAGATCTATCGCCGGCTGCGCGCGCTCTACGAGAAGGAGGGCGGACCCTTCCCGGATCCGATCCTCAACCTCACCTGGAGCTATAAGGATCCGAACGAGCCGTCGCCGGAGGAGCTCGCGAAGGAACTCAACGGCTATGCGGTCGAGACGCTCTACGATCCGGCGGATTCCGCCAAGGTGGTGGCCGAGAAGGGCAAGCAGCTTGTCAATTTCTCGGTCCTGCGCGACGACGGCACCACCGCCTGCGGCTGCTGGATCTATTCGGGCTGCTTCAACGAGGCCGGCAATAACATGGCGCGTCGGGACAACACCGATCCGGACGATACGGGCGCCTATCCAAACTGGTCGTTCTCCTGGCCGCTCAACCGGCGCATTCTCTACAATCGCGCCTCGGCGGACCTGCAGGGCAACCCGTGGGATCCGTCCCGTAAGCTGATCGCGTGGGACGGGACGAAATGGTCCGGCTACGACGTTCCGGACATTGCCCCCAATGCCAAGCCCGACGTGGTCGGCCCCTTCATCATGAACCAGGAGGGCGTGTCGCGTCTCTTCGCCCGCGGCCTCATGCGGGAAGGGCCGTTCCCGGTCCACTACGAGCCGTTCGAAGCCCCCATCGCCAACGTGATCGCGCCAAAGATCCGGGGCAATCCGGTGGCGCGGATCTTCCAGGATGACGTGGCCCAGTTCGGCACATCCGAGGAGTTCCCCTATGCGGCGACCTCCTACAGGCTCACGGAGCATTTCCATTACTGGACGAAGCACAACCGTGTGAACGCGACGCTTCAGCCGGAATTCTTCGTCGAGATCTCGGAGCAGCTCGCCGCGGAGAAGGGCATCGCGCACGGGTCATGGGTGCGGGTGTGGTCCAAGCGCGGCGAGGTGAAGGCCAAAGCCGTGGTCACGAAACGCATCAAGCCTCTCATGTGCGACGGCAAGCCCGTCCATGTGATCGGCATTCCGCTGCACTGGGGCTTCACCGGCCAGGCGCGGAAGGGCTGGGGACCGAACTCCCTCACGCCTTTCGTGGGCGACGCCAATATCGAGACGCCTGAATACAAGGCGTTTCTGGTCAACATCGAACCCACGGCGGCCCCGGCGACGGCCTGAGGAGAAGTGGAATGGAACCAAGCCCCCATACCGCGACCAGCAATCCTCCGGTCTCCGCCACCGCCGCGAACCTGACGGAGCGGGATCTCGTTCGCCGCTCCGCGTCCACGATTCCGCCTCCCGCAAGGCAGCTGGAGCCGGTCGCGAAACTCATCGACGTGTCGAAATGCATCGGCTGCAAGGCCTGCCAGTCGGCATGCATCGAGTGGAACGACACCCACCCGGAAATGGAGACCAATACGGGCATCTACGAGAACCCCCACGACCTGACGCCCGACATGTTCACCCTGATGCGGTTCGCGGAATGGGAGAACCCGCAGACAGGGAACCTCGAATGGCTGATCCGAAAGGATGGCTGCATGCATTGCGAGGATCCGGGCTGCCTGAAGGCCTGCCCGGCGCCGGGTGCCATCGTTCAGTACTCCAACGGCATCGTGGATTTCGTCCACGAGAACTGCATCGGCTGCGGCTACTGCATCAAGGGCTGCCCTTTCAACATCCCGCGAATCTCGAAAGTCGATCACACGGCCTACAAATGCACGCTCTGCTCGGACCGCGTCGCGGTCGGGCAGGGGCCGGCCTGCGCGAAGGCGTGCCCGACCCACGCGATCTCCTTCGGCACGAAGGAGGACATGAAGAAGCTGGCCGACAGCCGGATTGAGGACCTCAAGTCCCGCGGCTACGAGAAAGCCGGTCTCTACGACCCGCCGGGAGTGGGCGGCACGCACGTGATGTACGTTCTTCATCACAACGACCAGCCGGAGATCTATTCCGGCCTGCCGAAGGAGCCGAAGATCAGTCCAGTCGTGAATGCCTGGAAGGGGATGACGAAGTATCTTGGCTTCGCGGCTATGGGCATCGCGGCGGCAGCCGGCGTGCTTCATTCGGCTTTGGTCGGTCCCAACCGCGTCGCGCGGGAGGATGAGGATAAGGCCGAAGATCTCGTGAAGGAGAAGGTCTGATGGCGGCGGGCATCGAGAAGGAAGATGCGATCCATCCCGGCAAGCCGGTCGTCGTGGACCGGTACAATCTGGGCGCGCGGGCCAACCACTGGATCACGGCGGGATCGCTCATTCTTCTTGCGTTGTCGGGCCTCGCTTTCTTCCACCCGTCGCTGTTCTTCCTCACCGGCCTGTTCGGGGGCGGGCAGAGCGCTCGCGCCATTCACCCGTGGATCGGCGTCGTTCTGTTCTTCAGTTTCGCGGGGCTGTTCATTCGCTTCTGGCGCGCCAACATGCCGGAGAAATCGGACAAGGAATGGCTCGCGCATACCAATGATCTGATCGCGGGGCACGAGGAGAATCTTCCCGAGGTGGGGCGGTACAACCCGATCCAGAAGTTCAATTTCTGGATCATGTCTTTCCTGATCGTTGCCCTGATCCTCACGGGGCTCGCGATCTGGGATCAATATTTCTACGAATGGACCACCATTCCGCAGAAGCGTGTCGCGGTCCTCCTGCATTCACTCGCGGCGGTCGCGCTCATCTGTATCTGGATCGTCCATGTCTATGCGGTGATCTGGGCGCGGGGCACGCTCCGCGCCATGACGCGCGGTTCGGTAACGGGAGGATGGGCCTGGCGGCATCATCGCCGCTGGTTGAAGGAACTGGCGGAACGCCATAGATTCAAGAAACCGGCGGCGCCCGCCGAGTAGAGGCTCTGACACGTGACCCGTGCGGTTCGTGAGGTTGCATGACACATCCAGGTTCCGTCGAGCCCAATCCCGCCGCCATCGGCCGCGTTCCAGCTCCGCCATTCGCCCGGCTTCCCGATCCGCGCAGACTGTTCCAAGCTCGCGGGGAGCGCCTCGAATTCCTGGCGACGGCAAGCGACCTTGCTCCCTATCTGCACTTCGTCGCAGGCATAGCGGCGGCGCAGTGCAGCATTCAGGATGGCCTGCCGGAGCCCGAACGTCCGCCCGTGGATGCGCTCGACCGTGCCCGGGAATTCGGCATGCCGCCGCTCGACCGGAACCGGATCGCGCCGGACGATGTGCTGAGCGAAACCCTGAACCGGCTGTTCGATGCGGTCGCGCCCCTCGCCAAGCCGGCCGAGGCGCAGGCCGCCCTGGAGCGGGTGAAAGCGGCCGCGCCCGAGCAGATGCACGGTATCGTCCGCGACGTTCTGACGGATGCCATTCCGGCCGATGCCATTGCGGAGCATGTCTATGTGGCGGCGGGACTGCAGGTTCATTTCGCCCGGCTGGCGGCAGGACTCGACGAGAGCAGGCTCGCGCGGATCGGCGACGGTGCATGCCCCTGCTGCGGCGGCCCGCCGGTTTCATCCCTCGTCGTCGGATGGATGGAAGCCGAGGGCACACGCTACTGCGCCTGTTCCCTGTGTGGCACGCTGTGGAATGTGGTGCGCGTGAAGTGCGTGCTGTGCGGATCCGGAAAAGGAGTGGGGTATCAGGAAATCGAGGGCGGCCCCGGAACGGTCAAGGCTGAATGCTGCGACAGCTGTCGAGGCTATGTGAAGATCCTTTATCAGCAGAAGGATCCGGCTCTGGATCCGGTTGCGGACGACATTGCCAGCCTCGGGCTCGATCTTCTTCTGCGGGAGGGGGAATACCGCCGGGGCAGTTTCAATCCTTTCCTGCTCGGGTTCTGAGCATGGCCGAGGCGGTCCTGTCTCCGTTGCGCGGCCTTCCGTCCGTCGACCGTTTGTTGCGCCACCCGGACATTGCTGCGCTGGTGGAGAAACACGGCCGCCCGGAAGCCGCGCGGGCCATTCGCGAAACTCTTGCCGCGCTTCGCGAGGAACTGCGCCCCGGAACCGGTATCGACGAGAGGATTATCGTCTCCTCGGTTCTGTCCCGTCTCGCGGCGCGGGCGGGTACGCGGCTGAAGCCGCTCTTCAATCTCACCGGCACGGTGCTGCATACGAATCTCGGCCGCGCGATCCTCGCAGAGGAAGCCGTCGAGGCCGCAGTCGCCGCGATGCGTCATGCCGTCTCCCTGGAATTCGATCTCGACAGCGGCAAGAGAGGCGAGCGAGACGATCATGTCCGAGCCCTCGTATGCGAATTGTCGGGTGCGGAGGATGCGACCCTCGTCAACAACAATGCGGCTGCGGTCCTTCTCGTCCTCAATACGTTCGCTCAGGACAAGGAGGCCATAGTCTCCCGTGGAGAGCTCATCGAGATCGGTGGGGCTTTCCGCATGCCTGAGATCATGGCGAGGGCGGGGGCGCGTCTGCGCGAGGTTGGAACGACGAACCGCACTCATGTGCGCGACTACGTGGATGCGATGGGCCCCGAGACCGGACTGGTCCTGAAGGTCCATACGTCGAATTACCGGATCGAAGGATTCACGGCCGAGGTCGGTGCCCGCAATCTCGCGCAGATCGCACATCGGCATGACGTTCCGCTCGTCAACGATCTCGGTTCGGGCACGCTCGTCGACCTCTCCCGGTTCGGCCTCAGGAAGGAGCCAACCGTCCGCGAGGCCGTCGAAGAGGGCGCGGACCTCGTCACGTTTTCAGGCGACAAGCTTCTCGGCGGGCCGCAGGCAGGCTTCATCGTCGGTCGCAAGGACCTCATTGCGGCCATCAACCGCAATCCCATGAAGCGCGCATTGCGAGTGGACAAGGTGCGGCTCGCGGCTTGCGAGGCGACCTTGAAGCTTTACCGTGATCCCGATCGGCTTGCGGACAGGCTCCCGACCATGCGCCTCCTGTCGCGGCCCGTAGAGGCGATACGGCGGCAGGCGGATCATCTCGCGGCCGCTCTGACCGGGATTCTGGGAGCCGACGTGGCCGTCAAAGCCGTGCCATGCCGGAGCCAGATCGGCTCCGGGGCGCTGCCGCTCGATACGATCCCGAGCTGCGGGCTCTCCCTGAAGCCGAAGGGAGGCGGACGGGCGGTCGAAGAGTTGAGCGCTGCTTTCCGGCGCCTGCCATGGCCTGTGATCGGCCGTGTGGCCGAGGGCGCCCTCGTGTTGGATCTCCGGTGTCTGGAAGACGAAGCCCTGTTTCTGGAAAATCTTTCGTCTCTCCGGTTCGGGGGAGCCCCATGATCGTCGGCACGGCGGGACACATCGATCACGGCAAGACGGCGCTCGTCAAAGCGCTGACGGGAACCGACGCGGACCGTCTCAAGGAAGAAAAGGCGCGTGGCATCACCATCGATCTCGGTTTCGCTTACTGGCCGCAGGACGATGGCGACGTGATCGGCTTCGTGGACGTGCCGGGTCACGAGCGTTTCGTCCATACCATGGTGGCAGGCGCGAGCGGCATCGACTTCGTCATGCTCGTCGTGGCGGCCGACGATGCCGTGAAGCCGCAGACCCTGGAGCATCTGGCCATCCTCGACATCCTGGGGATCGGGCAAGGCGTCGTCGTGCTCAGCAAGGCCGATCTCGCCGGTGAGGAGCGCCGTGCCGCGGCCTGCGCGCAAATTCGCGATGTCCTTGCCGGCACGACGTTGGCCGAGGCTCCGATCATCCCCGTCTCCTCTGTCGCGGGCGAGGGGATCGAAGCATTGAAGCGGCACCTGCGCGCCGCGGCTGCCGCCGGGAAGGAGCGGGACGCCGCCGGCCTCTTCCGCTTCTCTGTCGACCGCAGTTTCGTCCTTGCCGGCGCGGGCACGGTGGTGACGGGAACCGTTCTGTCCGGCACCGTAGCCGTCGGCGATCACGTCGTCATCAGTCCGTCCGGACGCACGGCTCGGGTGCGGTCGATCCACGCCCAGAACCGCCCGGCGGAGCGCGGCGCCACAGGTCAGCGCTGCGCCCTGAATCTGGCCGGGGAAGGTGTCTCGAAGGACAGCGTCGCCCGGGGCGACATGGTGCTCGCGCCCGAGCTGCATGGGCCGACGGACCGGATCGATGCGAGCCTGCGCATCCTTTCGAGCGAGAAGAAGCCGGTCGGCCAATGGTTTCCCGTCCGCTTGCATCATGCGGCCGTGGAGGTCGGAGCGCGGATCGTTCTTCTGGAGGACGATCCGATCCCGCCCGGGGAGAGGAAGCTGGTTCAGCTTGTCCTCGACCGGCCGATCGCCGCTTCCGCGCAGGACACCTTCGTGCTGCGGGACACGTCCGCCCAAAGGACCATCGGAGGCGGCTTCTTCATTGATCTGCGCGCGCCCGCCCGCCACAGGCGCGGGGACGAGCGTCGTGCGCAGCTCCTGGCTCTGGCACAGGCCGATCCGGCTGCGGCCATGAAAAGCCTCGTCCTGACGCGGCCGTACTCTTTCGATCTCTCGGCATTCGCCCGGGATAGGGCCATGTCCCTTGCGACCGCAACCGACATCGCCGATCAACTCGGCCTGGTGCGTCTCGCGGCCGGCCCTGCGGCGTTCCTCGCGCTCGCGAGCGATCGCTGGCAGGCCTTCGAGGCAGGCCTGACCGGCATTGTCGGGCAATTCCACACGGAGCAGCCGGATCTGCAGGGTATAGGATTCGAGCGCCTGCGCCTTCAATGTGAGCCGCGCCTGCCGGCTCCGGCGTTCCGGACCGCGCTGCAGGCTCTCGTCGCGGCCGGCCGGATCAAGGTCGACGGCTCATGGGTGCGCCTTCCGGAGCATGAAGTGCGCCTCGATGAATCCAACGAGCGTCTATGGCGGACGATTCGTCCGCTGCTCTCGGGCGAGGAGCGTTTTCGCCCCCCTCGCGTTCGCGACATCGCCGACATGCTCAGTGTGCCAGAGGGTGAAATCCGCACTCTCTGCAAGTTGCTCAGCCGCCTCGGGCAGCTCGACGAAGTGGCTCACGATCATTTCTTCCTGCGCGATACCGTTGCCGAGATGGTCGGCATCGTCCAGGATCTCGCGCTGCATGCGCCCGACAGGCAGTTCACCGCCGCGCAGTTCCGCGACCGGGTGCTCAACGGGCGCAAGGTTGCCATTCAGATCCTCGAGTTCTTCGACCGTCACGGCGTCACCTTGCGCCGCGGCGATCTTCGCCGCATCAATCCACATCGGCTGGATCTTTTTCGCGTGATCCAGCCGCTCGAGAAGGATCATGGAGGAGAAGCGTCCCCGGTGGGGCGTCCGGACTTCAAATCCGGGTGGGGCCGCGAGCCGGTCCTAGGTGGGTTCGACTCCCACTCTCTTCCGCCATCGTCGCCGGCCTGTCACAGGCGCTGAAGCAAAAACGGAATGAATGCACCTGACCCAGATGCGAATTGACGTCCGATGCCTCAACAGCCCGCCAGTCCACGCCGCTATCAACGAGACGGCCCGCAGCCGCGCGCCGAACCGGACGCCGCGCCGCTCTTCATCGGGTCGAGGCCGCTCGCAGTCGCCGGATGCTCCGACGGCGACTCCGGAGTCGGTCCTTTCGGAGCCGTGCCGATGTAGGAACCGCCCGTGCCCCCCGTCCAGCCGGTTGATCCCGCCGTTCCCGGCGAGGTGCCGGAGGCATGGCTGCCCGGATCGGGCGCAGTGGCGGCCGTCGTCGCGGGTTCCTCCGGGCAGGGGCTCTGAGCCGCCTGTTGCGCCCGGCATGGCGTCGACAGGCCGACGGCCGCGACGGCAAGAATCAGGAAAATACGCATGCGCGGGCCTCCTCTTGGCTAGAGCACCGGATCCAGAAATGCGTTCCATTTTTCGGTCCGATGCTCACTTGCTGAAGTCACGCATCGTTGAACCGGAAAACCGGATCCACTATTCGCTGACGCGGACCTCCGGTTCCGTACGATGCGCCAAGCTGTCGGAGCAACGTTGCGACGCGCGGCGGGTTCCGGTATCGGTCAGATCACCTTGACCTGAGGGGGGCCTTCCTCCACGGAGCCGACGATCCGGGCTGATGGGCAGCCGGCGTCGGCGATCCGACCGAGGATCTGTTCGGCGCGCTCCTTTTTGCAGGCGATGAGGAGACCGCCAGAGGTCTGAGGATCTGTCAGAAGCTGTCTCTGCCAAAGCTCGAGTCCGTCGGGCAGCAGGATGCCGGCTCCGTAGCTCTCCCAGTTCCGCGCCGAAGCGCCGGTGACGTAGCCTTCGCGTGCAAGCTTCTCAGCCTCGCGGAACAACGGCAGGCGGACGCGGTCGATGATCAGGCTCAATCCAGAACCACGCGCCATTTCAAGGCCGTGGCCGAGAATGCCGAAACCGGTCACATCGGTGACGCCATGAACATCGGGGTCCTGCGCAAGCTCGGCGCCGATCCTGTTCAGAAGGGTGACGGAGGCGATCATCTCCGCATAGGCGGAAGGGGAGAGCGCATCCTTCTTGAAGGCGGCCGAATAGATGCCGACGCCGAGGGCCTTCGTCAGGATCAGCGCATCTCCGGCCCTGGCGCCGCTGTTGCGGCGAACTTCGCTGGGCTTCGCCGTTCCGATAACCGCAAGGCCGTAGACCGGCTCGGGGCAATCGATGGAATGGCCGCCCGCCACTGGAATACCGGCCTCAGCGCAGATCGAGGCGCCGCCCTTGAGGATCTCGCGGACGGTTCCCGTTGCGATCCTGCCCAACGGCATGCCGAGGATCGCAAGCGCCATGATCGGGCGGCCGCCCATGGCATAGACGTCGGAAATCGCATTGGTGGCTGCAATGCGCCCGAAATCGAATGGATCGTCCACCATCGGCATGAAGAAGTCCGTGGTCGCGATGATGCAGGTCTCGTCATTCAGTTGCCAGACGGCCGCATCGTCCGCCGTCTCGGTGCCGACGAGGAGTTGCCGAAACGGCCCGGCGGCAGGCTGCTCGGCAAGGAGTTGCTGAAGAACGGCCGGCGCCAGTTTGCAGCCGCAGCCGCCACCATGGGACAAATGACTTAGACGAACCTGTTGTGTGTCCATAGGCGTCCTCCCGGTTTCGGGCCATGGTTCCAGACCTTGGCCTGCATGGCAATCGAGAGGCAATCTGCCAGCGCCCATCGGGGTAGCCGGGCTCGTCCGGTCGTACGGAGTTCCAGACGTGAAAGCCGGGCGATGCGCTGCCGCGCATGCGACAACGCATCGCCCCGTTCGGTCTTCCGATCAGGCCGCGCGGGATGCGGCGGACCTCGTGACCAGATCCCTCAGGCCGCGTTCCTCATCGTTCATCTCCGGCGAGCGGATCGCCCCGAAGGCGGCGGCCGCAGCCGCCGTCAGCTCCGGCGCGGCCTCAAGGCTGTCGGGCCCCTGCAGACGGAAGGAGACCGGCGAGAGCGGGCCGAAGAGCAGCGCCCGTTCCAGTTCCGGCCAGCGGCCGAGATCCGGCTCCACGCCGGCATTGCGCGCAAAGAGCAGCGCCAGCACCTGCATCGGAAGGGTCTGGGGGCCTCCACGCAGCGCGCGGCTCCGCGCCAGGCCCGCGGCCAGCGCTTCGCGGCTCGGCCCCGGGACCACACCCGCCCACGCATAGGCGATCCAGCGTGCCTGGAGTTCGAGAACCGGGAAGAGCGGTCCGACCTGATCGTAGAGGCCCACGAAGGCGAGCCCTTCGAGCTCCGGATGGAATGTATGGTCGCACAGGTCCAGATGGGTGTGGTCGAGGCCGAGCGTCGCCGCCACCTCCGGCGCAAGGAAGGGCAGCGACAGGCGATAGCCGGTACCGAACAGGATGGCGTCGAACGCGTCCTTGCTGCCATCGGCAAACTCGACAGAGCGTCCGTCGACGGCCGCCATCCAGGGACGAACGGCCATGCGGCCTTCGGCCACAAGGGGGAGGAAGTGCTGTGACTGCGTGATCCCGGCCACGAAGATGTTCTCGTCGGGCGCCATCGCGCCGAACCGGTCAGGCGACCCGGCCACGCGAAGGACGGTCGCCTTCAGTCCGGCCGCGAGATCGTCAGGCGGCAGGATGTCGCCTGCGAGCGCCGCCGCTCGCGTGAACATGACGTGGTCGGTCGGAACACCGGCCAGCAGCTTGGGAAGGACATAGCGTTGCCGCCGGTAGCAGACCGTCACGTTGCGCGCGCCGGACAGGGCGACATCGGAGGCGATCTCCAGTGCGCTGATCGAGCAACCGGCGACCAGCACGTCCTTGCCGCGATAAACATGACCGCCGTCGTACTGGCTGGCGTGGGCTGTCCCGAGCGCGCCCGTGAAGCCGTTGAGCCCTGGCACAGCGGGAACCTCCGGGGCCACATAGCGGCCCGACGCCACCACCACGCGGGCGAAGCGTTCGGTCCGGACCTCGCCGTCACGGCGCGAGCGGAGAAGCCATCCGCCGTCGCTCCTCTCAAGCCGCTCGACCCAGGTGCGGCAGCGGATCCGCGGCATGAGTCCGAAATGATCGGCATAGCGTTCCAGATAGGCATGGATGTCGTCCCGACTCGGGTAGACCGGTGTTCCGTTCGGATGATCGAGATCCGAAAAGCGCGTCATGACGCGGCTGGTATTGGTGCGCATGCCGCGCCAGGTACCGCTCAGCGAAGAGGCACCGTTCCACTGCCCTCCGGGCCGCTCTGCAGCCTCGAACAGAATGGGCTCGAAGCCATGGCTCGCCAGCCAGCGGGCGGTCACCAGGCCGGCTGGTCCGGCGCCGATAATGGCAACGGCATTGCTCGGCATTTCTCGGGAGGCGGTATCTGTCATCGTGGGCTCCTTCTTTGAGGGCTCACGGCATAGGCCAATCTGCGCTCCGCGTTTCCTAAATGCTTCCTAAGCGACCTGTGCCGGTTTCCTAAAAGATTGCTAAGCCGCTATGCTTCACCGGGAGGAGACCTCGAAGCGTGCTCATCGACCAAGACCTCGCGGCCTTCATGGCCAGCCCGGTGATGATCATTCTGGGCACCTGCGATCATGCGCTCGTGCCCGAGATTGCGCGGGCCATCGGGGCCGTCGTGCGCAGAGAGGAAGGCTGTGCCGATCTGGTGGTCTCTGAGTGGCAATGGCCAAAGACAGTGGCGAATGTTGGAGCCAATGGCCGGCTTGCCGTCACCTTTGCGCGGCCGTCGGACTATGTGTCCTACCAGGTAAAGGGGCACGCCACGATCATTCCGACTACGGCCGAACACGCCGCTCTGGCACGGCGCTATATGGACGGCATGGCGTCAACCCTGGGTGCGCTCGGGCTGGAGAGGCAGATCGTGGCGCCCTGGCTCGTCGACCGGGACTTGGTCGCGTTGCGCCTTTCGGTACAGGAGATCTTCGTGCAGACGCCCGGCGCCAAGGCAGGCCGGCTCATCGAGCGGCTCTCATGACGATCCGGCTCCGTGACCTCGCCTCCTGCTTCGAGGGCGTGATTCCGTCCATCATCGCCACCGCGGCACCTGATGGCACGCCGAACATTTCCTACCTGTCGCATGTGGTGCTGGTCGACGACGAACGCGTGGCCCTGTCCAATCAGTTCTTTTCCAAAACGGCCATGAACGTGCGGGCAAATCCCGCCGCTGCCGTGCTGATCGTCGACCCTCGGGATGGCGGACAATATCGGCTCGACGTGACCTTCGAGCAGACACTCGATGGCGGCGAGCTTTTCGAGGAGATGGCGATCCAACTCCAGGCAACCAGCACCCAGGTGGGCATGGGCGGCATCATGCGGCTGCGCGGCGTCGACATCTATCGGGTGAGGGCGGTGCATGCGGTCCGCTCGCCGAAGCCGCGTCAGGACATAGCCTCGCAGGAAGAGGGGCCTCAACTCATGGCCGCGGCCGCGGTCGTCCGCAGGATTTCCGAGGCGGCCGAGGTCGGCAGCATCATCGATGCCGTCCTGGATGGACTCCGCCAGGAATTCACCTTCGCCCATGCCATGCTTCTGCTGAGGGAACCGTCTGGCGAACGGCTCATCACTCTCGGCAGCCGTGGATACGACCGGAGCGGGATCGGCTCGGAGGTGCTGGTCGGTGAAGGGGTGATCGGAACGGCGGCCACAGTGCGGCGTCCCGTGCGGGTCAGCGACATGAGCCGGATCCGGCGCTTCGGCTCTGCGGTTCGTGCCTCGTCGGACGAGGAGAACCGCACCCGAAACATCGCCCTGCCGGGAATGCCGGATGCCATGAGCCAGGTGGCGTTGCCGATGATCGCGCATGGAGTCGTGCGTGGCGTGCTGTTTCTGGAGAGTTCCCAGCGGCTCGCCTTCACCAGGAAGGATGAAGCGGCGCTCGCGATCGTCGCGATGCAGGCGGCATCGGCCCTCGCGCTCGCCGAGACCGAAACTGGCGAAGCGCCTTCAAATGCCCCAAAGGCCACAGACCGGCCCGGAATGACGGGACGAGGCTTCCAGGTCGTTCACTATGCATATGACGACAGCATCTTCATCGACAATGAGTACCTGATCAAAGGGGTGCCCGGGCGGCTCCTGATGCATCTGCTCCGCATCCATCTGCGGGAGGGGCGCACGGAGTTCACCAATCGAGAGATCCGGCTTTCCGAGGAACTGCGCCTGCCGGACATCAAGGACAATCTCGAAACGCGCCTGCTCCTTCTCCGGCGGCGACTTGAGGAGAAGGCTGCCCCCGTCCAGTTGATGCGGATCGGCCGGGGCAAGATCCGTCTGGATCTCGCCGGACCCGCGGTGCTGGAAGAGGCGTCCGGCTGACCGACAAGCTCTCGCATCGGCCTGACGGTCCCATACTCTTCAGCATCGACTGACCATGCGATCCCGTCGCGAGCGGGCGGCAGAGGCGGTGCCGTGGCTGCGAAGCCCGGGAGAAGACCGGAGCCGCTGGCGAAGAGAACGGCACCTCGGGAGTAATCACATTGTCAACACATTGGTGGGCGAAGCGTAGCCACACATTCCCAAGATTTACCAGAAACATCCAGCGTTGCGGAATGTAAACCTAACCAATTTATCCAAGGGGCATTTGCAGGAATGACTACGCCAACCAGTTTGGAATCCCTCTTTCTACAGCTTGTTAACGAGGCCCGCGCCAATGCCGGGGTCAAGGCACTTACGTTCGACGGCGAACTTCTGGATGCCGCCGATGCCCACAGCGCCTGGATGGACCAGACCGACACCTTCTCCCACACCGGGCTGAATGGCTCGAGCGCGGGCGACCGTATAACGGCGGCCGGCTATGGATGGCAGGGCTGGGGCGAGAACATTGCCTACGTGAGCGGACCGCTGACGGAGACGACGGTCCGGCAGTTGCACACCAACCTGATGAATTCGCCTGGTCACTACGCCAACATCGTCAACGGTTCCTTCGAGGAAATCGGCATCGGCCTGAAGGAGGGCACGATCAACGGCTACAACGTCGTGTTCGTGACAGAGGACTTCGGCACGCCGAACGCCACGGAGAGGGCCGAGACGGACGATTTCGGCACCACGACCACCACCACCCCGACGACGACCACGACGTCTCCGACGACCGCCGGACAGTCCATCGTAGGCAACAGCTATAACAACACGCTCTACGGAACGGCCGGCAACGATACCCTCAACGGCAACGGCGGCAAGGACGTCCTCTGGGGCAGATCCGGCAGCGACACCTTCGTGTTCGACACGGCATCGGAAGCCAACGGCGACACCATCGGAGACTTCGTGCAGGGCATCGACAAGATCGATCTGTCGGGCATCGATGCCAATACCCGCACGTACGGGAATCAGGCGTTCACCTTCATCGGCACGCAGGGCTTCCACAAGGTCGCGGGGGAACTCAAGGCCTACCAGTCGAGCGGCAACACGTATGTTGCGGGCGATACCAACGGCGACGGTTACGCCGACTTCACCATCAAGGCCGTGGGCGCCCATACCTTCGCCGGCACCGACTTCATCCTCTGACAATCGTTGACAGCATCGGGCGTGGGCTCGCATCCACGTCCGATGCTCTGATCCTTCGGCGGACGGGGCACTTCCAATCCTGATCAGAGCGGCTGCGCCGCAAGCCGGTCTGATGCGGCAAGTTCTGCGATCCCGGGCGCAGCGGCCGTCGGCGAACACTCGACGGCACGCCTCAGGTCGCCCGCCACCAGATCACGCCCATGATCAGGATAATCGCTATGAACTGAAGCAGAACGCGCAGGCGCATGAGATGCTGCGACCTGTTGGCGCTTCCGCCGCGCAGCATGTTGACGAGGCCGAGGAGCAGCACGAAGGCCACGGCCAGAACCGCGACCGGCACGATGAGATCAATGAAGCCGTTCATCTGAATTCCTTAGAAGGTCCGGGGACCCTGCCCGAACCCGTAAGGACCGAAGAGGCAGTTTTCAATCCCAATTCCGCCGCAGCAGCCGCTCGAAATATTCCAGCTCCTCCTGGGGCCGTGACGGATCACCCAGCTTGCGGCGCAGCTCGTCGAGAATCCGCTGCGCACGCTGCGCGGCGGATTCATTGAGTTCCGGCACGCGGACCCGCCCGTCCGAGTAGTCCCGGCTGCGGGTCGGCCGCCCCAGGGGATCGCTGTCGCGCTGTCCCGTCTGCCCGCGACCCTGCGGATCGCCCTGGCCCTGCTGATCGCCGGCCTGCTCGGTGCCCTGGCCCTGCATCTGCTGCATTTGCTGGGCCATGCCCTGCATGCCGCGCCGCAGGCCCTCCAAGGCCCGGCCCTGCGCATCGACGGCGGGGCCGTCCTGCCCCTGGCCGAGGGCGCCTTCGGCCTCGCGCATGGCCTGTTCGGCCTCGCCGAGCCCCTCTTCGTTCTCCATGCCGAGGCCCTGCATCCGCCGCTGCATGTCCTGCAGCCGCTCCCTCAGAGCCTGCTGCCGCTGCCCGAGGCCCAAGGGATCCTGGTTCTCGCCGCCCTGGCCGTTCTCGGCCTGCTCCTGGCCGTCCTCTCCCTGCTGCTGGCCTTGCTGACCCCGCTGGCCTTGCTGACCCTGCTGGCGCTGGCCCTGCTGCCGCTGCCTCTGGCCCTGGCGGGGCGAGTTCCGGTCGCCCTGCTGCATGCGCCGGTTCTGGCCGTTCCGGAAGGTCTCGTCCCGCAGGTTCTGCTGGTCCCGGGCCATGTCCTCGAGGTCGCGCATCGCCTGGTTCATCTCGCGCCCGAGAGGGTCGGTCATGCGGCCATTGGGCTGCGCGGTCTGGAGGTTCTCCAGGATGTTGCGCAGCTGCTCGAGGAGGCGCTGGGCCTCAGCCATGTCGCCGCGGCGCATGGCGTCTTCCATCTGCTTCAGCATGCGGTTCAGATCGTCCTGCGAGATCACCCGGTCCGGGGTGCGCTGGTTCTGGTCCTGACTCTGCTGGTTCTGCTGCATCCGCTGGGCAAATTCGCGCAGGAACTTGTCCATGGCCTGCCTCAGCTCTTCCGTGAGACGGCGGATCTCCTCGTTCGTCGCCCCGCGCTCGATGGCCTCCTTCAGCTTGTCCTGGGCGGCGCGCAGCTCGCGCTCGGCATCGGACAGGCCGCCGTCCTCGATCTGAAGCGCCATGTTCCAGAGCCAGTCGGCCACGTCGAGCAGAGCCTCGTCGGTCCGGGCCGCGCGCAGGCGTTCGGTGCCGAGATGCAGGCCCATGAACACGCCCCATTGGGGCGTGAAGCTTTCCGGCGCAATGAGGAGGGAATCGAGGGCGATCTGCACCCGCTTGCGGTCATCGGGCGCGACGACGAGGTTGCGGCGCTGCTCCACCAGCGCCTTGGCGAGGGGATTGGTGAACGGGCGCTGGGGCAGGGTGAAGGTGATCGGCTCGCTCGTGGCCTCCTGCCCGGCCTCGTCCTTGGCCCGCAGCCGGATCCTCACCTGGGCGCCGGCCCAGGGATGATTGGTCAGGTCGACGGGGGAGCGAGTCTCGGGAGCGTTGTCCTCGCGGCTCGGCACGGCGAGGGTGAGCTGGGGCGCAGGCACCAGGGATCGTCCCTTGGCTTGGTCGGCCCTCTCCACGATCCCCTCGAGGGAGGCGATGCCGTAATCGTCCTTGCCCTTGTAGACGAGCGTGAAAGTGCCGCGCGCGTTCACCTCGGGCGGTCCTGCGAATGCGACCTCGGGCGGGCGGTCGGGAATGGCCTCGATCGCGAGAGTGGTGCTCTGGGCGAAGCCCGTGCTGACCGAAAGCTCGGTATTGCCCTCGAGCGTGTAGCGCTCCTCGCGCAGATCGGCGCGCTGGCTGCCCTTCGCCGGCAGGGCGGTCAGCCCCTTGCCGGGAGTGATCTCGGCCTTGCCTTCGCCAGCGACGCGGATGACGACCGTCGAATGAATGGGCGCGCGGAGCGACTGGCCCCGGGCCAGATCGATCATCAGAGGCGGCATCCGGGTGTAGAGAGGCGGATCGATCCATCCGTCGATGCGGAAAGTCGGGCCTGCCACCTGGACCTGGCGCCAGTCGAAGGCGGCCGCCAGGCGGGACCCGATCTCGGGGCCTGCCACGAAAGCGCTCGTGACCAGGGCCAGCACGCCCGCCGCGCGCAGGGCATAGCGGTCGTGACGCGGCATGTCGGGACGCGGCGTGGCGACCCGCATCTGGCCGATGGCCTCCTCCGCGCGCTTGCGATGCAGGGCCCAGAGCGCCCGGGTGCCGGTGTCGCCCGTTCCGATAGCAAGGGTGTCGTCCAGAACGCGGGCCGGACCATGCGTGAGGCCGGTGTCCCGGTCCAGGCGGTCGAGGGCGCTGGTCCGGCTCGGCATCCGCAGGCGCAGGATCGGCCAGAGGGACAGGATGAAGGCCGCCGCGAAGAGGGCCAGGCCCGTCGTCCGCCAGATCGGCGCGGCGTCGAGCCAGAGGCCGAACCACGACAAGGTCAGGAACAGCAGGATGATCGAAAGCGGCAGCCAGATCCGTGGCCAGGCCTCTTCCCACCACAGGGACCAGCGCGCATGGGTGACCAGGCGCCCGAACCGCCGGTTCAGGGGGGTATCTGCTGGCGACGGGTTGGGGCCTTCGCTCATGCCAAAAGTCTCCCGCTGCACGGTCTCTGTGCCTACCCCCGAAGGGAAGCTAGCACGGCCCGCGCGGATGACCAGCGGTCAAATGGCGCAGAGCATCGAGAAGACCCGGCCGGACGGGGCTCGCGGAACCGCGGTCGCCGTCTCTGGAGGATAACCGCCAGCATGAGGCCGAAGTTCGGTCGATCGGCGATTTTGATGCCGGGAGTGCAGCCTCGTGCGAAGCCTTGGGGCAACTCCGCCTGCCCTGGGAGGCAGGGGCATCGTCCCATGGTTTACGCGAGCCAGCCGGGAATGCGATCGAGGCCGATCAGTTCCTCGTAAGTGGGGCGCGGGCGCACGATTGCGTGATCCGGGCCGCGCACGAGCACTTCCGGCACGAGCGGGCGGGTGTTGTAGGTGGTGGCCTGCACGGCCCCATAGGCGCCCGCCGTCATGACGGCGATGAGATCGCCGGCCTTCACGGCGGGCATGTCGCGGGAGAGGGCCAGATAATCGCCCGTCTCGCAGACGGGCCCGACCACGTCGGCGAGGATGCGGGAGGCGTCGGGCCCGGGCTCGACCACGGGCTTGATGTCGTGGTGGGCATCGTAGAGCGTCGGGCGGATGAGGTCGTTCATCGCCGCGTCCACGATCACGAAGGTCTTGTCCGCGCCCTCCTTCACGTAGATGACTTTTGCGACCAGGATGCCCGCATTGCCGGCGATCATGCGGCCCATCTCGAAGACGAGCTTGAGGCCGAGGTCCTTCGTGTGGCGCTTGATGATCGCCGCATAGGCCTGCGGATCCGGTGGAGGCTCGTTGTCTTCGCGATAGGGCACGCCGAGGCCGCCGCCGAGATCGAGGTGGTGCAGCTTGTGCCCGTCGGCCATGAGATCGCGCGCCAGTTCGGCCAGGAGCGCCGCGGCATTGTCGAAGGGATCGAGATCCGTGATCTGGCTGCCGATATGCATGTCGACGCCGGTCACGTCGATGCCCTTGAGCGCGGCCGCCCGCGCATAGACCTCGCGGGCGCGGGCGATCGGGATACCGAACTTGTTCTCGGACTTGCCGGTGGAGATCTTCTTGTGGGTCTTGGCGTCCACGTCCGGATTGATGCGAATCGAAACCGGCGCGCGCATTCCCTTGGAGAGGGCGACTTCCGATAGGGCCTCGAGCTCCGGCTCGGACTCGACGTTGAAGCAGAGGATGCCGCTGTCGAGCGCAAACGCCATTTCCCGCTGCGTCTTGCCGACGCCGGAGAACACGACCCGCTCGCCCGGGACGCCCGCCGCCAGCGCCCGGCGCAGCTCTCCCTCCGAGACGATGTCCATGCCCGCGCCCAGGCGGCCGAGCGTTTTCAGGACCGCCTGATTGGAATTCGCCTTCATGGCGTAGCAGACAAGGGCGTCCGTATCCGCGAAGGCCTCCGCGAAGACGCGGTAATGCCGCTCGAGGGTCGCCGAGGAATAGCAGTAGAACGGGGTGCCGACCTCATCAGCGAGGCGGCGCAGGTCGATGTCCTCAGCGTGGAGGACACCATCACGGTAGGCGAAATGATGCATCGGGCAGCCTACAGAAGCGGGTCGAGAATAAAGGGCTTGTCGGGAATGGTATAGGCGCGGTTGGCTTTCGAGCGGGGCGTCCCGACGGGGGAGGGCAGCGCTCCCTGGCCGGTCTCCTGCTGCTCGGCCTTGGGGGCGGACCCATCCGGCGGCGGCTCGAGCGCGCCGCGGCGGCCGCAGGCCGACAGACCGAGGACGAGAAGGCCCGCCACCAGAGCGGTGCGGGTAAAGACAAGGCTGGACGACATCGAGAGGCTCCAAACGTGGCCGCACCATAACGGCAAGCCGACGCAGATGCGAGAGGGAAGCCGACCGGCAAGGGGGCTTTTCCTGCGGGTTTCCGGCCATGCCTCGTCCGCCACGCCATCGTGATCGCCGGACAGGCCCGCCAGGGCACTTCAGGCTTGAGGTTCAGGCACAAAAGCGCCACATCGGTTCCCATGTCCACTGCACGGAAATCCCAAGGAATGCGGACGAAATCCTGGCTCATCGGTCTCGTGGCGCTCGGTCTCGTGGGCGCGGGCGGGGCTTGGTATGGTCTCTCCCAGCATGGTCCCGCGACCGCGCAGGCGGGCGAATGCCGGGCCGCGCAGGCGGTCGCCGGGCAATTGAAGCCCCTGGCGAAGGGCGAAGTCGCGGCAGTCGGGGTCAGCTCTGTGCCGAAGCCGCCGCCCGTCATCGGATTCACGGGTCCCGACGGTCAGGCGATGAGCCTGGCGGATTTCCGCGGCAAGACGATCCTCGTCAATCTCTGGGCGACTTGGTGCGTTCCGTGCCGCCAGGAAATGCCGGCGCTCGACAGGCTGCAGGCGGAGCTGGGACGCCAGGACTTCCAGGTCGTGGCCATCAACGTGGATACGCGTAACCCCGAGAAGCCCAAGGCCTGGCTCCAGGACAACGGCATCCACAACCTGACCTACTATGCCGATCCAGGGGGCAAGCTCCTCCAGGTTCTTCAGAGGTCCGGTCACGTGGTCGGCCTGCCGACGACGCTCCTGGTCGATCCGGCCGGCTGCGAGCTGGCGCTCCTGAAAGGCCCGGCCGAATGGGCCTCCCCCGATGCGCTCGCCTTCGTGCGCGGAGCTTTGGGCCGCACCTAAACTGAAAGCTGGCTCTGGCCGTCGGGGACGCCGATCTCGCCGGAGAAAGCCGGCTTCGAGAGCCTCCAGGGCCGGTCCATGGCTTGGCGCGTCTCGCCGCGCTGGAGCAGCCGCGGGGTACCGTCGGCCAGAATCTCCTCGATCACGAGAAAGCCCAGGGCCTGCAGCATCCGGGCCGCCATCTTGGTGGAGACGTCGTCCGCCCGCACAGGCAGCGAGCCTGCGGCGTAGATCCGTTCCATGAGGGTTTTGGGATGGTGCGCGACCGGCTTGCGCGGCTTGAATGCGACGACGTTCGACTCGGGATCGAGCATTGAAGGCCCCCATGTCCTGGCCGCTTTATATTTTTTTGAGCGACCGTTCACTGTGATCAGAGTCACTAATGTGGGGGCGCGGGAGCCGTTGCGGAATGCGACATAAAACGCCCTTCCCAGAGTATCTTTCGGCGAAGTGGATCCGGTTCGCCGTCAAAAATACGGCACGGTCAAGAAAAGAGATGATTCCACGATAGTGGAAACAGCTCTGAGGAAGCGGATTGTCGCGCAAACAAAAAGGCGGAGCCTCGGCCCCGCCTTGGATGATTTCGGTGATCACGGCGCTGTCAGGCGCTCTGCTGAACCGGAATCCCCTTGTCGGCGAAGAGCTGCTGCAGCTCGCCCGCCTGGAACATCTCGCGGGTGATGTCGCAGCCACCGACGAACTCGCCCTTCACGTAGAGCTGCGGAATGGTCGGCCAGTTGGAATAGTCCTTGATGCCCTGGCGGATATCGGCGTCCTCGAGCACGTTGACGCCCTTGTAGGGCACGCCGAGGTAGTTGAGGATCTGGACCACCTGGCCCGAGAACCCGCACATGGGGAATTGCGGCGTGCCTTTCATGAAGAGCACGACATCGTTGGACTTCACTTCGTTGTCGATCACCTGACGGGCATCGGTCATAAGGTTCTCCTTCTCCGGCGTTCAAGGCGCCGGGTTACGTCTCAATTGTCGGGCGCCAGCGTCGTCAATGCAAGGGCGTGGAGCATCCCTCCCATGCGACCTTGCAGCGCCGCATAGACCATCTGGTGCTGCTGCACCCGTGATTTTCCCTTGAAGGCTGAGGACGTGACGGTGGCGGCATAATGATCGCCGTCGCCCGCCAGGTCCCTGATCTCGACCACCGCATCGGGGATGGCGGCCTTGATCATGGTCTCGATCTCGCGCGAATCCATAGGCATGTGTTCAACTCCTCAAGCCTTGCCGGTCATGTAGTCCGGCAGCCAGGCTTCGTGCGCTGCCTTCAGCTTCTTCACGGATATGGCCTGCTGGCCCGGCAGAATCAACGAATCGCCGCCGGTGAGCCCGAGCGTGACCGCCGGGATCCCGAGAGCGCCCGCCTCATAGAGGATGTCGGCGGCGGCGTCCTGGTCGACGGCGATGAGATAGCGGCCCTGATCCTCGCCGAACAGGAAGGCATGGAGCGGCAGGCCTTCCGGCACGGCCGTCATCTCGGCGCCGACACCGCCCGCCATGGCCATCTCGGCCAGGGCCAGGGCAATGCCGCCGTCCGAACAGTCATGGACCGTGTCCACCTGACCGGAGCGGACGAGCTGGCGGATGAAATCGCCGTTGCGCTTCTCGCTCGCCAGATCGACCGGCGGCGGAGCGCCTTCCTCGCGCCCGCAGACGTCGCGGAGATAGATCGACTGGCCGAGCCACCCTTCGGTTGCGCCGATGAGGATCACGGCATCGCCTTCGCGCCTGAAGGCAATGGAGGCATTGACCTTGACGTCGTCGATGAGGCCCACGCCCCCGATGGCCGGGGTCGGCAGGATGCCCTGGCCGTTGGTCTCGTTATAGAGCGAGACGTTGCCGGACACGACCGGGAAGTCGAGGACGCGGCAGGCCTCGCCGATGCCTTTCAGGCAGCCGACGAACTGGCCCATGGATTCCGGACGCTCGGGGCTGGCGAAATTGAGGTTGTCGGTGATGGCGAGCGGCAGGCCGCCGACCGCCGTGATATTGCGCCAGGCTTCCGCCACCGCCTGCTTGCCGCCCTCGAACGGATCGGCCTCGCAGTAGCGCGGCGTCACGTCGGTGGTGAGCGCGAGGCCCTTCGGCCCATCCTCGATGCGCACGATGGCGGCGTCACCGCCCGGCGTCTGCACCGTGTTGCCGAGGATCAGGTGATCGTACTGCTCCCAGACCCAACGCTTCGAGCACTGGTCCGGGGAACCTACGAGCCTCAGGAGCGCTTCGGCCTCCGACACGGGAGCCTGCACGCTTTCGGGGGCGATCACGGGCGGCTTGGGGCTTTCCACCCAAGGCCGGTCGTAGACCGGAGCCTCGTCGCCGAGCTCCTTGATCGGCAGGTCCGCCTTCACCTCGCCCTGGTGCTTGATCACGAAGCGAAGCGTGTCGGTGGTCTTGCCGATGATCGCAAAGTCGAGGCCCCATTTGTGGAAGATGGCCTCGGCTTGCCTTTCCATGCCGGGCTTGAGCACCATGAGCATGCGCTCCTGGCTCTCGGACAGCATCATCTCGTAGGCCGTCATGCCTTCTTCGCGGCAGGGCACCTTGTCGAGGTCGAGCTCGACGCCGAGATTGCCCTTCGCGCCCATCTCCACGGCGGAGCTGGTCAGGCCCGCGGCCCCCATGTCCTGGATCGCGATGACGGCGCCCGACTTCATGAGTTCGAGGCAGGCTTCGAGCAGCAGCTTCTCCGCGAAGGGATCGCCCACCTGCACGGTCGGACGCTTCTCTTCCGAGGATTCGTCGAACTCGGCGGACGCCATGGTCGCGCCGTGAATGCCGTCGCGGCCGGTCTTGGAGCCGAGATAGACGATCGGGTTCCCGACCCCGGTCGCCTTCGCGTAGAAGATCTCATCCGTGCGGGCGAGGCCCACCGCCATGGCGTTGACCAGGATATTGCCGTTGTAGCGCCTGTCGAAGCCGACGCTGCCGCCGACCGTCGGCACCCCGAAGGAATTGCCGTAGCCGCCGATGCCGGCCACCACGCCCGAGACGAGATGAGGGGTCTTGGGGTGATCCGGCTCGCCGAAGCGCAGAAAGTTGAGCGCCGCAATCGGCCGCGCGCCCATGGTGAACACGTCGCGCAGGATTCCGCCGACGCCCGTCGCCGCGCCCTGATAGGGTTCGATGAAGGACGGGTGATTGTGGCTCTCCATCTTGAAGATGCAGGCCAGCCCATCGCCGATATCGATCACGCCCGCGTTCTCGCCCGGGCCCTGGATCACCCAAGGCGCCTTCGTCGGCAGGCCGCGCAGATGGATGCGCGAGGACTTGTACGAGCAGTGTTCGTTCCACATGGCCGAGACGATGCCGAGCTCGGTGATCGTCGGCTCGCGGCCGATGAGCTTCACGAAGCGCTCGTATTCGTCGGGCTTCAGCCCATGCTCCTTGACCAGCTCCGGGGTGATGGCGACGTCGTTGCGGATCATCGGGGTCTCGCGTTTCTCAAAATCAGGCGGCGCGGGCGAAGGACGACACGAGGCTTTCGAACAGGCCGCGCCCGTCGGTGCCGCCCACGAGGTCCTCGATCAGGTTTTCCGGATGGGGCATCATGCCGAGCACGTTGAGCTTGTCGGAATAGATGCCCGCAATGGAGTTCATGGAGCCGTTGCGGTTGGAGTCGGCCGTGATGTGGCCCTGCGGGTCGCAGTAGCGGAAGGCCACGCGACCTTCGCCCTCGATGCGCTTCAGGGTCTCCTCGTCGGCCGTGTAGTTGCCCTCGCCATGCGCCACGCAGACGTCGATCGCCTGGCCCTTGTCGTAGGCCCGGGTGAAGGGCGTGTCGTTGCGCTCGACGCGCAGGAACTGGCGATGGCAGATGAACTTGAGGTTGGCGTTGCGCATCAGGATGCCGGGCAGGAGCCCCGACTCGCACAGGATCTGGAACCCGTTGCAGATGCCCAGCACCAGGCCGCCGCGCGCCGCATGGGCCCGCACGGCGTCCATCACGGCCGCGCGGCCCGCGATGGCGCCGCAGCGCAGGTAGTCGCCATAGGAAAAGCCGCCCGGCAGGACCACGAGGTCGGTGCCCTTGGGCAGCTCGTGCTCGGCATGCCAGACCTTCTCCACCTGGGAGCCGGCCGATTTAAGCGCCCGCATCACATCGCCTTCGCGATTGGATCCGGGGAAGACGATGACGGCAGATTTCATGGTCGCCTCACGCGATCTCGACGCGGTAGTTTTCGATCACCGTATTCGCCAGGAGCTTCTCGCAGGCCGCCTTCAGCGAGGCCTCGGCCTTGGCCTTGTCGCCCGTTTCCAGCTCGATGTCGAAGACCTTGCCCTGGCGCACGCCGGCGATGCCTTCCACGCCGAGGGATTTCAGGGCGCCTTCGATGGCCTTGCCCTGGGGGTCCAGAACGCCGTTCTTGAGGGTGACGGTGACGCGAGCTTTCATGGGAGCCTCGGCTGTTGAGAATTGCCCAACGCCATAAAGCCAATAGGCGCAAGAAACAACGCCCTCAGGAGCCCAATTCGCTGGAGGCGACCCGGAGGGCCGTTTCCCTGACGGTTTCCGCGTCTTCGCCGATCACAAGCACGACCATCAGGTCCTCGCCCTCGCGCTTTCCGAGGGCCGCCCCATAGGCCGGGCGCTTTCCGTTATCGGGCGAAGCGAGGCTGATGGCGAAGCCTGGATAGGGGGCGTCCTTCAGGGGCTCGACCGCGATCCGGGTCCGCACCGGCTTCTCGCGGCCCGCGGGCGAGCGCAGCCCCCGGGCAAGCCGCTCCGGGTCCTTCAGGATGGCAGCCGTGATCTGCGCGTCCCTGCCGGTCAGGCGGATCACGCTCGCGGCGAGGCCAGGACGGCACTCCGGCGGGATACAGAAGGAGAGGGCCTCCGGCTCGGCCCGATCCTCGGCCAGCCACTTGCGGAGGGGTAGGGCGCCCCAGGGCTCGCCCGGCGGCAGGCCCGCGACAGGGCGCGGGATGTAGCCGCAGCCGGCGAGGCCGAGCGCAAGGACAAGGGCGAGGGATCGGAAGAACAGGCGGGAGGGCATGTTCCCTTCTATGCGGCAAACGGGCCCGGAGGTCGATGGGCTCACTCGTTCCTCTCCCATGCGGGGAGGGGAGATGGAGAGAGCCCAAACAGAAAAGCCCGGCCACGGGCCGGGCTTTGCGAAGGTCTGGACGGCAGGCCTACTGCACGAGGCGCGGGCCGCCGGTGACGGGGTTCTCGTTCTCGGCCAGGATCCCGAGGCGGCGGGCCACCTCGGAATAGGCCTCCACCAGCCCGCCCATGTCGCGGCGGAAGCGGTCCTTGTCGAGCTTGTCCTTGGACTTGATGTCCCAGAGACGGCACGAATCGGGGGAGATCTCGTCGGCGACGACGATGCGCATCATCTCGCCTTCCCACAGGCGGCCCGTCTCCAGCTTGAAGTCGACGAGACGGATGCCAACGCCGAGGAAGAGGCCGGAGAGGAAGTCGTTGACCCGGATGGCGAGCGCCATGATGTCGTCGATCTCCTGGGGGGAAGCCCAACCGAAGGCGGTGATATGCTCCTCCGAGACCATCGGATTGTTCAGGTCGTTGTTCTTGTAATAGAATTCGATGATCGAACGGGGAAGGGGCGTTCCCTCTTCCAGGCCGAGGCGCGTGGCGAGCGAGCCCGCCGCCACGTTGCGCACCATCACCTGCAGGGGGATGATCTCCACTTCGCGAATCAACTGTTCGCGCATGTTCAGGCGGCGGATGAAGTGGGTCGGCACTCCGATCTCGTTGAGATGCTGGAAGATGTATTCCGAGATCCGGTTGTTGAGCACGCCCTTGCCGTCGATCACCTCGTGCTTCTTGGCGTTGAAGGCGGTCGCGTCGTCCTTGAAGTGCTGGATGAGCGTACCGGGTTCCGGGCCCTCATAGAGGACCTTCGCCTTGCCCTCATAGATGCGACGGCGACGATTCATAGGCGTGTACCGTGGTTTGAGAAAATCCATTTGCCGTGGCTCCTCGAAGATGGAAGGGTTAAGATCCGCGGCTGGCGTAGGCGCGGTGTATCACCAGCGCTCCGCTTAAGGGGCAACCTATCCGATCCCTTGGACAAGCACAACGCGGGGAAAAGCTGCATAGTTACAGCATCATGGGGATTTACCTTCAAAGATGGTGATCCCTAGCGGGAACGCGAGTGCGCCCTTATATCGCAGGACACCGAACACGGAGGAAGGACCACCCCATGACCCTTTTCAACGAGCGCGAGGATGCCTTCGAGAAGCAGTTCGCCCATGACGAGCAGCTTCGCTTCAAGGCAACCGCCCGCCGCAACAAGCTCTTCGGCCTCTGGATCGCCGAGCGCCTGGGCAAGGCCGGGGCCGAGGCGGACGCTTATGCCAAGAGCGTCGTCCTGGCTGACTTCGAGGAGGCGGGCGACGCGGATGTCCTGCGCAAGGCGCACCAGGATCTCGCCAATGCCGGAAAGCCGGTTGACGAGCCCGCGCTTAAGGCCAAGCTTCTGGAGCTGATGGGCCGTGCCATCGAAGAGACCAAAGCGGGCCTGTAAGGGCCCGCTCCTTTTTCAGCCCTGCGCTGCCGGGGCTCAGAAGAATTCTTAAGCATCTGAAGGGGCGTCATGCTGATCAACCCATCTTTTTCCGAGCGCCTCAGGAACGGCGCTCCGGTCCTGTCCGCCTGGTGCGGCCTGCCCGAGCCCAGCATTCCCGGCCTCCTGGCCCGCGAGGCCTTCGACGCCGTGGTCATCGACGCCCAGCACGGCGCAGTCGATTTCGCTGCGGCGCTCCAGGCGATTCCCCTGATCGCGGCCGCCGGCAAGCCGCCCCTGGTCCGGATCCCGGTCGGGGATTTCGCGGCCGCCTCGCGCTTTCTGGATGCGGGCGTGTCGGGCGTGATCGCCCCCATGATCAACACCATCGAGGATGCCCGCCGCTTCGCCAGCTTCACCAAGTACCCGCCGGTCGGGGAGCGGAGCTGGGGACCGCATGGGGCTCTGTCCCTCTCGGGGCTTCACGCCGACGACTATTTCCGAAAGGCCAATGACCTGACCGTCTCCTTCGCCATGGTGGAGACGCGGGAATCCCTGGACATCATCGACGACATCCTGGCCGTTCCGGGGATCGACGGCATCTTCATCGGCCCGTCGGATCTCTCCATCGCCCTCTCCGGAGGCCGGGAGCTCAATCCCGCCAGCGCCGAGGTTGAGGAGGCCCTGGATTATGCCCTCTCGCGCGTGCGGGCCGCCAGCAAGGTGGCCGGCATCTATGCTGCGTCCGGCGGGCGCGCTGGAGAGCTGGCCCGCAGGGGCTTCCACATGGTGTCCATCGCCAGCGATACGGCCCTGCTCAGGGCCGGCGCCCAAGCGGCTCTCGGCGCAGCGCGAGGCTGATCGCCGAGAGGGGAGGGGGTCGGCCCCCTCCGTTCCGGTCGGCAGGGGAGGGCGTCAGGAGACGGGGCTGCCCTCCCGTGCCTTCACGGCCCGGTAATAGGCCCACAGGACCTTGGCGGCGACGCCCCGCCAGGGACGCCAGCGTTCGGCAAGGGCGGTCAGCGCCTTCGCGTCGGGCCGCTGCTCCAACCCGTAGGCGAGGCGGGCCGCCTCCTGGACCGCCAGATCGCCGCCCGGAAAAGCGTCCGGATGCCCGAGGCAGAAGAGCAGGTAGATGTCGGCCGTCCAGGGCCCGATCCCCTTCACCCGGGTGAGCAGATCATGCGCCCCGTCGGCTGGGAGCTCGTGCAGCCGGTCGAGGGGCAGGCGGCCCTCGATGATATCCGACGCCGCGGCCCGGATCGTCCTGACCTTCATGGCGGAGAGCCCCGCAGAGCGCAGGTCCGCATCGGAGAGCCCGAGAAAGGTCTCCGGGGTCGCCGGTTCGAGAATCTCCCGCAGGCGCCCCCAGATCGCAGCCGCGCTGGCGGTCGAGACCTGCTGCCCGACGATGATCCAGGCCAGGCCTTCGAACCCGGGTGGGCGCTTGCGCAGCCTCGGAGCGATCCCCTCCTCAACGAGACCCTTCATGACCGGATCCATCCGGGTCAGGTCCTCCAGACCCCTCTTGAGAACCTCGTCCGTTTCGAGGAGGGTGGCCATTCCATGTGTTCCCTTGCTCTTGTGCGGACCTCCGTGACGAAGCCCGTCTTCCGATTCGCTCCAAGCCCCAACGGGCGGCTCCATCTGGGACATGCCTATTCGGCCCTGCTCAACGATGATTACGCAAGGCGCTTCGGCGGCCGGTTCCTTCTGCGCATCGAGGATATCGATGTCACTCGCTGCCGTCCCGAATTCGAGCACGCGATCTACGACGATCTCGATTGGCTGGGCCTCCATTGGGAAAAGCCGGTGCGGCGGCAGTCGGAACATTTCGACGATTACCGCGCCGTCTTCCTGCTGCTGAAGGGGAGGGGAGTGGTCTACCCCTGCTTCTGTTCACGCCGGGATATCGCCCAGGCCGTGGCACGTCGGGAGGAGGGGAGTGGCCAACCCTGGCCCCGCGATCCGGACGGCGCTCCTCTGTATCCGGGCACCTGCAGGGCTCTTTCGGCCGAGGAGGTGGAGGGGCGGATCGCCGGGGGCGAACCGCACACTTGGCGGATCGACATGACAGCCGCCCGGGTTCTGTCGCCGGGGCCTCATTCCTACACGCGTTTCGATCATGACGGACGCGAAGAGGCCGTCGAAGCCGATCCCTGGCGCTGGGGGGATTCGGTGATCGTGCGCAAGGACGTGCCGACGAGCTATCATCTTTCGGTCGTCGTGGACGATGCGCTCCAGGGCGTCACCCATGTGGTCCGGGGGCAGGATCTGGAGACGGCGACCGATCTCCATGTGCTCCTCCAGTCTCTGCTCAGCCTTCCGACGCCCCTCTATCACCACCACGGGCTCGTCCTCGACCCGACCGGCGACAAGCTGGCGAAGAGCCGCCGGTCCGAATCTCTGGAGGAATTGCGGGCACGGGGCATAACGGCCGCAGAGGTGAGGCATCGCCTCGGCTTCCCGCCTCAGCCCACGCCCAGCACGTAGAGCCAGACAAGCGTGGAGCCCAAGGCCAGCGCAGTCGAGAGGGTGACGGCGCTCGACGCCAGGGCGACGCCCTCGCCGTAGCGCTCGGCGAAGAGATAGGCGTTGATGCCCGACGGGCAGGAAGCGAACAGCACCGCGACTCCGGCCCAGACCGGCGGAATCCCGAAGACGTGCGTGGCGAGAATCAGAACCACCAGGGGGTGCACCACCAGCTTCAGGACCGAGATCAGGGTCGGCAGCTTCCACCCGGTCTGCAGGCCATAGCGGCGGAGGGCGATTCCCATGGAGATCAGGGCGCAGGGTACGGCCGCGCTCCCGAGCAGTTCCACGACCTGCCAGAACGGCGCCGGGACATGAGCCGCCAGCGGGCGGCAGGCGGAGCCGGCGAGAATTCCGACGACGATCGGATGGGTCGCAAGGCGGCGGACGATGACGAGCGGCGAGGCCTGCCGCCCCTCGGCCATGATCGTCGCTAGGGTCATGGTCACCGGCAGGTGCACGGCGATGAGGAGAAACAGCGGGACGGCGCCCGCATCCCCGTAGGCCTTGAGGATCATGGGGACGCCCACGAAGACGGTGTTCGCTTGGCCGGCCGAGAAGCCCGCGACGACGCTGGACACACCCTTCAGGCCGAAAAGCCGCTTTCCGAGAAACGTGGCGAGCGCCCAGGCCACGGCGACGCCTGCGAAATAGGAGATCCAGTAGCCCCAGGGCTGCACCGGGGGAATCTCGGCGCGGACCAGGGTGCGGAAGATGAGGCAGGGGAGGGACAGGCTGAAGACGAATTCGGACAGGCCTTCTCCGGCCCGTTCGGACACGAACCCCGTCCGGCGCGCGACATACCCGATGCCGATCAGGCCAAAGACCGGCAGGACGATCGCGAGCAGGTCGAGCATGGATCCCCTCAGCGCAGCTCTGTGCGTTGGGCGACGCTGGTCGCGGTTCCGGCCTGGGCCATCAGATCGTTGACCTGCTCGCGCTGGCGCTTGAACTCGGCGAGGCTCCGGCCGTCGAGCTCACGCCCCTGCGGCAGGCGGATCTTGAGCGGATCGACGAAGCTTCCGTTGATGAGGATCTCGTAGTGGAGGTGGGGGCCGGTCGAGAGACCCGTGCTGCCGAGATAGCCGATGACCTGGCCCTGCTGAACCTTCACGCCCGGAGCCATGTTCTTCGCGAAGCCCGACATGTGGGAATAGGTCGTCACGTATCCGTTGGTGTGCTGGATTTCGATGTGGCGTCCGTAGCCGGATTTCCAGTCGGCCATGCGGACCGTGCCGTTGCCCGCGGCCAGGATCGGCGTGCCCACCCTGTTGGACCAGTCGATGCCCGTATGGGGACGCGTGTAGCCCAGGATCGGATGGAACCGCGAGCCGAAGCCGGACCGGAGAATGCCTTCGGAGATCGGCTTGCGGAGCAGGAACTTCTTGAGGGAGCGGCCGGATTCGTCGAAGTAGTCGACGGTTCCGTCGTCGCCCTGGTAGCGGTAGACGCGGCGGGATTCCCCACCCACGGTCAGCGCCGCATACAGGACCTCGGGCGCCCCGTTCTCGTCGTCGGAGCCGAAGAAGACCTCGAAGGAATCCCCTTGCGAGACGCGGCGCTGGAAATCGACGTCGTAGCCGAAAATCCGGACCAGCTCGCCGACCGTTTCGCGGGGCAGATCGTTCTTCAGGGCCGTCTCGTAGAGGCTCTCGTAGAGGCGCACGCCGCCATGGCCCTCGTCATCGCCCTCTTCTTCCTCGGGAGCTTCGGTGCTCTTCGGAGCGGACGGGTCGCTGGGAGGGGTTACGGAAACGAAGACGCCGCGGTCGTTCGTGGCCGCGATGGCTTCGACTCCCCGCTCCCCGAAGCTGATCACCCGAACGATCTGCTTGGGATCCCCGAGGCGCGGTCCGGGCGCCATGAGGATGCGCAGCCGCTGGCCCTCGGTCATGCCCGCGACCTTGATGCGCGCAGACAGGGCCGTGGTGATCGCGGAGATCAGTTCCGGCGCTGCCCCATAGCTGCGCAGCACGGTCTCCAGCGTATCGCCCTTCTTGAAGACGACGTCGCGCTCCTCGACGAGCGGCGCGATGGCCTTCTGCTCGATCTTGGGCAGGCTGGTCACGTTTTCCGGCACGACCCGGACCTCGATGGAGCTGAACGGCGCATCCACGACGCGGGCATAGCCGATGGCGTCCCCCAACCCGTCGGGTTGCCGGAGCGTCCGATACAGCATCTGCTGAGCCGGGATCGGAACGGGTGGCTGGCGTCCCGCTTCGCTCCAGACGCGGCGCTCCTCCTCGATGATCGCCAGCACGTCGTCGTCCGAGAGCGAGGGAGCGCTGGCCTCGATCGCCACCGAGGCGAGGTCCCGCCTCAGGACCGACACGTCCGCATCCGAGACTTCCGGGGCCGTGTCGACAGCCCGTTCCTGGCTGTCCTCCGCGAACAGGCGCATCGGATTGAAGGGCGGGATGTCGGTCGCAAAGGTGCCAGCCGTCAGGGACAGGTTCGTGGCGACCCGCACGAAATGGCGGACCTTGATCGCCTCCCGGTCGCCGCTGCGGATCGTCATGGGGGCCCGGAAGCTCTGCCGCGCGGAGGTCGTCAACTCCGTCATGTTGAGACGGTCGCTCTTGCGGGCCACGTTCGAGGCACGCTCTTCTTCCGTGCCGGGGCGTGGGGAAACATCCGCGGCCCGCTCCGGGGGCAGCGGGGAGACCGTGGCACCCTCGAGCGCAATGTAAATGGAGGCGCCGATCAGGGCCGCCCCCGTGACGCCCGTCAGAATGCTCGCCCCGAGCCAGCGCAGGTTGATGTCGCGCTTGTCGATCTCGGGCGCTGTTCCACCACCGGGATTGAGCGGGGGCTCATGGCCGAGATCGATGCCGGACGGCGCGCGCATAGCTTCCTTGGAGAAGCTTCTGGCACGGCTGTCGTCTGGAGGGACATGACTCATGAGATGATATACGGCGGTCAGTCGGATCGATTGCTGTCAAAAGGGCGGTATCGCGCTCTAGCACAAGACATGGCGGCCGCACAGGGGAGTAGGGAAGCCAGCCGGTGAAGACATCTCGAGGAGAGCGACATTGTCAGGCCTGCTCCATCGATCCGCACTGTGTCTGGAGTAAGGCGGAAAGCCGGTCTTCCACCCTTGCCGACAGCCCCCCGCCTGGGTGTCAAAAAACTTTCACACGGCTGTTGACACCCAAAAAGGGTTCAGCCTATATACCGCCCATCGACGCCGCCGCTGACGCGAACGGCGCCAACAGCTTCCCAGAATAAAGGCTCGATTGCCTGACCTTGGTTGGGTGACGGTCTTGTTTCTTTGGAGCTGGCCATTTTCGGATGGTAGGTTGTCCCGGACTTCGAAATTTTCGCAGCCTGGGTTGACAAGGGAAACGGATGAGCCTAAATGAGGTTCATCGATGAGCCGGCGGCAAAACGCTGGCTTTGAAGTTCTCCTGAAACGTCTGGCGGCTCAGACCGGGAAACCGGGGTGAGGCGCTGTCTGCTTCGGAAGCTTCGTGCATCCTGTGATGCTGCTCTTTGACAAGTGAAGAAAGAA
>JBOZRS010000131.1:0-7404 GCA_050789065.1 Microvirga sp.
CCAACAACCTGACGGCCGGCATCGAAGGCCTGTGGGTGAACCTGAACGGCGACAACAACGGCACCTATGTCGGCAGCTCCGTGCCGGCCGTGGGCGCCGCCCGTCAGGCCGTGTACGCTGTCGGCTTCGACAACAACAACGACAACGAGTTCTTCGTGGCTCGCGCCAAGCTGAACTTCAAGTTCGGCTCCTACTAAGATCCGTCGCTTGCGCGACAGACAAAGGCCCGGGGCAACCCGGGCCTTTTTGCGTGGCACCGCGTCTCTGGAAGCCGCACTCCGACCTGACCACCGGCGACGAGCGGGGCGGCCGCGAGCTGCATGCCGACGTGGGGGTCTCACGGGCGGCGCCGGTCACCCCTGCAGCCCGCTGTTTGCTGCGTCCGCTCAGCTTGCCTTGACCCGGGGAGGACTTACCTACGAGGGCACACGGAAAGGAGGCCGCATGTTCTTTGTCGTCACCGGAACCGGAGAGCAAGGGGCGCGATCTCTGGTCCTTGAAGGCGTGCGGGATGTGCTTATCGCGGATGCCGACGGGCTGCAGCATGCCCCACCCGACTTCGACCGGCTGTTCGTGACAGCCCCGACCGAGACGCGATCCACATCCTGACACGAGCCTTCGGACTAGTCTGCAAAGAACGGCCCGTTGCGGCTGCCTCAGGGCTGCACGGGGAGTCAATGCTCTCAATGGATCGAGAGGCGACTATGCCGAGCGACCTTGCTCCCGTTCCTTTCGCCTGAGGGCGAGGAGCAGATCGACGCACTCGTCCGGGATCGGCTCGCCTACGAGAGGACGGTAGACCCATCGCAGCCGGCGGCCGATCCGAATTTGAGCAGCTTTGCCGAGGTGCCCTTTTCCACAATTCTGTTCGTTACCAGCCATGGTTTCTCCAGTTTTCACCGGCGCTGAGGATGTAAAAACATAGTTAACAGCTCGTTAAAACCTCGCTTTGAGGAGAAGATTGGCGAGCTTTCTCTACGGGTTAGCTTGGTCCTCGTATAGGAGCAGCCTGTTCTTGCCTTTGCCGCCAAGCTACTGTCGAGACCTCATTTGATGGGTGCGATTGCCGCACAGGAAAAGCCGGGGGAACGAACTTGGTGGTGGTTCGTTGCCGAAACAGTTTGCAGCATACCCGTGTATTGTCTCAATGAGTGATGTTCCCTCTCCGACCAGCCTGAGTGCAGTTCAGAGCCGGATCGACGACATTGCCGATCAGGCTGGCGTTGAAGGCGCCGTGCGCCTGACCGTGGACGACACGCTGGCACAGCGTTGCCATGGCCTTTCCGGCGCCGTCTGGTGCTCACCCTTCAGAGCCTGCAAGCCTTTTCGCCCGATCGTGAGGTCCAGCGGGCCGCCGAATTCTTTCAGTTAAAGGCTGCCAGAGTGTGGGCTGCCATGCCGTTCCAGGGCCATTCGGCTGAGACAGCCTCGGAAACCACCGTAACGGTTGAGCACAGGTTCCGGCGTCCAACGGCGGCCCGGACCCAGAAGCTCTGATCGGGTTTCAGGGGAGACCTTTTGACACCGGGTTCAGCTGGAGTCATCCGCGGGAATGGCGGGGCTTAGAGCTGGAACCAGCGCCGACGGCTCGGGTTACGAGAGCGATGGCCAGCTCCTGGCGGCTGGTTAGTCAATTGGCCCCTCCAGAGCAGGAGGAAGCGGTGCGTGCGCGCCTGGGAGCCTGGAGCCTTGCCCTCGGCATCACCCTCAGCATGGTCGCCTGTGCTCCTGGGGATGTGCCCAGCCTCAGAGAACGGGCCCAGCAGGCCTGGAGCGCGGTGCTCCACGAATACCAACAACGGGCCGATCAGGTACCCCCGTTGGTCGAGGCCGTGCGGAGGAAGGCGCCGGCTGAACGCGAGGTGCTCGACGCGGTCACGGCGGCTCATGATGAGGTCGTGGCCATTCGCAACGCGGATGGGTTCCTGGCCGAGCCGGAACGCTTCCGGCACTACGAGCAGGCCCAACAGCGCCTCTCGAAGGCCCTGGAGAGGCTGTACGCGACTATCAAGCGCTATCCCGAACTCACGGGCGACACCGCCTTGCAGAACCGCCTGCACGAATTCCAGCGCCAGGAAGACCAGTTGGTGGTGGCCCGCAGTGATCTCATCGGCGCCGTGCGGGCCCATAACGAGGAGCTGGGTAGGTTCCCAGGCGGCTGGGTTGCAGCAATCGTCGATCCGAAAGCGAAGCCGCTGACGGCATTCGCGCAGGCCGAGATCGAGCAGCCGCCAACCCCGTCAAAGCCATAACTCACGCGAACATGCCCCAAGTTCGCAAATCTCTGTCGGTGCAGAACAAGGTTTGCAGGTGCCCGTTGCCGCGCACATGAAACCCCGTGGCAAAATCTGAACCGGTGGGTGGCTCTCCTGGTGGAAGACGAATTTCTGGTTCGCCTGACGCAGGTCGACATTCTGTGGGAGGCGGACTTTTGGGTCTTGAGGCTGAGAATGCCGACGAGGCGCTCGAGATCCTGAAGCATCGGTCCGACACCAAGGTTGTCTTGACCGATGTCAACCTGCCGGGCTCCCTCGACGGGTTCGAGTTCGCGGCTGGGATGGCAGGCCTTCGTCGAGCCGACCGGTCGCCTATGCGGCAAAGAAAAAGCGCCCGTGACGAGGCGCTTTGAGGGTGGCCGGCCGTATGGGGGCATCTTGGGCCGGCGGTGCGGATCAACGCGCTCGCGCCGCTTCGGTTCCATGTCGATGTGGCATGATCCCCGACGGCAGGTTGCGTGTCTGGGTACGCGGCACGAGTGGCAAATGTCTCTTTCCGAGGGAACGCTGTTGAATGGAGGGGAATTGTTCTCTGGTCCAACTGTGGAGGCGATGATGATGGGCATCAGAATTCTTCCCGCAGCAGCAATGGTCGTGGCGGGCCTTACCCTCTCCGTGGCCGCAGCCGAGAGCGTAACAGCTGAGAACATGGCCTCGGATACATCCTGGCAGCATCACCTCTGGTCCCAGAAATTCGCCACCATCCCTGATCCGGAAACAACCGGGTCCATCGCGTCCCAGACCCTCTCGAGCACGGACACGCGTCGCCCGGACTGCGTTCCGGCCGGGTTGCGGTTCAGCGATCCTCCTCTTCCGGGTTGGCGGATCGGGGCCTGTTCATAGCCCGTGAGGCCGGGCACAGGCCGTACCGCGGCGGTCCTCCCCAATGCTTTCCAATCGGGCATTCCCACTCCGAGAAGGAGACAAGCTCATGCACGTCTTCGGAGCCTTTGAGCTGGACATCACACCGGGGACTCCTGACAATCCAGCCTCCGTCAAGGTTGCCCTGCTGCGATATACCAAGGGCGAGGATGGCCGCCTGTTCATCACTTCGGACTGCGCCTCCCTGGAGGATCTGGAAGGGCAGATCAATTCCCTTCAGGATGAGTTGGACGAGATCCGCGAACGAGCCCGCCGGGCCTTCCAGGCCACGTAGAGCCAACCTGACTTTCTTTGCTCTCTTGGCCCCGTCTGCTATCCCCCGCGTCGCGACACTCCCAGCCGAGCCGAGCGAGCCTGATCCTCTGCCGCCAGAAGCTCGTCCGGCGCATCCGGTGGCGCGCGCCACCGGCCGCCAAGATGATCGCCGACAGGTTCTGTCCGCCAATCTGGCAGCGATGCACGCCCGATGCTCCGGCCAGGATGCAGGCAATCTCGCGCCGCCGTAGAAAGCGGGCGAGTTGCCGGGCCATGGTCCCGCGTTCACCCTGAATCCCTTCCAGGCGGATGAGGACGCCGCCGATCGCCAGGGTTCCCGTGTCGATCATATCCGGCACGCCGCGAAGGCTCTCGGTGGGAGAAGGAGCAGGCGAATGCACCGGCAGAGGGGGGGCGAACCGGTCTGCCGGCCACCTGAGGGGCTGATGAGGGATGCTGTCCCGTCGCAAGCACGGGTGTGGCGCGGGTCATGAAGTCGTGCCAGATCTGAGCCGGCAGATCGCCGCCCACTACCTTGTTCATCGGAGTGTTGTCGTCATTGCCGACCCAGACTGCGCATTCCAGGGATGGTGATCAGTGGTTCCACACGATCATGATCACTCGTTCCGGTGATCGTGATCACCGTCAGCGTTGACCTGGCGGTCCGCTGAGCGGCAATGAAGCGGTCAGTACCGCTGGCAGTTGTAAGGTGGTCTGGAAACAGGCGTTGGGTCAAGCCCGGCGCCGGCGATCAAAGCTCGATCGGATCATGCCACACTCCTGTCGCCGGCCCGGCGGCGCAGACTGTCGCCCTTGAGTTCAATCCGATGCGCGTTGTGAATGACGCGATCCAGGATCGCGTCGCCGAGAGTGGGATCGGCAATCACATCGTGCCAGTGTGACACGGGAACCTGACTGGTGATCAGCAGCGAACCCTTGTCGTAGCGGTCATCGACGATCTCGAGAAGATCCCGGCGCTGCTCGGCGGTGAGCGGCTCCGGGCCCCAGTCGTCGATGATGATCAGATCCGTCCGCTCCAAGGTGCTCATCAGGCGCGCCAGACGGCCTTCGCCGCGGGCTTGGGCCAGATCTGCAAACAGGCGCGGCGCCCGGCGATACAGAACCGAGAAGCCGTCGCGACAGGCCTTGTGGCCGAGCGCGCAGGCGAGCCAGCTCTTCCCCGTCCCGGTCGGGCCGACAATCGCCAGGTGATTGTGATCGCGCACCCATTGGCTGGTGGCCAGCGCCTGGAACAGGGCCCGGTCGAGACCGCGTGAGGTGCGATAGTCGACATTCTCGACGGTGGCGCTCTGGCGCAGTTTGGCCGCGCTGAGGCGGCGTGCCAGGCGACGGTTGTCGCGGAACGTGACTTCCCGATCGACGAGAAGGCCGAGCCAGTCGGCATGGGGCATCGCAGCCGCGTCGGGGTTGGTCTGCAACTCGAGCAGCGTGTCGGCCATGGCGCTCAGGCCCAGGGCCCGCAGGCGTTCGACAGTGGGATGAAGCAGCATGAGGATCTCCTGATCAGTGGTAGTAGCCGGGGCCGCGGATGTTGGCGTGGACGAGAACCGGCGCGTCCTGGGCCGGCTGGGAGGCCTTGTGCGTGCCGCTCTTCAGAATGGCGGCAACCGAGGTGTAGGACCGGGTGTTGATTGCCAGAGCCTGCGCGCAGGCCGCATCGACCCGCTCGGCCCCATAGCGCTTGACCAAGCCGAGAATGCCGATCGCCGAGCGGAAGCCCTGCTCAGGATGCGGCCGGGAGCGCAGGATGACGTCGATCAAGGTGGCGGCGTCGGCTCCGACCTTGCCCGCCTCGCGGCGGATGCGCTCATGCGTCCAGTCGCGGTAGCGCCGATGCGAACTCGGCATGTGCTCGGCCACCGTGGTCGGCCGATGCGGACGATGGGAGCGCAGATGCGAGGCCACGCGCTTGCCGCGCCAGAAGACTTCGACGCTGGTCGCCGTGATCCGCGCCTCGACCTCCTGGCGCACCAGATTGTGCGGCACGCTGTAGTAATGCTTGGCGATCTCGATGTGATAGTCGAGACCGACGCGGCAGCGCTTCCACTCGGCATACTCGTAAGGTTCGGCCGGCAACGGCAGAAGTGCCGGGCGATCCAGCGCCTCGAACAGCTCGCGCCGGCTGCGGCCCCAACCGCGCAAGGGCCGCTCATTCAGGTCGCGTAGCAGATCCTGGATGGCGTCGTTGAGGGCCGGCAGCGAGAAGAAGCGGCGATTGCGCAGGCGAGCCAGGATCCAGCGCCCGACCACCTGAACGCCGACCTCGACCTTCGCCTTGTCGCGCGGCTTGTAGGGCCGGGCCGGCACGATGGCGGTGCCGTAGTGGCGGGCCGCGTCGGCATAGGTGCGATTGACCATCGGCTCGTGGAAGCAGGCCTTGGTGATCCCGGCCTTGAGATTGTCGCTGACCGTCTGGCGGGTGGCGCCGCCCAGGAAGGCGAAGGTGCGCACGTGCGAGCCGATCCAGTCCGGCAGGCTCTGGGTGAAGCTGGCCTCGGCATAGGTGTAGTTGGAGGCTCCGAGCACGGCGACGAAGATCTGGACCGGGCGGACCTCGCCGGTCGGCCCGTCGATCACCTCCATGGTGTGGCCGGAATAGTCGACGAAGAGCCTCTCGCCGGCGACATGGACCTGGCGCAGAGTGGGTTTGAGCCGGCCGGCCCAGTCCTTGTAGTGTTCGCAGAACCAGGAATAGCTGAAGGCCTCGGGGGTGCTGTCGCAGTATTCCTCCCACAGCAGCATCAGCGTCACGCCCGGCCGGCGCAGTTCGCGATGGACCAGGGTCCAATCGGGCTGGCTGCGTTGCTCGGTGGGCAGATCGGAGGGCGGCGGATAGAGCCGGTTCTCCAGCAGAAGATCATCATCGAGCTCGGGCGGCAGGGGCCAGGTCAGGCCGGCGCGCCGGGCGCGGTTGATGTATTTGCTGACGGTGCCCTGGGCCAGGCCCAGGCTGGTTGCGGTGGCGCGCTGGGAGAGCCCGACAGCGTGGTGCAAGCGTAAGACTTCACGGATGTGGCGCATCGACAGTCTCTCGGTGGGCATCTTGGTCCTCGGCTGGGAAGCAAAGGCCAAGAGTACCGTGGGTTGCAGACTGCCAGCAGAAAGCACCTCTTCACGGTCTCGGAGACTGATCACGATCGCTGGAATGAGCGATCACGGTCCTCTGGAAACCATGATCACGATGGCCTGGAATGGATGATCACGATCCTCTGGAATCCGTGATCACGATCGCCTGGAACGCGCACCCAGACCCCGACGATGAGATCCGGCGTGAAGCCGACGAACCAAGCGTCCCGGTATTCCTGTGTGGTGCCCGTCTTGCCGGCAACCGGCATATTCGGCAGCCCGGCGGCCTTGCCCGTACCCTCGCGCACCACCGCCTGCAGGAGGTCGAGCATCGCGGCGCGACTTTCGCCTAGGCCACTGGCATTCGGTCGGGCAGTGGGATGCGTGGATAGGGACTGCTGACCCGCTCCCTGGAGCGAGCGCACCGTGTAGGGCTCAAACGCATCGTTGCCGGTGGCCACTGCCGCGTAGGCGCGGGTCATCTCCAGCAGGGTCACCTCGGCGGAGCCGAGCGCGAGGCTCGGCACGTTCGGCAGCTCCGACTTGACGCCGAGACGCTTGGCGGTCTCGATCACGGCCGGAAGGCCGACTTCGTCTGTGAGCTGGACCGCGACCGTGTTGATCGACTGGGCGAACGCGGTTCGCAGAGGCATGGCGCCCTGGAAGCGGCCGTTGGCGTTCTGGGGCTCCCAGTCGCCGATCTGCGTCGGCTGGATCGACGACGGCGGATTGAGGACTGTAGCCCTTCTGCAGGGCCGTCAGATAGACGAACAGCTTGAATAGCGATCCGGCTTGCCGCCGCGCCTTAAGTTGACGCGGTTTGGTGGCCACCTGCAGAGTAGCGAAGGAGGTGTTCGCGATCCGGCCGCCGCGCCGATGCGGTTCTGCGGGAGCGGATCCGGAC
>JBOZRS010000132.1:0-5139 GCA_050789065.1 Microvirga sp.
ACGGAACGGAGACACAACCAGGAGCATCGCACCCGGAGGCCGGTCCACAGCGCGTTGCCTCGGCTCAGTCTGTCGCTTCCAGACGTTCTATAGTGAGTCTGGGCCCAGTTCCCCTGCCAGGGAAGACAGTCGGAGCCTCGGCCCCTTCGCTCACGCGCTTGCCGAAACGGTCCCCGTTCCGGGGGACGTGTGACGAGGACAGGACGGTGAGCCGAGCCAGCTTGACGGCCGCCGCCAGCTCGGGGAGGCCGCGGCGAACCTGCTCAGGCCTCGCAGCCGCGCGCGGCTACCCTGTCCTAGCGGCGCATCGTGCACTGTCGCCCGCCGTTCGGAGTTCCTGTCGACGAGATCGCGCCGCGCTGGAGCAACGTCAACCTGCCGGCAAGGGCAGCCTTCGTTGGCCCCACCTTCGCAGCGCCGGCACTCCGAGCCGCTTCTGTACGGATTGGCGGGAATGTCCTGCCGCGGGCCGCCCGAAGTGAGAGTCCGCGGGGCGGTGGCCGAACGCGCGTCGCGTCGCACCGTCCATTCGGACCGCCCAGCCTGCGCCTCGCGGTGAGAAACGGCGGAACGACACAGCCTCTCGAATCCCGTGGCTGAACGGACGGGTCACGTCGGTTAGGGCACAGTCGGCCGGGTGCATTGGCGGCAGCGAAGCGTGGGTGAGGCATGCGGGTGCTGATGAGGCGTAGGCTTCGGTGACTTCCACGTGATCCTGCTCGCACCATCGCCAACTGTGAAGTCCACAGGCAGAGGCCTTAGAACCTTATGGTTTCACCCGCTGTCTCTGGGCCCGACAACGGCTAACGTCCCTCACCATCCACAACAAACCTCAAAGGTGAGGGAGAAGCCCATGGCAGAAATGGCTGAGATCAAGGCATCGGCTCCCCGGCACGAGGCGGCGGTTGCCCCTTCCACCAGGCTCAAGGGAAACCTGAATGTCTGGGCCATCGTCTTCCTAGTGGCAGCTGCCGCAGCGCCTCTAGGGGTCATGAGCGGAACGATCCCGATCGGGATCTCGATCGGGAACGGCGCTGCTTTCCCGATAACGTTCGTGGTCTCAGGCATCCTCCTGCTGCTCTTCGCGGTCGGCTACACAACGCTGACGAAGTATGTGCCCAACGCCGGCGCCTTCTATGCGTACATCGCTAAGGGTCTGGGCAACCGGATCGGCCTCGGATCGGCATTCCTGGCCGTCGTCGCCTACCTCGCGGAAACCATAGCGGTCTACGGCCTCTTGGCGGCGGGAGTCGACTCTCTGCTCGGCTCGTGGGGTATTCACCTCCCCTGGCAGATCTATGCAGTCATCTCGCTCGCGGTCGTCTCGTTTCTGGGGCATCGCCATATCGACCTCACGGCCAAGGTTCTCGGGACGGTTATGATCTTCGAGGTCGGCATCATCCTCATCCTGGACATCGCCGTCATCGTCCGCGGTGGTGGCCCAGAAGGTATCTCGACAGCCTTCCTCGACCCAAGCACGATCATGTCTGGCGCGCCGGGGCTGGCCCTGCTGTTCGCCTTCCTCAGCTTCCTCGGCGTTGAGGCCACCGCTGTTTACCGTAACGAAGCGAGGCAACCGAACCGGACCATCCCCAGAGCCACATACCTGGCGATCACTCTCATTGGCATCTTCTACCTGGTGTCCACCTGGTTGCTCATCTCCGCCTGGGGCGATTCAGCGGCCAGCAAGGTCGCGTCCGACAACCCGGTCGCAATGCTGCCCGAGGCGATGCGCACTTACGTAGGGGCCTTCGGAGAGCAAGTCACGATGGTCCTGTTCGTGTCGAGCCTGTTCGCCTGCGTGCTGGCCTTCCACAACATCGTCTCGCGTTACATCTTCACGCTCGCGAACCGGGCTGCGCTTCCAAAGCGATTGGGCCACGCACACACCAAGCACGGCTCGCCCTACCTACCATCCGCCGTGGTCAGCGTCATCGCCCTCCTAGCGATTGTCATCGCCTCGATCCTGGGGCTTGACCCCGTGACGCAGCTGTACACATGGCTGGCCGGCGCCTGCACAGTCGGTTTCATCTTCTTGCTTATCTCAGTCTCAGTATCCTCCATTCCGTTCTTCATCAAGCAGCGGAAACGGGAGGCGTTCGCAGAGAGTACCTGGGCGGCCTTCATCGCACCCGGCCTCTCGGCGCTCTGCCTAATCGGCACGTTCGCTCTGGTGATGATGAACCTCAGCGATCTCGTCGGCGGCCGCAGCGCGGCCATCATCGTCCTGGCGATCCTCCTGGTCGCCTACACGTTGGGCATCGTGGTAGCGGCCATGCGGCCGCAGGTCGTCATCGACATCAGCGAAGACGAGAACGAGATCGAGCCCTTGGCGCTGAACTGACGCTCCGGTTGCCCGCAGCCAGCCAACGCCTATGCGGCCGTGATTGCGCTCCCTCCGAACTACCACCGACGAAAACCTTGAGAAAGAAGGTCACGTGAGCAGCAGGATCTCGTTCCGATACCTGTCCGAACCGGACATGGTCGCAGCCGGCGTCACCGACATGAGCGCCTGCATTGACACCATGGCTGAGGCCTTCCGCCTCATCGGTGAGGGTGATTACCGTTTGGCGGGGACGCACAACAACTCGCACGGCGCTTGGCTGATGTTCCCCGACGACCCACCGTTCCCGGGAATGCCGAAGAACGGCCCGGACCGTCGATTCATGGCCATGCCTGCCTACCTCGGAGGGGACTACAATCTCACGGGCGTCAAATGGTACGGCTCCAACGCAGAGAACAAGACGAAGGGCCTGCCTCGGTCCATTCTGTTGTTCGTCCTCAACAACACCGACACGGGGGCGCCCATCGCCATCATGTCTGCCAACCTCCTCAGCGCCGTGCGGACGGGCGCCGTGCCCGGGGTCGGGGCGCGCTACTTCGCACCTGAGGACGCGGGCATCTTGGGCATCGTCGGCCCGGGGGTGATGAACCGTACTTCTATTGCCGCCTTCATGACCGTTCGACCGAACATTCACACCGTCAAAGTTCAAGGTCGTGGTCAGCGAAGCATTGACTCGTTCATCGAGTTCGTCAAAAGGTCCTACCCACAGGTCAACACCATCACTGTCGTCGACTCCGTGGAGGAAGCCGTCCATGAGTGCGACATCGTCAGCGTCGCGGTCAGCGCCCCCAGGGAGTTCGGGGTCGAGCACTACCCGATGCTGAAGCGGGAATGGGTCAAGGCTGGGGCTTACGTGAGTCTTCCGGCGTCGGCGCTCACGGATGAGGGGCTGTACGCTTCAGATGTCCTCAAGGTGGTCGACAGCCGGGCGCAGTACGAGGCATGGGCCGAGGAGTTCCCTTCACCGGTGCATGAGCACGTCGGCATTATCGGGAATTCGTGGCTCGATCTGATCACGGCAGGCAGGTTGCCCGACAACGCCATAGTAGACATGGGCAAAATCGTCGGAGGTGAACACCCAGGGCGCACAAGTGAGGACCAGATCGTGGTGTTCTCCATCGGTGGCCTGCCCATGGAGGATGTCGCCTGGGCCAAGCACACCTATGACCGGGCACGCGAGTTGGGCATCGGCACAGAGTTGCTGCTCTGGGACGAGCCGGCTCTGGCCTGACCGGCATTCGCTATCACCACGAGGAGTCACGGATGTCCCGGAGCAAAGCACAGAAGGCTACTTCTCTCCCGGCCCACGTCGACGTTGTCATCATTGGCGGCGGTGTGGTCGGAGCCTTCACCGCCCTTGAGCTCACGAAGCGCGGCGTCACGCCCCTGCTCTTAGAGAAGGCTGAGATCGGGGCCGAGCAGTCTTCGCGCAATTGGGGTTACATCCGTCAGCAAGGTCGCGACGACCCAGAAATCCCCCTCATGGTGGAGGCTCACAACACATGGGCAGCGCTGGAGGGCGAACTCGGAGTCGACATCGGCTGGGCCGAGCGGGGCAACCTCCGGCTGCTGACGGGCGCCGCCGACTTGGATTGGTACCGTGCCTGGGCAGCTAAGGGACAGGCGCATGGGGTTCCGGCCCAAATGCTCGAGCCCAACGAAATTGGCCCCTTGCTGCCAGGTTCTGTCGGGGACTGGGCGGGCGCGATGTTCACGCCCAACGACGGACAGGCGGACCCCGGTCGGGCCACCCGGGCGGTCGCCGAGGCTGCCGCCGCGAATGGCGCGATCGTCATGACTCACACGACAGCCGAGGCGATCCTTACATCGAACGGTTCGGTGAAGGGCGTTCAGACTTCCCTGGGCGTCGTGGCCACCAAGCGGGTTGTCGTGGCGGGGGGAATCTGGACCCGTCGCCTATTGCTCCCACTCGGCCTCAACCTGCCAATGCAATGGGTCCGGCTCACCGTTGCGGAGACCATGCCTGTCAAGGACTTCCCGGACATCCCGGCGGTGTGGAGTCACGACGTGGCCTTCCGCAAGACCGCCCGCGGAACGGTGCTCTTCGCGGCCAGTCAGCGAGCCGACGTTGACATTATGCTCTCCGCGGCCAACAACATCAGCGCGTTCTCTCCGACCCTCATGAAGAACCTGAAGACCTTTCAGGTTCGCCTGGGCCGAGCGGCCTGGCTGGACACTCGCAACCGCTTGGACCCTCGCCACCGGTTCTGCGGCTGGGAGCCCAAGCCCAACCAGCGCAGCGTGACCATCGCGAGGGACGCACTGTCAGCCATCTACCCACAACTCCGGTCGATCCCTGTGGCCCGTTCCTGGGGTGGTTACATAGATGGGACTCCGGACAACCTGCCGATCCTGTCGAGCGTGGAACAGGTCCAGGGACTCGTCATCGGTGCTGGATTCAGCGGCCATGGGTTCGGGTTGTCCCCAGCGAGCGGCGGTGTTCTGGCCGATCTCGCCCTGGACGGGACGTCGCCGCGGCATGATGTGTCGGCCTTCAGCTTCGGCAGATTCGCCTCCGGGGAGTTCAGGCCCGCTATGAGCGTTGCCCATTGACGCAGAACTCCCGTGAACTACCGGCCACAGCTTGGTCGCGGATTGAGTCGGCCACCCCTTGTGCCGTCGCCTACTCCGTCGATGTCTCGCCCGCGGTTGCGCGTGCCGGCATTCACGTCATACTGGCTCTTGAACTTTGAGCGTGGTCTGGGTGTTCACGCCGCGATCGGTCGGGGCGCGTAGCCAATGATGCGGCATCGGTAGTTGTCGTGGTTTCTGTA
>JBOZRS010000133.1:0-50704 GCA_050789065.1 Microvirga sp.
CGGCCTTGAGGATGTCGTGGCGCTGCTGAATCGAGGAGCGCGACCAGGCCGGGAACGCGTCGTAGGCCGCCGCAATCGCCCGCTCGGCATCGGCCGCGCTGGCGCGGGCGAACTCGCCCACCACGTCGGTGGTGTTGGAGGGATTGACATCGGGCGCCGCCTCGGAGGCGTTCGCCCATTCGCCCGCAATGTAGTTCTTCGTCATGATCAGCCTGCCTGGTGTGAGTGGATGAGGGCGCGTTGCGCCAGATTGGCCATCAGGGCGCCGAGGCCGAAGGTCCACGGCTCGCAATCCGAACTCGGCCTCATGCGGTTGACGAGCGCCCCGAGCTCGGGCGCCGCGATGGTGACGATGTCGCCGGTCTTGTGGGTGAAGCCCATGCCGGGCTCGTCCCTGTCCTGGGTCGGCGCGAACATCGTCCCGAGGAAGAGCACGAACCCGTCGGGATACTGGTGATGGGGTCCGAGGGTCTGGGACACGAGATCCTCCGGATCGCGGCTGATCTTCGTGATCGACGACGAGCCCTCGAGCCTGAACCCGTCCTCGCCCTCCACAGTCAGCGTCACGGTGGTCCGGCGCACGTCATCGAGAGAGAAGGTGTCGTCGAAGAAGCGGACGAACGGCCCGATGGAGCAGGACGCGTTGTTGTCCTTCGCCTTCGAGAGCAGCAGGGCGGACCGGCCTTCGAAGTCGCGCAGGTTCACGTCGTTGCCCAGGCTCGCGCCGACGATCCGGCCCTCGGCGGTGACGACGAGGACCACTTCCGGCTCGGGATTGTTCCAGGTGGATTTGGGATGCAGGCCCGCATCCATGAAGGCTCCGACGGCCGAGAGGGTCGGAGCCTTGGTGAAGACTTCCGCGTCGGGGCCGATCCCGACCTCGAGATACTGGCTCCAGGCCCCCTGGGCGACCAGCACCGCCTTCAGGTCCATGGCCTCGGGCGAGCCCGGCTTGAGCCGGCTCAGGTCGTCGCCGACGAGGCGCGTGACCTCGGCCCGGATGGCCGCCGCCGCGCTGGCGTCACCCCGCGCCCGCTCCTCGATCACGCGCTCCAGCATGGACACCGCGAAGGTGACGCCCGCCGCCTTGACGACCTGCAGGTCGACGGGCGCGAGAAGCCAGGGTTTCGCCGTGTCCCGGCTGTCGGGGGGCGTGTTCGCGGCGATCTCGTCGAGGGATCCGATCCGCTCGCCCGGCGCCGTCCTCACGATCCGTGCGGGATCTGCCATGGCGGCGAGTCCGCTCATGGTGGGACAGGTCGCGGAGATGTCGAACACCCCCTCCTCGCGGATCGCCACGACGGAGGGGCCGATGCCCGGACGCCAGACACGGCCCGCCAGGGCGCCCGTGAAACGGTCGGAAGGCAGAATGTGGGCGGCATTGCCCGGGGACGGATGATTCATTGGCTGGCGCTCACTCCCATCGGGGCAATTCTGCCCTCTGTTCCTTCTCGAAAGGCTGCCTCACCGATATAGCGGCTCGGGCATCAGCGACTATAGGGAAAAAGAACCGGCGGAGCACCCATGGCGGCGCATGCCATGGCGGCGGCCCACGAATGCATCGTGGAAAACGCTCCGCCTCCGGCGCCCCCTGCCGCGGCTATTGAGCAAGATCAATGATGCCTTTCTCCGTGCCCCTAAAGTGCTCCGGAATGCAGAAGGGCATGTCGGGATCGTGAGGACTGGCCCGGTGGATCGCGCGGAACAAATGCCAAGCCCTGCCGTTGCGCCGCAGAGTTACGCTGTCGCGGCCGCGACGAGGCGGCGCTTCAACCTTCAATGAAAAGGATGCTGTTCCATGTCCGATACCCCGTCTCCGTCGACCCCGCAGCCCGACGTTCCCAACCCTGCGCCGCAGCCGGTTCATCCGGATCCCGGCCCTGCGGGCATTCCCCGGCCGGGGGAACCCATAGGCGTTCCGCCCGAAGGTCCCAGCGAGACCCCCAGCCCTTCCGAACCGATCGGCATCCCTGAGACGGGTCCTCAGGAAATGCCGGTCACGCCGACAAGCTTCTGACCCGACTTCGAGGGAGTCCACATGCCCAGGATGAAAGCTGCCATTTTTGTCGAGCCCGGCCGCATCGTTCTCGACGAGAAGCCGATTCCGGATGTGGGCCCTCTCGATGCCCTCATCCGCATCACCACGACCACGATCTGCGGAACGGACGTCCATATCCTGAAGGGCGAGTACCCCGTGGCCCGCGGCCTGACCATCGGCCATGAACCGGTCGGCATCATCGAGAAGCTGGGCTCGTCCGTTCAGGGCTACCGCGAAGGCCAAAGGGTCATCGCGGGCGCGATCACGCCGAGCGGCCACAGCGCGGCCTGCCTCTGCGGCTGCGGCTCGCAGGACGGGCCCGGCACGAAATACGGCTTCAAGACCATGGGCGGCTGGCGCTTCGGCAACACCATCGACGGATGCCAGGCCGAGTATGTCCTGGTCCCCGACGCCATGGTGAACCTTGCTCCCGTGCCGGACGATCTGACCGACGAGCAGGTCCTCATGTGTCCCGACATCATGTCGACCGGGTTCTCGGCGGCCGAGAGCGGAAAGGTCCGGATCGGCGACACGGTGGCGATCTTCGCTCAAGGGCCGATCGGCCTGTGCGCGACGGCCGGCGCAAGGCTCGCGGGAGCCTCCACCATCATCGGAGTCGACCGCCTCCCCGAACGGCTGAGCATCGCCAGGCAGCTCGGGACCGACCACGTGGTGGATTTCAGCAAGGCCGACCCTGTCGAAGAGATCATGCGCCTGACGGACGGGCGCGGGGTCGATGTCGCCATCGAGGCTCTGGGAACGCAGGCGACCTTCGAGGCCGCCTTACGGGTGCTGAGGCCCGGCGGCACGCTGTCGAGTCTCGGGGTTTACTCCAGCGACCTCAGGATCCCGCTCGATGCCTTCGCGGCGGGCCTGGGCGACCACACCATCGTGACGACGCTCTGCCCCGGCGGGAAGGAGAGGATGCGGCGCCTCATCAGCACCATCCAGAACGGCCGGATCGATCTGCGCCCCATGGTGACGCACCGGTTCAAGCTGGATGACATCGAGGCAGCCTACGATCTGTTCTCGCATCAGCGGGACGGGGTGCTGAAGGTCGCGATCACGCCGTGACGCCGGCAATCGACCGCGCTGGAGGCGAGGCTTCGCCCGTCATGAGGGCGATGGTTCTCCATGCGCCGCGAACGCCCCTGTTGCTCGAGGAAAGGCCGCTGCCTGTCCCGGCGGCCGGCGAGATCCGCCTCAGGATCGAAGCCTGCGCGGTCTGCCGGACCGATCTCCATGTGGTCGATGGCGACCTCCCCCATCCCAAGCTGCCGATCATTCCCGGCCATGAGATCGTGGGGCGCGTGGACGCCCTGGGCGAAGGCGTGACGGGTCTCCGGCTCGGCGAGCGCGTCGGCGTGCCCTGGCTCGGGCATACCTGCGGGCATTGCGCCTATTGCCGCTCGCACCGCGAGAACCTGTGCGACGATCCCCTGTTCACGGGCTATACCCGCGACGGCGGCTTTGCGACCCATACGGTCGCGGATGCGGCCTACGCGTTCCGGCTGCCGGACGAGGCCGATCCCGTCTCCCTTTCGCCTCTCCTCTGCGCAGGCCTCATCGGCTGGCGCTCCTTGGTCATGGCCGGCGAGGGCGGCGCCATCGGCATTTATGGATTCGGCGCCGCCGCCCACATCATTGCCCAGGTCTGCCTCTGGCAGGGGCGGCGCGTCTTCGCCTTCACGAGGCCGGGCGACGCGGCGGCGCAGGATTTCGCGCGTTCGCTCGGCGCGACCTGGGCCGGAGGATCGGACGAGGATCCTCCTGAGCCGCTCGACGCCGCCATCATCTTTGCGCCCGTGGGAGACCTCGTCCCCATCGCCCTCAGGGCGGTGAAGAAAGGCGGCCGGGTCGTCTGCGGGGGAATCCACATGAGCGATATCCCGCAATTCCCCTATCGTCTCCTCTGGGAGGAGCGGCAGATCGTTTCGGTGGCGAACCTGACGCGCCAGGATGCGTTGGCCTTTCTGGCGATCGCCCCGCAGGCGGGGGTGAGGACGGAAACGGTTCGCTACCGGCTCGAGGATGCCGATCAGGCCCTCTCCGATCTTCGGGAAGGGCGCCTCCAGGGCGCCGCCGTGCTCGTCCCGTAAGCCCCCATCCCGCGCCCATGCACCCTGCGGCGGTTGAGAGGCATGCGCTTCACGGCGTATAGAGCCCTCCGCACGAACCCTGAAGGAACTGCACTTCATGAATGAGATGAACGACGTCAAACGTCTGAATGCCGCCCAGCTCGCCTCTCCGTCCTATCGGCTCGCGGCACTCGACCAGGATTTTCTGTTAGGGGATTCGATGCGGGGCGTCCGATTTCAGCTCGAATATGCCAAGGCCGAGGAGAATCTGCGCAACTGGGGCGTGCGCTCCACCATCGTGGTTTTCGGAAGCGCCCGGATCCGGGAGGATGGACCGGGGCGGCATCCCTTCTGGTACGGGCAAGCCCGGCTGTTCGGGGCCATCGCGTCGCAGCGCGGCGGGGCGCTCGTTCATAACCACGGCATCCGGGACAACGTCATCGCGACCGGCGGCGGCCCCGGAATCATGGAGGCGGCGAATCGCGGCGCCGCCGATGCCGGTGCGCCCTCCATCGGGTTCAACATCACCCTGCCGCACGAGCAGGCACCCAATCCCTATTCGACCCCGGAGCTGACGTTCCGCTTCCACTATTTCGCGATGCGCAAGATGCACTTGGCCATGCGGGCCAATGCGCTCGTGGTGTTTCCGGGCGGCTTCGGCACCTTCGACGAGCTCTTCGAGATCCTGACCCTTCGGCAGACCGGCAAGGCTCCCCCGTTGCCGATCATCCTGTTCGACAGGAACTACTGGCAGTCCGTGGTCAAGTTCGACGCCCTCATCGAGCACGGCATGGTGAGCGAGCACGACCGCACGCTCGTGCATTTCGCCGAAACCGCCGAGGAGATCTGGACGACGCTGATCGAGAACGGCCTCACCGCGCACGGCGGCTGAGTGAGGATAATGTCTGGATCTTTGACTATGCTCAAAGCGAAGCCCTGAGAATCGGGTCATTTCCTTCCGGATACGGAGGAATTAATGATCCAGAACCTCAAGAACATCCTCATCGGATTCACGCGCGACGACAAAACCCTGTCGTCCGCGTGCCGCTATGGCCTTTCCCTGGCGCGCCAGGCTGAAGCTCATGCGTCCATCTGCGCCCTCTCGCCCGAGCTGACCGTCACCCATGCGTTCGTCAGCGATGTGGCGGCGGGTCTGGTCGCCGAGGAGAACAGGCGCCTTCGCGGCATCGCGCAGGATCTGGCCGAGCAGGCCCGCCAGGATGCCATGGCGCAGGGTGTCTCCTGCACCGCCGAGGTGGTTCAGGAACATTATGCCGCCCTGACGACGCGCTTCGCCAAACGGGCCCGCATTCACGACCTGACTGTTTTCGATGCGGATCCCGACGCCCTGAGCCTGAATCGCGGCCTTCTCGAAGAGGCGCTGTTCAACAGCGGCAGGCCTGTGATCGTCGTGCCTCCTGGCGTGGAGAGTTTCCGGGGCAATCAAATCCTGGTGGCCTGGGACGGCAGTCCGAAGGCCGCCCGCGCGGTGAGCGACGCCCTCCCGCTCCTCAAGGCCGCGCAACAGGTCGAGATCGTCTGCGTCTCGGGCGAGAAGGATCTGTCGAAATCCGTGCCCGGCGCTGAACTGGCTCCCCAGCTCGCGCGGCACGGCATCAACTGCTCGGTGAAGGACCTGACCGCGAAAGGCGGCGATGCGGGCGAGACGCTGCGGTCTCAGGCCGGGCTGTTCCGGGCCGACCTGATCGTCATGGGCGCCTTCGTCCATTCGCGCCTGCGCCAGCTGGTGCTGGGCGGTGTCACGCAGTCGATGCTGAAAAGCAGCAAGACGCCGCTCTTCCTCTCCTACTGAGAAGGGAGAAGCGCCTCCGCCGGGGCCGGCACTCTCTTGAGCAGACCAGAAAGGAGGTTCCCATGTACAAGCACATCCTGATCGCGACCGACGGCTCCTCGCTGTCCTCCCGCGGCGTCGAGCATGGGGTCGATCTGGCGAAGGCGCTTCAGGCCGAAGTCACCCTGCTGACGGTCTCGGAGCGCTTCCATGTCTTCAGCATGGAGGCCGAGCAGCTCGAGGAAACGCGAGCCTCGTTCAAGGAGCATATCAGGCAGGAGGCTCTTCGCACCCTGTCCGAGGCGTACAAGATCGCGGAAGCCGCCGGCGTCACGGCGACCCAGATCCATCTCGATGACGATCAGCCCTACCAGGCCATCATCCGGACCGCCGAAGGGCGCGGCTGCGATCTCATCGTCATGGCATCCCACGGACGCGGCGGCGTATCGGCCCTGCTCCTGGGCAGCGAAACCATGAAGGTGCTGACCCATTCGAAGATCCCGGTTCTCGTGGTCCGCTGACCGCCGGAAGCTGGCTTCGCTTCGTCGATTTCGAGCGCGTGACGTCGCGCTCGAAATTCGGGCTCGCGCCTCAGGGCGAGGACCGATCCTACTGCTGGATCGAGTTCAGGTAAGCGAGCACGTCGTTGATCTGGGCCGCGTCCAGCTGGAACTCCGGCATGGACGGATGGCCCGTAATGATGCCTTCGGCAAGGGATTCCGCGAGGCTCTCGATGGGATAACGGGTGTGCAGGGTCCGGAACGGCGGCGCCTCCTTCAGGGGACTGTCGCCGAAGCGCCCGACGGCATGGCATTGGGAACAGTTCGTCTGCACGAAGGTGAAGCCGCGCTGCGCCCGCGCCGACTGCGCCTGAGCCGCGTGCGCGCCCGACACCATCAGGAGAACTGCGATCGATAAGCGCCACATGCTCTATCGGCCTTCCATCTTATCGGCCGGCTTGATCTGCCGGACTGCCACGACCTGGAATGTGTGGAGCTTCTCGTCCTCGTCCTGAATGGAGACGTATTCGCCCTCCACGAAACGATGCTTGTTGAGACGGTAACCCGCCTCGTCATCGACCGCGCGCTCCGGATCGTAATCGATCGTCCAGGTCGCTCCTCCGGAGCCGCCGGCCCGGTGGGCCAGAACGCCATGCCGGTCGATCTCGTCGCCCCAGAAGCGCCGAACCCGGCATTGGGCCCGCTTGCTCCTCCATTCGGCGGGATCCAGCATTCCCTCCTCGTTGAGGGGCGCGGTGATCTCATAGCCGTGCCGGGCGCTTCCTTCCGGATGCTCCTTGCTCCGGGCCAGATGAAGGGTGATGTGGTGAAGCAAGTCTTCCTCCTGAAACGAGGCGGATCGTCCGCCTCCCTGTCTTCCAGAATTGAAAGAACTGTCTCAGACCGCCTTGATCTTGGTCAAGATGATCCGGCCAGTCCAGGGGTCAAGACTCTGCTTCCTCCGTCAGGGCGCGGCTCAGGCGCCGGAGAATGACCGTCTTGGCCCGCCTGTCGGCGGCCTTCTCGATGGCGTCGTTGATGTCGAGAAGCAGCTTGGCATAGTCGTTGTGCCAGTCCTGCCGCCCCGCGACCGCGGGCGCCAGGCGGCGCTCGTGGTCGTCCACGAGGACCGGCCGGTCACCGGCCAGATCGTAGATATCGTCGAGATCGGGAATGAGGGGACGCCCGGAGGGCAGCTCTTCGAGAGAGGCCTGGAGGGCGGTCAGGGCCCCCTCCTCCCCGTGGCTGAGGAAGATGCTGCGCCGGACGGGCAGCCTTTCCGAGAGCCAGGCTTTCAGCTCCGGCCCGTCGGCATGGCCGGAATAGAGGTCGAGCGTGCGCAGCCGGGCCCTGACCTTGACGTCCTCGCCCTGGATCCGGACCTGCGAGGCCCCCTCCTGCAGGATGCGGCCGAGGGTGCCCTGAGCCTGATAGCCGACGAGGAGGACAGTCGCCTCCTCCTTCCACAGCCAGGCCTTGAGGTGGTGCCGGATCCGGCCCGCCTCGCACATTCCGCTCGCCGCGATGATGATGTGGAAGCTGTGAATGCGGTCGATGGCCTTGCTCTGCTCGACGCTCTCCGTGAAATGCACCCAATGCGACTCGAGAGCCTCGACGAGGTCGCGGCCGTTCCTGAGTTCGCTCGCGTGTTTCTTGAAGATGGCGCTCGCCTTGGTGGCCAGGGGCGAGTCGATGAAGACGGGAATGTTGGGCAATTCGCCCGCCTGCATCAGTTCCAGGAGGTCGACCAGAAGCTCCTGGGTCCTTTCCACGGCGAAGGACGGGATGAGGAGAACCCCGCTCGGGCGCATCGCCTCGCGCACTTCATCGCGCAGCATCCGTCGGCGGCGCTCGATGGTGGTCCCGGCCCGGTCCGTATCGCCGTAGGTCGATTCCAGAACCACATAGTCGAGATCCCGGGGCCCGTCTGGGTCGGGGTGCAGGAGCTTGTGATCGGGCCCGATATCGCCCGAGAACAGGATCCGGACCGGCTTCTCGCCGTCCGTGGCCTGCACCTCCATCTCGATGGAGGAGGAGCCCAGGAGATGACCGGCGTTCCAGTAGCGGGCCCGGAAGCCCGGAGCCACCGCCTGCCATTGCCCGTATCCCACCGGGCGGAACTGGTCGAGACAGGCGACCGCGTCCTCGGCCGTATAGATCGGGGAGACCGTGGGCCGGCCGCGGCGGCTGTTGCGCCGGTTGAGCTGATTGACCTCGAGTTCCTGGATGTATCCGGAATCCGGAAGCATGACGGAAGCGAGATCGCAGGTCGCCGCCGTGGCATAGACCGGCCCGTCGAACCCGGCCTTCACCAGCTTGGGGATAAGGCCGCTATGGTCGATATGCGCGTGGGTCAGGCAGAGGGCGGAAAGGCTCGACGGCCTGAAGGGGAAATGGCGGTAATTCAGCTCCCGCTCGGATTTCGAGCCCTGGAACATGCCGCAATCGACGAGGACGCGGGCATTGTCCGTCTCGAGCAGGAAGCAGGAACCCGTCACGGTGCGGGCGGCGCCGAGGAAGTGAAGGCGGAGGGACAAGAGTGCGCCCTTTCAGGAGAGTCGTTCGGGCCGAATACATCGCATTAACGGCGGGCAACGTCGAGTGGCCGAGCTTGACTCGGAATGATGGATTCCCATGACGCTCGTCATACGCTCATCCGTTTCGGCCTGATCGCCTGACCGGCATGTGGGTCCGGGGCGGGACCGAAAAGCGGTCCCGCCCCGGCACCCCTGAGGCTCAGGTCACGGACGAGATCTGCCCGCCGTCGACGCGCAGGATCGAGCCCGTCATGAAGGATGCCTTCTCGCTGGCGAGGAACACCGCGGCGGCGGCGAACTCCTCGATCTCGCCGTAGCGGCCAGCCGGAATGCCCGCGCGCGCGGCGGCCGCCACCTCATCGACGGAACGGCCCGTGCGCTCGGCATTCGCCGCGTCGAGCTGCTTCAGGCGATCGGTGGCGATGCGGCCCGGCGCGATGGCGTTGACCGTGACTCCGGAGGACGCAACCTCGCTCGCCAGCGTCTTGCCCCAGCCGACGAGGGCCGGACGGATGGCGTTGGAGATGGCGAGGTTCGGAATCGGCTGGATCACGCCGGACGAGATCACCGAGATGATGCGGCCGAACTTGCGTTCGATCATGCCGGGCAGCAGGTGATCCGCCATCCGCACGAGATTGACGAACATCGCCTCGAACGACGCGCGCCACTGCTCGGACGAGACGCCCTGCGCCTTGCCGGGCGGCGGGCCGCCGCTGTTGAGGACGAGAATGTCGACGCCGCCGAACGCTTCCGTCACACCCTTTGCCAGAGCGTCGATCTGATCGACCTTGCCCGTATCGCACACGAAGGGAAGAGCTCCATTGCCGATTTTGTCGGCAGCGGCCTTCGAGCCCTCGATGGTGCGGCTGGCGATGGCGACGCGAGCGCCTTCTTCCGCCAACCCTTGAGCAATGCCGAAGCCCAGCCCCTTGCTTGCGCCGAGAACGAGCGCGCGCTTTCCTTCCAACCCTGTCTTCATGCTGCAAGGCTCTCCTTATTTACGGGCGCTCAATGCGCTCCATCAGCCATTCGATGTCGGCGATCGTCTCGGGGGTCAGCTTCGGCCCCGGCTTGCGCAGCGTGTCGGACGCGATGATGCCGCGCCGCTTCAGGACGTATTTGCGCACGGCAAGCCCCAGGCCGGGCTGCGTTTCGTAGCGCACCAGCGGCAGGTGGCGGTCGAAGAGATCGTGAGCCTCCGTCCGCTTGCCCTGCTTGATGAGGTTGACCACGCCGACGAGCATCTCGGGGTAGGCGTAGCCCGTCATGGCGCCATCGGCCCCGCGCTCCATCTCGAAGGGCAGGAACAGGCCGCCATTGCCGCACAGAATGGAAACGCGGCGCACGTCGCCCTTGTCGCTCGCGCGGCGCAGTGTCGTGATCTTGTCGAGGCCCGGCCAGTCCTCGTGCTTGAGCATGACGCAGGAAGGATTCTGCTCGATGATGCGCATGATCACCTTGGGCGTCATGATCACATTGGTCGTGAGCGGATAATCCTGGATGACGAACGGCACGTCCGCGCCGATGGCGTCGGCCGCATCGGCGTAATAGGACACGATCTGATCGTCGGTCCTGAGCGTCGAGGGCGGCGCGATCATCACGCCTGCGGCGCCCGCATCCATCACCTTCTTCGTGAGGCCGGACATGGCCGCGAAGCCCGCGGCCGAAACGCCCACGATGACGGGGACGCGGCCCGCGACCGTCGCAATGACCTGGCGGGCGAAGGCAAGGGATTCCTCGGCTGCCAGCTTCGGCGCCTCGCCCATGATGCCGAGAATCGTCAGCCCCGTGGCGCCGGCCTTGAGATAGGCTTCGACCATCCGGTCGGTCGAGGCGGTGTCGAGGCGGCCATCGGTCTCGAAGGGCGTGGGACAGATGACATAGACGCCAGCGGCAGAACTGGTCAGCAAGGCTTCCTCCATGGCAGGGCTTGGGAACAGAGATCCGGCCCTTCCATACACCCGCTTTTCAGCGAGCGCACCCGTCATATGCCGCTATTCACGCCCTGCCGTATCGGGACTTCAATATGATATATCGTCCTTTTGGCATTCGAGGAGCTTGACCGACAGGATCAATCCCGCCCGGAGCCGCTCCTCTTGCCACCGTGATCCTGCTTGTTGACCGTCGCCCAGGCGCGCCGCTCGGCTTCCTTTTCCGAGACGCCGCGGTTCTCGTAAGATTCCTCGATATGCTCGGCTTTCCGCTTCTGCTTGTCCGTATAGGCTGATTTGTCACCGCGAGGCATCGTACTCTCCCGACTCACATGAACCTTTCGGAGGCGTTTGCTCCAAGGGAGTCAACCGGGCGGACGGAGCCTTGGTTCCGGATCCCCATCCCCGCTCTGCTACGCGTTCCCCATGGCCCAGCGTCCCGGATCCTCCGTCTGGCCGATCAGCGCCAGCCCGTAGGCGATGGACTCGAACTGATCCGCAGAGGTCAGGCGGCTCTCGCCGAAGCGGTCCACGAAGAGGCGGCGAATGGCGGGCACGAAGGAGGTCCCGCCCGTCAGGAAGACCTTCTCGATGTCCCCGGCCCTCACCCCTGCCCTGGCGAGAGCCTCGTCGACCGTATCGGCGATGCGGGCGACGTCCTCGGCGATCCACTCCTCGAAATCCCGGCGCGTGATGCGGGCCCGAATATCGACGCCTTCGCCATGGAAGTGAAAATCAGTCTCATCGTGAGCCGAGAGCGCCACCTTGGCGGATGAGACGGCGCGGTAAAGGGCAAAGCCTAAATCGTATTCGATGATGTCGATGAACTTCTCCAGCGGCTCCGGTTCGAGCGCGACGCGGGCGAGTTCGCGCAGTTCTTTCAGGTCGCCGCTTCCCTTCATCATGGCGAGCTGGTTCCAGCGCGCGAAATTGGCGTAGTAATGGTTGGGGATCGAGAGCGTCTTGCCCATCGAACGGTAGGAGCCGCCCTTGCCGAGGCGGGGCGAGACGACCCGGTCGACGATCCGGTAGTCGAAGGCGTCGCCCGCGATGCCGATGCCCGCATGCCCCAGGGGCTCCGCGCGCAGCGCGCCCCCGGCCCGCGAGAAGCGCATGACGGAAAAGTCGCTGGTGCCGCCGCCGAAATCCGCCACGAGCACGGTCGCGTCATGGGTGAGCTGCCGCGCATAGAAGAAGGCGGCGCCCACGGGCTCATAGACGTAGCGCGCGTGATCCGCCCCGAGCTTGCTGAAGGCGGCCCTGTAGCGCTGCATGGCGAGGTCGTCATCGGGGTTGAAGCCCGCGAACTGGACAGGCCGGCCGATCACGACATTTCTCGCCGCCCAGTCGAGACTGGAGCCGCCATGGCGCATGAGCGTGCCAAGAAAGGTGCTCAACAGGTCCTCGAACCGGTAGCGCTCCCGGAAGATGCGGGTTTCCTTGAAGGTTGCGCTGGCGGCGAAGGTCTTGAAGGACTGGATGAACCGGTGGGCGCTGAGCCCCTCGAGGAACTGCTCGATGGCCCAGGGGCCGCCCTCGACATGGGTGCGCAGGCCGTTGCCGTGGCGCTCGTCCCAGAAGCAGAGGGCCGTGACATAGACCTTCAGGTCCGCTCCCCCGTGCTCGAAGGTCAGCGCCTCGACGTGTCCTTCCGAATCGGCGATGGCCACGACGGTGTTGCTCGTGCCGAAATCGACGCCGATGGAAAAATCTCGGGACAGGGGCATGGCGACCTCGGGCGGCAGGATGGGAAGGGCCGGACGGTCTATACGCCAAGCCCCGTCTCGCCAAGAGGGATTGTCACAAAATTTCCTTCCCATGCGGCACTGCGACCTCGGCGCCGGCGGGACCGTTGACCGAGGGACGCCGCGCGCCGTAGAAGCCGCGCCTCGGGTTCATCGGAGACTGTCATGCTATCCATCGGTCAGCGCATCGCGGGCGAACTGAATGTCCAGGAATGGCAGGTCAAGGCCGCCATCGACCTGCTCGACGGCGGCGCGACCGTGCCCTTCGTCGCGCGCTACCGCAAGGAAGTCACCGGGACGCTCGACGACGCGCAGCTGCGCACCCTGGAGGAGCGCCTGCGCTACCTGCGCGAGCTGGAAGACCGCCGCAAGACGATTCTCGACAGCATCCGGGAGCAGGGCAAGCTCACCGACGAGCTGGCGCTCCAGATCAACAGCGCCGACACCAAGGCGCGGCTCGAAGACCTCTACCTGCCCTACAAGCCAAAACGGCGCACCAAGGCGCAGATTGCCAAGGAGGCCGGCCTCGAGCCCCTGGCCGATCTCCTGCTGAACGAGCCGACCCGCGACCCGAAGGAAGCGGCGGCCGCCTTCGTGAACGCCGAGAAGGACGTCGCGACCCCCGAGGCCGCGCTCGAAGGCGCGCGCGCCATTCTCGTGGAGCGCTTCGCGGAGAATGCGGAGCTTCTGGGCACCTTGCGCGAGTCGTACTGGCAGCGCGGCCGCCTGACCTCGAAGGTGCGCGAGGGCAAGCAGACCGACGGCGCGAAATTCGCCGATTACTTCGACTTCGCCGAGCCCCTGACCAAGCTCCCCTCCCACCGCATCCTCGCGCTCTTCCGCGGCGAGAAGGAGGAAGTGCTCGATCTGCGCATGGAAGAGGACAAGGACAGCGCGGAGCCCGGCTACATCAGCCCCTACGAGGGCCGCACGGCCTTGTCCTTCGGCATTTCCGACAAGGGCCGTCCCGGCGACAAGTGGCTGCTCGAGACCGTGCGCTGGGCATGGCGCACGAAGCTGCGTTTCTCCATCGAGCTCGACATGAAGATGCGCCTCTGGCAGCTCGCCGAGGACGAGGCCGTGAAGGTGTTCGCCGGCAACCTGCGCGATCTCCTGCTGGCGGCTCCCGCAGGCGCGCGCCCGACGCTCGGCCTCGATCCGGGCTACCGCACGGGCGTGAAGGTCGCGGTGGTGGACGCCACCGGCAAGGTCGTCGCCACCGACACGATCTATCCGCACGAGCCGAAGCGGCAATGGGATGAATCCGTCGCGACGCTGGCGCGGCTCTGCCGCGTGCACAAGGTCGAACTCGTCGCCATCGGCAACGGCACGGCCTCCCGCGAGACCGACAAGCTCGCAGGCGAGCTGGTCTCCAGGCATCCGGATCTGAAGCTCACCAAAATCATGGTCTCGGAAGCGGGCGCGTCCGTCTACTCCGCATCGGCCTATGCGAGCCAGGAGCTGCCGGATCTCGACGTGTCCTTGCGCGGCGCCGTCTCGATCGCGCGCCGCCTGCAGGATCCGCTGGCGGAGCTCGTGAAGATCGATCCGAAATCCATCGGCGTCGGGCAGTACCAGCACGACCTCGCGGAATACAAGCTCTCGCGCTCCCTCGACGCGGTGGTGGAGGATTGCGTCAACGCAGTCGGAGTCGATCTCAACACCGCCTCGGCGCCGCTGCTCGCCCGCGTCTCGGGCCTTGGCGAATGGGTGGCCCAGAACATCGTGACTCACCGCAACGCGAACGGCCCCTTCAAGACCCGCAAGGCCCTCACCAATGTCTCCGGCCTCGGCCCCAAGACCTTCGAGCAGGCGGCGGGCTTCCTGCGCATTCCGAACGGGGACGATCCGCTCGATGCCTCCGGCGTCCATCCGGAAGCCTATCCGGTCGTGCGCCGCATTCTCGAAGCGACCAAGAGCGACATCAAGGTCCTGATCGGCAATGCGGGCGCGCTGAAGAAGCTCAATCCGCAGAACTTCACGGACGAGAAGTTCGGCGTGCCGACCGTGAAGGACATCCTGGGCGAATTGGAAAAGCCCGGCCGCGATCCCCGCCCCGAGTTCAAGACGGCCACCTTCATGGAAGGGGTGGAGACCATCGGCCACCTGAAGCCGGGCATGATGCTGGAAGGCGTGGTGACGAACGTCGCCGCCTTCGGGGCCTTCGTGGACATCGGCGTCCACCAGGATGGCCTGGTGCACATCTCGGCGCTCTCCGACACCTTCGTGAAGGATCCGCGCACCGTCGTGAAGCCGGGCGACATCGTGAAGGTGAAGGTGCTCGAGGTCGACATCCCCCGCAAGCGCATTTCGCTCACCATGCGCATGAGCGACCCGGTGGAGAAGAAGCCCGCAGGCCGACCGGACGACAGCCGGAACGCCTTCCAGAAGTCACGCCCGCAGGGCGACCGGCATTCGTCCGGACGGGAAGCTCCGGCCTCGTCGGGCGGCGCTCTGGCTGATGCGCTTCGCCGGGCCGGAATGGCGGGCGGCGGCAAGGACAAGAACCCGCGCCGATGATCCGCGCGGGTTCGCTCTCGGCTACCGGAAGCGCGAGAGGGTGAAGGCGGAGAGATCGATCCTGCTCTTCCCCTCGGTCGCCATCTGGGCGACGGCCTCGCCGATGGCGGCGGAATGCTTGAAGCCATGCCCCGAGCAGGGCGACACGACGAGGATGCTCGCGTTCTCCGGGTGCCAGTCGATCAGGAAGTGGGAATCGGGCGTGACCGTGTAGAGGCAGGTCACGGCCTTGACCGCATCGGGCCGAAGGCCGGTGACGCGCCCGGCCAGATGCTCCTCGGCCATGGCGCGCGATTCCGACGGGCCGATCCGCCGCTCGACACGGTTCGGATCGGTCGCCTCGTCGTATTGCTCGCCCGCCGTCTTGATCGAACTGCTGCCGGGCAGGGACGGGAAGCCATAGAAGAAGTCGTTGGGGTTCGGCCCATGCGACCAGATGAAGACGGGGCTCGCGGCCCAGTGCGATGCGTAGTCGGATTCGACCGGGAACCAGTGCATGACCTGGCGGGTCGGGGTCAAAAGCCGGTCGAAGGGAGCACCGAGGAGAGCCGGAGCCCAGGAGCCGGCCGAGACGATGACGCGGCCGGCCAGGAGATCGCCCTGATCGGTGACGACCCGCACGCCGCTGCCGTTCGGCTCGAGCGACAGCACCACCGTTCCAAGGCGCGTCGATGCGCCGAGAGCCTGAGCGCGTGCGATCTGCGTTGCCACGCAGGCTTCCGGATTCAGGTATCCGCCGCCGGGCTCGAAATAGCCGATCTCGCTTTCCTGCGGCGTGAATTGCGGGTAGCGGCGCCGGATCTCCGCGGGGTCGAGCACTTCATGCGCGATGCCGTATTGCGCGGCGGCATTCCGGGTGCTCGCCAGGAACCCCCTGCGGCGGACGCCCGCCGATGCCTCCTCCCTGGGGCCGACGATCAGGCAGCCGTTCTGCGTCAGCAGGCGCTCGCCGGTATCCGCCTCCAGTTCCCGCCAGATCTCGTTGGAGCGCAGGGCCAGCGGCACGTACATCTCGCCCTCCCCGATCGCCTGACGGGTGATGCGCGTCTCGCCATGGGTCGAGCCCTGATCGTGAGGCGGCGTGAACCGGTCGATGCCGACGGCCTTGACCCCCCGCTTGGCGAGTTGATAGAGCGCGGCCGCTCCCATGGCGCCCAGGCCGACAACGGCAACGTCATAGGAAGGAATGGTGCTCGCCATGAGGAGACTCCTTTGAGATTTCGAAGATCGGGCGCGAAGAGCCAGGTCGCGCCAGAATGGCCCGCCTGCCTCAGGCGTCAAGCCGCAGGAGGACTGGACCATGGTCGGGGGCGGCTTGTGACCGGGTCCGAACTGCTCTAGAAGCAGTACCGTCTCACGGGGAGCCTCAAGCCGGGGCTGAGAGGCGGCCAGGCCGCCGACCCGTCGAACCTGATCCGGGTCATACCGGCGGAGGGAATGAGCATGCGACATCGCAGAAGATGCTGCGCCCCGTGCACGTTGCACCGCCAACCCGGCTTGTCTCACGCATGGGAGTGCTGCTGATGCTAAGCCGAATTCTTGTTGCCCTTCTGTCGCTCTGGTCCGTGACGGGTCTGGCCCACGCGCAGACCAAGCCCGTCCTGACCGTCTACACCTACAGCTCGTTCTCCGGGAAATACGGCCCCGGCAAGACCGTCAAGGAACGCTTCGAGGCGACCTGCGGCTGCGAGCTCAACTGGGTGACGGCCGAGGACGCCGGTAGTCTTCTCGGGCGCCTGCGCCTGGAGGGCGAGAGCACGAAGGCCGATGCGGTCGTCGGCCTCGACATGAATCTCGCGGCGGAAGCGAAGGCACTCGGCCTCTTTGCTCCCCACGGCGTCGACGTCAAGGACCTGTCGCTGCCGATCCAATGGACGGACGATACGTTCATTCCCTTCGACTGGGGCTATTACGCGTTCGTGTACGATTCCAACAAGCTCCCCAATCCGCCGAAGAGCCTGAAGGAACTCGTCGAGAATCCCAATGGCCCGAAGGTCGTCCTCGAGGATCCGCGCACCAGCGCGCCGGGTCTCGGCTTCATGCTGTGGATGCGCAAGGTCTACGGCGACAAGGCCGGCGAGGCATGGACGCAGCTGAAGCCGCGCATCGTCACCTTCACCAAGGGCTGGTCCGAAGCCTATGGCCTGTTCCTGAAGGGCGAGGCCGACATGGTGATGTCCTACACCACGTCACCGGCCTATCACATCGTCGCGGAGAAGAAGGACAACTACAAGGCGGCCGCCTTCACGGAGGGCCACTACCTTCAGGTCGAGATCGCAGGCATGACCCGCACGACCAAGCAGCCGGAGCTTGCGAAGAAGTTCATGGCCTTCGTGCTGAGCGAGCCCTTCCAGTCGGCCATGCCCGAAGGCAACTGGATGATGCCCGCCAAGGCCCCTGGCACCGGCCTGCCCGAGGCCTTCAAGACCCTCGTGCAGCCGAGCCAGGCGCTCCTCTACACGCCCGAAGAGGTGCAGCAGAACCGCCGCGCCTTCACGGACGAGTGGCTCAACGCCACCACCCGTTGAGCGGACATGCGATCGAGCCTGCCCCACCCCGGAAGCCTCGTGGCTTTCGCCATCGTGGCCCTGGTCGCGGGAGGCTTCATCGCGCTGGCCAGTGTCGGTGGAGAGAAGCCGGCGCTTCTCTCCATCGGCCCCTATCTCGGCCGCGTCCTGGCCTTCTCCGTGATCCAGGCCGCACTCTCGACGATCCTGTCCCTGGCTCTGGGGATCGGGCTGGCGCTGGCACTGGCGCGCCGCCGCTTTCCGGGCCGCGACATCGTTCTTTCGGTCCTGGGAACCACGATGGTGATGCCGACCATCGTGGCGGTCTTCGCGGTCTTCGCGGTCTATGGGCGAAGCGGGTGGCTCGCCCACATGCTGCAGGCCTTCGGATGGACGGGCAGCTTCAGCATCTTCGGCTATCCCGGCATCCTCATCGCCCATGTGTTCCTGAACGCCCCTTTCGTCGCGCGGATCACCCTCGACGCCCTGGACCAGGTGCCCGCCGAGCACTGGCGTCTGGCGACGGCTTTCGGCTTCACGCCGCCGCAGGTGTTCCGTCATCTCGACTGGCCGGTCCTGCGCGGCGAGCTGCCCGGCGTCGCGGGTCTGGTCTTCCTCCTGTGCTTCAAGAGCTTCGCCATCGTGCTGGCCCTCGGCGGCGGACCCGGACGGTCCACTCTCGAGGTCGCGATCTTCGAGGCCCTCAAGATCGATCTCGATTTCGCCCGCGCGGCCTGGCTCGCCCTGATCCAGCTCGCGATCTGCCTGTCCCTGACGGGGTTCCTCAACTGGGCCTTCACGCGGCCTCCGGCCGGACACACGATCAGGGCCGTGACCGGCCGCCCGGATGCGAGAAGCCCGGCGCTGAAGATCATGGACGCCGCGATCCTCCTCGCAGGCGCGGCCTTCATCGCACCCTTGGCGCTGAGCGTTCTCCAGGGCCTGCGATATATCCCGGCCATCGTGGACGCCGATCTCCTGCAGGCAACGGCGACGAGCCTCGCGATCGCCGTTTCGGCCGCGACGCTGGCCTGCCTTCTGGCCCTCGCCCTCGCGTCCGCCGCGCGGCGCCAGCGCCTCGTCCTGCGCTCGCCGCGCATCGCAGCCTTTTACGACTTCCTGCCCGACACCCTGCTCGCGGTGCCGCCCTTCGCCCTGACGGCAGGCCTGTTTGTGACGCTCCGGCCCTTTGCCGACCCGGCAACGGCGGGGCTCATCCTCCTGCCGCTCATCAACGGGCTTGCGGCCCTCCCCTTCGCCTATCGGTATGTCGCGCCCCGCCTCCTGACGGTCGAGGAGCGATACGGCCGCGTTGCCGCATCCCTCGGCATGACAGGTCTGGCGAAGCTGACGATCATGGACTGGCCGGTGCTCAGGCGCCCCCTGGGCGCAGGCTTCGCGCTCGCCATGGCCCTGTCGTTCGGGGATTTCGGCATCATCGCGCTCTTCGGCGGCGCGGAACTGCGCACCCTTCCGTATCTTCTCTACGAGCGCCTCGGCGCCTACCGGCTGGAGGAAGCATCGGCTATCGGGCTCTTCATCGTTCTCGTGGCCTTTCTCCTCGCCCACGTTTCAGGTCGCTTGTCCCATGCTGATGATTGAGAACTGCCGTCTGACATGGCCTGACTTCGTGGCCGATTACTCCCTGACCGTCCCGACAGGGAATCTGTGCGCCGTCGTCGGCCCGTCCGGCGGGGGCAAGACCACCCTGCTGCACATGATCGCCGGTTTCGAAACGCCCGAAAGCGGCACACTCACCTTCGACGGGCAGAACCTTCTGCCGCTCGAACCGGCCAAGCGCCCGGTTGCAATCGTCTTTCAGGACCACAACCTGTTTCCCCACCTCACGGCGGCGGAGAACGTCGCCCTGGGAGTGCGGCCCTCCCTGCGCCTCACGGCCGACGACAAGCTTCGCGTGGAAGAGGCGCTCGCGTCCGTCGGCCTGTCGGATTTCGGCGGGCGCAGGCCCGGCGAGATGTCCGGAGGCCAGCGGCAGCGGGTGGCGCTGGCGCGCGCCCTGATCTCGGGACGCCCTCTCCTTCTCCTCGACGAGCCGTTCAGCAGTCTCGATCCGGATCTGCGCCGCGGCATGGTCCGGCTTGTCGACGATTTGCGCCGCACGAGACCCGTCACCATCCTGATGACGATTCATACTCCGGAAGATGTCGCGGATCTGGCCGATCAGATGGCGTTGGTGGCGGACGGCAAGGTGATCGCGTCGGGCGCGCCATCCGCCATTCTCGCCAGCCCGCTGGGCCGCAGGTTCGTGACGGCCGCCTCCGAGGCCTGATTTCCCACGACCGGAGATCCGTTCTCCAAGGGCCTTGCCCGTTCAGCCTCATGCGGGCCGCTCAATTGTCTTGTGTTTTGTTATATTATTAAATTACGATATGATTTGATCCAATGAAGCTTCTCACCCAACCGGACCTTCGCTCGACTTTCAGATCATGGCAGGGACGCCCTCTCAGACCCTCTCCCCGCTCAGCGGCGAATTTCTGGCGCCGGATCAGGAAGCCGCGTTCCAGGCGGAGCGCCTTCCCGAAACGCTCCGGCACGTCCGGCTGATCTTCCTGGCATCCGCCCTCCTCAATACCCTGTTCTTCATCAACGACTGGCGCTTTTATGGAGAGCCGCATTTTGCCATGACGGCGCCCGCGCGCCTGGTCGTGGTGCTGATCGCCCTTGCGTGCTTCCTGACCATACGGCACGCCACTCATTTCAGGCAGGCGCAAAGATTCATGATCGCCTGGGAGTGGGTCACTGGCGCAGCGGTGGCCGTCCTCGTCAGCGCCCGCAGCGACATCGCGCTCCTCATCGTCCTGATGCTGCCCTCGATCTACTATCTGGCCGTGCCGACCGCTTTTCGCTGGTCGGTTTTATCGGGAGCCGGATGCAGCCTGACGATCCTCGCCGGCTATCTGCTGCCGGATCACCCCAACGGCATGTCCGTCGGGCTTCTCCTCGCCATGCTGCTTCTGAACTGCGCCCTTGTTCTCGTCCTGGCGAGAGGCAACCGCCTTCAGCGCGTCGAATGGTCGGCGACCCAGGCCGAACGGCGCGCCAAGGAGGAGCTCGCCGACAGCCGGGCGATGTTCGAGACCATGTTCAAGATGGTCCCGATTCCCCTCGTCGTCCTCCGCCAGGACGGTACGATCGCCGAACACAACGACGCGGCCGTGCGCTACTTCGGGGCGACCCCGGAGACTTTGGGCATTCAGAAGGTCGGCGAAGTCTATGTCGATCTGAACGACCGCGATGCCTTCGTGGCCATGCTCGCCCGGGACGGTCAGGTCAGCAACTTCGAGACCCAGATCCGGCTGGCCGACGGCTCCGTCCGGACGGTTCTCGCGGCCGGCAGGGCGTTGGAGATCGGCGGCACCGGACACATCATGGCCGGCATCGTCGACATCACCGACCGGAAGGCGGCGGAGGAAAGGATCTGGCGCGCCGCGAGCCACGATCCCCTGACCAATCTGCCCAACCGGGCGTTTTTCCAGAGCCGGCTGGAACAGGCTCTGGCCCATGCCGAGCGGAACGGCTCCCGCGTCACCCTGCTCCTTCTCGATCTGGACCATCTCGGCGCCGTCAACGACACGCTCGGGCACGAGGCCGGCGACGCCCTGATCCGGGAAGCAGCCAGCCGCCTGAGCCTCCTGGCCGGCAAGGGCGACGCGGTGGCGCGTCTCGGCGGAGACGAGTTCGTCATCATCGTGGCCGACGCGCCCGACCTGTCCCACGCGCGGACCCTGGCGGAGGAGCTCCTGGCGGACCTCAGGCGCCCGTTCGGTTATGGAGACAAGGTCCTCTGTATCGAGGCCAGCATCGGGGTTGCCTGTTATCCCTATCACGACAGGCAGCCCTCCGATCTGATGAAGGATGCCGACCTCGCACTGCAGGCCGCGAAAGCGGGCGGACGCAACCGCGCCGTTCTTTATGCGCCCTGGATGCGGCATCGGGTGGAGCAGAAGGCGACGGCGGCGCGGGACATCCAGGAAGCGCTGCGGCAGCGGCAGATCGTGCCCTATTACCAACCGAAGATCGACCTCGCGACAGGCCGGGTCCGCGGGTTCGAAGCCCTGGCGCGGTGGCGTCATCCCGTTCACGGCCTGCTGATGCCCGGAGCCTTTCCGGCCGCGTTCGACGATCCCGAATTGTCGGTCGCCTTCGGCGAGCACATGATCGAGCGCATCGCGGAGGATATGCGGACCTGGCTCGATCAGGGAGTCGATTTCGGGCACATCGCGGTCAATCTTTCAACCGCCCAGTTCAGCTGGGTCGGTCTCGCCCGACGCTGCGTCGAAATCCTGCACGCCGCGAAGGTGCCGACCCGCTGCCTGGAGGTGGAGATCACCGAAACGGTCTTCCTCGGCCGGAGCGCTCCGCATGTGGTCAAGGCTCTCGAGCAGTTCCGGGACAGCGGCATCAGCATCGCCCTGGACGACTTCGGCACCGGTTATGCCTCCCTCATTCACCTCAAGCAGTTTCCCATCGATAGCATCAAGATCGACCAGAGCTTCGTGCGAGACCTCGAGAACGACGCGGACAGCGCCGCCATCGTTCGCGCCATCATCAAGCTCGGCACGAGCCTCGGCATGAATGTCGTGGCCGAAGGGGTCGAGCGGGCGGAACAGGCTGCGTTTCTCTGGAACAACGGCTGCGCTCAGGCCCAGGGCTATCTCTATGCCCGCCCGATGAGCGCAAATCAGGTGCCGCAATTCACCTACGGGCTGGAGGCCGAATGCGCCTGAGCCCGCCGGGAGCTCACGCAGGCCTGTCGGGCCCGACCGCCATCCCCGCGCCATCGAACACATGCAGGGCCCGGCCCGGTACGTGGGCGACATATCGCTCGCCTGCAGCGGCGGGCGTTTCACCGGAGGCGCGAACGATGACGTCGGCCCCACTCCTCAGCCTCATATAGACGTAGCTCGCCTCGCCCAGACGCTCCACTGCGTCGATGACGCCCTCCAGGGCAACGGCCTGGCCTTCCGGCTCCGCCATGTGCTCCGGCCGGATCCCGACGGTGACGTCATCACCCGGCTTCAGACGACCTTGGGTCACGTTCACTACGGCTTCGGCGCCCGCGAACCCGACCTTCGCGCTGCCGCCATCGACGCCCAGAACCGTCCCCTTGATGAAGTTCATCCGGGGCGAGCCGATGAACCCGGCGACGAACAGGTTGCGTGGGTTGCGGTAGAGGTCCAGCGGCGCGCCCACCTGCTCGATCCGGCCGTGGTTCAGCACGACGATCTTCGAGGCCAGGGTCATGGCCTCGACCTGATCGTGCGTCACGTAGATCATGGTCGCGCCGAGCTGCCGGTGGAGCTTGGCGATCTCAAGCCTCGTGTTGACGCGCAGGGCCGCGTCGAGATTGGACAGCGGCTCGTCGAACAGGAAGACGCTGGGCTCCCGCACGATGGCCCGCCCGATGGCGACGCGCTGCCTCTGGCCGCCCGACAATTCGCGCGGCTTGCGGTCGAGGAGCGCCGAGAGCTTGAGGATCTCCGCCGCCTGCCGCACGCGGCGGTCCACTTCCGCCTTGTCTGTCCTGGCGAATTTCAGGCCGAAGGCCATGTTCCTGTAGACGCTCATGTGTGGGTAGAGCGCATAGGACTGGAACACCATCGCGATCCTGCGATCGGCGGGTGGCATCTCGTTCACCCGCGACCCGCCGATGCGGATCTCGCCCGCGCTCACCGTCTCAAGGCCCGCGATGATGCGCAGAAGCGTGGACTTGCCGCAGCCCGACGGCCCGACGAAGACGACGAACTCGCCATCCCCGACGCTGAGGTCGATGTCGCGCAGGATCTCCGTCGCGCCGAAGGATTTTGCGACACCATGCAATGAAACGTCAGCCATCGGATTCCATATTCCGGAGTTTCGGCATCACTTGACGGCGCCGGCGGTCAGGCCGCGCACAAGATAGCGCGAGAAGACGAGATAGAGAACGAGAACCGGCGCGATGGCCAATGTCAGCGAGGCCAGGACCGCGTTCCAGTCCGTCACGTACTGGCCGATGAACTGCTGCACGCCGAGCGTCACCGTCTGCTTGCCGTCCCCGGGAGCGAGGATCAGCGGGAACCAGAGATCGTTCCAGATCGGCACCATGGTGAAGACGGCGACCGTCGCGATGGCCGGCCGGATCAGGGGCAGGATGATGCTGCCGAAGATGCGGTATTCGCTCACACCGTCGCACCGGGCTGCATCCCGCAGGTCCTTCGGGATCTGCTGGATGAATTCGCCCAGGATCAGGATCGCGAGGGGCAGCCCCTGCGCGACATAGACGAGAATGAGCGCCGTCAGGGTGTTGACGAGGTTCAGGTCCACCATCATGCGCAGGATGCTGACGCTCCCTAACCGGATCGGCACCATGATTCCGATGGCCATGTAGAGGCCGATGAGGGTGTTGCCCGTGAAGCGGTACTCGGTCAGCGCCCAGGCCGCCATCGCGCCGATCAGGACGATCAGCCCCAGGGACACGACCGTGACCGTGAGGCTGTTGACGAAGTAGAGGCCGAAATCCGAGCTGGACAACACCCTGTCGAATCCCATGGTCGTGAAGGTGCGCCCGTCCGGAAGTCCGAGCGGATCCGCGAAGATCGCGCGGCGCGTCTTGAAGGCATTGACGAGAATGAGGACGATCGGCCCGACGGCCAGAACCGTGTAGAGGAGGAGAGCCAGATGGACGGCGATGCGGCCAGGCCTGACAGCGAGATTCATGGCGCCCTCAGAATGTGTGCCGCTGCAGCCGCCGCTGCACGCCGAAGAGGTAGATCATCACGCCGATCAGGATGATGACGAGCATCGCGGTCGCGACCGTGGCGCCCATGGTCGGGCTGCCCACCTGCAGCTGGTAGCCGAAGAAGGTGCGGTAGAAGAAAGTCCCGAGAATGTCGGTCGAGAAATTCGGGCCGGCCAGCGCGCCCTTGATCGCGTAGATCAGGTCGAAGGCGTTGAAGTTGGCCACGAAGGTGAGGATGGACACCACGCCGAGCGTCGGCAGGATCAGCGGCAGACGCACGAACCAGAACACGCTGAACGGCCCTGCCCCGTCGACGGTCGCCGCGTCGAGCAGATCGTCCGGAATGTTCAGGAGCGCCGCATAGATCAGCATCATGGGAATGCCGACGAACTGCCAGACGGAAATGAGCGACACGGTGAGCAGCGCGGTCGATTCCTGGCCGAGCCATGGGCCGAAGAGGCTCCCGAGCCCCACCATTTTCAAGAGGCTGGGGGTGATGCCCCAGAGCGGGTTGAGGATCAGCTGCCAGATGAAGCCGATGATGACCACGGACAGCATGGTCGGCAGGAAGATGAGCGTGCGGTAGACGCTGCCGCCGGCCAGGCGCGGCAGGCTGAGCAGCATGGCGAGTCCCAGGCCGATGCCGTTCTGCACCACCATGTGAATGGCGAAGAAGACGAGGTTGTTGCGGAACGCGTTCCAGAACTGGCCCGACCAGTTGGGATCGGCCAGCAGGGTGTGGAAATTCTGCAGGCCGACGAAATGGCGCGCGCCCGTCTCGTCGCCGGCATAGAGGCTGAGGCGGATCGTATCGATCAGCGGGTAGATCGAGAACAGCGTGTAGATCGCCAGGGCGGGCGCAAGGAACACCGCAACGTGGACGGGAACGCGGGACCGCATGCGGGTGCGGTCCTGCTGCGCGACCGGGGTGGCGGACATCGTCGTCATGCGGGCTTGGTCCTCCGGGAGGCCGGCCCGGGAACCGTCACGAAGACCGTTCCCGAGCCGTTCGAGCGAAGGTTACTTCTTGTGAGGCTCGTACCAGCTGGCGAGCCCATCCTCGGCCTTCTTGGCCGCTTCCTCGGGCTTCATGGTGCCGTTGATGACCTGCGCGCTCACGTTCCAGAGCTCGTTCTCCAGATTCGGCGTGCCGCGGGACAGGATCTGGTAGGAGTTGCGGATCGAGCTCTCGCAGGTGCCGCGCCAGCCGACGAATTTCGCCGCGACCGGATCCTTGACCGAGACCTTCGCGCTCGAGAGCGGGAAGAAGCCCGGCAGCTCGTTGGCGTAGATGTCGGCGAACTCGGGCGACGCCACCCACGACAGGAAGGTCTTGGCGGCCTCGACATTCTTCGACTTGGCGTTGATGCCGAGCGCAATGTCGGTATGGTCGCTGATATAGCACTTGGCCGCGCCTTCCGGCAGCGGCGGCGCGAAGGCGTCGAACTCGAAATCGGCCTGCTTGCGGAAGATCGGCACGTCCCATGAGCCGGCCGGGTAGATCGCAGCCCGCCCGAGGGTGAAGAGGTTCTGCGTGTCCGGATATTTCTGCGACTTGTAGCCGTCGCCCATATAGGGAGCCCAGCTCGCCAGCTCTTTGAAGACGGCCACATAGGCCGGATCGGTGAATTTCTGCTTGCCCTCGATGAGCGCCTTGCGGCCCTCTTCGCCCTTCCAGTAGTTCACGCCGATGTTCTGGAAGCCCATGGTCGCGGCCTCCCACTGATCGGCCGTGCCCATGGCGATGGGCGTGTACTTGCCGTCCGCCTTGATCTTGTCGAGGACGGCATGGAACTCGGTCACCGTCTTCGGCGGCGTCAGCTTCAGCTCGTCGAAGATTTCCTTGTTGTAGACGAAGCCGTGGATCACGGATGCCATCGGCATGCAGAACGTCGTCTTGCCGTCGTCCGTCGACCAGGCGCTCTTCGCCACGTCCGAGAAGTTCTCGATGCCCTGCACGTCGTTGACGGGAAGGAGATTGCCCTTCTTGAACAGATCGAGGGAGGCGTCGAAGGGCCGGCAGGTGATGAGGTCCCCGGCAGTGCCGCCTGCGAGACGCGCATTGAGGGCCGCGTTGTACTCGGTCGGCGGATCGCCTTTGAACTGAACCTTGATGTTCGGGTATTTCTTGTTGAAGGCCGGGATGATCTTGGTGTTCCAGACATCCGCGTCGTCATTGCGCCAGCTTTCGATGGTCAGCGTCTGAGCCGAGGCGGCATTGGCGAAAGCGACGGCGGCGGCAGCCACCGATACAGTCGCCATGAAGTGCCCTGCACGGCGCAGGAGAGCTTTCGTGGGGAGCAGACTCATCGTGTTCTTCCTCCGGTAGGGAGGCGCCCGAAGCGCCTCGTCATGGAACCCTCGGTTTGTCCCGCGCGGCTTTCTGCTGCGTTCTGTGCTCCGTCCGAGGAACCGTTCTGGAGTGTTCCACCTGGAGGATCGACGGACAAGTGACCTCATATTGGTATCGCCGAAATTTAAAGACAACACCTCTTTGGAACGGCATTCACTGATCTCATGGCCGGAGCTGCCGGCCTGCCCCACTCTGTTCCGGGACTGGATCGCCCTCCTGCGCCGGAGACGGCTGGGCATTTCGGCACCGTGCCCCTTCACGAACTGGATATTAAGTGGCATGGTGCCTGTTCCGAGATGACGAATTCCTGTTGTCCCTTCGAAAATCATTTTGAGATGAGCGAATCCCTTTTCCTTGGCATCGACGGCGGCGGCACGAAATGCCGTGCACGGCTGCGCGACGATCGAGGAACGCTGCTGGGAGAGGGCGCGGGTGGTCCGTCGAACATCCGGCTCGACCCGGATCTGGTCTGGACGTCGATTCTGACGGCCTGCCGCGAGGCGCTTGCCCAGGCGGGGCTCGGCGAGGCCGATCTCAAGCGGGTCCACGCCGGAATGGGCGCCGCCGGAGCCGGGCAGGCCAGCGCCGTCCAGCGGCTCCTGTCCCGGCCTCACCCCTTCGCGACCTTCGCCATCGACACGGATGCGCATGTCGCGTGGCTCGGCGCGTTCGGCGGCAGCGACGGAGCGATCCTGATCGTCGGGACGGGATCCTGCGGCTATGGCGGGACCAGCGGGCAATGTCATTATGTGGGTGGCTGGGGCTACGAGATTTCCGACGAGGGCAGCGGGGCCGCCATCGGGCGGGAGCTCCTGCGCCGCGCCATCTGGGCCCATGACGGGCGCATTCCGGCCTCGCCGCTCTCCGAGGCCGTGTGGACGGAGTTCGGGCACGATCCGGAGGTTCTGGTGGACTGGGTCGGCCAGGCCCGTCCGGGCGATTACGCCCGCTACGCGCCTCTCGTCCTGGAGCACGCGGAACGGCGCGATCCCCTGGGAATCGCGATCGTTTCCGAAGCGGCCGCCGGTCTGACCCGGATCGCGACCCGTCTGCTCGATCTCGGCGCACCGGCCCTGTGCCTCTTCGGGGGACTGGCGGAGCCGCTGCGTCCGTGGCTTCCGCCTCCCGTGCAAAAGGCAGTGGTGCCTCCTGCGGCCGACGCGCTCGACGGCGCCATCCTTCTGGGGCGGACCGCCTTATCGGGGAAACACTCATGACCGAACAGGCCGCCGAGGCATTGCCTCTGATTCCCCTGGACGAAGGCAATCCGACACCGCTCTACCTTCAGCTCCAGCAATCGATCGAAGACGCCGTGCGAAAGGGCGCGCTCAAGGCGGATGCCGCCCTCCCCGGCGAGCGCGACCTGGCCAAGCAGCTCGGCATTTCACGGGTCACCGTGCGCAAGGCCATCACGGGCCTCGTCAAGAAAGGCGTTCTGGTCCAGCGCTGGGGCTCGGGCACCTTCATCGCGCCGCAGATGCGCCTCGAACAGCCGCTCTCCCGCCTGTCGAGCTTTACCGACGACATGTCGGCCCGCGGCCTGCAATCGTCCGCGGTGCTGCTGAGCCGCTCGGCGGGGCCGGCCTCGCCCGACGAGCTGATGGCCCTCGGCCTGTCGCCCGGCGAGACGGTCAGCCGCGTCAACCGCCTGCGCCTCGCCAACGACATTCCCATGGCGATCGAGCACGCGGTCGTTCCGTCCCGCTTCCTGCCGGACCCCTCGCTCGTCAGGCAGTCCCTCTATGCCGCGCTGCACGAGCAGGGCTTTTTCCCCACGCGCGCCCTGCAGAGACTGCATGCGGTGCTGCTGAACGAGGAACAGGCGTCCCTGCTCCACGTTCCGCCTCAGAGCCCTGCCCTCTATATCGAGCGCCGCTCGTTCACCGCGAGCGGTGAAGCGGTCGAGTTCACATCGTCCTATTACCGGGGCGACGCCTATGATTTCGTCGCTGAGCTGACCATCAGCCAGCCCGAACGGATGCAAACCGATGACGCCTGAACAGAACGGATCCATGACGGCCATGCTGCGCGAAGCCCGCGAGGCTCCGCAGGTGGTCGCACGCCTGCTCCAGAGCAACGCCGCCCTGTGCCGGGACCTCGGCGAGCGGCTCCGCGCGTCGCCGCCGCCCTTCGCGGTCACCTGCGCGCGCGGCAGCTCCGACAATGCGGCGACCTTCGTCAAGTATCTGCTCGAGATCCATTCCGGCCTGGTGACGGCCTCGGTCGGTCCTTCGGTGACGTCGGTCTATGACGCGCGCCCGCGAATGCGCGATGCGCTCTTCCTCGCCGTCTCGCAATCGGGCCGCAGCCCGGACATCCTCCATCTCGCGCAGGCCGGGCGGGACGATGGCGCGCTGACGGTCGCCCTCGTCAACGACACGACCTCGCCACTGGCCTCCACCTGCGAGGTCGTGCTGCCGCTTCACGCGGGCCCGGAGAAGAGCGTCGCCGCCACGAAATCCTTCATCGCGGCGCTTGCCGCCGGTCTGCAGCTCGTCGCTCACTGGTCGAACGACCGTGAACTGCTCGACGCTCTCGAGACCCTGCCCGACGTCCTTGACAAGGCAGCCTCCATGGACTGGTCGGCGGCGCTGCCCGTCCTGTCCCGGGCGAACAATCTCTTCGTGGTGGGACGTGGCGTGGGCTTCGCCGTCGCCCAGGAAGCGGCGCTCAAGCTGAAGGAGACGTCGGGCGTCCACGCGGAGGCGATGAGCGCCGCCGAACTGATGCACGGCCCCTGGACGCTCGCCGGCGATCATTTCCCGATCCTGGTGCTCAGCCAGCGCGACGAGACCCTGAGCGGCGTTACCGATCTCGTGACGAAGCTGAGCGAACAGGGCATTCCGGTCGTGGTCGCAGGCGCAGCCGAAGGGCCGGCCACGATCGCGCTGCCATGGGTCGAGGATACCCATCCGTATCTGGCTCCGATCGCCCTGATCCAGAGCTTCTATCCCCTCGTGAACGCCATTGCGCTGGCGCGCGGGCGCAATCCGGACAACCCGCCGCGCCTGCGCAAGGTGACGGAGACAGTCTGATGCCGATTGCCCTTACAGGCGCCCGCGTCTTCGACGGAGATCACATCCTCGAAGGGCGCGCCGTCGTCATCGAGAACGGCCGCATCCTCGGGCTCCCGCACGAGAAGGATCTGGGCGCGGGGATCGAGCGTCGCCCGGTCGAGGGCCTCCTCGCTCCGGGCTTCATCGATGTTCAGGTCAATGGCGGCGGCGGCGTTCTCTACAACGATGTCCGCACCAAGGAGGGCTTGCGGACCATCGCGGAGGCGCACCGCCGTTACGGCACCACCGGCCTCCTGCCGACCTTCATCACGGATACCCGCGAGCGGATGGCGGAGGCAATGGACGCCATGCGCGAGGCGCTGGCCGCCCGAATCCCCGGCATTCTCGGCATCCATGTGGAAGGTCCCTTCATCAGCCCCGAACGCAAGGGTGTGCACAATCCCGCGTTCATCCGCCCGATGGAGGACGAGGATATCACCATCCTGACCTCGCTGCGGGAAGGCCGCACCCTCGTGACGCTGGCACCCGAGCGCAACCGCATGGAGGCCATCGCGCGTCTCGCCTCGGCAGGCGTGCTGCTCTGTGCGGGCCACACGGCCGGCGATTACGCCACCGTCATGGAGGCCTGCCGCCACGGCGTGCGGGGCTTCACGCATCTCTACAATGCGATGCCGCCGCTGGCCGGACGCGATCCCGGTCCCGTGGGGGCGGGTCTCGACAGCTACGGCACGTGGTGCGGCCTGATCGTCGACGGCCATCACGTGAGCGACGCGGCCCTGCGCGTCGCCATCGCGGCCAAGGGAACGGACCGGATCATGCTGGTCACCGACGCCATGTCCGTGACGGGAACCGACCTGACGAGCTTCGACCTGCACGGGCGAACCATCTACCGTCGGGACGGAAGGCTGACGACGGAGGACGGCACACTCGCCGGATCCGACCTCGACATGGCGAGCGCCGTGCGGAACGCCGTGCGGAGGCTGGGCCTCGGCCTCCCGGACGTGTTGCGGATGGCATCCCTCAATCCCGCCGCCTTCCTGAAGCTCGATCACGAGCTCGGTCGCATCGCTCCCGGCTACAGGGCGAGTCTCGTCCTTCTCGACGAGAGCCTGCAGGTGCGGCAGACTTGGATCGACGGGGTCAGCGACTGAAGCGGGGATATCTCGATGAGCGCACAACGGGTTCTTGTCGTCGGGCTCGGCAACATGGGCATGTCTCACGCGCTCGCCTATACCCGGATCGAGGGTTTCGAGGTTGCCGGCCTCTGCACGCGCAACATCGACGACGTGGCGCTGCCCGCCGCCCTTCAGGACGCCCCGCGCTTCCATGACTTCGAGCAAGCTCTGACGGCCGTGAAACCGGACGTGGTGTCCATCAACACCTGGTCCGACACCCATGCTCCTTATGCGATCCGCGCCATGGAAGCGGGCGCGCATGTCTTCGTCGAGAAACCGCTGGCCGACACCGTCGCGGATGCGGAGCGCGTGGTCGAGACCGCGACCCGGACCGGCCGCAAGCTCGTCGTCGGCTACATCCTGCGGCATCATCCCTCGTGGATGAAATTCATCGAGATCGCCAGGACTCTCGGAAGGCCTCATGTCTTCCGCATGAACCTCAACCAGCAATCGAGCGGAGCGGCCTGGGACGCGCACAAGCGGCTGCTGCAGTCGCTCTCTCCCATCGTCGATTGCGGGGTGCATTACGTGGACGTGATGTGCCAGATCACGCGGGCCAAGCCCGTGCAGGTCCACGCGGTCGGCGCCCGCCTGACGGAGGACATGCCCGATGGCATGTACAATTACGGTCATCTCCACGTGAGCTTCGATGACGGCTCCGTCGGATGGTACGAGGCAGGATGGGGTCCGATGATGAGCGAGACGGCCTATTTCGTGAAGGATGTGATCGGCCCGAAAGGCAGCGTCAGCATCGTCATGGCCGAGACCTCGGGCGATATCCGGTCCGACGACATCAACGCCCATACCAAGACCAACCAGATCCTGCTGCATCACGCGGCGCTGAAGGCCGACGGCACCTTCGAGAAGGCGGACGAACGGATCAGCACGACGGACGAACCGGACCACGATGCCCTCTGCGAGCGGGAGCAGCGCTTCCTCCTGCGCGCGATCCGGGAGGATCTCGACCTGACGGATCACATGAACGATGCGGTCAGGTCGCTGAGGATCGTGCTCGCGGCCGACGAGGCGGTGCGGACGGGCCGGGTCGTCACGCTCTAAACCTGATTCAGTCCTTCACGTAGAAGACGAAGCTGCGGCTGCGCCCGGCGAATTCGCGCTCGTATTCCCGCGCGACCCGCCAGCCCTGCCGCTCGTAGAACCGGCGCGCTCCATGGTTGTCGCGGAAGCATTCGAGGCTCTTGGCCCCGCGGGCCTCGGCCTCCTTCAGGAGCAGCGCGCCGCCGCCTCGCCCGCTGGCATCGGGATCCATGAACAGCATGTCGATGTGCCCATCGGTCACGAGCAGGAAACCCATGGGTCCGTCCTGCAGGGCGACGAGCATGCGCTCCCAGGACGAAGCGAAGCGCTCGGCGAAGAAGGCCGCATCGCGGCCGGCCAGAACCTCGCCTTCCAGAATGTCCGCGAAGGCTGCCCGATAGGAGCGTTCGGCGATGGCCGCCAGGGCCGGAACATCGTCGGGTCTGGCCGGCCGCACGATCACGGTTGGCCTCTGAGGCGCGGATCCAGGGTGTCGCGTAAGGCGTCCCCGAGCAGGTTGAAGCCGAAGGACAGGAACAGGATGGCGAAGCCCGCGAAGATGGCGCTCCAGGGCGAGAGCATCAGGAAGTTGCGCCCCTCGGACAGCATCAGGCCGAGCGATGGCGTCGGCGGCTGCGTTCCGAGTCCGAGGAAGGACAGCGAGGCCTCGACCAAGATGGCGGCGGAGAGAAGCAGGCTCGTCTGGACCAGAATGACCGAGGCGAGATTCGGCAGGATATGCAGGAAGATGATGCGGGCATCGGACGCCCCGATGGCCCTGGCTCCCGCCACGTACTCGCTTTCGCACAGGACCAGGGCCGGGCCGCGCAGGAGCCGCGCGAAGATCGGCGTGTAGACGACCGCGATGGCCGCCGCCGCGCTGTAGGTGTGAGGGCCGAGGACCGCGATGATGCCGATGGCGAGCAGCATGACCGGGAAGGCGAAGAGCACGTCCATGACACGCATGATGATCCGGTCGAGCCAGCCGCGGTAATAGGCGGCGACGAGCCCGAGCGTGCCGCCCGCGAGCAGCGCGATGCCGACGGCCATCAGGCAGGCGATGAGCGAGGTGCGATAGCCGTAGAGGATGCGCGTCAGCACATCGCGGCCCAACTGGTCGGTGCCGAGCCAGTTGAGCTCGGTCGGTCCTCTCAGGCGCCGCGCGACGCTCTGCGCCATGGGATCGTAAGGCGCGATCAGGGGCGCCCCGATGGCGAGGATGAGCTGGATCGCCACGATGAGGATGGCGAAGGTCAGAAGCTTGTTCTTGGCCAGACGCGACATGGAATCAGGCTCTCACGCGCGGGTCGACGACGATATAGAGGAAGTCGACGAGGAAATTGACGATCACGAAACCTGCCGTCACCACCAGGATGGTGGCCTGGATCAGGGGATAGTTGCGTTCGGCGATGGCGCCCAGGATCAGGCGGCCGAGGCCCGGAATGGCGAAGACCTGCTCGACCACGATGGCGCCGCCGAGAAGATAACCCGTCATGATGCCGACGCTGGTGAGGAAGGGGATGAGGGCGTTGCGGAGCGCATGCTTGTAGACGACCCGCCGCTCGGGCAGGCCCTTGGCGCGGGCGGTGCGGATGTAGTCCTGCCCCAGCGCATCGAGCATGGCCGAGCGCACGAGGCGCGAGAGATTGGCGAGGATCGGCAGGGCGAGCGCGACGGACGGCAGCAGCATCCGCTGGAGATTGCCCAATGGATCCTCCGAGAAGGGCACATAGCCGAGCGAGGCGAAGCCCGGCGCGAGGCTGGAGAGAAGAAGGATCAGCACGATCCCGAGCCAGAAGGAGGGGATCGTCAGCCCCGCGATGGCACTGATCCGCATGGCCACGTCCGCGACGCCGCCGCGGGTCTGAGCCATGAGGCAGCCGACCGGCACGGACAGGACCGCGCCGATGACGAGCGAAAGGAAGGTCAGCTCGAGGGTCGGCCAGAGATGCGTCAGGATCTCGGTGGAGACGGGCCGCCCCGTCCAGAGGGAGGTTCCGAAATCGCCGCGCAGCGCCGCCCCGGCCCAGAGCAGATACTGCTCGACGAGTGGGCGGTCGAGGCCCACGCGGCTCTTGAGCTCCGCCATGCGCTCGGGCGTGATCTCCGTGTTGGCGCCGAGCATGATCGCCACCGCATCGCCGGGGATCAGTCGGATCATCAGGAACACGATGACCGACACGCCGAAGAGGACGATGACCAGATCGATGAGGCGGGCGAACAGAACGCGGTTCATGACAAGAGGCTTTGTCCAAATAAGAACTCCGGCGCCGTGCAGGGACGGCGCCGGAGCGATGCGTCGGAATCAGTACGCCGCGCCGCGCAGGGTCACGAGCGAACGGTTCGGCATGGTCTCGAAGCCCTGCAGCTTGTCGCGCAGGGCGGAGAACAGCGTGCCGTAGGTCAGGTGCGCCACCGGGCCTGAGCAGGCGAGCTTCTTCTGAACCTTGTCGTAGGCGGCCTTGCGGGCGGCCTGATCCTGCGTGGTGCGGGCGGAGTCGAGAAGCTGGTCGATCTCCGCGTCCGAATACTTGAACACGTTGGTCGAACCGCCCGTGCGGAAGGTGCGGTAGAAATACTCGTCCGGATCCGGGCTGCCGGCATTGATGGAGGCGAACATGTCGAAGTTGCTGTTGCGCCAATCCTGGATGAACTGCCCCTGCTCCTGGTTGACGAGTTCAACCTTGAAGCCGGCCTTGTTCAGCTGCTCCTGCACGACCTGCGCGACGTCCTTCACGTCCTGGCGCGGCAGGACCTTCATGGTGACCGCAACCGGCGTCGCGACGCCTGCCTCCTTGAGGAGCGCCTGCGCCTTGGCGGGATCCGGCGCGTAGCACGAGAACTCCTTCACATCGAGCGCCCAGGACTTGAGAGCCGGCGAGAGTGGCCCGCCCGGCACGCCCGCGCCGAAGAGCGCCGCGTCCACGATCTCCTTGCGGTTGATCGCGTAATTGACGGCCTCGCGCACCTTCGGGTTGTCGAAGGGCGGCTTCGACACGTTCATGCCGATGAGCATGTAGGCGAGATCGAGGGTTTCGGAGAGCTTCACGTTCGGCTTGCCCTTGAGCTGCAAGGCAGTGGCCGCGTCGATGTTCGGCAGAAGCGCGTACTGGCCGTTGGTCAGGCCGACCTGACGGGTCGCCGATTCAGGCACGATGTTGAACTTGAGGCCGGAGAGCTTCGGCAGGCTTTTCTCCCAGTAGCTCTCGTTCTTGGAGAGCAGGATGTAGCCGTTGGGCTGCCATTCCTGGAACTTGAAGGGGCCGGTGCCGACCGGAGCCTTCTGCAGGGCGTCCTTGTTGGTCTCCATGGCGCTCGGCACGACGGCGATGGTGGCGAGCGAGGTGAGGAGCGGGGCGGACGGCTCCTTCAGCTTCAGTTCGACCGTCTGCGGATCGACCGCATTGGCGCTCTCGACCGCAGAGAGGCGGCTTGCCAGCGGCGAGGCGATGTCCTTGCTCAGTACGCGCTTGATGGACGCCACCACATCCTCCGCCTCCATGGCGGAGCCGTCGTGAAACTTCACGCCCGAGCGCAGCTTGAAGGTGTAGGTCTTGCCGTCGGGCGAGACGGTCCAAGATTCGGCGAGGCCGGGAACGACCTTCAGATCTCTGTCGATGGCGGTCAGGCCCTCGTAGATGTTGCCGTTCACCACCATGAAGCTCGGAAAGGCCGTGATGAGGTGGGGGTCGAGGCCGGTCGGGCTTGCATCTGCGCCGATCTCGAGAACCTGTGCCGAGGCGGAGGCCATCGCCGCCACCATGAACCCTGCGCCTATTGCGCCGCGCAGTACTGACCTGAACATGCGTCTTTTCTCCCTTGGAAGCCGCTGGGGAATTTATAGGCCATCGCCACGGGCCTGTCATGGTCCAATATCATACCACTCTGGACCGCCCGAACGCCTGTGGTATGGTCCGCGCAGCACAGGATTCTCCGGAGGAACCGATGGCACAGCGTCCGCCCGTCAAAGCGATCGGCGTCATCAGCGGGACGTCGATGGACGGCATCGACGTCTCCATCGTCGAAACGGACGGGGATGCTCTCGTCAGGCCAGGACCCGGCCGGACCTTCCCGTACCCTCAGGATCTGCGGAAGAGCCTCCAGGCGCTGATCGCGGAGCCCGCCCGGGCCCAGAGCGAACCCCTCGACGACTTGGAACGGTCCGTGACGGAGGCCCATATCGGGGCGATCCGCCGCTTCATGGCGGAGACCGGGATTGCGGCAAAGGATGTGAGCCTCATCGGCTTCCATGGCCAGACGGTCTACCACCGCCCGGAGAGCCGCTTCACCCGTCAGCTCGGCAGCGGCGCGCAGGTTGCAAAGGAACTCGGCATCGATACGGTCGACCGCTTCCGCCATGCGGATGTCGCCTCCGGCGGCGAAGGAGCGCCCTTCGTCCCGCTCTACCATCGGGCGCTCGCCAGCAAGCTCGCCCAGCCCGTCATGATCCTCAATCTCGGCGGCGTCGGCAACGTCACCTATATCGATGGCGACGTGGTGATCGCCTTCGACACCGGTCCCGCCAGCGCCCTGCTGGACGATTTCGTTCTGCGCCGCCGGGGCCTCGGCTTCGACGAGAATGGACAGCTCGCGGCTTCGGGAACCGCCGACCGGACGCTCGTGGCGGAGTTCATGAGCAATCCCTTCTTCGACCGCCCTGCTCCGAAATCGCTCGACCGCCAGGATTTCCATGCGCGGGCGAAAAGCGTGGAAGCGCTTTCCGACGAGGACGGCGCGGCGACGCTCGCCGCGTTCACCATCGAGTCCGTTGTCGCGTCCCTCCGTCATGTGCCGCGCACGCCCCAGCGCTGGCTCGTCACCGGCGGCGGGCGGCGCAATGCTCACTTCATGAAGCGCCTGCACGAGCGTCTGGGCGTTGCCGTCGATCCCGTCGAGACGGTGGGGTGGGACGGCGACTTCCTCGAAGCCCAGGCCTTCGGCTACCTGGCCGTGCGGTCGACCCTCGGCCTTCCCTTGAGCCTTCCGACCACGACCGGCGTGCCGCACCCCATGCCCGGCGGGGAACTGCATCGCGCAGCCTGAGGTCCTTCGCTCCATGGCCCTGACGGATCTGATCGAGCAGGCCTTCGCGCCTGCCGCCGCCTCTCTCGAAAGCGGTCTCATCCCCGGCGCGGTGCTCGGTCTCGTCACGGCCGACGGTGCGCGCGCCGTTCACTGGGGAGGCTTCGCGCAGATCGAGCCCAGCCGGGACGGCATCGCGCGCGAAACGTGGTTCGATCTCGCCTCTCTCACCAAGGTCATCTTCACCACGACCCGCATCCTGCGTCTCGTGGAGGAAGGCAGGATCGGGCTCGACGATCCTCTCGTGACGGTCATTCCGGATCTGCGGCAATACGACATGAACGCCGCCGAGCGGCGCCTCACGTTCCGCCAGTGCCTCGCCCACCAGACGCACCTGCCTGCCGTCGAGCCGCTCTACACCTACGGGCAGGATCCGAACACCCTGCGCGCCTTCATCCTGCAGCGCGTCTGGCAGAGCGGGCCGCCGGTCTATTCCGACATCAACTTCATGCTGCTCGGCATCGCGATCGAGCGCATCACGGGTCGGGCGCTCATCGATCAGCCGCTCCCGGAGACCTTCTCCTTCCGGCCCGATCCCCGTCTCTGCGCCGCCACGGAGCGCTGCACGTGGCGCAGGCGCGTGATCCGCGGCGAGGTGCATGACGAGAACGCCTTTGCGCTCGGTGGCGCATCGGGCCATGCGGGCCTGTTCGGCACCATCGACGGCGTGCTGGATTTCGCCCGGTCGCTTCTCGACGGGTCAGGCCTGTCGGCCGAATCCCTGAAGGCGATCCGGACGCGGGAATCGGACAAGCGCACCGTCGGCTGGGAAGGTTTCCATCCCGGCTGGCACGGGGGCGATTCCTGCTCGCCCACGACCATCGGCCATACGGGCTTCACCGGTACCGGATTATGGCTCGATTTCGAGCGGGGCCTTGCCTGGTCGCTCCTCACCAACCGGGTCCATCCGACCCGGCACAGGGACAGCGGCATTCTCCCCCTGCGCCGTGCAACGGGCGAGCGGGTGATCGCGTTATTCGACGGGCGCGCGCGGCTTTAAGGATGCCGCGAAAAAAGCCGGCGGGCCGCCGCTCCCGATCCCCTGCAGGCCATTGTTGAGGGTGGAAACTGGACCTATACTGGTCTGCAAGAAAGTTGGCACAATGGCGACAGAACATTTCAGCACCCGCTTCCAGGACCTCGACACCTGGCCGAGCTACGACATCCTCTCCGCTTTCTATGAAGGGCAACTCTCCGCCGTCGCAGCCGTCAGGTCCTCCCTGCCGGCCATCGCGGCCGCGGCCGAGGAGGCGGTGATGCGTCTGCGCCGGGGCGGACGGCTGGTCTATGCGGGCGCCGGAACATCGGGCCGGATCGGCGTTCAGGACGGGACCGAGCTGCCGCCGACCTTCAACTGGCCCGACGACAAGCTGGTCTATCTGATCGCGGGCGGCGAAGGCGCCATCATGCGGGCCGTCGAGAACGCCGAGGATTCCGTCGAAGAAGGCATCGCGGGAATCCGGGACAATGGGATCGGCCCGGACGACGTGGTGATCGGCGTCGCGGCCAGCGGCAGAACGCCGTTCACGATCGCGGCGCTCCGGGAGGCGCAGGCGCGCGGGGCCCAGACGATCGGCATCTCCAACAATCCGGGCGCTCTCATCCTCGACGTCTGCTCCCACCCGATCCTCGCCGATACCGGCGAGGAGGTGATCGCCGGATCGACGCGCATGAAGGCGGGAACGGCCCAGAAGGTCATCCTCAACCTCCTCTCGACGCTCATCATGGTCCGCCTCGGCCGCGTCTATCGCGGCCTGATGGTCAACATGCGCGCGACGAACGCGAAACTCCGCCGCCGCAGCGAGATCATGGTGTCCGAGATCACGGATTGCGACGACGAAACGGCCATCGAGGCGATCCGCCAAGCCGACGGAGACCTGAAGATGGCCGTGCTCATCGCGCTCGGGGCCAGCCCCTCCCAGGCCCGCGACGGTCTCGAGCGGAGCGGCGGCAACCTGCGCGAGGCGCTGGCGGAGTTCTCCCAAACGAAAAGCTGATCGGACGCGAGAGATCGGCCGCAACAAGAAAGCGAAGTGTCATGGCGCTGGGGCTGGGCATCGATGCGGGCGGAACGGCCACGCGCTGGCGGCTGGCGGAGCCGGGTGGCCAATGCGTCGCGCAGGGCTCCGTCGATCCCCTGACGGGCCATCTCTTCTCCGCTGCTGCCGAAGAGCGGGCAAGGCAGATCATCGACGGCCTGTCGCAGACCGTGACGAAATCCGGACAGCCGCTCGGCATCGTCGCCGGCATCACGGGGCTCACCCGCGACACGCCCGCCGAGGCGACGATGCGTTCTCTCTTGGCACAGGCCTTCAGGGTTCCGGAAGCGAGGGTCTTCGTCGCGGAGGACATGTGGATCGCCTACCTGTCCTACTTCGCGCTGGGCGAAGGCATTCTGGTCTACAGCGGCACGGGCTCCATCGGCTATTACCTCTCCGAGACGAAGGACGTGATCCGCGTCGGCGGGCGAGGCAACCTGATCGACGATGGCGGCTCGGGATTCTGGATCGCCCGCGAGGCGCTGAAGGCCGTTCTGCGCGCCGAGGAGGAAAGCCCCGGCGAGGGCTGGACGACACCCCTCGGCGCCTGTCTGGCCGATGCCCTCGGCGGCACGGAATGGAACACCGTGCGATCCTTCGTCTATGGCGGCGACCGGGGCAAGATCGGCTCGCTTGCGCGGGCCGTCGGAGAGGCCGCGACAGGCGGCGACAAGACGGCGCTTCGCATCCTGCGCGAGGCCGGCGGGGAGCTGGCGCGTCTCGCCAATTGCCTGATCAAGCGCATCGGGCCCCGTCCCGTGGCCCTCGTCGGCGGCAGCTCGCGCCTGCACCCGATCGTCGCGGACCGCTTCCGGGACGACCTCGTCGCGCCGGTCGAATGCATCACGACGGATCTCGACGCCGCCCTGACGGCCGCGCGCCTCGCCGCCACGCTCAACAAGGCCTGAAGCATCGCGAAAAAGACCGGTCCTTCTCTCCGCGTGATACACCCCGCGGCTGGAGACATCGTGATCGGGCGCTTTGCCGCACAGCTTGCATGATGCGCGATCCTCGTCCAAGACTTCGTCGGCGAACACGCGAACCTAGGACGATCTTCAGCCATGCAGGCCCTTTTCATCGGTCAGACCTATATCGACGTCACCTTCCTGGCGGATGAGATCCCGACCGGCGACGAGAAGACCGTGGCGCGGGATTATGCGATTTCCTTCGGCGGCAATGCGGTGACGGCCGCCTTCGCCTGCGCCAAACTGGGCATTGCGCCAGATCTCCTGACCTCGATCGCGGATGACTGGCTCGGCCGCATGTTCATCGACATGGCGGCGAAGTACGGCATCCCGGTCCATCACCGGAAGGTGGCGGAATCCTCCCTCTCCTTCATCATGCCGCATGGCGGCAAGCGCGCCATCGTGCGCTGCCGCGACGACCATTACCTGCATCCGGTGCCGCCGCTGAACCTGCAGGGCTGCCGTGCGCTCCACCTCGACGGCCATCAGGCCGATGCCGCGATGCACTACGCCAGGATCTGCCGCGAGGCGGGCATTCTGACCTCCCTCGACGGCGGCGGCCTGCGCTCCAACACCCATGAGCTCCTTGAATTCATCGATGTCGCCATCGTGGCCGAGCGTCTCTGCGAGCAGATGAACCTGACGCCCGGCGGGATGCTGGACTACCTGAAGGGCCGAGGCTGCCGGATCGGCGGCGTGACCCTGGGCGAGCGCGGCCTCGTCTGGTACGACGAGACCGGCGCGGAAGGCGTCCTGCCCGCCCTCGATGTGCCGGCGGATGCGGTGGTGGACACGAACGGTGCGGGCGACATCTTCCACGGCGCCTACGTCTACTCCGCCATGGCGCGGCCCGAGGCTCCCTGGCGGGAGCATTTCACCTTCGCCCGCGCCGCATCGGCCCATGCCATTCAGCACCTGGGCAACGAGGCGAGCCTGCCGGCCGCGCAGGACATCGTCCGGGCGCAGGAGGCGTTCCCCGAGAAGATCCTGCCGGCCCCGAGCCTTGCACCGCTGATGGCCAAGGGCCGTCTGGAAAACGCGGTCTGAGGTGCTGAAGCAGCCCTCCCGGTCAGTCCGACCGGGGCGCAAGCATCCCTCGCGTCACGGAAAAGGCGACCCTCAGGCCGCCTTCTTCTGGTAATCCTTCACGTCCGAGAACTGGATCGATTTGTAGCGGTCCATCTCGTACTGAAGATTGAACATGTTCGCCGCCATGAAGACGGGCGCCTCGTCGAGATCGCGCGCCATGGAGGACAGGTGGCTCTCGACGAACTTGTCGAGCTCCTTCGGATCGTCCGCCGTGATCCAGCGGCAGATGGAGAAGCGCGTGGGCTCGTAATCGATCGGCAGGCCGTATTCGGCGCTCAGGCGCTCTTTCAGCACGTCGAGCTGCAGCGCGCCGACGACGCCCACGATGGCGCCGGAACCGTCCTGCGGGATGAAGAGCTGAACGACGCCCTCCTCCGCCATCTGCTGCAGCGCCTCACGCAGCTTCTTCGCCTTCATGGCGTCCTGCAGCTTGATGCGCCGCAGGATTTCCGGCGCGAAGCTCGGCACGCCGCGGAACACGATATCCTCGCCTTCCGTGAGCGTGTCGCCGATCCGCAGCGTTCCATGGTTCGGGATGCCGACCACGTCGCCCGCCCAGGCCTCGTCCGCGATGGCGCGGTCCTGCGCGAAGAAGAACTGCGGCGTATTGAGGCTCATGGGCTTGCCCGTGCGCACGAGCTTGGCCTTCATGCCGCGCTGGAGCCGGCCCGAGCAGATCCGCATGAAGGCGATGCGGTCCCGGTGGTTCGGATCCATGTTGGCCTGGATCTTGAACACGAAGCCGGTCATCTTCGGCTCGTCCGCCTCGACGAGACGCTTGTCGGCCTCCTGCCCGCGCGGCGGCGGCGCATAGGCCGCGAGCGAATCGATGAGGTCGCGGACGCCGAAATTGCGCAGCGCGCTGCCGAAGAACACGGGCGTCAGATGGCCCTCGCGGAAGGCCTGGAGATCGAAGGGCTTGCAGGCCTCCTGCGCCAGGAAGACCTCCTCCTGCCATGCCTCCACCTCTTCAGGGGGCAGCAGGTTCAGGAGTTTCGGATCGTCGGGGCTCGAGACCTTGATCGGCTCCTCGTCCGTATCGATGCGCCGCACGACGTTGCGGCGCAGATCGAAGGTGCCGGCGAAGCTCTTGCCCTGGCTGATCGGCCAGGTAACGGGCGCGGTGTCGAGCGCCAGCGTCTTCTCGATCTCGTCGAGCAGATCGAAGGGATTGCGCGCCTCGCGGTCCATCTTGTTGATGAAGGTGACGATCGGGATATCGCGCATCCGGCACACCTCGAAGAGCTTGCGGGTGCGCGCCTCGATGCCCTTCGCCGCGTCGATCACCATGATGGCGGAATCGACGGCGGTGAGCGTGCGGTAGGTATCTTCCGAGAAGTCCTCGTGGCCCGGCGTGTCGAGCAGGTTGAACACGCAGCCGCCATACTCGAACGTCATGACCGAGGTCACCACCGAGATGCCGCGCTCCTTCTCGATGCCCATCCAGTCGGAACGGGTCGAGACGCGGTTCTTCTTCGCCTTCACCTCGCCGGCGAGCTGGATCGCGCCTCCGAACAGCAGGAGCTTCTCGGTGAGCGTGGTCTTACCGGCGTCCGGGTGGGAGATGATCGCAAAGGTTCGGCGGCGGCTCACGGGGGCCGTAGGGTCAGTCATGGCTCTCGAATTCTCTGGGAACGAAGATCGGGGACAGAACGCCGCAGCGCCCGACCCTTTCGCTATCTGCCTTCTGAACCCATATGGGGGTTTCCCGTCAACATTGAAAGGAGGTGATCCAGTGTCTCATTGTCATACCCCGTCGTCCCCGGTTGCCGTGACCTGGATCTTGGCCTCTGCCGAGATCGGTGCGTAACGCACGCTAAGGCCGGCTCTTCGGGGCCGTGGAACCGACAATGGAAAGGCCACCCCTCGGGGTGGCCTTTCTTTTTCATGCGCTCAGAAGCTTGCCGGTCCGCCAGGCCCTGGCGCCCGCGACCTTGGCGAGGCGCTGGCCCTGGACGGCGAAGCGGAGCAGGATGCGGGCGAACATCACCCCGTCCGTCCCGGCCTTGGCCTGGGTGACGGCGCCCGTATGGGGATCGACGATCTCGGCGATCACGTCGCCGGCCTTCACCCGGTTCCCCACCTCGGCCGTGAACACCACGATGCCCGAGGCCGGAGCCGCGACCGGCTCGGAGGCCGCGAGCGGAGTCGGTCCGCAGAGGGGTTCGGGCACCTTCGGGGCGTCCCCGGCAATGGCGCCGCGCAGGATCATGTAGTCGACGATGGCCGCCGCGTCGCGCTTCGCCAGATCGTGGTTCACGTCCCGCTCGCCGCGGAACTCCAGGGTGGTGGAGTGGCAGCCGAACGGGATCGGATGATCCGGGAAGCGGGCCGCCAGCTCGGCCCAGGGGCGGCTGCAGGCCTCGTCGAAGGGCTCGTCGCCGGACTCGTCCGCCAGAAGGTAGGCATGGGCGCCGATGAGGGCCGAGAGCGGCGCAAACTCGTCCACCGAGCCGGTATGGGTGTAGAGGTGCACCGCGGCTTCGGAATCGCAGTGCAGATCGAGCACGATGTCCGCTTCGAGGGCGAGCCCGAGCAGGGCCTTCTTCATGATTTCGGCCGGATTGGTAGCCTCCCAGGCGTCGATCTCGGCGCGAAGGGCCTCGCGGATGAGGCGCAGGTTCGCCTCGCGGTCGCCCGTCAGCCGGCCCTCGATGCGCTCCGCCACCTTCGGCGTGAGATGAGGATATCCCCGGTTGAAGTTGATCCCGTCCGCGAGGTTGAAGCGTCCGATGTGATTGCCCATGACCCGCTGGGCGAGCCCGATGGGATTGGCCGACGGCACGAGGACGATCTCGCCCCTGATCTTCCCCTGGGCCTCGAGGGCGATGAGGCGCTCGCGCAGGTGGTGGGCCGCAATCATGCCGGGGATTTCGTCGGCATGGAGCGCCGCCTGCACATAGATGCGCGGGCGCGCTCCCGCCTCGCCGAAGCGGTGGACGGTCAGCGCGAGGTTCGCGCCGGGCGCGAGCGGCGAAAGGGCAATCTGTTCTGTTCTCATGGCAACCGGACTGAAGCTTCGGGACGATACGGGCGTCCGGATTAGCAGCGCCCGGCTCCCTTGAACAGATCAGTCGCGGAGCTGCCACCCCTGCGACTTGAAGATGAAGCGTCCCGGATCCGTAACGAGCGCGGCGAGTCCCTGCAGGGCCGGCTCCGGATTGACGATGACGAAAGCCGGCACCTTCCTGGCCCAGGCATCGTGCGGGGCCTTGTGGTCGAAGGCTTCGCGGAAGCCGCCCGCCTGGAGGATATCGACCATCCGCGGCGCGATGCCGCCCGCCACGAAGGCGCCGCCCGAGGCTTCGAACGTGAGCGCCAGATCGCCCGCGAAGCGCCCGAGGAAGCGCGCGAACAGGTTCAGGGTCGCCATCGCGAGCTCGTTGCCCTCCCGGGCGGAGGCGAGCACATCGTTAGGCCTCGTGAAGGGGCAATCCGCGCAGCGGTGGGCCGCCAGGGCCCTGGCGATGCGGAAAAGGCCCGGGCCCGACAGGACGACCTCGGCCGAAACCCGCCCGCCGACGCGCTCCAGATGCGGCCAGAGGGCGACCTCCTCGTCGGTCGTCGGGCCGAATTCCATGTGGCCGGCTTCCGTCGCCAGGATGGCGAGGCGGTCCTCCACGGGCACCAGGGCTGCCGCGCCCAAACCGGTGCCGGGCCCCAGGACGACCCGGGTGCCGGAGCCCGCGTGGGTCGCCTGCCCCAGGGGAGCCAGGTCGCCCCGGCCGAGGTCGAGCACCGTCACCGAGGCCGCCACGGGGGTGTAGTCGTTGACGAGGCTGACGCGCTCGAGCCGAAGCGCCATGCCGATGGCCTCGGCATCGATGATCCACTGGGCGTTGGTGAGGCGGATGGCGGGCGCATCTACCCGGGTGGCGACGGCGATCATCGCGGAGCGGGGGGCTTCTCCGCCATAGCCCGCAAGCGCGATCCTGATCGCCCCGACCGGATCGGGCGTCTGAGCCGTCAGGGTGCGCGGCAGCAGATGCACGGGCTCGCCGGGTGCGGGCAGCACGGCGAAGCGGGCATTCGTGCCGCCGATGTCTCCGAGCAGAACAGGGAACGCGAACATCGGATTTGACCGTCCTTTCCGCTCCTCGCCAGAGCCTCTTGGGTCAGAAGGCCTCCTCCCAGCTCCGGCTCAGGCGCACGGCCGAATTGATGAGCCCGACCATGGAGTAGGTTTGGGGGAAATTGCCCCATAACTCTCCGGTCGTGAAGTCGGCATCCTCGGAAAAGAGCCCGAAGGAGTTACGCAGGCTCAGGATGCGCTCGAACAGGTCGCAGGCCTCCTCCTTGCGCCCAATGGCATTGAGGGCGTCCACATACCAGAAGCCGCAGATCATGAAGGCCGTGTGCATGAGCCCGAAATCGTCCTCCACGTCGTAGCGCAGGAGGAGATCGCCTCGCCTGAGCGTCTCGCCCACGGCGTCGACGGTCGCGATGAAGCGGGGATCGGTCGGCTTCACGAAGTTGAGTTCCGCCAGAAGGAGAAGCGTCGCGTCCAGGTCCTCTCCGTCGAAGGACGACACGAAGGTGCCCTTCCCCGGGTTGTAGGCGCGCTCGTCGATGAGCGCGTGCATGCGGTCGGCGTTCTCGCGCCAGAAGGCAACCCGATCCTCCCGGCCCATCGCATGGGCGATCTTGGCGAGCCGGTCGCAGGCCGCCCAGCACATGACGCTCGGGAACGTATGCACCGCCGCCTTCGTGCGAAGCTCCCAGGGTCCGGCATCCGGCTGGTCGAAGACCTCGATGGCCCGGTGTCCCAGTTTTTCCAGATGCGAGAACAGCGCCCTGTTGCCCGTGCGGATCAGGCGACGGTCCACGAACGCGTGGACGGATGCCAGAACGATGCTGCCATAGGCATCGTTCTGGATCTGGGTATAGGCGGCGTTGCCGACGCGCACCGGCCCCATGCCGCGGTATCCCGCAAGCGCCGTCGCCTCCCGCTCCTCGAGATCCGGCGAGCGGGTGATGCTGAAGAGCGGCGGCATGTCCTTCTGGTCGGGGATCGCGTCCATGTCGTCGACGATGTTCGTGATGTAGGTGAGATATTCCTCCATCGTCTTCGTGGTGCCGAGCCGGTTGAGGGCCTGGATGACGAAATAGGCGTCGCGGAGCCAGCAATACCGGTAATCCCAGTTGCGCTGCGTGTGGGGCGCCTCGGGCACGGAGGTGGTCAGGGCCGCCACGATGGCTCCGGTCTCCTCGAAATTGCAAAGCTTGAGCGTGATGGCCGCGCGGATCACCGCCTCCTGCCAGTCGAAGGGAATCGACAGGGACCGCACCCAGTCGCGCCAGAAATCGATGGTGCTGTCGAGAAAGCCGCGCGCCGTCGTATCGGCGTCCGAGCGCAGCGGCTCGTCCTCCCCGAAGAAGAAGGACATCGGCCGGTCGACCACGAAGGGCCGCTCCTCGTACACATAGGAGACCGGCGCGTCGGTCGTCAGCCTGAGCGATGAATGCGGGCCGACGAAGCGCAGGTGGTTGCTGCCGCGGGTCAGATCCGGCGGGCACCCGCCCCAGTCGAAATGCGGACGAAGCCTGACCCGGATGCGCGGGCGCCCTTTGATCGGCTGGACGCGGCGGATCAGCAGCGGCGGCCGGAAGGTGCGATCGAAGTGCTTGAAGCGCGGTGCGAAATCCGTGATCTCGACGATGTTGCCGAACGAGTCCGTCATGCGCGAGACGAGAACCGCCGTATTCTCGAGATAGCGCTGCTCGCAACTGACCATGCCGACCTGATCGATGGCGAAGACGCCGCGCTGTTCGGCATCGGAGCGCCCTTCCGGGCTGTCGAGAAGGGCGGAGAAGATCGGATCGCCATCGAAGCGGGGAAAGCAGCTCCAGACGATCTGCGCGCGGCGGTCGACCAGGGCCGAGATCATGCAGTTGCCGATGACGGCAAGGTCCAGAGAACTCATCTGATCATTCATCCCCGTTGAAAGGAAGCGACCCCTCGAAGGCCCATACGGAAAGGGAATGTCTCAGATCGGCGGGCGTTCCAAGGCGCACCCGCGCGACCGTCTCGCCGGCGCCGATGCGGACCGACAGGCCGCCAAGGGCGTTCACGGCCTTGAACCCGTTCTCGTCCGTCAGGTCGTCACCGACGAAGATCGGCCGGCGTCCTTCGTAAGGGGGGTGCTGGAGAAAACTCTCGATGACCTTCCCCTTCCCTGCCGCCGAGGGAAGAATTTCAGCCACGGCCTTGCCGTGCTGAACCCGATAATCGCCTCCGAGCGCCTCGAGCGCCGCATGGGCGAGCGCGAGGGCGAAATCCTTCTCCTGCGGCGCGAGCCGCCAGTGGATCGCGACGGAGCAGCCCTTGTCCTCGATCAGGACGCCGGGCTTGAGCGCCACCGCCTCGCTCAGCCTCCTGGCCATGTCGCGCAGTTGCGGATGCTCCCTCGGGTCGCAGCGGGAGAGCCGGCCGGCGATGCGATGTTCGAGCCCGTGCAGGCCGGCCATGTCGAAGCGATGCGGCGCGAAGCGCTGGTCGAGGAACGCGATGGGACGCCCGCTGATGATGGCCAGCGCCCCGCCGAGACGTTCCTGCAACCGCGTCAGGATGCTCGGCACGGCAGGATCCACCACGACGGCATCGGGACGCTCGACGATATCCACGAGCGTCCCGTCGAAATCGAGGAAGAGCGCGAAGTCCTGACTGGTTCGAGACATGGAGAACTGTTCTGAAAAAATGTCATGCATTGGCGGATGCGCGCCTGCGGCCCGCGGCGATCAGGCGCCGGATCCGCTGCCGCTTGCGCAGGCGGGAGGCGGCCAGAAGCATCTGTCCCGCCCAGCGGTAAACGTTGCGCTCCTTGACCTGATCCCGCATCAGCCGCATCCGCTCGCGCTGCTCGTTCGGCGACATGAGCAGCGCCCTGTTGATGGTCTCGCCCATGGCATGGGCGTTGTAGGGATTGACGATCATCGCCTCCGACAGCTCGCGCGACGCACCCGCAAAGGCGGAGAGAATGAGCACGCCCTGCTCGTCATCGCGCGCGGCCACGAACTCCTTGGCCACGAGATTCATCCCGTCATGCAGGCTCGACACGATGCAGAGATCCGCGGCGCGGAAAAGCTCGAACACCTGATCGGGCTCGTGGTGACGCACCAGAAGCTTGATCGGCTCGTAGCCGTCGCCGCCATGCTTCTCGTTGATGCTGCGGGCCAGGGCCTCGGCCTCCTCCTGCAGCAGACGGTAGTTCGTCAGCTTGCTGCGGGTCGGCGCCGCCACCTGAACGAAGGAGAAGCGGCCCTTCCATTCAGGATGCTCGGTGAGCAGCGCGTCGATGGCCTGCATGCGGTCGATGATGCCCTTGGTGTAGTCGAACCGCTCGATCCCGACGCCGATGTGGATGTCCTGCGGCAATCCCAGGCGCTCCCGCACGACCCGGCGGCATTCCTCGACAGGCTTCTGCCCCTCGAGCGCCGTGGGCGGCCACTCGATGGAGATGGGATAGGGCCGGATCAGGGTTTCCTCGCCGCCATAGGTGACCGAGTCCTGCTCCCGGTCGATGCGGCTTTCCACATATGAATCGACCGCTTCCATGAAGTTGTTGCAATGCGCCTGGGTGTGGAAGCCTAGAATCGACGAGCCCAGGAGGCCGTCGACGATTTCCTCCCGCCACGGGCAGATGCCAAAGGTCTCCGCGTTCGGCCAGGGAATGTGCCAGAAGGTCACGATGGTGGCCTGCGGAAGCCGGTCGCGGATCATGCGCGGCAGAAGCGCGAAGTGATAATCCTGGATGAGGATGATCGGATCCTCGCGCTTGGCCTCGGCCACGACCGCATCCGCGAACTTCTCGTTCACGGCGCGGTACATCTGCCAGTCGGTTTCCCGGAAGATCGGCCGCACGAAGGCAATGTGGCACAGGGGCCAGAGGCCTTCGTTGGCGGCGCCGTAGTAATAACCGTCCTGCTCCTCGTCGGTGAGCCAGACGCGGCGCAGGGTATAGGCCGGATGATTGGGCGGAACAGGCACCCGGTCGCTGGCATCCACAGTATCCCGATCCGCCGTGCCGCTGCCATGGGCAACCCAGGTTCCGCCGCAGGCGCGCACCACGGGCTCGAGCGCGGACACGAGGCCGCTCGCGGGAATCTGCAGCGCGATCTCGCCGGTCTCCGTCCGGTTGTGAATGTAAGGCTCGCGGTTCGAGACCACGATGACCTCGGACCCCGACAGCTCGTTGGACAGCGCCGCGCGCAGGGTTTCGGGGCTCCAGTCCGTATGCGCCGCGTCGATGGTTCTCCGCGAGGCTTCCAGCTCCTGGAGCACGTCGCGGATTTCCTGGCCGAGGGGGATGATGTTCTCCTGATCGGCCGGTTGGGCGTTTCCGGCGCGGGCGCTCTCGATCGCCTGCCGGATGGAGGCCAGCCACCGCCGCATGACGAGGGCCGCGATCATGGCCGCAAGGGCGGCCGCCCCGAAGGCGACGCCGGCCAGGGCGAGGAAGAGATAGTTGCGCGCCTCCCATCCGCGCCTGTCCGCGTAGCTCAGATCGTGCAGGACCACGAGGTGGCCGGTCCGCCCCCCGACCGTGAGCGGAAAGGAGCTGACCAGGATGTCGTGATCCTGGCTCTGGACTGTCGAGAAGCTCTCCGTGTCGGACCGGGATGCCTTCTCGCAGGAGAAGGTCTTGGGCATGTTGCGGGACGGGAAGCGCAGATCGTCCTCGTCGCAATAGCCGATCGCGAGGACCCGCTCGTCGGAGGCGATGCGCTCGAACAGGCCCGAGATCGCGGCCGTGTCGTTGCGCGCGAGCAGAGTGGTGATCTGATCCCGAACGGAATTGAACACGAGGCGGGAGCGCAGTTCGACATCCCGGCGCGACCATTGCTCCACGAACGAGGTGGCGAAGGGCAGGACCGCCAGGATGACGATGGCCGCGACCAGCAATGCAATGCCGCCGAAGCGGAAAATCATTCTCAAGACACAACTTCCCTGCGAAATCAAAGGCTTCGCCGAATGGCTCGGCTTCAACTCCCGGAGAGTTCCAAAGTTTCGCCTTTCGGTGCGCTGCTGCAATGGGGCAACACAGGCCTTTATGGGCCTCGCGGACGAAGTTTCCAGACTCGGGGCGCTCGAAGGCCCCTGTGCGGATCAGGCCATAAAAAAAGCGGCCGGCTCATTTCGAGCCGGCCGCGTCGTTCCGTTTGTCCTGCAGGAGGAGATCAGTGCTCGCGGAAGGCGCGGGCGATCTGCTCTTCCATGGGCTTGAAGAAATACTGGAACGGGGTGCGTTCGTTGACCTCGACGAAGACCTCCGCCTGCATGCCGGCGATGAGGTGCAGGTTGTCCAGGCGCTTGATCTCGTTCTGAGGCAGGTCGACGCGCACCGTGTAGAAGCTCGCGCCGGTTTGCTGATCCCGCGAAACGTCCGCCGAGATGCGGCTCACCGTGCCGTGCAGCTCGGGGATCATGCGCTGGTTCGAGGCGTGGATGCGCACCGTCGACTTCTGGCCGATCTTCACCTGATCGATCTCGTTCGGGAGAACGCGCGCCTCGAGCTCGAGCTTGTCGTTCGTCGGAACGATGAGCATCACGGGCTCGGCC
>JBOZRS010000134.1:0-108935 GCA_050789065.1 Microvirga sp.
TCAGAGTAAAGGCAAAGATATCCCGTCCGCGAAAGCAGTCTTGCTCCCGCAGCGGCCAGCGCGAAAAGCCAAAGCCTTTCGCCGAAAACGGAAATCGAAACCAGAGGAGCCGGCGAATTCTCCGAATGACTTCGGAAAGACAGGCTCTTGGATGGGCCAGACACAGAAAGTCTGAGGCGCTGCCCTCGAACCCGTGATGGGTCGAGCCGCACACCTCTGACGGCATGACATCGCTCCCGGGCCAGGGCCCCGGACCTGATCGTCACAGTGTCGGGAAAAGACGCCACCTGCTCTCGCGGCGGCGCGGGACCGGATACATGATCGATCTCGCCCGCTTTGGCAAGAGGGAGATTAGCGTGCAGCCCCACAGCCCGCTGCATAGATAGGGGAGGGGAGAAAGGTCCGTCCGCACGGCAACGTCCCGGACGAGATATGGTTACCGAAGCCCAAGTCGAAAAGAGGGCGGGAGCTCGATGGTCGCTCGCCCGTTCGAGACCTGCCAATCCAGGCTTAAGCCTAGGATGGAATCTAAAAAGGAATGTCCCGGCTCGAAGCCCCATAGGCCTATCGAAATCGGTCCCAGACGAGCGCCGCGAGCGGCATGACGTGGTTGCGCCTCAGGGCGATGATCAGAACCCCGCACAGTGCCATTCCTGTTCCAACAGCCATCCGCCTGTCGAACTGGTCCCCAGTCACGAGGAGCCCCAGCGCCACCGTGAGCAGCGGGTTCATGATCGTCAGGGGGGCAATCAGGTTGGCTGGGTATTTCCCGATCAGCCCGTAATAGATCGTGTGGGCCAGCAGGGAAACGATCAGGGCCGAAAAGAGCAGGGCTGCCAGGAAAGCCCATCCGGCTTCCATCGCCCTGGTCACCTGGCCGGCTTCGAGGCTGGTCGTCAGAAGAGTGAGGGGCACCACGGAGGAAAGCCCGATCCAGGCCTGGAACTGCAAAGGCCGGACGCCCTCGATCTGCTTCATCATCACGGCCGCGAGGGATCCGGCTAAGGCCGAGCCCAAAATCAGGATGAGACCGCCCGAGAGCGGCAGTCCGCCGCCTGGATCCCACATGACGAGCACGCCTCCGATAAAGGTGAGCGCAATCCCGAGACCGCGCCTCCAGTAGACCCTCTCGCCCAACATGACGACGGATAACAGCGTTGTCATGGGCACGCCGAGCTGGCTCACAACGGCGGCGCTGGACGGGCTGGCTGTTTTGATACCCAGGAAGAACAGAGCAAACCCGCCTCCGCCCATCAGAAATCCGACCAGCAGAATGCGCCACGTCGGTCTGGGAGCCGGCAGCAGCCACGGCACGGCCAGGACGGCCACGATGCCGAAGCGGACGGCCGCATAGAACAGGGGAGGAATCTCCATCCCTGACACCACGATCTTGCTGACGATGGTATGCGATGCCCAAAGAAGGCAGACCAGGAGCATCAAGGAGAGATCGCGCAGCGCCATGATTCCGAGTAGCGCGACTCTTCGGCTGCCCGCAACTGCCGGAAACGGTGAGCTGGTATGCTTCCGCCGGCATGGCCATACGGCAAGCGGTGATGGTTTCGAGGGTGACGGCCACCCACCCTGTATCTACTCAGGGTGCTTGTGGATCGGGTCGACCCAGTAAACCTCCTCCGGCTTTTCGACCGGGTCCACATCGGTGATGTTCACCACGACCGCTTCGTTGTCGCTGCGCACCAGGACGCATTCGAGCGGCTCGTCGGGATTGGCATTGATTTCCTGATGCGGCACGAAGGGTGGCACATAGATGAAATCTCCCGGTCCGGCTTCGGCGACGAACTCCAGCCGCTCGCCCCACCGCATGCGTGCCTTGCCGCGCACCACATAGATGACGCTCTCCAGTTCGCCGTGGTGATGCACTCCGGTCTTGGCGTTCGGCTGGATCGAGACCGTGCCCGCCCAGATCTTCTGTGCCCCCACCCGCGCATGATTGATCGCGGCCTGGCGAAACATGCCGGGAGTCTGGGCCGTGTTGGGATCGAGCCGATCCCCCTTGATCACCTGGACACCATGATGCTTCCAGTGCTCGTGGTGATCATGAGTATTCTCGTGGTCGTGGTCTGTCATGGCACGCTCCAAGGGCAGTGATTGTGGGGCTCGGGCTGTCCGCAGGTGTGAAAAGCTGCTGGAGGCGGAAGCCTCACGTCTTCAGGGAGATGGCAGATTCATCGTCACTGGCTCTCTCCGTGCAGCGATCCGACTTGGGTAGCACCAAAGAGCCCAGACCTCCAGGTCGTGAACGGGTAAAGATAGAGCGGATGTCGCAATGGGGCGAGGCATGGCCGAGGTCATCGTTCTGGAGGAGTTCAGGCAGAGCGCCGAGCCGAATGCGACGCAGACTCTGGTCAAGGTCAGGCGGCGCAAGGCGCGGGACCGGGATCATGAATTCAACAAGCCTGCGTTTCCAAGCTCTCGTCCCGGCATATCGGGCAATCTGTGCGACCTGTTCGAACAGGCCAATGCCGTGGCGGTGCGACATTACGACGGCGACCCGCGCGTGCCGCGTCCCGTGGCCGAGAAGTGTCTGGAGCTTCTGGCAGCTCTCTCCGATTACGCGACGCCGGAATGAGGCTCCAGGTCACCCAACCGGGTTTGGGCGATCCAGCCGAACACGGTGCGACGTTTCTCAAGCTGCGGCCAACCATTCCCTCAGCTTCGTCCAGCGCCGCTTCATCTGTCCGCCTCTGACGGCCATGGCGATGGCTTTCTTCTGCCCCACCAGCACGACCAGACGCTTGCCCCGGGTCACGCCCGTATAGAGCAGGTTGCGGGCCAGCATCGTGAAGTGCTGCGTCACCACCGGGATGATGACGGCCGGATACTCCGATCCCTGCGATTTGTGGATGGTGGTGGCGTAGGCCGGCACCAATGTATCGAGCTCACCGAACGGGTAGGCTACCTCCCGCCCGTCGAACGAGGCGATCAGTGCCCCTTCCTCGTCATCAATTCTGACGACTGTGCCAAGGTCACCGTTGAACACCTCCCGGTCGTAGTCGTTCTGGCTCTCCATCACCCGATCACCCGGCGAGAAGCGCCAGCCGAACCGCTCCACTCTGGCGGGAGGATGGGGGTTGAGCACCTCCTGCAGCTGGATGTTGAGGTTGCGTGCTCCCAGCACACCTCGGTTCATTGGACAGAGCACCTGGATATCCTTCATCGGATCGAGTCCGAACCGGCGCGGCATGCGCTCCTTGATCATCTGGATGATCTTCGGCAGGCCCTCCTCGGGATTGGTGATTTCGATGAAGTAGAAGTCGCTCTCCTCGCCCGCCTGCGGCGGCTCGGGCATCTGGCCCCTGTTGATCCGATGGGCATTCACCACGATCCGGCTCGTCGCCGCTTGCCGGAAGACTTCCGTGAGGCGCGCGACGGGGATGCGCTCCGAGGCGATGATGTCGGCCAGGACCTGCCCCGGTCCAACGGACGGCAATTGATCCACATCACCCACGAGCAGCAGGCCCGCATGCAAAGGAGCTGCCTTGGTGAGCGCGTTCATCAGGGGCACGTCGACCATGGAGGTCTCGTCCACCACCAGCAGGTCGCAGTCGAGCGGGTTCTCCTCATTGCGTGAGAAGCCACCGTGTTTGGGATCGATCTCCAGGAGGCGGTGAATGGTCTTGGCCTCCAGCCCAGTCTGCTCCGTCATCCGTTTGGCCGCTCGCCCGGTCGGTGCGGCCAGTGCCACCTTCACGCCCTTGGCCACCAGCAGGCGCAGGATCGTGTCGAGCAGCGTCGTTTTGCCGACGCCCGGACCGCCGGTGACCACCGCTACCTTGGAGCACAGCACCAGCTTCAACGCCTCGCGTTGGGAGGCGGCCAGAGACTTGCCGGTCCGGCCCTCCACCCAGGGGATGGCCTTGTCGAGGTCGATCTCGGGCCAGGGTGGCAGGCCGGAGGCCCGCTCGATTAGACGGGCGGCGATCGCCTGCTCGGCCAGATAGAGGCCTTTGAGAAACAGGCAGGTCTCATCCCCAATCGTGTCCGAGACGACCTCGCCGCGGGACAGTTCCTCGACGATGGCCGTTCGAATGAGTTCCCGTTCCACTTCGAGCAGTTGCTCGGCCAGGCGGGTGAGCGCCTCGACCGGCAGGGCGCAGTGACCCTCGTCCGTGGCGGTCTGGAGGGCGAACGAAATGCCCGCCCGGATGCGCTGCGGGGCGGTCTTCTCCATGCCGAGCTTGGCCGCGATGGCATCCGCCGTCCGAAAGCCGATGCCGCGCACGTCCCTGGCGAGACGGTACGGGTCCTCCGTCATGACCTGAATGGCTTCATACCCATAGGTCTTGAAGATGCGCACCGCCCGGGCGGTGCCGACCCCATGGGCGTGCAGGAAGATCATGATCTCGCGCACCGCCTTCTGCTCGGTCCAGCCCGCCACGATGCGCGAGGCCCGCATCGGCCCGATTCCCGGCACCTCGGTCAGGCGCTCGGGGGCGGCCTCGATGATCTCGAAGGTGTCGGCGCCGAAGGCCGCCACGATCCGCTTGGCCATGGCCGGCCCGATGCCGCGCATCTGGCCCGAGGCCAGATATTTCTCGATGCCCTCCGCTCCGGTGGGCGGGGTGGTCTTGAGCACCTCGGCCTTGAACTGGAGCCCGTGGGTCCGGTCGCTGATCCACAATCCGCTCGCCGTGATCCACTCGCCGGCCGAAACCGTGGGAGTGTGGCCGACCACGGTCACGAGATCCCGCTTGCCCCGCGCGTGGACTTTGAGGACCGCGAAACCGTTCTCGGCATTATGGAAGGTAACGCGCTCGATCGAGCCCGCGAGAGTCTCAAGGGCAGGCTTCTGATCGACGTGCAAGGGTCGGATCATCTGGTTCACGGCATCTGTCAGGAGAAATTCCGGCCTCTCCGGTCATCAGGACTTTACGTTAGGGCAGTTGTGCTGACGAGGTCCCCAAAGCGGGGAATGACAGTCATAAATCTCTTGATCTCGAATTATGTTCATGATTTGTTCTAAACTGGACATCGAGAGGAGAGGCGGCTCAGACTATGGCTCGGGCGATTACCGGCAAGAAAATTTCAAGTTCCATCGAGACCAAACCCGCAGGGCGAGACGCGGAGCGCGAGCTCGCCAGGGCCGAGGGAGCAATCCGGAAACTGCAAGCCAAGCTGGCCGATCAGCAGCTGCAAATTCGAGCACTGCAGGCGCGAGCCAGGCACGTCGAGACCAGCGCCGCCGAAATCGCGGAGTTGAAGATCGAAATCGGTGCCCTCAAGGGTGAGGCCAGGGAACTGACGCGAGCCAACCGCGACCATGTGGCCAGGAACGACCTGTTGCGGGCTGAAAACGAAAAGCTGAAGGCCGGGGCGAGAGCCGGAAGGCCGCCTCTGCGAGGGCAGCGTCCTTGAACGCCGCTCGTCACGGCAGATCGGTCAGCGGGTCCGGCCAGGTCATGCCCCGCTTCCGTGAGCAGGCCCGTAGTCAGGACTTCCTGACTACGCAACTTTGCGGACGCGCTTGCGCGCCGGTCGCTCCGCAGCCGCCTTAAGGCTTTGACGCTGCTCGCGAAAGGCGGCCAGCTCTTGCTCCACGGTATTATGCAGGGGGCCGAAGGCCGACCCGTGATGCTTCACGATCTCAGCGAGGACCTCCACGGCCCGCACGAGGCGCTCCTCGGTGACTGGTCCACGATTCCGTCCTTGCAGTTCTTGCACGCTACGCACTCCTACTCATCAGTAGCAGTACAATGGCGGCAAGACTCTTGAAGGCAGGTTAATCCGGTCACACGCGATCAGTCCAGGACGAGAGGGCAGGGGACTCCGTCCCCTGCCTCAGTTGGGTCTCTGGTGCGGCCGCAGCCTGCGGGCCAGTTCGCGGAGCAGGTATTCGTCTTCATTGGCGCTGCTCATCTCCAGGGCCGCCCGGCTTTCGGTGGGAAAGTCGGCCAGGATTGATTGCTCAGGGCGTACCCGTGGCGCCGATGATCTGGTGTTGGCCGCGGAGGAGGCGCGCCCGCTCATAGCGGGAAAGCGGCCCTCAAGCGTGTCGAGGAGACTGTGAAGAGCAGCGTTCGACAGAGGAACCTCGAGAGCTTCCGCCCCTCTGAATGCGACCATCTGATGATGGTAGCTTCGGTTCCCCGTGACCTCAGGGCCGAACCAGGGCAGGGGAGAAAAGCTCTGCGCGTCCTCCTCGCGCTCGAATTCGACGGTGAGGACGTCCAGCGGACCGGGAGACGTGAACCGCTTGATGTGAGCCTCGCGGGAGCCAAGGGGCAGCTTGATGTCGATATAAGCGACCTCGCCCGCCGTCACATCCAGCAGGGCCTCCGCATGAGCCTGCGGCACTTCCACCCGCTCTTCTTGGAGCCCCGCCGGCCCATTCGTCATCAGAATGAGGAAGCACCCGTTTTCGCCAAGCAGCACATAGGAGGTCCGGCCGTCCTGCTCGGGAAAATAGCCTTCGATGACTTGCCGACCGCCTCTTTCGTTCTGAACGAGACGGGCGAGAGAGTGAGCTACGAGAAAATGTCGACTGGTGCTCATGAGCGATGCTTGGCTGAAAGTTGTCCCGCACATCGGTAGCTGGAATTTCGAAGGAAACCAGTGCGGCGCAGCCACAGGTCGCCGCATTTGCATCGGAGCAGGTGCACTTCTTGTCGCACCCACCCCCGGGCCGGTTCGGATGGACCGCATGGCGCTCGAAAAGGGAAAGGCTCCGCTCTCCTGCCCTGTAGACCGCTGCACGGTTGAGAAACCTCGCCCCTGTTCTCTCCTCAAGGCTCCCCAGACCGGCAATGCAACATTGAAGCGCTGACTGGCGCCGCTGGGTGGAAGCGTTTCACTGAGCCTTCAGCGCCGTGGCCTTGCTGAACGGCAGCACAGGCACCTGCAACCGACTGGCTTGATGAAAGCCTCGAAGTAGTTCCTGCCATAATTATAGGTGATTTCATCGCCCGGCTTGATGCGCTTGATCGCCTTGATTCGGATCCTGCCCCGGGACACGACCGCTTCGGCATTCGGCCGGCAGGAATGGTTGATGTAGCGGGCGATGTTCCAGCGCGGGGAGCCATCGATCGTCCAGCGGCTGTTGACCTCGAACAGATAGCGCGTGCTCCGGCGGCGGTGCACTTCCTCATTCGAGATGCGCGGGCCCACATATTCGATGATGAACGTGCCTCTCTCAATCACATCTGTCGCGAACAGCCCAAGGCCGGTCTCGGAGCGCCCCACGCGATAGGGTTCTTCTGATGATCCGGCTCTCATGCTGACATATGCTTCCAATCACCCAAAGGCATGCGGCGGTTTCCAAGATGTCCCGCTCCGGGTCAAGCATGCAGTCCTTATCCCGGCAACTTGGAGAAAGTCATCAATGATCTCGTGCATCGCGCGATGTTCCGGAACGGACTTCTGCAAGCGGGCATATGAAACCGCCACTGGGCGGTTGCCCTTTTCGGATCGATTTTCTCCGCCTTGTCCCCGAATACGTGACATCCGGGCAGCGGGTTGCGGAGATTTGACAAATACGGCGATGTGTACCAGCATCAAGGCATCATGTTGAGCAACGCACAACACCGTCGCGGCCTGCACCGGGCAGGCAATCTCATCGCGGGCCACTAGCCCCGAGCTCGACGTGCATCCGCACCCCGAGTTCGGGGGAGTGCAAGATACCTGAAACATAGGACGTCTTGTGAGGCCGGATGCGCCAGCATCCGGTGCGGCGGTATGCTTCAACAATTCCTCAAGCTCGATTCCGTCTGTCGGAGCGCATGTCTGTTCATGCCGCAGCTCGGCACCGCCGCCTCTCGATGGGAGAGATCTATCCTGGTCGAGGCTCGTGCTTCCGAGCGTCTGACCCGGACCATCAACCCGGAATCCACTCCCGATCCCGCCCCGCGCAAAGGAGCCCACGCCATGCAGCACTCCCCGACCGAGCCAACCTCTGAGCCTGCGACCCCGGATGTGGAGCAGCCGGACGCGAAGGTGGTGCGGCTGACGCCGCGCCGCCAGCCTGAACCGGCAGAGGTGCCCAACCCGCCTGCCACTGATGACGATCCCGGCCCGTCGGCAGCCTGAGCTCTGCCGTCGCGCCAAACAGAACAGGAGCCTTGAGATGACGAAAAAAGCCGGCGGCGCCAAGCCGCGCATCACCCTGACGGCCACCGATCACGAGAAGCTGTCGGTGCTTGCGAACGCGGCCGCGAACACCATGTCCGAAGTCGCGACCGAGCTGATGGACGAACTCGACCGGGCGCATGTCCTGCCCCGAGGGCGTCATTCCGCCGATACCGTCTGCATGGGCTGCACGGTCGACTTCCGCGACGACATGACGGGCCGGGTACAGACTGTGACCCTCGTCTACCCGAATGAGGCCGACATCTCGAAGGGTCAGGTTTCGGTGTTGACGCCCATCGGCACCGCCCTGATCGGGCTGCCCGTCGGCAAGTCGATCGACTGGACCACCCGCACGGGGGAGACCAAGCGACTGACGGTATTGCAGGTGCGTGAACCAGCGATCGCGGAGGCCCAGCCCGCGTGACGCAAGAGCATCGGCTCACGAGTGGACACCGCTTTTGGGTGCTTGGTTATGGTGGCGCACTGCCCGGATCTGCCTCAGGGCCTCTCCCATCACTGTCGGAGCAAGTCTCCATGCGGCTGGGAAATGACTCGCAGCAGCGTCAGGCTGCGCCGCCCTTTCGATGTCCGCCACGTGATCGCCTGCCCCTCGTCGAGTCCGATCAGCGCAGCCCCTTCCGCAGATAAGACGGAGAGCCGGTCCCTTTTACCATCGTCTTCGCCAGGATAGACCAGTGTGGCGCAGCGGATCTCCCACGTGGCATCCTCGCGGAACTCAATCCGCGAGTGCATCGTGGCCACCGAACGAGGAACGTCCCGTGGCATCAGGACTGTGGCCCGCATCAACTCGTCAGCGAGCATAACTGCGGCGGGGCGGTCCTGCCGGCGGCGCATGCCGATCGTTGCGGCCAGCGCAAGATGATCGTAATCGCCAGCCGAAATCGTCACGGGCGGAAGGCTTTCCTGCTCGAACATCCGGTCCTCCATGCATTTCAGGCCCGATTGGCGCCACCGGACATGCGGATCACCGTCGAACCGTTGTCCAGGAACCGGAGACCAATTCCTTCCACCCGCACCTCATGGGTTCGACCATCGTCCCCCAGGAAGGGCATGCAGTCGCCAATCCTCAGGCCCAGAAGGGCCGTGCCGAGCGGAGTCGCAACCGAGAGTTCGGCGCCGGGCCAGATCAGGTCATCGGGATGAACGATGAGATGTGTGCGTGTCCTGGATTCATCATCGACACGGTAAATGACACGGCAGTTCGTGGAGACGACATCCTCCGGCAGGTCTGCCGGATGGCAGATCTCGGCGCGACGCAGTTCCGCCAGCAGGAAATCCGTCGTCCGATGGCCCTGCTTCTGCTGGAGCATCGCCGTGAACAGCAGGCGATTGTAGTCGCTGGCCGCGAGAGTGATGGGCGGTAGAGTGCGATGCGTCTTCATGAATGCCTCCTCGGGAAACATCGTCCTGTCGCACGTGCGATACGGCGCTCCAACAGGACGAACAGGCATAGCGGGTCGACATGCCGCGATGGGCGCATGCGATTGCACGGTGATCGTGGAGAGGAAGTTCATGCCCCGGAGTGCCGGCGCCCGCAGTGGGTCAGGCCGGCCCTGGGGCTTACCCGCCTGCTTTCAGGCTACCTGCATGCGCCAGGAGGCGAAGGGTTCTCATGAGCGTGATCATGGCACTCACAAGATAGCCCTGTTACCCGCGAATGCAAGCCGCCGGCTCTCCGCACGCCCACAAGGAACGTCACCGATGCGGCATTGGCGCTTCATGGCCAGAGCAGCTTGGTTCGGCGCTCGCCCGGCGCCTGAGCCGGCACGTGATCGCTGGGCGTGTGCAATCGGCGCATCGCGCGGGATTTTCACGCTGGACGCTCAACCCGTCGCATGGGAATCCCAGGGTAGATCGTTGTTTTACATTGGCGAATTCGTTAAATTGATGGATGGCACGGTTTTTGCTTAACCTACCTCGTCCGCGCACATAAAATCTCAGGGAACACCGGTCGCGGAATGGAGAGGAACAATGCTTCGCAAGGCTCTTGCAATCACAGCCCTCGCGATGTCGGTGGCGATTCCTGGTCACCTTCTGGCAAGTGAGCTCCGGGTCGGCTTTACGCTCGATGCGCTGACGCTGGATCCCGCCAACCACCGCAAGCGCGAAACGGAAACGATCATCCGGAACATCTATGACGGCCTGTTGACGCGCGACGCCAAGATGAAGATCGTTCCGGAGCTGGCGGAGTCCTGGACCCAGGTTGATCCGCTCACCTATGATTTCAAGATCCGGCAGGGCGTCACCTTCCATGACGGTTCGCCCATGACGGCGGACGATATCGTTTTCACGTTCGAGCGCCTGACCAAAGAGGGCGCGATGGGAGGACAGACCAGCCCGCGGAAGGACCTCGTGGGGCCGATCAAGTCGATCACCAAGACCGACGATCGGACCGTGCGCTTCACCTTGAGCGAGCCTTGGCCGATCCTGCCCGCGATGCTTCCGGTGCAGGAGGTGGTCAGCAAGGCGTTCACCGAGAAGGTCGGCTCGCAGGGCCTGGCGACGCAGACCAATGGGACGGGTCCGTTCAAGCTGGTCGAGTGGCGCAAGGGCGACTCCATCATCATGGAACGCTATGACGGCTACTATGGCGGCGCCACTGACATTCCCCCAGTTGGAAAGGCCTGTGTCGATCGGGTCATCTTCAGGATCATTCCGGAGAACGCATCGCGTGTCGCCGCTTTGCTGGCGGGAGAGGTCGACATCATCAACGAACTGCCGCCCTTCGACATGAAGAAGGTGGAGGCCAACCCTGGCACGAAGGTGATGAAGGTCAACGGCACCCGCACGTTCTTCGTGGCGCTCAACAACGCAAAGAAGCCGTTTGACGACCCACGCGTTCGCAAGGCTGCGAACCTTGCGATCAACAAGGCTCTCATCATCGACAAGATTCTGCTGGGCACGGCCGTGCCGCTCAACGGGGTCATGAGCCCGGATGCCTTCGGCTATAATCCCGACCTTCCTGCCTATCCCTTCAACCCCGAAGCGGCCAAGAAGCTTCTCGCCGAGGCGGGCTATCCGAACGGGCTCGACGTGACCCTGGACACGGAAGGCGCTTTCAAGGAGACAGTCGAGGCTCTTGCGTCGATGCTGACCAAGGCCGGCATCCGAGCCAAGGTGAACGTGGGTGAGGGGTCGACGCTCAGGGCCAAATGGTCGCCCACGGGCGAGAAGGCCGGCGACATGTACTTCACCTCCTGGGGCAACGGCTCTCTCGATCCGGCGGACATCTTCGTCCCGACGCTGAAGACCGGCGATCGCGGCAACAGCGCCTACTATTCGAACAAGGATGTCGACAAGCTTCTGGACGCCGCCAACGTCGAGCTCGATCAGACCAAACGAGCCGATCTCTACAAGCAGGCGCAGGTGCTCGTGAACAAGGATGCTCCCTGGATCTTCCTGTGGCTGCCGCAGGATCTCTATGGTGTCTCCAAGCGCGTCAGCGGGTGGGAGCCCAGCGCCGACAGCCGCATCAATCTTCACGACGCCTGCGTGAAGTAACGCCCGAGAGGGACCTGCCCGGAGGAGGTTGCCTGATGAAACCGTTGGCGCTCGTGGGGCGCATCGCCCAACTCGTGCCGGTTCTCCTCGGCGTCAGCGTCATCGTCTTTGTGATGATGGCTCTGACGCCCGGAGATCCCGTCGAGATCATGCTGTCGGGCCAGCAGGCAACCCCCGAGCAGGTGCAGACCATGCGCCATGACATGGGGCTGGATCGATCGCCCCTGGAGCGCTTCGCCATCTTCCTCGGGAATGCCTTGACGGGCGATTTCGGCCTGAGTTTCTTCCACCGTCGCCCCGTGATCGACGTGATCGCCGAGCGGCTCCCCGCAACCGTCGAATTGACCCTGGCGGCCCTTCTGATCGCCCTCGCGATCTCGATTCCGCTCGGTGTCGTGGCTGCCGTCAAGAAGAACAGGCTCATCGACAGACTCGCGGCTCTGGGGTCTCTGTTTGGCATTTCTCTCCCCGGCTTCTGGTTCGGCATCATCCTGATCATTTTGTTCGCGGTTCAGATGAAGCTGCTCCCCGTTTCCGGACGGCTCGATTTCGCATGCGAGGTGCCACCCATCACCACGCTCATGACCGTCGACAGTCTCCTGCGCGGGCGCCCGGACTGTTTTGCCAACGCCCTGTCCCATCTGATCCTGCCGGCCATCACCCTCGCTCTGCCAATGGCGGCCGTTCTCACCCGCGTCCAGCGGGCCGCGATGCTCGAGGTTCTCCGATCGGATTACATCGTGTTCGCCGAGTCCAAGGGGCTCTCGCGACGCCGCGTGCTCTGGCGGCACGCTCTCAAGAACGCGCTCGTTCCCACCGTCACGGTCGCGGCCATCGAGACGGGCTCGCTGCTCGGCGGCAACATGGTGGTCGAAACCGTCTTCGGCTGGCCCGGGCTCGGCCGCCTCGTGGTCGAAAGCATCTTCGTCCGCAATTATCCCCTCGTGCAGGCCGCCGTGCTGTTCTACGCCGTCACATACGTGCTGCTGAACTTCTTCGCCGATGTGCTCTACACGATGCTCAACCCGAGGGTCCGGCTATGAGTGCCGCTGTGCAAGCTCCCGCGATGGCTCCCGAGCAGATCGAAACGCCCACTTGGCAGAGTCTGCACCGCTTCGTCGCGGATCGTTTCTCGATGGCCGCCGCCCTCGTGGTTCTGGCCTTCGTGCTCATGGCGCTGCTCGCGCCATGGCTTGCCCCGCACGACCCCTACGAGACGGATCTTCTGCGCCGCCTCCAGCCGCCGGCCTGGATGGAGGGAGGTGAATGGAGCTACCTTCTGGGATGCGACGCGCTCGGTCGCGACATTCTCTCGCGGATCGTCTATGGGGCCCAGGTTTCCATCACCATCGGCCTGGCGGTCGTCCTGATCGCGACCGTTATCGGGACGATCCTCGGGCTGGCAGCCGGTTATCTTCGCGGCTGGGTCGATATCGGCATATCTCGGCTCGTCGACATCCTGCTCGGCTTCCCCTATCTCATCTTCGCCATTGCTCTCATGGCCATGATGGGGCCCGGCCTGCAGAATATCATCCTGGCGCTTGTCTACAAGGAATGGGTCGTCCCCGCCCGCGTGGTCCGCGGCGAGGTGCTCGCCGCGCGCGAGATGGAATACGTGGAGGCCGCCCGCGCGGTCGGCGCTCCGCGCCTTCACATCATGTTCCGTGAGATCCTGCCGAACATTCTCTCCCCGGTGATCGTGGTGTCGACCATCCGCATGGCTCACGTGATCATCCTGGAGGCGAGCCTGTCGTTTCTCGGCATCGGCGTTCAGCCGCCGACCGCCTCCTGGGGATCGATGGTCGCCGACGGCCGAGCCTTCATCCTCGACGCTTGGTGGGTCTGCACCTTCCCGGGCATCGCCATCTTGCTCCTCGTCCTCTCGATCAATGTCGCCAGTCAGGGCCTTCGCGATGCATTCGACCCGAAGTTCAGTGATTGAGATGCCCGCGCCCCTTCTCTCCATCCGTGGCCTCAAGACGTGCTTTCCCACCCGTGCGGGGCTGGTGACGGCGGTCGACGGGGTCGATCTCGACCTCTATCCCGGCGAGTGCCTCGGCATTGTCGGCGAAAGCGGATCCGGCAAGAGCGTCACATTCGCCAGTGTCATCGGCCTCGTGCGCTCGCCAGGCTATGTGGCCGATGGGTCGATTCGGTTCGAGGGCGTCGACCTCCGCAGCCTTTCGGCCGACGGCTGGCGCAGCCTGCGAGGGCGCGACATCGCCATGACGATGCAGGATGCGCTCACCGCGCTCAATCCTGCGCTGACGGTGGCGGAGCAGATCGAGGAGGTCCTGCTCGCCCATGCATCGGACCTGCCGCGGAGGGGCCGCAGGGAAACAGCCCGCGCCCGGGCCGTCGAGATGCTGCGTCTCGTCGGCATTCCGGCTCCCGACAAGCGCATCGATGATTACCCCCACCAGTTCTCGGGCGGCATGCGTCAGCGCATCATGATTGCCATCGCGCTGTCCTGCCGCCCGAAGCTCTTGATCGCCGACGAGCCGACGACGGCCCTCGATGTCACCATTCAGGCCCAGGTTCTCGATCTCATCAGCGACCTCAGGCGCGAACTCGGCATGAGCGTGGTTCTCATTACGCACGATCTCGGAGTTGTGGCGGAACACACGGACCGGGTCGCCGTGATGTATGCGGGCCAGATTGTGGAAACCGGTCCGACACGTGAACTGATCGACCATCCCAGGCATCCTTATACTCATGGTTTGATTGGTCTGATTCCGCGGATTTCCGACCTCGACGCACCGATCAGGCCCATCGAGGGGCAAGTCCCCGAACTCCTTGGGCTTGGCGGTATCTGCCGCTTCTACGATCGCTGCGAGTTTCGCACGACGCGCTGCCGGACGGAGATTCCGATGGAATCCGTGAGCCAGGATCATCAGGCGCGATGCATCCGCGTGGAGGAGATCCTGCAATGAGCGAGATGCAGACCCGTCCTCTCCTTCAGGTCCGGGATCTGGAGAAGGCCTATCATCTCAACAGTGGCATTCTCCAGAGGATTACCCGCCAGCCGCCTTTGAACCTCAAGGCGGTCGACAAGGTGAGCTTTTCCGTCAAGGCCGGTGAGACGCTCGGCCTGATCGGCGAATCCGGATGCGGCAAGTCGACTCTCGCCCGGACGGTGCTCCGCCTGCACGAGCCCACGGGAGGCAGCATCGTCTTCGACGGCACCGACATTACGAGGCTGCCGCCCCGGGAGATGACGACCCTGCGCCGTCGCATGCAGATCATCTTTCAGGATCCGTACGCCTCGCTGAATCCCCGCAAGTCGGTCGAGGATATCGTCGGACTGCCGCTGTCCCTCCACGGCATCGCGCGGCGCAGCGAGATCCGCGATCGCGTGGTGGCCATGCTCGAAAGCGTTGGCTTGAAGAGTTCGCATCTCGGCCGCTTTCCGCATCAGTTTTCCGGCGGCCAGCGCCAGCGCATCGGCATCGCAAGGGCCTTGATCCTGAATCCCAGCTTCGTTGTCTGCGACGAGCCGGTTTCCGCCCTCGACGTGTCGGTTCAGGCGCAGATCATCGCTCTGCTGGGCTCCCTGAAGCGGGAACTCGGGCTGACTTACCTGTTCATCTCGCACGATATCGGGGTGATCGGTCATGTGAGCGATCGCATTGCCGTGATGTATCTGGGCGATATCGTGGAAACGGGCCCGGCGCGCGCGTTGCTGCAGGCGCCGAAACACCCATACACCAAGGCGCTCCTGTCCGCGGTGCCGCAGATCGATGCGGGACCGAAGCGTGAGCGTATCAAGCTCAAAGGGGATCTTCCCTCGCCCCTCGATCCACCGAAGGGATGCAAGTTCCACACGCGCTGCCCCTTCGCCATCGACAGGTGCCGGAGCGAGGTGCCGGTTCTGCGCGATGTCGCGGGCGAAAGGCTGGCGGCGTGTCACTTGGCGGAGTTGATGTAATGAGAGTCGAGGCGGGCACTCCCGTTCTGCTCGTTGGCAATGCTTATGATCGCGGACGCGCACAGGCCGATTGCGGCGCCTCCCTCGTTGCGGCCGTACAAGACGCCATCGACATGCGTTTGGCGCAGGCGGAGGCGCTTCTGGAGAAACCGTCGATCCAGGCCTTTCTCGGCGAGCAGGTCCGACTGCTCGAAAGCCTCGATCAGGATTCCTTTGCGGAGATTGCCGGCCTCGCTGACGGGTTCGGCCGGTCCTTCACGTCGATCCACGCCTATCTCCATCTCGGTGTCCTCGCCGACTTCGCGACGGATGGCTGTTCGGCCTGGAGCTGGGGCAGCCCGGCGCCGAACGGCCCCCTCTTGGCCAAGAACCGCGACTATCGCGGCGAGCACGCGCGACTGCAGCGTGTCTTCCTTCACCGGGATCTGGCCCGGCCGGGGGAGGCGGTTCTCTGCGTCGGCAGTCTTGGCAGCCCCGGTGCGTTTTCGAGCGGCATGAACGCCCATGGCCTTGCGCTCGTCGATACCCATGTGTCCACGCGCGACCATGGTCCCGGTCTCTTGCGCTACTTCCTGATGACCCGCCTGCTGTGGAACTGCCGCTCCGTCGATGAGGCGCTGCGGCTCATCGCGGAGGTTCCGCATACGGGTGGCGGAACGGTCGTCATGGCCGATGCCTCGGGGGCCTGCGCGGCCGTCGAGCTCGGGCACCGGGTCTGGTCGGCCGAAGCCAGCAGGCTCTACGTGGCGCGCACGAACCACTTTCTTTCGCCCGAATGCGCTTCGTCCTGGCTCCCCTCGGCAAGCGACCCGATGGCGACAAGCACGAAGGGGCGCTACGCGAGGCTGCGGTCCTGGCTCGAGTCTCGGGCCGGCGCTCCGACCGTGCCGGAAGCGGCCTCCCTCATGAGATCCCACGGCGAGGGCGGCCAGGAAGCCTTGTGCCGCCATGGCGAGGATGGCGACGCCCGCACGATCTCCTGCGCAATATTTGCGCCGGCCGAGCTTCGCCTCTACTTTGCGTCGCGGGAACCGTGTGCCGGCGCGTGGAACTCCTTCGACTGCCGGCCCTAGTCTTTCAAGGCGCATTCTCCCGCGGCAAGCCTTCGGATTGCCCGGAAACGCCTTAGCCGGGATCGAAGTGCGTGGCCTACGAAGCGGGTTTAATCGGCGAACACAGCTCCATCGTGGAGGTGAGACGCCTCATCGAGCGTGTGGCGAAGAGTGCGGCCCGGGCCGTGCTCATCTATGGCGAAACGGGGACGGGCAAGGGCCTGATCGCCCGTCTGGTGCATCAGCAGTCCGCCCGGGCCTCGCAGGAATTCATCGATGTGAACTGCGCGGCCATTCCCGATCAGCTCCTTGAATCCGAGTTGTTCGGGCACGAGAAGGGGGCTTTCACCGGGGCGGTGGCCCGCAAATCCGGCCTGATCGAGGCCGCCAACGGGGGCTCGATTTTCCTGGACGAGATCCGGGACATGAATCTTGTCATGCAGGCGAAGCTGCTCACCGTCCTCGATACGCAACGTCTGCGGCGGGTCGGAGCCATCACTCCGGTCGAGGTCGATGTCCGCTTCATCGCCGCCACGAACCGCATTCTGCTGTCGGAGGTCAATGAAGGACGGTTCCGGGAGGACCTCTACTATCGCCTGCAGGTCGTGGCTATCAACGCTCCTCCGCTGCGGGAGCGAGGCGACGATATCTTCGTGCTGACCGACCACTTCCTGCGGCGCCTGAGCAGCCGGTACGGTCGCGTCATCCGCGGGTTGGAGCCGGACGCCGTCGAAATCTTCCGGCGCTATCGCTGGCCGGGCAATGTGCGGGAACTCGAGAACCTGCTCGAGCGCATCTTCATTCTCGAAGACGAGAATATGATCATGGTTCGCCATCTGCCCGCACGCATCCTGCGGGATGTGAGCGGCGCCGAAAGGACCGAACGGTCGCCGGATCCGGGGGATGCCGGGAAGGGGCCACTGGATTACTACGAGGCGACCGCTTCGTTCCAGATCCGTCTGATCCGTCAGGCTCTCGCCGCTACCAATGGCAATTTGACAGAAGCGGCGGCGCGACTAGGGCTCTCCCGCCACGCCCTGCGCCACCAGATGTTGAAGCTTGAGATCACCTAGGACTGGCTCGGCTTCTGCTCTCCGGTCTCTCGTATGTCCGGAGGTCGGTTCTCCGCTTTAATCATCTCCACCCGCGCGTATCTCGCGCATTAACGCGTGGAAGTCGCATGCGGTTGAAAGCCGGTTCTCGCTACGGCGGCGCGCTGGCCGAGTTTCTCTTGATATCGCAAAGGTTTGCCGGGGTGAAACGAGGCTGGCACGAAATTTGCATACTCACTGCAGGCACTTCATGACGCCACCGGAGAATACTTGGTATGTCGTCCATTTCGATCATCTGCCCAAATGGCCATTTGGGCTTTGCCCCCCTCAAGCCCGACAGTTTCGAACGCGGTGTCGCGGCAAGGCCGGATTTCATCGCAGCCGACTCAGGGAGCGACGATATCGGCCCGGTTCCTCTCGGGACCGACACCTCGACATCTCCCGAGGCTTGGCAACGGCAGGATCTCGAGGCCATGCTTCTGGCCTCGCGCCGCATCGGGGTGCCGATGATCATCGGATCGGCTGGGGATACCGGCACGAACAGCCGCGTCGACCGCTATGTGGCGATCATTCGCGAACTCGCGAGGAAGCATGGCCTTGCCCCCTTCAAGCTCGGCTACTTCTACTCCGAAGTGGACAAGGAGAGGGTGCGCAGGGCTATCGGAACCGACGAACCCGTGCTTGGCCTCGACGGCCGCGATCCTCTGGATGAGGCCGAACTCGACGCGACGGACCGGATCGTCGCCATGGCCGGCGTGCATCCCTATCGCAAGCTCCTGGAGGAGGGCTGCGACGTCATCATTGGCGGCCGTTCGAGTGACTGCGCCCTCTTCGCGGCTGCGGCCCTGCATCGGGGTACCAGCGAGGCGGATGCCTATTATCTCGGGAAGGTGCTCGAATGCGCCTCTTTCTGCGCCGAGCCTTATGGTGCCAAGGAGACCGTGCTCGGTGCGGTGAACGGCTCCGGCGTGACGGTGACCGCCATGCACCCCGACCAGCGCTGCACGATTGCATCGGTCGCGGGCCACGCCATGTACGAGCGCTCCAATCCCTTTGACGAGTTCGTCGCGGGCGGCCGCCTCGACATGCGCGATTGTCATTACGAGCAGGTCGATCCGCGTACGACCCGCGTGACCGGACAGCGCTTCATCCCGGCCGAGCGGGTACGGGTGAAGCTCGAAGGCGCAGGCAAGATCGGAGAGCGTTTCATCGGCATCGCGTCTGTGCGTGATCCCTACACCATCGCCAATATCGACAAGGTCATTGACTGGGCGAAGGATCAGGTGGCGGAGCGCTTCGGCGCGTCAGGCTATGAACTCTACTACAACGTCTTCGGCAAAAACGGCGTGATGGGCGACCTGGAGCCGGTGAAGACCCCGGCTCATGAACTTTGCATCGTGGTGCAAGGCGTGGCACCCACCGCCGAGATGGCGGAAGAGGTCTGCATGACAGGCACGCGCCAGCTGTTCTATGCACGCCTGCCAGAGGTCAAGGGCACGGCAGGGGGCGTCGCCTTCGTGCTCGACGAAGTCCTCAAGGCCTCCCCGGCCTATCGCTGGACCGTCAACCACACGCTCGCCGTGGACGATCCGCTGGAACTCTTCCCCACCCACACTGTCACCGTCGGCGCTTGAGGGGCCCAATCATGAAGAAGCTGTCCGAACTCGCGAAGACCATCCGCAGCAAGAATGCCGGCGTCGATAAAATCACCTTCGACATCATCTTTACCGATCGGAACATCTACAACCGAGTCCTGCAGAGCAGGGCCCTGACGCCTGCGACGGTCGCCAAGCTCTACAACATCGACCAGAAGCGCATTGCCGATTTCGTCGAGTACGACCCCGCCTGCGCAATCAAGTTCACGATCTACCGCCTGCAGCCGAGCGGAAGCCCTGGCGATGCCGATATCTTCGGCGCTCAGCAATACGCGCCGCTGCTCGATGTGGCGGTCGATATATAGCGCATCGATCCCGAAAGGCGGCCTCTCTTTTGGGATCGGTCCGATACTCCCGTCCTCAAGTGGCGCATGGTTGCGTGCGGCTCCTCGGGTCACACCAGCGGGAAGCCAGGTCCGGTCTTCCACACGATGCGCCTGGGCTCAGGAAGGGTGGGACAGAGCGGCGCATAACGCCCTTGAGAGACTCCGCCACATAACATCACGCGAAGCGCGCCGAGGTCACACGGCGCGCAACCGCTGTCGGGCGATCTCGGCATGAAAGCGAGCACCGTAGATCAGGCTGCCATCATTGAAGTCGTAGGATGAATTGTGCAACGGCGCCGAGTGCTCGCCATTCCCGATGAAGACGAAGCAGCCCGGCACGTGCTCCAGGAAGCGGGCAAAGTCCTCCGAACCCGTCATCGGCTCGTGGGCGGTCGAGACGTTGTCTGACTCAAAGACTCTCCTGGCTGCCGCGAAGGCCTCGTCTACCAGAGCAGCGTCGTTGAGGAGCGGCACGAACTCCCGTGTATAGGTTACCTCGGTCGAGACATTGTAGGTCAGCGCCGTGCCCTCGGCGATGATGTGCATCTGCTTCTCGATCTCGGCGCTGACCTCCGGCCGGAAACTGCGGGCATCACCCAGGATTCGGGCAAGCCCGGGCAACGCGTTACGTGTGCCGTCCGTTATCAGTTCCGTTACCGACACGACCCCAATATCTGTCGGGCTCAGTCGGCGCGAGACGATGGTCTGAAGATTCATAACGGTGGCGCAGGCGGCGACAAGAACCTCATTTCCCCAATGGGGGCGGGCCGCATGGCCGCCGACGCCTTTCAGAACGATCTCGAAATTGTCCTCGGCCGACATGATGGGCCCGACACGAGTCTGAAAGCACCCGACCGGCAGGCCTGGCATGTTGTGCAGGCCATAGATCTCGTCGAATGGGAAGCGCTTCATCAATCCATCGGCCAGCATGGCAAGCGCGCCCTTGCCCCATTCCTCTGCAGGCTGGAAGATAAAGCGCACGGTGCCATCGAACCCGCCTTCCTCGGCGAGGAGTTTCGCGGCCCCGAGCAGCATGGTCGTATGGCCGTCGTGCCCACACGCATGCATCGTGCCGGGAGATTGCGAGCCATAGGCCTGCGTGCCCTGCTCGGTGATCCGAAGGGCGTCCATATCGGCTCTCAGGGCAATTGCCCGGTTGCCGGTGCCTCGTTTCAAAGTGCCGACGACGCCGGTGCCGCCTACGCCCTCGACAACCTCATCGAGCCCAAATTCCCGCAGCTTGGCGGCCACGAAGGCGCTCGTGCGCTTTTCCTCGAAACCGAACTCCGGATGGGCGTGCAGATCGCGCCGCCACGTAGTCATCTCCCGTTCGAGGGCATTCAGATCCATGACCATAGGGTTCTCCCGAGAGTCTCTATTGGGCGGCAAGGCGGGCGACGACGTCGAGCAGAACATTGGCTCCTGCAACGAGATCCGCGTCCGGTGTGTATTCGCGTGGGCTGTGGCTGATGCCGCCAATGCTCGGAACGAAGATCATCGCGGAGGGGGCAATCCGGGCAATCATCTGGGCATCGTGGCCAGCGCCCGAGGTCATGCGTTTCGACGCCAATCCTCGTTCATGGGCGGAATCCTCCACGAGTGCTACGATTCTTCGGTCGAAAGTGACCGGCTCAAATCGCGCCAGCCGCTCGACCGAGATCGCTACGTCCTCGGAGGCTGTCAGCTCGTTCAGATGAGCTGCGAGCGCCGTTTCCTCCGCCTGAAGACGCTGTTCGTCGGGGTCGCGCAGGTCGACCGTGAAGGTAGCGCGGGAGGGAATGACGTTGATCGCGTTCGGCTCGAAGCTCATGCAACCCACCGTCGCGACGGTAGGCGTGTTCGAGTTTCGGGTCCGGTCGTGCAGGAAGGTGACCACACGAGCCGCCGCATGGCCCGCATCCCGGCGCATTGACATCGGTGTCGTGCCGGCGTGGTTGGCTTCGCCATCGATGGTGATGCGCTGCCAGGAAATGCCCTGAAGGTTTTCCACCGCGCCGATGGACACGCCCTGCCGCTCCAGCACGGGACCCTGTTCGATGTGCAGCTCGAGATAGGCATGAGGCTTCAAAAATCCGGGCTCCTTGGAGCCGGAATAGCCGATGCGTGACAGCTCTTCGCCGAGCACGGTGCCATCTGTGCCGACTGTCGCCAGAGCGGCTTCGACTGAGAGCCCACCGGCATGGACGAGCGAGCCCATCATGTCGGGGGCATAGCGTACCCCTTCCTCGTTGGTGAAAGCTGCGACCGCGATAGGCCGGGCAGGGGCGTACCCGGCGGCCTTCAGGGTCTCGATCACCTCCAGCCCGGAGAGGACGCCGTAGCAGCCGTCATAGATGCCCGCATTGATGACGGTATCGATATGCGAGCCCATAAGGATGGCTGCCTCGCCGGCATTGGCGGCATCCTTCCAGATCCCGAAGATATTGCCGATGCGATCCACGGCAATGTCCAGGCCTGCTTCGCGAATCCATGATACGAAGGCGTCGCGCCCAGCCTTGTCGGCATCGGAAGCAGCAAGCCGAACTAGCCTGCCATCCCCGTCACGCCCGATCTGACCTAGTCTCCGGAGACGCCCGAGCAGGCGCTCTGCATTGATCGAGAGCCTGGTCACGAGCAGACACCATCTGCACGGGTTGGAACCGCATCGGGGTGCATTCCGACCAGCTCGGCATACCGCTCCGGATCCGTCGCGCCTTCGGTGTTGATGACGAAGACGCGGGATGTTTCAGCGAGATTGAGCGATGCCCGGATCTCAGGATCGGCCGTCGCGCGAATGAGACCGGCGAGCCCGGCGCCACCGCTTTCGCCCGCCACGATGGCAGGATCGTCTCCGATGGGGCGGGCAAGGCGGTTCATTACCGCGACCGCGTCCTCCTCGTCGACCGTCATGAAGGCATCCGCAACACGCGACAATATCCTCCAGGCGATCAGCGACGGCTCGTAGCATTCGAGCATCGCCATGACCGTTGGCTCACCGTGCTGGATCTTGACCGGACGCCCCGCTCTTGCAGTCTCGCACAGACAGGCGGCTCGCGCCGGTTCGACGACGATAAAGGCTGGCCGCTCGTCACCGAGGAGGACGGCGAAGTGACCCGCAACGGCGGCCGCAACGCCGCCGACGCCCGCCTGGATGAAAACGTGGGTCGGTGGAGCGGGAAACTGGCGCATGGCTTCCCGCACCATCGCCGTGTAGCCCTGCATGACCAGTCCGGGAATGCGCTCGTAGCCTGGCCAGGAGGTGTCGGACACGACGGTCCAATTTCTCTCGGCTGCAACCCGGGTAGCTTCGGCGACCGAGTCGTCGTAAGTGCCTTTGACCCGGATCATTTCGGCTCCGAATGCGGCGATGGCCGCCACACGCTCGTCGCTGACCCCGGAGTGGACAAAGATGGCGGCCCTGGCGCCGACGAGGCGTGCACCCTGGGCTACTGAGCGCCCATGATTGCCGTCTGTCGCGCAGGCGACCGTCATGCCGGCCGCGATGGATCGAACCTCAGGCATTCCTAGATCGGCGACATCCACCGGCCGTCCGAGCCTGCGGCTGGCCTCCTCCAGCACGAGCCGGACAACGGTATATGAACCGCCCAGAGCCTTGAAACTGCCCAGCCCCAATCGGTAGCCCTCGTCCTTGACATGGATCGAGCCTACCCCGAGCTCGCCGGCGAGACCCGGGAGGGCGTGTAGGGGCGTTGGCGCGTGGCCTGCCCGAAAAGTGAGATACCGCTCGACCTCAGCGGCGGCTTTCGGGCCCAATGTTTCGGCATCGACCGGATCGAGAAGCCTGCGGTAATCGGGGTGCTGGTTTAGGAGAAACATCATCGTCCTGTCGTGTGGAGCAATGAGAAGATATTGCATTCATGATGAGAAAAGCGCTCTATTTCGGTCAATAGAATGCAAGAATTTTTCGCAAGAGTGAGCCTGTCATGCCGGAGCGCTCGTCCTCAGTCACTCTCGACGCCTTCGATCTGGCGATCCTGAAAATCCTTCAACGGGACAATTCCACGCCGCAGAGGGTGATCGGCGCAGCCGTCAATCTCTCCGCACCTGCGGTCCAGCGCCGTGTTCGGCGCATGGAGGAGGCGGGCGTCATTCAGGCCAATGTCGCGGTCGTCGATCCGGTTCGGGTGGGGCAGCCCATCACCATTTTCGTCGAGGTGGAGGTGATCAGCGAGACGGCAGAGTTGATCGATGCCGCCAAGCAGGAGTTCGCTTCAGTTCCAGAGGTGCAGCAATGCTACTATGTGACAGGAGAGGCGGATTTCGTCCTGGTTATTGTCGTGCCGACGATGGCTGCCTATGAGGCTCTGACGCGCCGCCTGTTCTTTGGGAATAACAACGTCAAGAAATTCCGCACGTTTGTTGCCATGGACCGGGTCAAAGTCGGCCTGACGGTTCCGTTGCTCACATGAGAGGATGATCGGGCGGCAGCCGCAATCCCGGCACCCAGGAACGGCCTCATACTAAAGGTGCTTCCACTGTCCTGGAAAACATCCCATTTCGTTGCAGTGCCGCAATCTTTTGGCGGCGAACCAGATCCACTTCGCCGATAAATGCTCCAGCGCTTCACGCGGGACTGCCATGAACGAGCGATAAAGGGCTTCTAACGGCATTACGGCCTTGCGGCCTCGCTCAGTCTTGCGAGGGCAAGTGCCTCTTGTCTGAGCGCAGGAGGCGCTTTCATTGGAGTTCCTTGCAGGACGGCATGAGTCATCGCGATCCGCTCGGCCGCCAGGATATAGAGCTTTGGGATCTCACATTCCCCCCACTCGAATGCCTGATATTCTCGCGTCGACAATTCGAGAAGATGAGCCATCGCAGCTTGTGAGAGCCCGAGAGCTGTTCGAATGTCGGTCAGCTCCTTCAGTCGGTTCGAATTGGTCATGCGCCCCCCATTTTTTGTGGGATGATTCCCGTTCCACACCGGAGAGTCGATTAGGCCAAACGGTCTAGGAGGGGCGCGAGCTGGTGGAAGCCGGTAAGGGGTTTCGGGGCATGGTGCGGCAGTTCAGAACAGGGAAGGTTCGGGAAAAGTCTGGTCAGTTGCCGTCGCGTCCCGGCTACCCTGCCATGCGTCTGCCGATTCTATAGAAGTGAGTCCAGTTATCAGGATCTGGTTCAGACGATGCTGAAGCATGGCATCGGCGCTCAACGTCGGTGCGCAAGACGGGCCGGATCGGGTTCCAGTTAAACTCTAGCTGACATGCATGCCAATAAATGTTCATTATCCATTCATACTTACCTGCCCTGAAGTCCGGATATCGGCGCATCCTGGGTTGTTTTGAAACTACTTCGTGAGCTGTGCGTTGGCTGGCAGCGGGCGATGAGCCCGAAAATACAGTTCAGGAGTCAGTCCATGTCGAAGAAGATCCTGCTCACCGGTGTTGTCCTTGCAGCCCTCGCCCCGGCGGCTGCCTTCGCACAGTCCGGCGCCGCGACTGGCGCCGCCGCGGGTGCGGTTGGCGGCGCGGTTGTGGGGGGGCCGGTCGGCGCGGCCGTCGGCGGCGTCACAGGCGCCATCGCGGGTGGTATCGCTGACCAGCAGCAGCCTGAGTTCCGTCAGTACGTGACCACCCAGCATGTTCCCTCCTACACCTACAAGGAAGAGGTGCATGTCGGCGCGGTTCTGCCTGAATCCGGAGTGACCCTCCATGAGGTTCCGGCCCAGTACAAGGTCAAGGGCTACCGCTATACGGTCGTGAACAACACTCCCGTTCTGGTCGATCCGAGCAGCCGCAAGATCGTTCAGGTCATCAAGTAAGAAGAAGAGCCCCTGCGCTCAAGAAGGGCGGCCTTTCGGGCCGCCCTTCCTTTATGTCGAACGCGCGTTGAGAAGGTGTGTGCCTATTGCGGCTTGCCGGCCGGGCTCATGTGGTTTCAGTACAAAGTCGCTGGACTCCATGAATCGGGAGATGTCCGCCAGCACAGAGGCGGGGCAGCCCGGGTTCGACCTGCCGCACCGCACGCTTGTGAGATGAAGGCTCCCCTGGTCAGCGGAGAGCAGTGAGGTGGCGCATCTCGTGATCCCTCAGGCTCCCATCGGGGCACTCCGCGCTATCGGCCGGAGCGGACTACCCAAGTGCCTCATCGTATAGCAAGGTGTGCAGAGCTGGTTTCTGATCGCATCCACGAGCCTGAACTTACGATTGCTCAACGGGCTGATCCTCTCCTAAAATAGCCTTTCTGGTAGGCTGCGAGCGAGCGCGCATGGCCACTCCTGGGTATTTTCATGGAGCGCCAAGCTGTTGATAACCATGCTCGAGAGAGGGAGGAACGCCATGAATGCCAAGTCGCCTTATTGCCTAGCTCTTCTGGCCTTAATGGCTGGGTCGGGAGCCGCACGAGCCGAGGACATCACCATCGCGGTGGCGGGTCCCATGACCGGCTCCGTCGCGACGATCGGGGAGCAGCTTCGGCACGGAGCCGAGCTGGCGGCTGAAGCCATCAACAAGAGCGGCGGCGTCAACGGCAAGACGATCAAGATCTCGATTCAGGACGATGCCTGCGATCCGAAGCAGGCCGTCGCTATCGCCAACCGCATCGTTTCGGCGGGGATCAAGTTCGTCGATGGGCACGCCTGCTCTGGGTCGTCCATTCCGGCGGCCGAGGTCTATGCCGAGAACAACGTGCTCATGATGAGCCCAGCGTCCAGCAATCCTAAACTCACGGACGATGCTGCACAGAACGGCTGGACGACGATCATGCGCCTGTACGGCCGTGATGACGCGCAGGGCAAGTTCATCGGACCTTGGATCAAGGAGCATTATGGCACTAAGAAGATCGCGATCCTGCATGACAGGAGCGCCTATGGAAAAGGGCTCGCCGACGTCGTGAAAGAGTCGCTTAACAAGGCGGGCGTCAAGGAAGTGATCTACGAAGGCATCAATGCCGGCGAGAAGGATTATACTGCGGTGGTCAACCGCCTGAAGACCGCGGGTGTCGAGTTCCTCTACTTTGGGGGCTATCATACCGAAGCCGGCCTCATCAAACGGCAGGCTGCGGACCAGCACTATCAGTTCCAGCTCATGATGGGCGACAGCATCGCAACGCCGGAATTCTGGTCCGTGGCAGGTCCGGCCGCCGAGGGAACCCTGTTCACGTTCCCGCCGGACGGTCGCGAGAATGAGGCCGCACAGGGAGCCCTGGAGCAGTTCCGCCAGATCGGCTTTGTACCGGAAGGCTTCACACTGTTTTCCTATGCGGTCGTTCAGGCGATCACGGGAGGCATCGCCAAGGCGAACAGCATGGATCCGGTCGCTGTTGCGAAGACCTTGCGCAGCACGAGCGTCGATACGGTTCTCGGCCCTGTCACGTTCGATGAGAAGGGGGATATCAAGAACCCAAAATACAACATCAATGTCTGGAAAGACGGCAAATACAGCAAGCTGACGCAGTAGCTCTGCTCGCTCCTGCGAGGTCAGGGTAAGTGCTCGTCTGAGCGGAAGAGGTGGCCCAGGCTGCCTCGTCCGTTCAGGCGAAGGGCAAGGGACGATCAGCCCAGGAGGCGATCGTCGCCGGAGAACAGCGCATCCATGAGTTGCCGCTCGCGAGAGGTGACGATGTCCAGGAACTCGTCTGCACTGCCGAGTTCCCGGAATGCGGTGTAGCCACGCTCCAGGAAGCTCTGCAGGTCGCCGAACCCTGCGAGCTTGGCCGGACGGCGCATCACCGCCAGAGCGGAGCCGACGAAGGGCTTGCGCGTGAGGCGGTCGAGTGCCTGTCCGAGATGCCGCACGAGGTCGATCTGGCGCTCGCGGTCGCCGCGGCGTCCGACCTTCCGGTAAGCACGGCCATAGGCGGACGAGGTAAGCTTGCCTCTGCTCCCCTGCAGCACCTCCACCATGGCAGCGTCAAGGTCCTCGGACAGAGCATCGAGTTCGAGGGCATCGGCGACGATCTCCAGTCCGCCCGCCGGAACGAGCTTGATCATCGTCGGAATCACCCGGCCGATCTGCTTATCCCGGTCACCCACGTCCTTGGCTGCATAGACATCGCTGAGGAAGAAACTGGCAGATGGTCCAAAGCGGGGACTCTCCAAGAGATCCGCGTGAGTTCTGGCCAAACGCGCCGCCTGCCAGTCCCGTAATTTCTCACGAGCGAGCGTCAAGTTCGGATCGGCGCGGCTGCGAGCTCGCAAGGCGGCTGCTTTTGCGAGCTGGCCTTCGAGACGGTCAGCCAGGGCTTCATGATCTCCCATTTCAACGCAACCTCATCTTGAATTGCGGGGTGAAATGAGAGTGACAGCTTCACATCGGAGAGGCTTGAGAAAAGTCAACGTAAGGTGAGGACGTATCGCCGGAGCACACCCATCGGTCAGCCACCATTATGGCACGACCATCCCCTCATGAGCGGTAGCTTGAATCAATGCTGCGGCTTTCTCGCCGATCATGATGGCTGGGGCGTTCGTATTCGCGCCGACCAGCGTTGGCATGATGGAGCAATCCACGATCCTGAGCCCGCTCACTCCTCGGACCCGTAGTTCCGGATCGACGACGGAGAGCTCGTCGTTCCCCATCCGGCATGTTCCGACAGGATGGTACACAGTATCGACCCGTGCCCTCAGGATGGAGCGAATTTCGTCATCGCTTCGCACATCTGCCGTAAAGCAGTCGATCGTTCGCTGCGCCGCCAGGGCGGGTGCATCAAGAAGGCGGCGGGTGACCTTGAATCCGTCGATCATCTGCTCGAGATCCTCCGGTTCTCCGAGGAAATTCGGATCGATGGCGGGAGCCGCCATGGGATCGGGACTTTGCAGCTTGACCGTTCCACGACTTTGTGGGCGCAGCAGGCAGACATGGCAGGAAAAACCGTGTCCCCAGTGCAATCGGCGTGCATGGTCGTCCACCATCGCCACGACGAAGTGAAGCTGGATATCGGGAATATCCAGATCATGGCGGGTTTTCAGGAAGCCGCCCGCCTCCGCGAAATTCGTCGTCAGCATTCCCCGCCGCTCTGTCACATAACGTCCCGCTTCGCGCGCCAGACGACCGATCCCCAGAAGCGAAAGGCCAAGGAGATCGAGGCTCCTCGCTCTGTAGCCGAAAATGAAATCAGGATGGTCCTGCAGGTTCTTGCCCACTCCAGGAAGGTGCATGACGACAGGAATCCCGAACCGCTGCAGTTCGTTAGCGTCCCCGATACCGGAGAGCATGAGAATTTGCGGCGATTGAAGGGCGCCTGCACTGACGATGACCTCGCGGCGCGCGCGCAGGCTGAACCGTCGTCCGCCCTGCTCATACTCGACGCCGACCGCCCGTCTTCCATCGAACAGAATGCGGAGCACCCTGGCGCCGCAATGGACATGAAGGTTGCGGCGCACGCCGATGTGGGGATGAAGATAGGCCCGTGCGGCGCTCCAGCGCTCCCCGTTCTTCTGGGTCAACTGGTAGATTCCGAGACCTTCCGGCTCAGGTACGTTGAAGTCGTCACAGAGGGGGAATTCGGCCTGCCGGGCCGCCTCGAGGAAAAGCTTGTGGAATGGGTTGCCGGTTCGTGACCGCGAAACGGGAAGGGGGCCTTCGCAGCCGTGCCAGGGCTCGCCAAACTCCTCGTTGCACTCGGCTTTCTTGAAATAGGGCAACACCTCGTCGAAGCTCCAGCCTGCGCAGCCGAGCGAAGCCCAATGGTCATAATCCCATCGGTGCCCCCGCGTGTAGACCATCGCGTTGATGGCTGAACTGCCGCCAAGCACCCTCCCGCGTGGCTGATAGCCCCGCCTTCCGTTCAATCCGGCTTGGGGCACGGTCTCGAAGGCCCAGTTGTTGAGGCTGGACGGCACCATGAAGACACCGGCTGCGGGAGTGGTCACAACCCAGCTGTCGCCAGCATTGCCGGCCTCCAGGAGGGCGACGCTTGTATCGGGATCCTCGCTCAAGCGGCTCGCCACGACGCTGCCGCTCGAGCCACCGCCGACAATCACGAAATCAAATTCGTCCAATGGAACCTCCCGGGCGGGCGTCAAGATTCCGATCGCCCGCAAGCGGCGAAAGTCAAAATTTGACTTCTCTCATGCTGCAGGCCTGACAATTGGCTATAGAATAAAAAATATCGCAGCTATGGATATTGAAGAATGTCAAATGCTGAACGCATGTCTGCGGTCGATACGACCTGGCTGCGCATGGACCAGCCGACCAACCTGATGCAGATCGTCTGCGTCATTGAATTGGAGCCACCTGTCGATCTCGATCACCTGGAGCACACCCTCGGAGCGCGCCTCCTTCGCATTGGCCGCTTCCGGCAGCGCATCGAGGATCGCTCAGGGGTGCTCTGGTGGTCCGATGATCCGAATTTTGATCTGTCGCGCCATATCAAGCGCATCGGCCTCCCAACACCCAGAGGAAAGGGTGAACTGCAACGCTTCGTGGCCGAAATGGCCGTTACGCCGCTCGATCCCAACCGACCCTTGTGGCAGTTCCATATCGTCGAGCTCGATCAGGGCGGCGCTGCGGTTGTAGGGCGCATCCATCATGCCGTTGCCGATGGGATCGCTCTGATTGGCGTTCTGCTGTCGCTTGTTGATGACGGAAAAGAGGCCAAGATAAGCCAAGCTTCACAAGCCGGAAACCAGGGTGGCCTGCTGGATAGCATTTTGAAACCAGTCTCCACGGGGCTGCAATTATCCGGAGAGGCATGGCGTACAACGGTCAATCTGATTGGAAGTCCCAGTCAGACGCTTCGCAATGGAACCGGGATCGCGGCGGAGCTTGCCTATCTGGCGCTGATGCCAAGCGACAGTCAGACGCGCTTCAAAGGACAGCTGTCGGGCAATAAGCGCGTTGCCTGGACCGACCCTATTGCATTGCCTGAGGTGCAGGTCGTCAGCAAGGCTCTTGGCTGCTCGATCAACGACATGCTCTTGGCGGCAGCGGCGGGAGCCTTGAATGGGTATCTGGCCGACAAGGGGGACGAGACTAAAGGAGTCGAAATTCGAGCTCTCGTGCCGATCAACCTGCGGCCGGCGGCAGTGGATCGTGAGTTGGGGAATCGGTTCGGGATCATCGCAGTGGAACTGCCCGTCGGTCTCGAAAATCCGCTGGCCCGCCTGTACGAGATCCATCGCCGGATGAATGCGCTCAAGTCGTCATACGAGCCGTTGGTGACCTTCGGCCTGCTCGAGGCGCTCGGTTATGCGCCGAAAATGGTGCAGGATGAGGTGTTCGATTTGCTCCTCAGCCGCGCGACAGCTGTGATGACCAACCTGCCGGGGCCGCAGGGACCGCTTTACTTGGGCGGAAGCAGGATCGAGCAGATCATCTATTGGGTGCCGCAGGCGGGCGGGATCGGCATGGGCGTGTCGATCATATCCTATAACGGCCAAGTGCAGTTCGGCCTCATTACGGATGCGGCGCTCGTGCCGGATCCGGAGGCAATTGTTGCCGGCTTCAAACCTGAGTTCGAACAGCTCCTCTATTTTGTTCTTCTCGAGCCATGGGCGGTGGAAGGGGGAGAGCAGGCTGAGCCGGGCGCAAGAGCCAGAAGATCGAATACGGGCCGCAGATCACTCCCGAAACATTCTCGCGAGCCGGCCCTGAAGAGCAGGGGGCGCCAATCAGTCCGATAACTTCGACTTCGCGAAGTTTACGTCGAGTTGCTCCATCGCATCGAGCGGATGGCATCGCGCAGCCTCCTCATAGAGCTTCTTGACCTCCGTGATCTTCGTCTTTCCGAATATCATCGAGAGACCGTTGGCCTTTTCGATGCGCACGATCGGAGCATCAGGGGCAAGCTCGAGAGCTCTGGCAAAGTGCTGACGGGCGGCTTTCTCGCTTGCGCCGTAGGTCAGCGAACCGACCAGAGATCCAACTTTCCCGATGATCTCTGCGTGATAGAGACCAAGGGCCAGATGGGCATCGGCGTGGCGCGACTCCAGCTTGAGTGCCTGCTCGAGACTATGCTTGATCCTACCGCCAAGCCCCTGGGCTAGAGCGGTCATCACCGAGATCTCTTGGCTGTAGCGGCCGAGCGCCTGCGCATGTAGATACCAGGCATTGTAGAGGCTCGGGCCCGCCTCCTGCAACTCTTCGGCTCTCTCTGCCACTTCGAGGAAGAGAGTTTTCTTCTTTTCTGCTGCAGCTTCAAGATAGGTGGCATAGATGGCTGTCGCCTTGTTGGCGACATTGTAGCCGAAAAGGCCAGCGGACAGGCCGAGGCGCACGGCGTCGCTGAAATCACCGGAATGGAAAGCTCTCCAGGCATCCTGCAATACGCCGCTGGCTTCCTTGATAGACATTCGGGGATCAAGAGCAGGGTGTCGCGCAAGCAGATCACCGAGATAGGCTGCGTCCGGGTAGGGTTCGCGATCGCCCTGGTGCAAACGCGCCCAGTGTTTCTTGAGGAGAGGTCCGGGGTATTCATAGCGGGCCTCCGACGATGGAATCCGCTTCCAATGGCGGGCCGTCATGCTGCTCCCCGTGAGACGGATCCGTCCGGCCGCTGCGCGGCCGCTCGCTCAGACGACCGCATTGCTCCAGGATGACGGGTGGCCTCGATGCCTGAGAGGCAATCGTTCAAAGCATCCAAAGTCTGCGAGAGCTGTGAGGCGGCTCGATGGAGCGCCTTCGCGTCTTGGCTGTCGAACCGTGTTCCCGAGGCATCGAGTGTCCGTGTTCGATCCGTGAGCACAGACCTGTCAAGCTCGATACCATACCGCGCGAAGATCGGAGAAAGCTCGTTGAACCGGCTTCTCAGATCAGCTCGCGTGGCCTGATAGGCATGCTCCGACAGGCGGTGGCGATCCGCGTAGCTGAAGATGTTCGTGAAGAACATTTCGGCGTCGTCCCGGCGTGGCTCGAACAGGAGGACGTCGGCATTCGGAAAGTCACGTCCGTAGCCGCCCAGCGCAACCTGCATGCGTGAATAAATGATGGAGCGGAATGTCTGTGACAAGACCGCCGGTAATCCTCTTTCGACGATGGAGGTCGGATTCCGGTGGGAACGACGAGCGGCCGCGACGGAGTCGAAGGGGACCAGCGGGTTCACACATAAAAGGAGCTTCGCCCCTTCCCGCAGCGCGATGGACGCGTGCAGCGTCTTCATCAGTGCTCCGTCCACGAAGTAGCGGCCATGGATTTCAACAGGCGGATAAAGCCCGGGCAGTGCGGTGCTCGCCTGAACTGCCTGGGAAATCGGTACATCGTCCCAGCCGGGCGCCCCGAAGGCTACGGCTTCATTCGTGTCGAGATCGGTTGCGATGATGAAGAGCCGGCGTTTAAGCTCGCGAAAGTCATTGCTCCGCTCCGGTCCCGACAGCAAGTGCGTCAGGTACTCGCCAATGGGGGCATTATTGAAGAGACCTGTGGGAAGAGCTCGGGCCAGCTCCTGAAATGTTTCGATGAACCCCCGGGATCGGGGCGCCTCGAAGTACCGCTTTGTCGCCTTCGCGACCAAGCGGGGCAGAGAGCCTGCGCGGCTCAGGTACTCACCGACGGCAGGTTGGAGAAGAAGCTCTGGCTCCAAAGGTTTGTCGATCCCTTCATGCTCGATGAAGATATCGCGCATAGCTCTCGGCGACAGCTGGTTTGCCAGCCCCGCAGCGATAAACGCCCCGGCGCTGACACCCAGAAACACGTCGCAATCGGTTAGATCGAGACCAATCAGTGCTTCATCGAGGGCGCAGAGGGCACCCAGTTCCCAGATAGCCCCCAAGGGACCGCCACCCGCCAGAGCAACTCCAATTTTCCGGCGGGCCATGCTCGGGTCTCCTGGAAGCTCAGGCGGCGCGAGAATGGGATCGAGCCCCTGTTGCGCTTCTCTTGGTTGCTGCACGTGCTGGGCGTGACCCTCTTTCTCCAACAGCTTCAGACAGCTTTTTGGTGACCGTCGTCAACTCTGAGACGCGCTTCGTGAGGCTGTCGATATCTTTCTTCGTAGGTACATTGAGACTGTGGAGTGCCCGCTCGACGCGGCTCTCGAAAACCTCTTCGAGTCTGTCCCAAGTCCCAGTCGCCCGCGACCGGACATCCTCCACGTGTTGATCCGCAACCTTCCTGATGCGGCTCTGTACCAACTCACCCTCCTTGACGAGGGCATCGAACATCTTCGAGCCTTCCTCCTGGGCCTTTGAAAAAGCCCCCAGCCCAGCGAGCCAGATCTGGCTCGCCGAGTCGCGAATGGCGGTGGCAAGCTGGCCGTCAGAACCTGATCCCGCTTCTCCTCTCCTCGACTTGCTTGGCATCATATCGTCCTTTCCTTCGCGGAAGCGCCCACATGGGTCAGGACTTGAAATTAGATCGCGCTCGAACCGACACCTTGAGAAAAGTCAATGTGAGCGCCGCCCGCAACGCCAATTTTTTACGAATGAAATTTGTCGGCTCGTTTGACGGCTGATGGTGTTTGCTCCGAGGACTCAAGAGGATGATCTACTTCGTCACAGGGGCGAGCGGCTTTATCGGTAAAAGGCTCGTCCGCGCCCTTTTGGCCCGATCGGAAGCAACAATATTCTTCCTCGCCCGCGATGCGTCTTCCCAGAGTCTTGACGAGCTTTACCGTTTTTGGGGGGACAATGGCACCCGGGCCATTCCCGTCGACGGGGATCTGACACAGGCCGGCCTGGGCCTCAAGAGCAAGGACCTGGACCAACTCACACAGCGCGTCGACCATATTTTCCATCTTGCTGCGGTCTACGATCTTGAGGCTGATCCCGAGATCGTCATGCGCACGAACGTCCAGGGTACGCGAGAGGTCGTCGCGCTGGCCAATAGGATTGGAGCCAAACGATTCCACCACATCAGTTCGATCGCGGCCGCCGGACTTTACGAAGGTGTGTTCCGGGAGGACATGTTCGAGGAAGCGGAGCATCTCGAACATCCGTACTTCGCCAGCAAGCATGAATCCGAGCGCGTCGTACGCGAAGAGTGCCGGGTCCCATGGCGGGTCTATCGACCTGGGATTGTCGTTGGAGACTCCCGGACCGGAGAAATGGACAAGATCGATGGGCCTTACTACTTCTTCAAACTGATCCAGAGGATCCGTTCGCTGCTGCCCGAATGGCTCCCGACCCTGGGGCTGGAGGGCGGCTACATCAATCTCGTTCCGGTCGATTTCGTCGTCGCCGCGCTTGACCACATCGCTCACCTCGAGGGTCAGGATGGCGCATGCTTTCATCTGACGGATCCGAAGCCTCACCGTGTCGGAGACGTGCTGAGCATCTTTGCCCGAGCGGCCCACGCTCCGCCTATGGGGCTGCGGATCAATGCGGCCCTGTTCAAGATGGTGCCGACGGAGCTTATGAAGGGGCTCATGGCGCTTCCAGCGGTCCGGCGCATCCGCAAGTCGTTCATGAAGGATCTCGGATTGCCCGCCGACATCCTGTCGATCCTGAACTACCCGACGAAATTCGATAACAGGCAGGCGGCCCACATTCTCGTGCCAGCGGGCATTACGGTTCCACCGATCGAGGATTACGCCTGGAGGCTCTGGGATTACTGGGAACGCCACCTGGACCCGGACCTGTTTATCGACCGGTCGTTGCGCGGCTGCGTGGCGGGCAGGACGGTTTTGGTTACCGGCGGATCGTCCGGGATCGGCAAGGCCACCGCATTCAAACTGGCGGAAGCCGGCGCGAAGACGATCATTGTGGCTCGCGAAGCAGACCAGTTGGAGGAAACCCGGCGGGAGGGGCTGGAACGGGGCCTCTCATTCATCACCTATGTGGCCGACCTGACCGATCCCCAACAATGCGACGACCTGATCGACCAAGTAAAATTAGCGCATGGAACAGTCGACATTCTCGTTAACAACGCCGGCCGTTCAATTCGCCGCGGAATCGAGGATTCATTCAGTCGGATGCATGATTTCGAGCGGATGATGGCCATCAACTACTTTGGAAGCCTGCGTCTGACACTCGGTCTCCTGCCGGGCATGGTCGAGCGTGCCAGCGGCCATGTCATCAACATTTCATCCATTGGGGTCCTGGCGAACACGCCGCGCTTTTCGGCCTATGTCGCCTCGAAGGCCGCCCTGGAGGCGTGGACGCGCTGTGCCGCAGCCGAGTTTCTCGATCGGGGCGTCGAGTTCACGACGATCAACATGCCGTTGGTCCGCACGCCCATGATCGCGCCAACCAAGGTCTATGACGATGTCCAGGCTCTTACACCGGACGAGGCCGCAGGATTCATCGTGCAGGCGATCATCCGGCGACCTGTCCGCATCGCCACCAAGCTTGGCATTTTCAGCGAGATCCTCCATGCGCTGACGCCTCATGTCGCGCAGAGCATCACCAACGCCATCTACCGGACATTCCCGGATACGCCACCAGAGGCTGGCAAGAAGACGGGAATTCCTTCGGCCGAACAGGCAGTCCTCAGCCATCTTTTGCGCGACATCCATTTCTGAGTGGGACTTGGCGACCGACAGAAGGCGGCAGAGAGGCAAGAGTTAAAAAGGGAGCAAACGCCGATGGCAAATACGACAGGACATGGCTCGGCTCTCTCTGACGAGCATAGGAACGGGTCGACCGGAGTACCGGGTTCGGGCGCAAAATCCGCCCTCGAACGCTCCCAGACAGAAGGAATGGAGAGGGTTTGGCTGAAGCGGTACCCGGCTGGTATTCCGTCCGAGATCAAACCGGGTGAGTACCGCTCCCTCGTGCAACTCTTCGATGACAGCGTCAGCAAGTTCAGGCCATTGCCGGCTTACGAATGCATGGGGACGGAGATCAGCTACGCGCAGCTGGACCGGCTCACCCGCCAGTTCGGCGCCTTTCTCCAAAGTGCTCTGAAGCTCGAGCCCGGGGCCCGAATCGCCCTGATGATGCCGAACCTGCTGCAATATCCCGTCGCCATGTTCGGTGCCCTGCGGGCCGGGTACACCGTGGTCAACTGCAATCCTCTCTACAGTCCCCGCGAACTGGAGCATCAGCTGAGGGATTCAGAAGCCCATGCTATCGTCGTCCTCGATAACTTCGCACATGTCGTTGAGCAGATTCTGGACAAGACGGATATCCGCCACGTTGTGACAACCAATATCGGGGATCTGTTTCCGTTTCCGAAGCGGCAGATCGCCAATTTCATGGTGAAGTACGTGAAGAAACTCGTCCCGCAATGGAACATTCCACGCTCCGTTCCATTCCGTTTCGCGATTGAGCGGGGTGCGAGCTTGCCCTGGCAGGCGGCGGATCCAGCTCCGGAGGATATTGCTTTTCTCCAGTATACGGGCGGGACGACAGGAGTTCCAAAGGGCGCCATGCTCACCCACCGCAACCTCATAGCGAATGTGGAGCAAGCCTATGCCTGGCAAAAACCCTTCCTGCATGAAGGAGCGGAAACGGTCATCACGGCGCTTCCACTCTACCATATCTTTGCTCTGACGGCGAACTGCCTCGTCTTCTTCAAGATAGGCGCGCGCGACATCCTGATCCCGAACGCGCGCGACATTCCGGGGCTCGTCAGGGAAATGAAGAGGCGTCGCTTTACCGCCATGACAGGTGTGAACACCCTTTTCACGGCGCTTCTCAACGATCCCGGCTTCGCAAAAGTGGATCTCTCGCAACTGGAATTCTGCATGGCTGGTGGAATGGCCGTTCAAAGGGCCGTAGCCGAGAGATGGAAGCAGGTGACGGGCCGGCCCATTATTGAGGGTTACGGTCTGACCGAGACCTCCCCGATCGTTACGATCAATCCGCTCAATCTCCAGGATTATAACGGATCGGTCGGGCTCCCCCTTCCGTCGACAGAGATCGCCATCCGTGATGACGAAGGCCGAGATCTGTCGTTCGGGGAGCCTGGAGAACTGTGCGTGCGCGGACCCCAAGTGATGAAAGGATATTGGAACCGTCCTGATGAGACGGAAAAGGTCATGACTGCGGACGGATTCCTGCGCACGGGTGATATCGCAACCGTCGACCAGGAAGGATTCGTGCGAATCGTCGATCGCAAGAAAGACGTCATTGTCGTGTCCGGCTTCAAAGTATTTCCGACCGAGGTGGAGGATGTCGTCATGCTGCACCCTGGAGTGCTGGAGGTCGGCGTTTTCGGCAGGCCTGATCCGAACACTGGAGATGCCGTGGTACTCGCAGTCGTCAAACGTGATCCCGCGCTGACGGCCGAGGTCCTGATCGAGCACTGCCGCAGGAACTTGACCCCCTACAAGATCCCTAAGCATGTGGAGTTCCGGAGCGAGTTGCCCAAGACCCCGGTCGGCAAGGTTCTTCGGCGTGCTCTTCGGTAGAATTGGCGCACGCCCCAGACGCTCTCCAAGCCGCCCAGGTCATGTGGCGGTCTTGCCCACGTGGCTTTCAGGGAAATTGTATCACCCTTGCTTGAGAGTCTCCGATGGTTTCGACCCGGTCCGGGATAGGGATGTCACTCCGCCGATGCCTTGGTGCTGGAGAATGTCATTCCTGATAAGGGTAGGATCTCGTGATGCATCGAGGCGAACCCAATCCATTGCCCCACAATCGCGCTCGGATTGCAGGCGGACCACATCTGCAGTGGCGTCGGATGGATCGTTCCGGCGGGCACCTACCCGAGAGACAAGGACTTCGAGCGGGGCCTGAAGCCAATAGCCCGTGAAGGGAATGTGGTTTGCCGTGGCAAGCTGCTTGAGTGCCGTTCGCTCCGAAGGTCGATCGAAGACGGCATCGACGACGACGGAAGAGCCCGCGCGCAAAGCGCGTTCAGCCTCCTGACGCAAGGTGGAATAAACCTGGTCGGAAACCTCAAACCGATACGCACCTTCCGGCAGCCTTGCATGGACGGGCACTCCATGCATCTGTTTCCGGATGCGGTCGCTGTTCAGGATCCGGGCTCCGGGGGGCGGCCCCAGATGGGGGGCCACAAGTGACGCAACGGTTGACTTCCCGGTTCCGCTCAATCCTCCGATTGCGACGAGAGCGGACGGCGTCGGCTGCAGCAGCGACTTGGCCAGATCGAAATATTGGCGGGCTTCGGCAAGCAGCCCCGTGACTGCGTCCGGCTGCGCATGATCTGCCTGTGCCGCCGTGACATGAGCGCGAACCGCAGCGCGAATGGCCATGAAGAACGAAATGAGCCCAAGCCCATCGGTTTCCTCGGTTTCATCGAGATAGCGGTTCAGCAAGATGTTGGCCAAATAATGCTGATTGCGATGCCATAGGTCCATCAGCAGGAAAGCCAGGTCGTACAGCACGTCGATCGTGGCAATATTCTCATCGAATTCGATGCAGTCGAACAAGGTTGGAGTGCCATGCCAAAGACAGATATTGCGGAGAATGAGATCGCCGTGGCATCGCTTGACCTTGCCTGCCAGCCGGCGCTTTTCGAGGACTTTGGAGTGGTCCTGAAGCGCGTGCTGGAACATCGCCGAAAACGCTATAGCGGCATCATCGGGCACAAGCTTGGTGGCGCGCAGCGATCGATCGTTGATGTCAAGGACATCCATGATGCCTCTCACACCGCCATAGTCCAGACTGGTGGGCGCATCTCGGTGGAAAAGTGCAATGCGGTGGGCGAGGTCCGATATGAGCGCTGGCGTCAGTGAGCCATGCTGGGCCATGCGGTCAAAAAGGCAATTCTCATCGAATCGGTACATCTCGACCACTGCGTCAACCAATGTCCCGCTGCCGTCGAGAGCAAGTTGCCCGTTCGCCTCGCGCGTGATGGTTCGGACGCCGAGATAGAGATCGGGGGCGGTGCGCTGGTTGAGGTTGAGCTCGGTGTGACAAGCTGCCTGCCTCTGGTGTGGAGTGGAGTAGTCGAGATAGGGAAAGCGAACAGCCTGCTTGAGCTTGTAGGCTCGATCTTTCGTCAGGAAGATCATCGAGGCATGCGTCGTTATGATTTCAACCGTCGATTGCCCGCCAAGGACCCGCTTGAGGAAGTTTACGGTTTCAGCCTGGCTTGCGATGAACATGGCTTTGGCTCCATCTGGATCATGCGCGATCGGCAACGGGCCTAATCCTGCGGCTGCGGAACTGCTGGCGTGCGGATCTGGACTATGGCCCGGTGGAGCTTCTCCTGGTCGGTACTCGTCCCGACGAGGACCTCGATGACGCCTGAATCCACAACCGGGCGGAGATCGGCGTCGAGATATCCGAGATCTTCGACCGAGGCGCCAAGGCGCAGCGTTCCTCGCCCGCCGGCCGGAAGCGCGATCTTGCCGAAATCCTTCAATTCCAGAGCCGGCCGCGAAATCAACGCCACCGGATCGTGAATGAATAGAAACACCGTCTCCTCGCCATCCAGAGGACCTTCGTTCCTCACCTCCACCTCGACAGCGAGGCGGTCTGAAGGACCCAGCTCCGTTGCCATGATACGAACATCCGTCACGACGAATGTCGTGTACGACAGGCCAGCCCCGAACCGGAACAGGGGAACTGTCGGGACATCGAGGTACTTGCTTGTGAAGTGATCCTCAGGAACGAGCGGGCGACCAGTGGGCCGTTGGGAGTAGAAGATCGGGATCTGGCCGACCGCATGGGGCCAGGATAACGGAAGCCGCCCACTCGGGTTGCAGCGCCCGGTTAGGATGTCGGCAAGCGCATTGCCAGCCTCATGACCGAGGAACCCGGCTACGAGGAAGGAGTGGGCGCGCTCGGCCAACCAGCCGATTGTGAGCGGTCTCCCGCTCATCAGGATGGCGACCGTGGGCTTGCTCAGACTGAGAACCGCTTCGGCGAGCTCCCGTTGCCGGCCCGGCAGATCAAGAACGGCGCGAGAGCTGGCCTCTCCGCTCATGGACCTGTCCTCTCCAAGACAGAGCACCACGGCATCGGCTGCCATGCAGGATTCCACAGCGGCCGGGATGCCCTCCCGGTCTCGGCCTTGGATGTCGACCGCCTCCACGGCAAGGATTTCTGTGGTGGGAAGAGCCCGCTTCAATCCACTGAGAAGCGTCGCTGTGCATTCGGGTTTCCCAAGTGCCGACCACGGGCCCATCATGTCGGCGCAGGAGTCGATCAGCGGCCCGACGAGGGCGATTCGCCTTATTTCCCGGGCGAGCGGCAGGACGGAGCGGTTGTTCTTCAACAGCACGACAGAGCGTCTCGCGGCGTCCCGCGCCAGTTGTTTATGGGCCTCGCGCCGGGGTCGATCGACGGTTGCTGCCGGGTTGACCTTGCCGGGGGCCGTGAAGAGACCGAGCCTCGCCTTGAGAAGAAGTACGCGCCGCACGGCCATATCGACATCTTCCAGGCCCACCAGGCCTCGATCCAGCGCTGCCGGCAGCCCCTCCGGATAGGCAGGGCTCGCCATGTCGATATCAACGCCTGCGCGCAGAGCCAAGGCCGCGGCGGTGGCAAGATCCCCCGCAACACCATGCTTGATGAGTTCGGCGATCGCTCCGTAATCGCTGACAATCACCCCGTCGAAACCCCATTGCTTCCGCACGAGGTCCCGCAGCACGCCGCCATTGGCCGTCATGGGAATGCCCGCAAGATCAGTGAAAGCCGGCATGATCGCTGCAACGCCGGCTCGTACGGCCGCCTGGAAGGGCGGAAGGTAGGCCTCCCGCACCAGCCGCTCCGAGAGGTCGACCTGCGCATAGTCCCGGCCCGCCGTTGCGGCTCCGTAGCCTGCCAAGTGCTTTGCCGTGGCAGCGAGCGCATCAGGGGCGGCGAGATCCTCTCCCTGGAAGCCCTTCACCTTGGCCTCGGCAAACCGCCGGGCGACCAAGACATCTTCGCCCGGGCTCTCCGCAATGCGGCCCCACCGTGGATCCCGGGCAATATCGAGCATGGGCGCGAAGGTCAGATTGATTCCATCGGCGGCTGCCTCCTCGGCTGCGGCACGGGCGGTCCGCCGCCAGAGTTCGGGATCGAACGCAGCCGCCTCCGCCGCCGGTATGGGAAACAGCGTGTGGTGCCCATGAAGGACGTCGAATCCCAGGAGCAGGGGGATCTTCAGATTGCTCTTCTCGACGGCGGCGCGCTGCATCATCCGGATCTCGGCCGGGTCGATCAGATTCAGCAGGCTTCCGGCTCGTCCCGTCCGAACAAGGGCAAGCGTATCGCTGGTCTGTCCCGGGCCGGTGGTTACGCGTCCGGCGTCCAGCATGGTCAGTTGACCGATCTTCTCCTCCAGGGTCATGGCCCGGAGCAACGCTTCGACCTTACCTTTGTGCTCCACCATAGCGCCCTCTCGCCCAGAAATGCATATGGCGCGATACTGGCCGCGAGGAAACCGAGATCGGGAGCCGCCGAATGCCGGATCTAGCCAATCTCCGCCCCGCCTTCATATGGAGCGAAGTGCGCTCGATGATACACGCTCTGGCAAAATCCGACCAGCGCCAGGCATTGATGCTGGTCAGCTTGGGTTTGGTCACCGTTGTCGGTGCGAACACGATCGGCCAGATCCGGCTGAACGCCTGGAACCAGGGCTTCTACGACGCGGTTGCGCAGAAGCACTTTGCTGCCTTCCTCGATCAGATCGGGATCTTCGGTCTCATTGCCGCAAGCCTGCTGGTGCTGGGCGTCATGCAAACCTGGTTGCACGAGACCCTGAAAGTGACCCTCCGGGAGGCCCTCACGCGCACTCTGATCCGGGAATGGATGCAGCCGGGACGGGTCTACCGGCTGTCCCTGGCCGGCGACATCGGCGTCAACGTCGACCAGCGCATCCATGAGGACGTACGGCATCTGACGGAGCTTTGCGCCGATCTCGGCGTCGGTCTGCTTCAATCCTCGCTGCTGCTCATCAGCTTCATCAGCGTCTTGTGGGGTCTCTCCGGCGAGATGGCGCAGTCGAGTTCGAGCAGCCTGATGGCGGTGCCAGGATACATGGTGTGGTGCGCGCTGGCCTATGCGCTGATCAGCACGTGGATGAGCTGGTATGTGGGCCGCCCCTTGATCGACCTGAATGTCGAGCGATCCGCGAAGGAAGCGGGGCTGCGTTTCGCGCTCGTCCGCGTCAGCGAGGCCGCCGAGGCGATCTCGCTGTTCCATGGGGAAGCCGACGAGCGCCGCCGGCTCGACCGTGAAGTGAGCCAAGTGGTCGAGGTCACGAAACGGATCGTAAACGGATTGGCGCGCCTGACCTGGATCACGGCAGGATCCGGGTGGGTCGCCATCGTGGTCCCGTTCATCGTTGCGGCTCCAGGCTATTTCACGGGCGACCTCAGCTTCGGCAGCCTCATGATGACAGTCGCGGCCTTCATGCAGGTTCACCAGTCGTTGCGATGGTTCGTGGACAACTTCTCGCGGCTGGCTGATTGGAGCGCGGCCCTGCTGCGGGTCATGCGACTTCGTGAGGCCCTGATCGCCCTCGGCGCACTCAGCGAGGATGCTCAACGCATCGATTTTCGTGAAGGAGCTGAAGAGAAGCTCATCTTCGACAAGCTTGGCGTTCTCCTCTTCAGAGGAAAGGCATTGCTGGCCGAGCCGCATGTCGAAATCGGGCCCGGAGAGCACGTGGTCATCGTCGGCGACCCCAGCTCGGGCAAGAGCGCGCTTTTCAAGGCGCTCGCCGGATTGTGGCCATGGGGCACCGGTTCCGTTCTCCTGCCACATGGGCAGAGCATCATGTTCATGCCGCAGCGCCCCTACCTTCCGCCGGGCTCACTTCGGGCAATCCTGGCTTACCCCGCCTCTCCGGATAAGTTTGGAAGCGATGCCTTTGCGGCTGCTCTCGACAGAGTCGGTCTGGGGCACCTCAAGTCCGATCTCGAGCGCGAAGAACGCTGGGATCGCCTGCTCTCTCTCGAAGAGCAGCAGAGGCTCGCCGTTGCGCGCCTGATGTTGCATCGGCCCCGCTGGATCATCTTTGACGAGGCCATCAGTGCTCTTGACGAGGACAGCCGCCGATTGGTCCTGTCCATCTTCGAGAATGAACTTGGGGGCGTCACCGTCATCAGTACGAGCCGCCGCCCACCTGGCGGCAAGTTCTATGAAAGGACGCTGCATCTTGTCAGGGATCGGGAGGGGGCCTTGACGCTCAGCAGCCAGCCGCGGCCGAACGCCCCATGGCCGCCACGACCGGAGCGCCCCGTGCAGAGCGGTGCTTGAAACGATTTGATACCCTACTGCGGACTCGACGCTTCCTCGGGAGTGCTGTTACTCTGGCGCATAGGCGCATCGGTGGAATGCGAGGCTGTATGACCAACTCCGCCTATCCGGGCAGTCCACGGCACGACCATGGAACCTCCCGCATGCTCGATGCTGTGCAGCGGCAGACGCTGCGCTTCTTCTGGGACTATGCTCATCCGGTCAGCGGCCTCGCGCGCGAGAGGATTACCATCGGTCAGCCGCCCGACGACCGCGTCGCGATCGGTGCATCGGGCATGGGTGCCATGGCCATCATCACCGGGGTCGAGAGAGGATGGATCCGCCGGGAGCAGGCTCTCGACCGGGTTCTGACCATGGTACGATTCCTCGAGAGCGCACCCACCTATCATGGGGTTTTCCCTCACTGGATAAACGGCCGGACCGGTGCAACGATTCCGTTCTCCCGTAAGGATGACGGCGGGGATCTCGTCGAGACCGCGCTTCTTCTGCAGGGGCTACTCTGTGCTCGCCAGTACTTCCAGCAGGACAATCAGGATGAGCGCGAGTTGCGCCACCTGATCGACCGGATCTGGTACGAAACGGAATGGGACTGGCACACCCGTGGGGGCCTGAAGATGCTCTATTGGCACTGGAGTCCCAATCACGGATGGAGCATGGATTTCGAGATCCGCGGCTGGAACGAGAGCCTCATCGCCTATGTACTCGCGGCTTCGGCGCCGCGTTACGGTATTAACGCCGGCGTCTATCATGGTGGATGGGCGCAAGGCCAGGAGTTCCGGAACGGACGGACCTATTACGACATTCATCTTCCGCTCGGGCCCGACTATGGCGGAGCCCTGTTCTTCGCCTACTACTCCTTCCTTGGGCTCGATCCGCGCGGTTTGAAGGACCGCTATGCCGATTATTGGCAGCAGAATGTCAGTCACGTCCGGATCAACCGCGAGCACTGCATTCGCAATCCACATGGCTTCAAAGGCTATGGCCCGGATTGCTGGGGCCTGACCAGCGACGACACGGATGAAGGCTATCGTTGCATGCATCCGGCAAATGATCTTGGCTTCATCTCGCCTCACGCCGCTCTGGCGAGCTTACCCTATACCCCTGCAGAGTCCCTGAGGGCTCTTCATCATTACTATGGTCCCTTGCGCGAGCGGATCTGGGGCGAGTGTGGGTTCACATCCGCATTCAGCGAAAGCAAGGGCTGGTATTCGCGCGACCATATCGGCCTCGATCAGGGAGCGACCGTGGTGATGATCGAGAACTATCGCTCGGGCCTGTTGTGGAAGCTGTTCATGAGCTGCCCCGAAATTCGATCCGGCCTCGCAAAACTCGGATTCGAAAGCCCTCATCTGGTATGATCGAACATGGGCGCTCAAGGTCTAGAGAGTGTGGATGAAGATCTCCTTGACTGGATGGAGAAGGAGATGCGCTTTGCATCCACGGCCATCCTCAGGGGTGTTTCTGCGACCGATCTTACGATGCGGCGGGATGCCTTTGGTCAGCGGGTCGTCCCAAAAGCCGGCTCGATCGTGGCAGCGCCTGCGACGGACCTCTCCGGCGGGGATCCCGACTATTTCTTCCACTGGCTCAGGGACTCGGCGCTGGTCATAGATGCCCTTTGCATCCTGCGCCTGCGTGGCGATCTGCCTGATGCCCTTTGCATATTCGACGATTTCGTCGCATTCAGCTTGGGTCTCAACGACCTCGACGGTCCCTCCCTGCTCCGGCAACGGAATATCCGACAGGCGGTCAGATCAGATTTCCTGAAATATGTACGTTCCAAGAGGGATCTGATGCGCGTCGTGTGTGATGCGCCATTGGGCGAGGTGCGTTTCAATGCAGATGGAACGCTCGACATTATCCGGTGGCACCGGCCGCAGAATGACGGTCCGGCCTTGCGCGCGCTCATCCTTCTGCGCTGGCGCCAACTCGGCGCATTCGGAGAACCTGCAGCGGAATTGGTGGCGGGCGATCTTGCCTTTGCTGAACGCCATTGGATGGAGCCTTGCTATGATCTCTGGGAGGAAGAGGTCGGGCACCATTACTACACTGGCCTCATCCAGATGGCGGCGCTCGAGGACGGAGCGGATTGGATGGTGAAGAACGGAAGCCCGGATCGGGCTGGGCTCTTGCGATCTGCCGGGCGCGCCCTTCGCGGTCGTCTCGACCTTCATTGGTCACCCGAACGGCGCTGTTACCTCAGCCGGCTGGAGCCCTACCGAGACAGGCCGGAGAAGGATCTCGACGCATCCGTCATTCTAGCTGTCCTCCATGCGAACCGGGCGGATGGTGCCCATAGCGTTCTCGATCCAAAGGTGCATGCGACCGTTGAAAGGCTCGAAGCGCTATTCGCATCGGAATACCTCATCAACGCTACGCACAGGGATGGGCGCGGCCCGGCTATGGGCCGCTATGCAGGCGACCGTTATGTCAGCGGAGGGGCCTGGTACATGACGACCCTCGCGGCAGCGGAATTCCACTACCGGATCGCCGAGCGAGTGGCACGCGGCCACAAGATCAAGTGCGTCCGCGATAACGCTCCGTTTCTGAAACGCGTTCTTGGTGACTGCCCGATGGATAGGAGCGTGCCGTCTGCCGTTGTCAGTCGAGAGAGAGTGATCACCGCATTCTTGCGTCGCGGCGATACATTCATGGCGACAGTGCGGGATCATACGCCCGCCTCAGGCGAGCTTTCGGAGCAGTTTGACCAGTCGACGGGCCTGCAGACCTCCGCCAGAAATTTGGCCTGGAGCTATGCTGCGTTCATCACCGCCTACGAGGCGCGGCGTCGTTTGGATGCCGTCGGACCATGATTCCCTGATACATCGAACTGCGCCTGTTCGATGTATCAGGTTTCGCTCAGAGGATGAGTGTTTCGACGAGCAGTATTGGTTCTGCCCGTTTGTTGGTTCGGTCGCAATTCCGCTATGGCCATTTGCGGACAACCTGCTGATGCAAACACTTTGGTGGTCGGAGCGGCTGAAGAACTGTCGCATCCGGAGTAGAAATGCGCAGAGGCCGATAATACTGACCGCAAGTTTCGGGTGAATGTCTCCAGTATCCTTGCTGCTGAAAGTGTGATTTCAGAGTCAAGGGCATTGTGTTTTCAATAAATTTTGAATCGCATTGGAATCAAAAGACACGATGCGTCAGGTGTCGACTTCCTCTTGACTCGTGGGTTCTATCCTGACGCTTTGCAGCGACTCGGTTTTTCCACGCAATTTGCGCGCAGCCTTAACCAATCCTTACAGTCCGACTCCACACGCAACATCGAATCAGACATCTCTGAGGGCGTTACGAGACATTGGAGTATGCGCCGTCCGGCACCTTGGGTGCCGAGGCCATCAGTGCTCCCGAAGGACCCGTCATTGAGCGGGCCTCCGGGAGGTCGATGCATTGTTTCCTTGGAAACATCGGCACGGGTTCGACTCTCTCGCAAGAGAGCGCCCACCACGGTGGAAGGCTCATTTCCAGTGAACTCGCAACGCGTTTCGGTTTGGAGAAGAAGCCCGTGAATTAAGGCTTAGGCAAAGCAAAAGGCCCACGAAGCTGGAAACTTCGAGGGCCTTTGGGGTCACCGAGGGACGGCGACGGATTCGTTTGGCGACAATCCTTATGCCATCCCGACAAGCTGTGTGTCAAGAACATCGGTTTCGGTGAACGCTCTTGCTTTGCCCTCAACATGGAGGGTCGCGATGCAGCTTGCATCGTCTGGAGGTCGGCGGCTGAGACATGCTGCCTTGGCCGCGCGGCAGTTTGCGCTCGAGACAGGGCGCACGGTCACACGCAAAGAACTCTCAGCGTCTGCGCGGGATGCCGAGAAGGCGCTTGGATTGAGCGCTCCACAGCGGCTGGTGCTGAGCCAACTGGTCGCCTGCTGGGGTGAGCAGGACATGGCCCAACTTCTCGTGTGGCCATCCAACCAACGGCTGATGTCGACGACCGGCTTGTCGGAACGGGCCGTTCGTAACGCAATTCGGGTTCTGATTGAATCTCAACTGGTAATCCCGAAGGATTCGCCCAACGGGAAACGCTATGCCGTGCGCGATGCTGCCGGACATATCGTCGATGCCTTCGGCTTTGACCTCACGCCGCTCTATGCTCGGCGTGGCGAATGGACCTCGCTCATCGCCGAGCAGCGGCGCCTCAGAGAAAGCCTGAAACGTTCCTTCGACGAGATCACAATCTGCCGCCGTGCTGCAGAGGAAGCCTTGAGTGCGCTCGCACAATACCATCCTGCCATCGACAACGCCGTGATGAAGAACCGTCTTATGATGCTGAAAGCCAGAACGCCGAAACGTTCCGGATCAACCCTCCCGGAGGGGCTCCTCGAAGCGTGGAGGGAGATCCGTCAGCTCGCGGAGGAGGCTTTCTATCAAGCAGGCTGTGGCGGCACGGATTGCCGACAAATAGAAGCAGAGAAAGGATCTCCTAGTGAGACTTGTAGCAAGGGCATCCAGATGGATGCTCAACCCGCAACGCCAACAGCACCGCCGTCTGTGCCGCTGCTCCCCGGATTGATTGCCGAGGCCTGCCCGGTCGTTTCAAGCTACGCCCATCCGGTCAGAAACTCGGTCGACATCGTAGCGGCCGGTCGCTACCTCCGAGCCTGTCTCGGAGCCCATCCGAGCGCTTGGGATGAAGCTGTCGAGGAGGTCGGCGCAATCCAGGCCGCTACAACCGTGCTTTACGTCCTTCAGCTCCACGACGATGACATATCGAGCGGGCGAAACCGCATCCGGAATGCCGGGGGATACTTCCGGTCCATCGTCCGCATGATCAAGACTGGCCAGTTCGATCTTGAGGCCGAGCTGCTGGCTTTGAGGAGACGAAAGATGACATGATGCGACTTGGCGCCATCGGGATCGATTCAGGAGAGCAGAGGCGTATCTGGGTGCGCTGGACTGTCCGTGAAGGCTCTTCAATCGGCGGGAGAATTCTGCATCGAACAGGGATTCCAGCCACAAGGTTTTCAGCCCCAAGGGAGGACCATTTTTTCGGACCGGTATGCCTCGACTACTGAAGCGTGTCTGCCCTCCGATGCTGCCGGATGGCAGGGTTCCGCGTGCATCTGAGGCGTAAGTCTTCTCGGCGCGTCCCCGAGTGGTAGCGGTATGGTGGATCTCTTTGATTGCGCGCGCCAGTTCCGCCCGAGATGCTCTGCTCGTTCAAAATGATGAGGAGCGCGGATGAACTGAGCTGGGAGATCGCCTGGGTGTGCCGTGCGCTTAATCCCTGGCGCTCGCATCACGCTGGCTTCGGATTGCAAGGGCTCTTGCCGACGTGAGACAGTGCATGTCTCAATCGCCGAGCGATACCATTCCTGATGAGATGGACACGAGCGATCCTCGCGTCCATCCCGTGTCATACCCCTATCAGAGGGAGGGCGTGTCTCCGGTTCCGAGATCCCAGTAGAGACCTGCCATCATGGCCAGGCCCTCGCGGGCGATAGCGACCGGCAGATGCTCGTTGGGGGCATGCTGGGAGCAGCCTGGATAAGAATGCGGCACCCAGATCGTACGCAATCCAAGGATTTCCGAGAAGATGTCGTTCGGCAGCGAACCTCCGAGGTTCGGCAGAAGCGCGGGCTTCTTGCCGGTCGTCTTCGCAAGGGAGTTGAGGGCCCAGGTAACCCAGGGATTCTCCGGATCGAGCCGCGTCGCATGGAAGATCTCGTCACGGCTCTTGGTCACCTGAACCATTGGAAAACCGTGGCGGTCAAGATGGCGGCGAAGCGCCGGCAGCACCTCGTTCGGATCAATGCCAACCACGAAACGCAATTGGCAGCGCGCCCAGGCGCTCGGCGGCACGGCATTCACCGGGGTTTCCGGAACGCCGGACTTCATGGCGAGTACGTCGAAGGAGCACCAGCCGAATACCTGCTCGGCCGGGCTCAGGCCCGGTTCGCCCCACTCGGGATCAATCGTGGGGCCGTCCGGGCCGCCATCGACTTCGCAGTCGGCGAGTGCCCGGCGCACGGCGGCGGGAAGCTCCTTCGGAACCCACTCGTGAATGCGGATTTGGCCTGTGGGAGAGGCGATGCTGGCGATGGCGTGCGCGAGCTGGATGGCCGGATCGGACAGAATGCCGCCCCAGTTGCCGGAGTGATGGCCGCCGTCGCGGGCATTGATCGTCAGGTCGAATGTGACGCCGCCGCGCGAGCCAAGGAAGATCGTCGGCCGCTCCGCATTGAGACGCGGGCCGTCGGAAGCAATCAGGATGTCGGCTTTCAGGAGGTCTTTCTGCTCCTCGCACAGGTCGCGCAGGCCGGGGGAACCCATCTCCTCGCCCATTTCGATCAGATACTTGGCGTTGAAGCCAAGCTTCCCGCGGGTGTCGAGGACGGCTTTCAGACCATGGATGTTGATGACGTGCTGGCCCTTGTTGTCGACGACGCCGCGTCCGTACCAGCGGTCGCCCACCTCCGTGAGCGTCCAGGGCGATAGACCCTCGCCCCAATCCTTGTCCAGCCCGCGGATGACGTCACCGTGGCCGTAGCCGAGAACCGTCGGGAGGGACGGATCCTCAATGCGTTCCGCATAAAGGAAAGGCCCCTTTGCCCGCGGGTGATGAAGCGTCTTGCAGGTGAAGCCGAGGCTCTCGAGCAGCGGCCGCATCTCGGCTTCGATATAGGTCGTGAGCACCTCGGCACGCTCCGGGTTCTGGCTCTCCGTCGGCATGGCGACAAGGCGAGCGAGATCCGTCTTGAAGGCACCGGAGTCAAAATAGCTCTCGGCCTTTGTGATGGCAGCCTCGCGGGTCATGGGTCGGTTTCCTCTTCGTGGGGCATGGGCAGAAGGATCGCGCGGATGCAGATCTGGCAATGGCCAGCGCTGACCCGGCTATCCGGGAACGACTTCGGGATTATGATTTGGAGGCTGCGACCTGCCCGGAATCGTGCAGGTGGCATGCGACCGCATCTCGTCCGAAGAGGGTGAGGCGCGGTTCAGCCGTGCTGCATTGCGGCAGCCGTGCGGGGCATCGCGGATGGAAGGGACAGCCGGGTGGCGGGTTGAGCGGATCCGGAAAGGCGAGGCCGAGCCCGGTTTCCGGGATGCCCTGTCCGGGTTCCGGCGTCAGGACGGACGCCAGAAGCGCCTTGGTGTAGGGATGGCGCGGCGTCCGGAAGAGCGTTTCCGTTTCCGCCAACTCGACGACGCGACCGAGATACATCACTGCCACGCGGGTCGCTATATGCTCCACCACAGCAAGGTTGTGGCTGATGAACACGTAGGTCAGTCCGAGTTCGCGACGCAGGTCCATCAGCAGGTTCAGGATCTGCGACTGGACCGAGACGTCGAGCGCCGAGGTCGGCTCGTCGCAGACGACGACTTCCGGATTCATGATGAGAGCACGGGCAATCGCCACGCGCTGCCGCTGGCCGCCCGAGAGCTCGCGCGGATAGCGATCCGCAAAGCGCTGGGGCAGGCCCACCTTGTCGAGGATCTCGAGCGTCCGCTTGCGCCGCTCTTCCGCCGTGCCGATGCCGTGGACCTCGAGCGGCAAGGCCACGATGGAGGAGATCGTGCGTCGCGGGTTGAGCGAGGAATAGGGGTCTTGGAAGACAGGCTGCACCCGCCGGGCCATGCCTTTGCGACCGAGTGTCCGGATGTCCGTCCCGTCGAGCGTAATGCCGCCCTCTGTCGGGGGCAGAAGCCCGAGAAGCATGCGGGCGAGCGTGGACTTGCCGCAACCGGACTCGCCTACGATCCCGAGCACCTCGCCCTTGCGGATGTCGAGGCTGATACCATTGACGGCGTGGAGCGTCCGCCGCGACTTGAACATGCCCTGGCTCACCTCGAAGGAGCGGGTGAGATCTCGGGCTTCGAGGAGCGCCGTCATGCTGCGTTCTCCAGAATGCAACGCCACTGGTGGCTGTCCGCCGCTTCCTTTACGGGCGGTGCCACGGCGCAAATGTCTCGGGCATGGCTGCAGCGGTCACGGAAGCTGCAGCCGCGAATATCGCCAACCAGCGAAGGCACCACGCCGGGAATGACGCCGAGCTTTCCGCCCGGAACCGATTTGCCGGGAACGGGGATGCAGTCGATCAATCCTCGCGTGTAGGGATGCTGCGGATTGCCGAAGAGTGAGGCCGTCGGTCCCTCCTCGACGATTTGACCTGCATACATGACGGCAACGCGGTCAGCGATTCGCGCAACGATGCCGAGATCGTGGGTGATGAGCACCATGGCAATGCCGAGTTCTCGCTGAAGATCCGCAAGGAGGCGCAGGATCTGCGCCTGGATCGTCACGTCGAGGGCTGTCGTGGGCTCGTCCGCGATCAGCAGGTCCGGTCCGCACATCAGCGCCATCGCGATCATGACGCGCTGGCGCAAGCCGCCGGAGAGTTGGTGCGGGTATTGGCCGAGGCGCTGGGCTGCCGACGCGATGCCGACCTTGCTCAGAAGGTGAACGGCGCGCTCTCGCGCCTCCGCCTCGGTCGCGTTGCGATGCTGGCGGTAGGCTTCCACGAGCTGGTTGCCGATTGTGTAGGCCGGGTTCAGGGCCGTCATGGGCTCCTGGAAGATCATGGCCATGCGGTCGCCGCGCAAGGCATTGATGCGCTTCCGGCCCGCCTTGCCGAGGTCTTCCCCCGCGAAGGCAAGGCGTCGGGCCCTCCGGGTCGCGGCCTTTGGCAGGAGATCCATGATCGCGAGCGACGTCATGGATTTGCCGCAACCGGATTCGCCGACGAGACAGAGTGTCTCGCCTCGTTTCACGGAGAACGAGATGTCTCTGACGGCGTGAAGGGCTCCGCGGGGAGTGGCGATATCGACGCTCAGACCGTCGACTTCAAGGATCACGTCACTCATGGATTCAAGCCCGTCCTTCCGGTGAAATCACGTCGCGCAGGCCGTCACCGGCGAGATTGATGGCGAAGATCAGCAGAGCCAGCGCCGATCCAGGGATGGCAATGAGCCAGAATGAGAAGAACATGTAGGCTTTTGCTTCTGCGATCATGAGGCCCCAGGAGGGCAGGGGAGGCTGCACGCCGAGGCCGAGGAACGAAAGAGCGGCTTCCAGCAGGATTGCACTCGCAGCTTCGAGAGTCGCGATAACGATGAGGTGGGGTGCGATGTTGGGCAGAACTTCCCGAAGGATGATGCGGGTGGTCGATGCCCCGGCCGCCTCTGCGGCCGCGACATAGTCGAGGGACCGGATCTGCTGGGTCGCGCTGCGCATGACGACGGCGAAGCGGTCCCATTTGAGGAACCCGAGAACGAGGATGACGACCCACAGGGATCCGCCGACCATGGCCACCACGGCAAGAGCCACGAGGATCACCGGCATCGAGAGGCGGGTTGTCACCAGGAAGGTCACCAGAAGATCGACCTTGCCGCCGAAATAACCGGCCGCCAGACCCATCACCGTGCCGATAATGCCAGAAATCAGCACGACGCTGATACCGATCAGCAGGGAAATGCGGGCGCCGTAAATCACGCGGGACAGGTAGTCGCGCCCGAGCTGGTCCGTACCGAGCGGATGCGCCCATGATCCCTTCGCGTACCAGACCGGCGGCACATTTCGAAGTGTGAGATTCTGCAGATAGGGGTCGTGCGGCGCGATCAACGGCGCCAGGACAGCGATCGCCACGATAACGGCCAGGATCCCGGCTCCGATGACGAACGCCTTTTGGCCCAGGAAGCGGCGGACGAGCCGCATGCCGGGAGAGGATTCCGCCACGGTCGGAATGGAGAGAGCGGTGTCAGTCATGTCAGGCCACCCGGATGCGCGGATCGAGCCACGCGTTGGCGATGTCGGAGGCAAGCGTCAGGAGCACGTAGAGAACCGAGAGAAGCAGGACCACGACCTGCATGACGGGGAAATCCTTGTAGGTGATGCTCTGGTAGGCCAGATAGCCAAGTCCATCGAGGGCGAAGATCGTTTCGACCACGACAGAGCCACCGAGCAGGAAGCCGAGCTGCACCGCCGTCAGTGCAACCACAGGGACGACTGCATTGCGAAGCGCGTGCTTGAAGATGACCTTATGTGTCGGAAGCCCCTTGGCGCGCGCCGTCCGGATGTAATCCGCGGACAGGACCTCGATCATTCCCGCGCGGATGAGGCGCATGAAGGCCGGCGCCACGTAATAGCCGAGCGCGATGGTCGGCATGATGAAATGAAGCCACGTGCTGGAGCCTGAAACGGGCAGCCAGCGGAGCGTGATGGAGAAGATCATCACGAGAATGAGCGCGAAGAAGAAGTTCGGCAGAGCCTGACCGACCACCGCGATGGCAAGCGCCAATCGGTCGATCCAGGTGTTCGCGTAAACGGCCGCCAGAACGCCCAGGGGAATGGAGATGAGCAGCGCGAAGCCGAGCGAGGTCAGCCCCAGAATGAGAGTGGTGGGCAGCTTGTCGAGAACGAGCTTGCTCACATCGGTCTTAAAATAGATCGAGGTTCCGAAGTCGCCTCTGAGCGTCTGCCAGAGCCAGTCGAGATATTGCACGATGAGCGGCCGGTCGAGACCATAAGTTTTGCGGATGATCTCTAGATCCGCCTTCTGGGCGCCTTCTCCCGCGATCGCCAGAGCGATGTCGCCCGAAAGGCGCAAGAGAAAGAAGGCGATTGCCGAGACCGCGATCGCAACGAGAATCGCCAAGCCCAATCGTTTGAGGATATAGCCGATCACGGCATTCTCCGTATTGGCCCGAGGAACAGGCCGATCTGCCTTTCCGGCCACTTCAGTGGTAATCGGAATCTGAAATGCTATCCGCTCAAGCCGAAAAATCCGGGTGCGCCGAGATACTCGGAAGCAAGCCCGTATTCTGGATGGCGGATTGCTGGAGCGGCCGACAAAGGCCGCTCCATTTCGGTGATGTCAGCTTACTTCCAGCTCATTTCCCAGAACCGAGGCATTTCGTCCGGATAAGCCTTGAAGTTCAGATCCGCCGAGGTGACATAGTAAACCGGCAGCGAATACAGCGGCACGGCATAGGCCTTGTCGGCGATGATCTTCAGCGCGCCCTTGTAGGCTTCCTTGCGAACGTTCGGGTCGACGGACGTGTCGCCTTTCACCAGGAGATCGCGAACCTGCGGATCGCGGGTGATGTCCTCGGACCGGAACGCGAAGTAGTTCGGCGTTGCGGCAGAGACGTCATTGACCGAGAACGAGCCCCAGGTCTGGTGGGTGAGCATGGCCTTGTTGCCGGCGACCATTTCGCGCATGGCAGCGTATTGCAGGAAGCGCAGGTTGGTCTTGATGCCGACTGCCTGTAGATAGCCGATCAGAGCTTCCGTCTGGTTGCGCTCGCGGTAGGCGACAATGTCGAGTTCAAGCCCGTTTGGATAACCTGCTTCGGCCAATAGCTGCTTGGCCTTGGCGGGATCGTAGGGGTAGCGCGCAGCTCCCTCGTCGGTGCACCCGAACTGCGAGGGGAAGCAGATGGTGTTGATCACGCGGGAGCCAGCGCCGACAATCGACTTCACCATGCCTTCGCGGTCGATGGCGTGAATGATGGCCTTGCGGACGCGCTCATCCTTCAGGGCAGGAGCCGGCGTACCTTCGAGCGTGTTCATTTGCATGAAGACGATGCGCATGGTCTCGCCGGAGACGACCTGAAGGGTCGGTACAGTCTCCAGTTGCTCGGCCTGATCCTTCGGTACGCTCATGATGAAGTCGAGGCCGTTGGAGAGAACCTCCGCCATCTGGGTCTGGCGATCGGGAATGAAGCGGATCTCGATCCTGCCGATCTGCGGCTGCGGCTTCGGCGAATCCTTGAAGTAATCCGTGTTTTTCTCGAGCGTGATCGACTTGCCCGGGACGTAGTTCGTGACTTTGTACGGTCCTGTGCCGACGGGCTTCTCATTCTGCCCCTTCGGGCCCACCTTCTCGTAGTACTCGTTCGGGTGGATGACGACCGGGCCAGCGAGATACTCGATCGCTGCCGGGAAGACCTGCTTGGTCGTAATGCGGACCTTGTACTTGTCGAGCTTTTCGGCCTTCTCGATCCAGCTCACGTTGTTCTGGGTGACGACCTTGTTCTCCGGCTTCGAGATGAAGTTCAGGGTGTAGACGACGTCGTCTGCATCGAACTCCTCGCCATTGTGGAACTTCACACCCTTGCGCAGGTCGAACTCGAGAGTGCGGTCGTCGATCTGCCGCCATGCAGTCGCGAGCTGGCCTTTGTATTCGTTGGTGTTGGGATCGCGATAAATGAGCGTATCCCAGACATGCTGACCGATGATGACACCGATACGAACGTTATTAAAGTACGGATCAACGCTTTCAGGCGCTTGGTCGTATGCCATGCGGACAGTGTTGTCGGCCTTGCCTGCGAGTGCAGTGCCGGCAAAGACACTGGACAGGATCGCCGTGGAGGCGAGGCTTGCGATGGCTAATTTACGCAGTGGATTCATCATGGTCCTCTGGTTGCGTCCCGGTTGTTTTATTTCTCAAATGCCCGCTGCGAACTCTCATTCTGTCAATCGCAGGGACAGAAGCTTTTCGAACCTGCCAAGAAAAAGACCTTGCTTCCATAAGAATGATTCGAAAGGATCGTTGCCTCTTCGGCAATGGAACTGAATTCATTGATGCAGCAATCTGCCCTACGATATTTTCTCGAGGTCGCGCGGAGCGGATCCGTCAGCGCCGCTGCGGCGCGACTCCGGGTGGCGGCGTCGGCAGTGAGTCGGCAAATAGCAAAGCTTGAAGACGATTTCGGGATCCCGCTCTTCGAGAGGCGCTCCCGCGGCATGACGTTGACTCATGCTGGGCGTCTCCTGGCATCCTATGCGCAACGTGCGGCTCTCGAGAGCGAGCAGATCTTGAGGGAAATCCGGGAGCTCAACAGTCCGACACGGGGTTTCATCCGTCTTGGCGTCACCGAGGGGCTCGCCGTCAGCTTCATTCCGGAAATGATTCACGCCTTTCGGCTGGAGCGCCCCCAGGTCGTGTTCAGCATCAGGGTTCTGCCGCCGGCGCAGGTGGTGAAATTCGTGCAGGAAGGGGAGATCGATATCGGCATCACCTTCTCGCTTTCGCCGGAGGGAGGAGTGAGAATACAATGGCAGCGGGCGATGCCGGCCTATGCGCTTGCCAGCATCGATCATCCGTTGATCGGACGTGGGCCTGTATCCATTGCCGAGCTGTTCGAATACCCAATCGCCATTCTGGACGATGCAGCGACGATCCGACGCGTGCTCGATATCTATTGCGCCACCAAGGGCATTTCCCTTCAGCCTGTCGTGAACTCTACCAATCTGGCCAGCCTCCTGACCCTCTGCAGGCTTGGTAGCGTCGTGACGTTTTCAACCTACATCTCCGTCCGCAGCGCGGTGAGGGACAAGCAGGTTGCCGTCGTAGCCTTCGAGGAGGCCAGTTTTCTTGAACGCAACCTGCAGATCCAGACCATGCTGGGCCGTACCCTGCCGCAGACCACGCAGGACTTCGTCAGCTTCCTTGTGTCGGAACTGGAAAGGCCGGGAGCCACGCGACCTGGCAATCTGGAATAATGCCGAATAGGAATACGAACCCCACCTGCGGCCTCAGGCAGAGGACCGCAATGCCGGACACGATCCACGCCCTAGGCAGGAGAAAAGCTTGTGAGCACGGATATGGAGACAAAGATCCTCGATTGGCTGGCGAGCCAGCGGCAAGCCATGATCGAGCAGTTGCAACTGCTCGTCGATACCGACAGCGGCAGCTATGACAAAGAGGGCGTTGACCAGGTCGGATCCCACATTCGCGATTTTCTCGAGCAAGCCGGTCTCTCCTGCGAGACGATCCGCAGCGAGCGATATGGAGACGGTATTCGCGCTACTCTAGGAGCGCCCGATGAGAAAAGCAGGCCGATCCTTTTGATGGGGCATCGTGACACGGTCTTCCCAAAGGGCGAAGCGCAACGGCGTCCGTTTCGCATCGAGGATGGGCGCGCCTATGGGCCCGGCGTTGCGGACATGAAGGCCGGACTCGTGATGAACAGCTTCGTCCTCGCGGCCTTCGCGCGGTTCGGATCGCCGGGTCCGCTCGTGGGGCTTTATACCAGCGACGAGGAGATCGCCTCTCCGTCATCGCGGTCACTTATCGAGCAGGAGGCCCGTCGAGCCCGTGCTGTCTTCAATGCCGAACCGGGACGACCGAGTGGAAATGTCGTCACGGGTCGCAAGGGGGGAGTGTTCATGCGCATGAACATTCAGGGCGTCCCCGCGCATTCAGGGGTGAATTTCGAGCAGGGTGTCAGCGCTATCGAGGAGCTTGCGCGGAAAGTGTCGGCGATCCATGCGCTGACTGACCTTGCGCGAGGGATCACGGTGAATGTCGGTCTCGTGTCAGGAGGTCAATCGGTCAATACTGTTGCGCCGCATGCTCAGGCTGAGATCGATCTGCGTTTTGTCGACCCGCAGGATCGGACAGAGGTCGTCGCCGAGATCGAACGGATCGTCGCAACCAGCTTCGTCAAGGGCACCTCGGCAGAACTGCAGATCCTGGGCGAGTTCGTGCCTCTCGTGCCGACTGATGCTTCGCGCCGCCTGTTCGCTCTTTATTCCGAGGGCGCAGCTCGCATCGGGCTTCGGGTTGGCGAGGAGTTTACCGGAGGATGTGCGGATTCGGGCTTTGCCGCCGCCATGGGAGTCCCGACCCTTTGCGCAACGGGACCGTGCGGAGCGAAGGCCCATAGCCCTGACGAGTATCTGGAAGTCGATACGATCGTGCCGCGGGCCCAAGCGCTCGCTCTCGCGATCATGGCTCTCGGGGAACCCGGGAACAAAGCGTAGAGTTGTGGATTCCGGCTCCGCGCGTCAAATCAGAGGAAAGCGCATCAGGCGCTTTCCCCATAGGCGGCCAGAATAACCGTCTTCTTCCCACGGATATGCTCCCGCATGAGCCTTGCGAGGCTCTCGGCGTCGCGGGTTTTCAGAAGCTTGATCATCTGCTCGTGCTCAGTGATGGCCTTCTGCCATTGCTCAGGCGTTTTGTGAGCCGAGTAACGTGTCCGCTGGATGCGTCCCGACAGGTTCTCATAGATCCCCTGCAAGGTCACGTTCCGGCTGGCTGTCATGATGGCCTCATGGATCTGGCGGTTGAGCGTGAAGTAACCAGCGTTGTCCTGTTGTTTCCAGGCCGCGACCATCCGCTGGTGCATGGCCTCGATCGCGGCAACCTCCTTGTCCGTGATGTGCTGGCAGGCAAGGTCGGCCGCAACCGCCTCAAGCCCCGCCACGACCTCGATCATCTCGTCGATTTCCTGGTTCGAGATGCTGGCAACGCGCGCGCCACGATTGGGCAGAAGCTCCAGCAGACCTTCGGTCGCCAGGATCTTGATCGCTTCCCGCAACGGTGTGCGGGATATCCCGAAGCGTTCCGCGAGTTCGAGCTCGTTGACCCGCGACTTCGGCTCAAGTTCGCCGGAGCGGATCAGTTCCCGCAACCTCTCGGCAACTTCATCGTGGAGGTAACGTCGATTGATACCGAGGGCAGCTTCCATAGGGACACCGAATAGGGATGCTCAGAAAGGTTCTTTATATCATGTCCGGGGCGTATCCTGCTAGGGACGCGCGAGCGCATCGTCGAGCACACGGACGACGTGAACCGCCTGACGGCCGGCGCCGTCATGAATCTGATGGCGGCAGCTCGTACCGTCAGCGACCACAAGGTCGTTCCTTTGCGCCTTCCGCACGGCCGGCAGCAGCGACACCTCCGCCATGGCGAAGGATATGTCGATGGTCTTCGCACCATAGCCGAACGCGCCCGACATCCCGCAGCAGCTCGACTCGATAGCCTGGACGGTCAGGCCGGGTACCTTGCGCAGGACAGCTTCGGTCGGACCCATTACTCCGAAGGCCTTCTGGTGACAATGGCCGTGCAGATGAGCAGTCCTCCCGCCTTGATCGGTAAGCGGCAGCGAGGCCGCGCCAGCGTTCAGATCGGCGGCCAGCACTTCCTCCAGAAGGAAGGCTGCCTTTGCCAGCGGCTCGACCTCTTCCTTGGGCAGGAGCGCCGCGAACTCATCCCGGAAGGTCAGGAGACAGGATGGCTCGAGGCCCACGACCCGAGCACCCCGGGTTATGAACGGGGCGAGCGTGTCCAGCGTGCGCCGGGCCTCCCTGCGGGCGTGGTCGACCAACCCTGCGGACAGGTACGTCCTGCCACAGCACAGGGGGCGTCCGCCTCCCGCTGGCAGAACGTGGTGCAGGCGATAACCCGCGGCCGAAAGGACGCGTTCGGCGGCCTCCAGGTTCTCACGTTCGAAATAGCGGTTGAAGGTATCGCCGAAGAGCACAAGATCGCGGCCATCCCCGACAACGTCATCCGGGCTGGCCAGTTCGCCGGTTTGCTTCCAGGGGCGGCGCCATTTCGGAAGGGGGCGGCGTGCGCTGAAGCCCAGCCAGCGCTCCGTCGCCTTCGCCAGGAAGGGCAGGGTGTCACGGAGGTTGAGGAGCGGCGCGAGGAGCGTGGCGATAGGCGCGTAACGTGGCAGATGAGCGATGAGGCGCTCCTTGAGGGGCATGCCGTGGCGAGCATGGTAGTGGTGAAGGAACTCGATCTTCATCTTGGCCATGTCGACGCCGGTCGGACACTCGCGCTTGCATCCCTTGCAGGAGACGCAGAGGTCCAGGGTCTCCTTCATCTCGGGAGACGTGAATGCGTCCGGCCCGAGCTGGCCGGTGATCGCCAAGCGCAGCGAGTTGGCCCGGCCGCGGGTGACATGCTGCTCCTGGCGGGTGACGCGGTAGGACGGGCACATCGTGCCGCTCAGCGTCTTCCGGCATGTGCCGTTATTGTTGCACATCTCGACGGCTTGGCCGAAGCTGCCCCATTCCGACCAGTCGAGAACCGTCGCTGCAGGCTCGACGGCTCTGTAATCCGGCGGAAAGCGCATCAGGCTGCGATCGTTCATGCGATAGGGCCGGACGATCTTTCCGGGGTTGAGCAGGTTTTCGGGATCAAAACTGTCCTTCACGGTCTCGAACGCGCGGACGAGGCGGGCGCCGAACATGCGCTCATGGAACTCGGATCGTGAAATCCCGTCGCCGTGCTCGCCGGAATGGGAGCCCTTGAAGCGCCGCACCAGATCGCAGGCGCTCTCGGCGATGGCGCGCATGGAGCCGATATCGGCAGCGTCCTTCATGTTGAGGATCGGGCGGACATGCAGGCATCCGACAGAGGCATGCGCGTACCAGGTGCCGCGCGTGCCATGGCGCTCGAACAGCTCCGTCACGGCATCCGTATAGTCGGCGAGATGCTCCAGCGGGACGGCGCAGTCCTCGATGAAAGAGACTGGCTTCCCATCTCCCTTCATGGACATCATGATGTTGAGGCAGGCTTCCCGAACCTCCCAGACCTGCCGCTGGCGCGGTGCTTCGAGCACCTCAACGACGGCATTCGGGAAGCCATGATCCGCCATGCACTGGTCCAGCCGTTTCAGATCCGCCTTGAGTGCGTCCATGCTCGTGCCTGCGAATTCGACGAGAAGCAGGCAGTTCGGCTGGCCCTTGGTGATGTCGGCAAGCGTTCGCCGGAAGAGGGGGATGTCCGCTCCCAGGACCAGGATGTTGTTGTCCACGAGTTCGACGGCAGTGGGGTCGAGGGCCACGAGGTGGCGGGTCGTCTCCATGGCCGCTCTGAACGACGGGAAATGGCATACGCCCATGGCGCGGTGGGTCGGGATCGTCGACAATTTCAGGGTCACGCCTGTCGTGACCGCGAGCGTGCCCTCGGAACCGACGAGCAGATGCGCGAGATTCGGCTTCTCATGGAGAAGCGCGTCGAGGTTGTAGCCACCGACCCGGCGCTGCACCTTCGGGAACATGCGCTCGATCTCATCCTTTTCCCGGTGAGCGAGCGCGATCATTTCGGAAGCCAAGCGCACCGCATGGTCGTGGCCCGTGACACCGGTCATGTCGGCGCGGAACGTCTCGCCGCCGGATGTGAGGGCCGAGACGGCCAGAACGTTATCGACCATCTTGCCGTAGCGCAGGGAGCGTGCACCACAGGAATTGTTGCCCGTCATGCCGCCGATCGTGCAGCGGCTTGCCGTCGACGGCTCCACGGGAAAGAACAGGCCGTCAGCCTTCAGCCGTGCATTGAGGTGCTCCAGCACGATCCCGGGTTCGACCGTGACGGTCTGCGCCTGCGGGTCATAGGCAGTGATGTCATTGAAGGTCCGGCTGCAATCCAGAATGAGACCTGCCCCGATAGGCTGCCCATTCTGAGATGTGCCGCCGCCGCGGGCGATGACCGGGACCCCGTGCTCGTGGGCAATCTTGAGGGTTGCCTCGATGTCCGAAGATCTCTTCGGGAAAACCACACCAACGGGCATGATCTGATAAACCGAGGCGTCTGTCGCGTATCGTCCGCGGGTGAAGGCGTCGAAGCTGACGCTCCCCTCGAGCGCGATGGCGAGCTTCCTTTCCAGACCCAGATCGCGTCCACGAGACGCTGGATAGGCTGTCGGAGACGAAAACTTTCCCTGCATGGAGCCCTCAAGCGCACCAACAGGTGCTCGGAACTTGTTATTACCGGACGCGGCGCGGAGAGCCTGTCCGAAGCCATCTGGTAGCGGGTTCTCAGCTTGGGTTAAATTCCTGTGAGAGAGGGGAATTCACGGCGTAACCCGTTCAGCCAGAGGGCGTGTCGTTCTCTAACTGTCCTTAGCCTGCATCCGGCTCCAGGGCGACGGCTTTGATCGCGGTTATCGCACAGGCTTCGTCGTTGTCAGAGGTATCGCCGGAGATCCCCACCACACCAAGGATTTCCCCAGTGGCCCCCTTGATGAGAACGCCACCCGGTACGGGAACGAGCGAACCGCCCGCGATCGCGTTGATTGCTGAAACGAAGTAAGGCTGTTCCTGCGCACGATTGAAGATGGCTCGCGAGCCGAGGCCGAGACCGAGAGCGCCGAAGGCCTTCCCGTGGGCGACCTTCTCCCTCAGCAAAGATGTGCCGTCCTGAGAGGCCGACGCCTTGACGCTGCCGCGGCTATCCAGAACCATGATGGCAAGGGGTTTCAGTTGCCGACGTGCGGCCTCCTCAAGGGCAGTTTGGACGATCTCCTGGGCGATTTTTAGCGTTAGCATGAAAAGTGCTCCGACAGACGTTCGTTCATGAAGCGGCCGCTCCCGCGCGAAGAGAGGGGGGGACAGTGCGTGCTCCTGTCCGTCCCCGGTCTTTGAACGGCAGGTGCTCTATTCGGCAGCCTGTGCCGCGGGGCCGGCGTTCCCGCTCAAATAGTTCATCGCCGCCTCGACGCCGCCGGAGCGATGAGGAATGCCGCACACGCGCAGACCCATCTCGACGCCGGTGAGCACGCCCGTGACCATGAGGTCGTGGAAGTCACCGAGATGTCCGATGCGGAAAACCTGATCGGCGAGCGGACCGAGGCCGTTGCCGAGGGACATATTGAAGCGTTTCAGGATTTCCGTCCGCAGGTTGTCGGCGGAGTGGCCCTCGGGAACCCGTACGGCGGTGAGCGACGAGGAGTATTCCGCAGGGTTCTGGCACTGAATGTCGAGCCCCCAGTGGCGGACGCAGCGTCGCGTCGCTTCGGCCGCGCGGTCGTGGCGGGCGAAGACGTTGTCGAGGCCTTCCTCGTGCAGCATCTGGATCGCGACCTTCAGCCCTTGCAGCAGGTTCGTCGACGGGGTGTAGGGGAAGAAGCCCTTTTCGTTGATGGCGAGCATATCCTCCCAGCCCCAGAAGGAGCGAGGAAGCTTCGCCTTCTTGGCAGCCGCGAGCGCCTTGTCGGAAATGGCATTGAAGGACAGTCCCGGCGGCAGCATCAGGCCCTTCTGCGATCCACCGACGGTGACGTCCACACCCCACTCGTCATGCCGATAATCGATAGATCCCAAGGAGGAGATCGTATCGACGAGAAGCAGAGCGGGATGACCGGCGTTGTCGATGGCCCGTCGCACGGCAGCAATGTTGGAAGTCACGCCGGTCGAGGTCTCGTTGTGCACGACCGCGACGGCCTTGATCGTGTGGGCCTTGTCCTCTGCCAGTCGTGCCTCGATGGCATCGGCATCCACGCCGGAGCGCCAGTCCCCCTTGATGAACTCCGCCTCGATCCCGAGGCGCTTGGCCATCTTGTTCCAGAGGGTAGAGAACCATCCGGTTTCGAACATCAGGACCTTGTCGCCGGGAGAGAGAGTGTTGACGAGTGCCGCCTCCCAGGCACCGGTGCCGGAGGCCGGGTAGATGATGACCGGATTTTCCGTCTTGAAGACCGTGCGGATGCCCGAGAGCACCTCTTGGCCCAGTCGGCCGAATTCCGGTCCACGGTGGTCGATGGTCGGTTTCGCGATTGCCGCCAGTACCGGCAACGGAGTGTTGGTGGGGCCTGGAATCTGGAGAAAGTGACGACCGGCCTGATAGCTCATGGGAATCCTCCACCAATGCGAGGCTCATCGGCCCGCAAGTAATATTCTGAGTATTGTATTATGTATTATGTCTTCAAAATTGGTCGAGTCAATCGCCTCCTTCAAGGCTCCAGATAAGCTGAACATCCTCTGACGCCGTAGATTGTGCTGCGTCTGCAGTGCGGGTTTTGGCTCCCGCAGTCCGCAACGTTCAAAGCCGATACGAGCAGATAGGATCTGGGCGGGGAGGTGGCTGAAGCCTCAACTCAGTAAATTTGACATGGCAACAAAGGTCGGCGGTTCGTCGGACTTGGCGAAACGGCGGCAGAGCTTGTGCAGAGGGGATCTCTCCAGCGTCACTGGTTTCGCTCGCTGCGCATGCAACAACATTCGACCGCGATTTTGAGCGCGCAGTTGCCGCGATGAGTTGCGCATCGATTGCCTAGCCGATTGGATCACAAGTCGGCTCGTCTTTCTTCGATTTGACTTCAGAAGACGCAGGTCCGGCTTCTGCACGTTGGGAACTCCGCGATGAGACACAGGACGCACGCGTGAGGTGGAGCTGGTGTTCATTCGAGGTTCTGAACGCGGAGGCATGATCGGCTTCTCACCAGCGGCCTCAGGAGAGACGCAGCTTGGCGCGGAAGACAGCCTTGTCACAAAGCGCGATAATACCCGGCTTGTCGAACTGAAAACAAAATGAGCCGCATGGGCGATCATTTTGGAAGAAAAGGCTTGTCACCCATGAATTTTTGAATTCATAATTACATGAACAATAAAACAATAAGGGCAAAGCCGCTCAAAGAAGGCGGCATGTGGGGAACGCTAAAGGTCGCGTCCGCCGCAGGGGCGGGGCGTGCAAGGAGGAGTATATGATCCTGAAGGGTATTAATGCGCAGTCCGCGCTTGGCATCGTGGCATCAGCCGCGATGATCTTGACGCTGGGAACCGCGCCAGCCATGGCGCAATCCGAGTGGAAGCCTACCAAGCCGGTGGAGTTCGTCGGCGCAGCGGGTCCGGGCGGCGGCACGGATATTTTTGCGCGCGCAGTTCAGTTGGCAATTCAGAACAACCATCTGATCGACCAGCCGATCCTCGTTGCAAACAAGGGCGGGGGAAGCGGAGCGGAGACCTTCGTCTACGTGAAGGCTGCGGCAGGCGATGGCCATAAGCTCGCATTCGGCACTTCAAATCTCTACACGCTGCCCATGGTCGCAAAGGTAGCATTCAAGCACACGGACTTCATGCCCGTGGCCGCAATGGTGTTCGACGAGTTCATCCTGTGGAACAAGGGCGACTCGCCGTACAATGACTACAAGTCCTTTACTGCTGCCGCCAAAGAGGCGAACGGCTCCTTCAAGATGGCGGGAGCTCTGTCGAAGGATACGGACCAGACCCTGACCCGTCTGATCGAAAAGGACACGGGTGCGAAGTTCATCTACGTTCCCTTCAAGAGCGGCGGCGAAGCCTCGGTTCAGCTCACGGGTGGGCACGTGCAGTCCCACGTCAACAATCCGAGCGAGAGCGTCGGGCACTGGAAGGCCGGCCAGGTGAAGGCTCTATGCGTGTTCTCGAAGGAGCGCATGGCTACGGGGCCTAAGGTGACGGAGACGCAGAGCTGGCATGATATTCCAACCTGCAAGGAGCAGGGCTCTGGCATTGAAACGTACCAGATGCCGCGCACGGTTGCGCTGCCGCCGGACACGCCGCAGGCGGCTGTCGACTTCTGGGCCGGCGTCCTGAAGAAGGTTACCGAGACCCCTGAATGGAAGGACTATCTCACCAAGACCGCGCAGACCGGCCGCTTCATTGCCGGCCCTGAACTCAAGACCTTCATCGACGAGGACGAGAAGCGCACCCGCAAAGTTTATGAGGAGGAAGGCTGGCTCGTGAACTGAACCGTCAGGTCCTCGTGAAAGGCGCGGGAATTACCCGTGCCTTTCATTCTTCAAAACAGGAGATTGGTTCAGTGATTCACGAACGGGCGCTTATTTCGCGCAAAGGCATGGAGGTGGCAACTGCGCTTGTCACCGGAATAGTCGGCGTCGCCGTTATATGGGGCGCTGCCGAGCATGACATCGGGTGGGGCGATTCAGGGCCGGCATCGGGCTATTTCCCATTCCGGATCGGCGTGCTCATCGTCCTGGCGAGCCTGACGAACCTCGTCATCGCTCTTCGGCTCAGGGGGGCCGACAATCGGCTCTTCATTACGAATGTCCAGATGCGGAGCGTGCTTGCCTTCGGGCTGCCCATTCTGGGTTTCGTGATCGTCTCATCGTTTCTCGGACTCTATGTCGGGGCGGTGCTCTATCTCGCACTCGTCATGATCTTCCAGGGGGGCTACCGGCCTGTTTACGCCATCGGGTTCGCGCTCGCCGTTGCGGTCGCGATGCGGCTGATCTTCCCAATCTGGTTCAAGGTACCCCTCCTGACGGGGCCGCTCGAAGCCCTGCTCGGGATTTATTGAGGTGTTCCATGGCCAATATTGAGTCGCTTTTCCATGGCTTCGCGGTTGCGCTGACCTTTCAGCACGTGGCCTTGATGATGGTCGGCGTGCTGCTCGGCATTCTGGTCGGCGTGCTGCCAGGGCTGGGCGCTCCCAATGGTGTGACGCTCCTGCTGCCTCTGACCTACACAATGGATCCGGTCGGAGCGATCATTCTCCTCACCAGCATGTATTGGGGTGCCTTATTCGGGGGCTCCACCACGTCGATCCTGTTCAACATTCCGGGCGAACCGTCTTCTGTCGCGACGACATTCGACGGCCATCCGATGGCCAAGCAAGGGAAGGCCGTCCAGGCTCTCTCCTTTGCTTTCCTGTCGGCCGGGTTCGGCGCGATGATGGGCGTGATCGTCACCACGCTTCTGTCAGGCTGGGTGACGAAATTCGCACTCCAGTTCTCATCTCCTGAGTTCTTCGCCGTCTACTTCCTGGCCTTCGCGAGTTTCGTCGGCCTGTCGGGGGCCCAGCCATCGAAGACGATTGTCTCCATTCTCCTCGGGTTCGCATTTGCGACGGTCGGAATGGACACGATCTCCGGCAGCCTGAGACTGACCTTCGGCTTCGATGAACTGCTGGGCGGCATCAGCTTTCTCGTGGTCGTGATCGGTCTCTTCGGCATCGGCGAGCTTCTGCTCACCATGGAGGAGGGGCTCAAGTTCGATGGCGTCAAGGCAAAGGTGAGCCTCGCGGGCGTCCTGGAGACACTTGTTCAGCTGCCTCGGTACTGGGTTGCGCTTCTGCGTGGGAGCCTGATCGGCGTATGGATGGGAATCACGCCGGGCGGGCCCACTGCGGCATCCTTCATGAGCTATGGCTTGGCTAAGCGGTTCTCCCGCCGGCGTGACGGGTTCGGATCAGGCGAGCCGGAGGGCGTCATTGCGCCCGAGACGGCGGACCATGGTGCCGGCACCGCCGCCATGCTCCCGATGCTGGCGCTCGGCATTCCGGGTTCCGCCACGGCTGCGGTGATGATGGGCGGGTTGATGATCTGGGGGCTGAACCCCGGCCCGATGCTGTTCATCGAGCGGCCCGATTTCGTCTGGGGGCTCATCGCCTCGATGTATATCGGCAATGTGGTTGCCGTAATCCTCGTCCTTGCGACCGTGCCTCTCTTCGCGGCGATCCTGCGCATCCCGTTCGCGATCATCGGGCCGCTCATTGTCGTCATCTGCTTCATCGGCGCCTGGACCGTGGCCTCGTCGAAGCCCGATCTCTGGATCGCTCTGGTGTTCGGCGTTGTCGGCTACGTGTTCAAGAAGCTCGACTATCCGATCGCGCCGCTCGTGCTGGCTCTCGTGCTTGGGGACAAGGCGGAGGACGCCTTCCGCCAGTCCATGCTGATGTCCCAGGGTAATTTGGGCATTTTCTTCTCGAACCCGCTCGTGAGCACCATCACCATTCTGGCGACACTTCTCCTGACCTGGCCGCTTTGGGCCCGTCTGATCAGGCGTGCCACAGCGATGCGCGTTGGGCAGGTGAAGACCGTGAACTAAACGAGAGGCCGCACGACCATTGCGATAAGGGGCCGCAGCGGCATCGCTGCTCAAGCCGGAAGCCTTGATTAACTCTCGCCCCGCTTAAAACGCGGGGCTCTTTTTTGAGTGCTCTCGCCTGCCGAATGGGTCTCCGTTTTTGACCGCATTTTGAAGCCGCAAAGCGAAACCACGTTCAGGCACGTCTTTAAAAAAGGAACGCCTGCTCCGGCATTGCCGGAGCAGGCGTACAGAGCTGAGGATTCCTGTATCTTCTGCGCCGTTAGGTTCCGGGCGGAAAGCTCGGCGTCACATTTTGTATTGTATCTCTCGGTCGCCCGCACGATGCGACGAGGCCATCTCGGCGGCGAGCAGAACTGCGGCGCGGGTCGCGCCGATATTCGCCACACCCTTGCCGGCGATTTCGTAGGCGGTGCCATGCGCCGGGGTGCAGATCGGGAAGGGAAAGCCCCCAAGCAGCGTAACGCCACGGTCGAAACCCATGAGCTTCATCGCGATCTGCCCCTGGTCATGGTACATGGTCAGGACAGCATCGAAGGCTCCGCTCTTCGCCCGCAGGAAAACGGTATCCGATGGAAACGGCCCCTCGGCGTCGATGCCCAGGTTCCTGGCCTCCTCGACGGCAGGGCCGATCACCTCGATCTCCTCGCGCCCGAAATTGCCGCCATCCCCTGCGTGAGGGTTCAGGCTGGCAACCGCGATGCGCGGCCGCTCGAATCCCGCTGCCCGCAGAGCGGAGTCGGTAAGCTTCAGCCCTCGGAGGATTCTGTCGGCCGTCATAAGGGATGCCACCTGGGATAACGGCACGTGCGATGTCACGCGTGCATTCCACAGATTACCGAGGATGTTGAATTCGCTCGCCGGGCCCGTCATGCCGATCACGTCCGCCGAGAAGCTGATCTCATCGTCGTAGGGAGGATGCGCGAGCCGCATCGCCTTCTTGTTGAAGGGCGTGAAGCAAACCGCATCGGCCTGCCTGCCATGCGCAAGGGTAAGTGCATGGCGGTAGTTGGCGAGCGCGAAGCGGCCACCCTCAGAGGTTGCAACGCCAAGCTCTACCGTTGCCGGGTCGAGGTGGCAGAGATCGACGAAGACTGAGTCGTCGGTTCCTTCGAGTGACTGGCCAGGAGAGATGGTCTCGAGATCGGGGCGGATCCCGGCCACATCGGCCCCGCGGTCGAAGACTCGCCGGTCCCCGATCACGATGAAGCGCGCTGCTGCGCGCGCTTCATCGAGGGCCATGATCTTCGCTGTAAGTTCCGGGCTGATCCCGGCAGGATCACCCATAGCTAGGGCGATGACGGGTTTCCCTCGTGATCCGTTCTGCATCCTGGCTCCCTTTCGGCCACTCTTTCTGGTCCGCAATCTCGGCACAGACAATGGCGCCTTCCTGCTGGAAGACATCGATTTCGCTGTCCGAGAACCCGGCCTGCGCCAGGATCTCGCGCGTATCTTCGCCAAAGACAGGGGCGCCTTTGCGCACGTCACCGGGCGTGTTCGAAAACTTCACCGGAAGCCCCAGAGTCTTGACGGAGCCGAGCGTCGAATGCTCAACCTCGACGAGCATTTTGCGAGCGGCTGTTTGCGGATCGTTCAGCGCCTGCAGCATATCGAAGACGGGCCCGCAGGGGACGCCCTTCTCGTCAAGAATCTCAAGCCAGTGCGCTGCCGGCTTGGTGCGGAAGCGTTCCGCGAGTTCAGCCTCGAGCTCGGGCAGGTGTCCCATGCGGTCGGCGCCGGTCCGAAACCGGGGATCGTCGGCAAGCTCGGGTGCCCCGATGGCATCGAGCGTGCGCAGCCAGTTCTTCTGATTGGCGCCTCCGACGACGATCCATCCGTCCGAAGCCTGAAAAGCCTGATAGGGCGCGTTGAGCGGATGCGCGGATCCCATGGCCTTGGGGGCAACGCCGGTCGCAAGCGCGATGGCCGACTGCCAATAGGTCTGGACCAGAGCGGCCTCGAAGAGCGAGGTTTCGACCCACTGGCCCTCGCCCGTCTTGAGACGATGGGCATAGGCCGCCAGGATGCCCATGGCCGCGAGGATGCCGGCCGTGATGTCCGAAAGAGGCGGCCCGCATTTGGCAGGCGCTCCGCCCGGTTCGCCCGTGAAGCTCATGATGCCGCTCATGGCCTGAGCCACGAGATCGAAGCCGCGGCGGTCCTTGTAGGGGCCGGTCCGGCCAAAGCCCGAAAGCGAGCAGTAGATGAGGCCGGGATTGTCCTTTTTCAGGTCTTCGTATCCGAAGCCGAGGCGTTCCATCACGCCCGGACCGAAATTTTCGACGAGAACGTCAGCCGTCTGCACCAGTTGACGGAGGACTTTCTTGCCGCCTTCGGTCTTGAGGTCGAGCACGATACCGCGCTTGTTGCGGTTCATCATCATGTAGGCTGCGGCTTCGTCGCCGATCTTGGGCGGCAGCATTCGCCGGGTGTCGTCGCCATCAGGTGATTTCTCGATCTTGATGACGTCTGCGCCCATGTCGGCAAGCATGAGCGTGCAGGTCGGTCCCGCCATGACATGCGTCAGATCGATAACCTTCATTCCGTTGAGTGGACCCATCATATCCTCGTTGCTTGTCGCAGCACTGATTCCGGGATGCAGGCTGTGCCTGTCACCCGGCGTGGCGGCGTTCATAAAGGGTGCTGAACTGCTCGCGCAGGATGTTCTTCTGAACCTTGCCCATGGTGTTGCGCGGCAGCTCGCCGACGAAGAGCACTCGCTTGGGCTGCTTGAACTTGGCGAGGTTGTCGCGCACTCTCGCCATGATTTTTTCTTCGGTCAGGTCCGCGTCGGGCTGAGGCACGACGACGGCGGTCACGCCTTCGCCGAAATCCGGATGCGGCAGGCCGATCACCGCCGATTCCTGCACGCCTTCGATGGCGTCGATGGCAAGCTCGATCTCCTTCGGGTAGACATTGAAGCCGCCCGTGATAATCAGATCCTTGCCGCGCCCGACGATATGGACATATCCACGCTGGTCGATCTTTCCGATGTCGCCGGTGATGAAGAACCCGTCCGGGCGGAATTCGGCGGCGGTCTTCTCCGGCATGCGCCAGTAGCCTTTGAAGACATTGGGTCCCTTGACCTCGATCATACCGATCTCGCCGGTGCCGAGTGGACGACCGGTCTCGGGATCGGTAATGCGCAACTCCACGCCGGGCAGGGGGAATCCCACGGTTCCGGCGATGCGATCTCCGTCATAGGGGTTCGACGTGTTCATGCCCGTCTCGGTCATGCCATAGCGCTCGAGAATGGCGTGGCCCGTGCGTTCCGAGAACTCGTTGTGGGTCGAGGCGAGGAGGGGAGCCGAGCCCGAGATGAAGAGGCGCATGTGGGCGGCCCGCTCACGCGTGAATTCCGGATGCTCCAGGAGGCGGGTATAGAAGGTGGGCACGCCCATCATCACGCTCGCGCGCGGCAGGAGGCGGACCACCTCGTCGGCGTCGAACTTCGGCAGGAACAGCATGGACGCACCGGCGGCCAGAACCACGTTGGTCGCCACGAACAGGCCATGGGTATGGTAGATCGGCAGCGCGTGGAGCAGCACATCCTCCGCCGTGAAGCGCCAGTAATCGACCAGCGTCAGCGCATTCGACGCCAGATTGCGGTGGGTCATCATGGCGCCCTTGGAGCGCCCCGTCGTTCCGGACGTGTAGAGGATCGCCGCGAGGTCGTCGGGACCGGCTGGATGATCCTCGAAGACCTCCGGCTGGTCGGCGGCAAGCGCCATGAGGCTACCATCGCCCGCCGTGCCCAGGGTTTCGGCCCGTCCGCCGACCTTGGCGGCGATGGCTGCGATCTCGCCTTGGGCCGAGGGGCGGCAGACCACGAGGCGTGGTTCGGCATCGCCAACGAAATAGGCGACCTCGCTGGCCGTATAGGCCGTATTCAGCGGAAGATAGACGGCCCCGGCGCGGATGCAGGCGACATAGAGCGCAAGGGCTTCGGGAGATTTGTCGATCTGCACCGCCACGCGATCCCCGTGCTCTACGCCTGCGGCCCTTAGAGCATGGGCAAGACGGGCCGTCAGCGCAAAGAAGCGGTGATAGGTGAACGTGCCCTCGTCCTGGGTTTCCAGGAAGACCTTGTCCGCCTTCTCGGGTTGAACATGGAAAAGCGGAAGCAGCGTCGTCATGTCGGGATCAATCTGTCGTTGGCTGGAAACGGTGAAGAGATGGGCTCACTCGCCCTTGAAATTCGGGGGGCGCTTGTTCAGGAACGCGTCGATACCCTCACGGAAATCCTGGCTCATGTAGCACATGAGAATAAGATCCTCGCCCTGGCCCGGAGGGATCGTCGGACGCAGCCGGCGGAGCGCTTCCTTGCAGGACTGAAGTGTGAGCGGGGCGTGGCCTGCCACGGTGCGGGCCAGTTCCTCCGCGCGGGCCATCAGGTCTGCCGATTCGGCCACCACCTCGCTGACGAGGCCGATCTGGAGGGCTTCCGGAGCCTCGACCAGACGGGCCGTGAAGATCATTTCCTTGAGGCGGGCGGGGCCGATCAGGGCGGCGAACCGGCTGTAATTGGACATGGAAAGGCAGTTTCCGAGGGTACGGGCGATCGGCAGGCCGAAGCGCGCATTCCCGGCGGCGATTCGAAGGTCGCAGCACCCCGCGATCCCGGCGCCGCCGCCCGTGCATGCGCCGGCAATCGCCGCAATCGTCGGTACGCGGCAGGTTTCAAGGGTGCCGAGCACACGATCGATCCGGGCCTCGTAGCCGAGAGCATCCTCCGGCCTTTCGAAGGCCCGGAACTGCGAAATGTCCGTGCCGGCCGCGAAGGCCTTGCCGCCGGCGCCTGTGAGCACCATGGCCCGGACCGAGCGGTCTCCGTTGACCTCCGCGCAGATCTCCGCGAGGCGCTCGTACATCCCGAAGGTGAAGGCATTGCGGGCCTGCGGCCTGTTGAAGGTGACGAAGGCGATCCCATCGCGCCGCTCGTAAAGGATCTCGTCGCTTGGCGTGGTGGTTGGCGTCATCGTGTGGTCCATCGGCAGTCCCGGTCTGCTTATCGCTCCCCGGCGATCCCCGGATGCCGGTTCCGCTACCGTGCAAAGCGATTTCTGGAGTGGTGATGTAGCGGCGATGCAAAGTTTGAATGCAAAAATTGTCGGCTGCAACAATTTAATTTCGCCTGATCGCCCAGATGTGGCATAAATGAATTCAAATCGGCTGCTCCTTGACGTTACAAGGTGCCGCTGGCAGCACTACGGAAGGCGGGGCGCATAAGGGCAGGCCACAATGTTGCATGAAGAGGTGGTGTCTCGTGTCAGGCACATGCTGATGGAGGGTGAAATCCCGCCAGGGGCGCGAGTGCCGGAACGGGACCTGTGCCTCGCCTTGGGGATCTCGCGTACGCCGCTGCGCGAGGCGCTGAAGGTTCTGGCGGCAGAAGGCTATGTCGTTCTGCTGCCGAACCGTGGCGCGCGGGCGGCCAAGCTGACCCAGAAGGACGTGCAGGATCTCTTCGAGGTGTGCGAGAGCCTCGAAGCGGCCGCCGGGGAGCTCGCCTGTCAGCGCATCACCGACGAGAAGGTCCAGGAGATCGCGATCCTGCATGACGAGATGGTCCGGCACTATCGCAATAGGGACTTGCCGCAGTACTACCGCTGCAACCGACTGATCCACCAAGCGATCGTCGATGCGGCCGACAACGCGGTTCTGGCCTCGCTTTACGATTCCGTCACATCGCGGATCCGCCGGGCGCGGTTCGTGGCCCCGATGCCTCCGAGCCACTGGGAGCTCGCGGTGCACGAGCATGAAGCCATCCTCAATGCCTTGCAGCGGCGGGACGGCGCGGGGCTGTCGCACATCCTGCGACGGCATCTGCGGAACAAACGCCAGGAAACCGAACGTGCTGGCTTCGCCGAGAGCGCAGAATCCGCGCAGCCGCAGACCAGGAACATGCGGCGGGCCGCTTCGGCCTAGGTGAGACCGCCGTTTAGATTCAACTGACGAGAAGAAATGGGGAGGAAGCAAGATGCCGATTTACGAGCTGAATGGACAACGTCCTCAATTGCCGGAGGCCGGAATGTTTTGGATCGCTCCGGATGCCCACGTGATCGGGCGCGCCCGGCTTGGGCAGGAGGTCGGAGTCTGGTTCGGGGCCGTGGTGCGGGCCGACAATGACACGATCACGGTGGGGGATCGCACCAACATCCAGGAGGGTGCGATGCTTCACGTCGACGAGGGATTCCCTCTGACGATCGGGATGGATGTCACGATCGGCCACCATGCCATTGTTCACGGCTGTACGATCGGCGACAATAGCCTCATCGGCATGGGCGCGACCATCCTGAATGGCGCCCGTATCGGCAAGAACTGCCTCGTCGGCGCGAATGCGCTCGTCACCGAAGGCAAGGAATTTCCCGACAATTCCCTGATCGTCGGGGCGCCTGCGCGGGCCGTGCGGACGCTGGATGCCGCATCGGCCGAACGGCTTCGGGCCTCCGCACTGGGCTATGTGGCGAACTGGCGACGCTTCGCCGGAGGATTGAAGCAGATCGGATAACCGGCGCCGAAGAGATTGAGTCTACGGTCATATCCTTGAGAGCGCATGCAACGGTCGGCGCTCTCTGCTAGGCTGCCGAAGGCAGGGAAGCGGAGCGGCTTCGCTTCCCTGTATCCGTTTCGAGACAACCCGGCCGATCCCGTCATGCTGAAGAACATCGATCCTCTCCTTTCTCCCGATCTCCTGAAAGTGCTCCGCTCGATGGGCCATGGAGACGACATCGCCGTCGTGGACGGCAACTTTCCCGCGACTTCCATGGCACAGCGTCTCGTCAGGCTCGATGGTCTGCCTGTGACAGCAGTAACCGACGCGATCCTGTCGGTGATGCCTCTGGACGATTTCGTGCCGGACGCCGCATGGCGCATGGAGGTGGTGGGGGATTCTCAGGGCGAGCAGCCCATTTTCGATGAGTTCAGATCCATCATTGCGCGCCGCGAGGGGCCGGGGTTTCGCCTTGCATCCCTAGAGCGCTTCGCTTTCTACGAACGCGCCAAGGCTGCCTATGCCATCGTGTCGACCGGCGAGGCCAGACTCTACGGCAACATCATTCTCAAGAAAGGCGTCGTTCGCCCCGCATGAGCAAGACACCAAAACGCCTCCGAACCGAGGCTCGGAGGCGCGCTTCAGGAGGCGTTGGATCCTAGAGCTGCTTCCACGCGAGTGGAAGCAGCTCTCTTCTTTGCTGCGCCGCATTTTTTGACGGCGAACCGGATCCACTTCGCCGAAAAATGCTCTAGCTGCCGGAGCCGCCGATGCAGGTTGCTGCGTTCTGCGGCGTGCAGACGTCGAGGCCCGTATAGGTCGGGTCCTTGGGCGCTGGCTTGCCTTCCTTGATGTCCTTCAGAAATAGCATGGTCTTGTAGCCCATCTCGAAGGGACGCTGCCCGACCTGTCCTTTCGATAGACCCGCTTTCATGAGGTCCATCTGGACCGGGAGCGTATCGGCGACGACCAGTGCGAGCGATCCGCTGTCGATGCGGTCCTTGTACTTCTCTGCGACCTTGCGATAGGCCTGCGGGATGAATTGCGGGAAGCCGCCGGTGGGAATGAACGCGTCGAGCTGCGGGTTCTTGCCCAGGATATCTTCCATCTGCTGGACCGCCCGCGGGAAGTCGTCATCGGTGTAGAGTGGGCAGCCCTCGACCTCGCGCCAGCCGTTCTGACCGGTCAGCCGGGTGCCGGGGGATGAATCCGATTTCGCGCCGGACAGGGTGTCGCGGATGCCCTGCATACGTTCATTGTGGTTGGCCGCCGCAGCTCCGCCGGACTGGATGCAGATGGTCCCGCCTTTCGGCTTGATCTGCATGGCGAGCTTCGCCAAGTTCACGCCGATATCGTAATTGTACGTGCCCACATAGGCGATGCGCAGGGCCTTGTCCTTTTCGAGGAGGTCGGAGTCCCAGGTCAGGACCGGGATGCCGGCCTTCTTGGCGCCTTCGAGCGCCTTGCCCATTGCCGCCGCGTTCGCTGGCGATACGGCGATGCCGTCGACCTTCTTCGTGATCAGGTCATTCACGACCTGGACCTGCTCGTCGCCGCCACCATGCTCGCCGGGACCGATATAAAGGCATTCGATGGCGCCGTTCGATTCCTTCTCGGCTTTCTTGCAGCCGTCGCGGGCCTGATCGAAGAACGGGTTGTTCATGTTCTTCGGCACGAGCGCGAAGACATATTTTTTTCCTTGCGCCTGGGCACCGGCGCCCATCGCTAGGAGCGCGGCAGCCGCCACGCCGAGGGTTAGAGCTCTCATTGGTGTTCCTCCTGGTGGTTATACGCGCCCGGCATGTTGCTTTAAGCCGAACGCTTGCCGCGGATCCGCTGGAGCAGAACCGCCAACACGATGAACAGGCCGACGAAGGCGCCCTGCCAGTTGGCATCGACGCCCGCCATGAGAAGGGAGTTGCGGATGACCTCGATCAGCGCCGCGCCCACGACCGCGCCGTATGCACCGCCCTGGCCGCCCATCAGGTCAGCGCCGCCGATCACTGTCGATGCGATGACGCGCAGCTCGTAGCCCTGTCCGAGAGCATTGATGGCCGAGCCCTGCCAGCCGACGATCAGGATGGCCGCGAAGGCGGCCGTCAGGCCCGAGACGATATAGGCCTGGAGCTTCACGCGCCGTACCGGCACACCCGTGAGCCGGGCGGCATTCTCGTTGCCGCCGATCGAATAGAGATAGTTGCCCCAGGCCGTGACGTTGAAGATGAAGCCGAAGATTAGCGCCAGGATCAGCAGGGCCCAGACCGGATTGGCGATACCGAGAATCGAGCCGCCCCCGATGGCGTTGAACGTGTCGCCCCAGGGGCCGAAATCGTAGATCATCCGGTTCTCGGACAGGACGATTGCGAGGGATCGGGCGAAGGACAGCATGCCGAGAGTCACGACGAAGGCCGGAAGGCCCACATAAGCGATGAGAAAGCCGTTGACCGCTCCGGCGGCTCCGCCCGCGAGAAGCCCGGCCAGGATGGCGGTGGCCCAGTGGTGGCCTGCCTGCAGGACAAGGCCGCAAACCACGCCGACGAAGCCCATCAGGGATCCGACCGAAAGGTCGATGCCGCCGGTGAGGATGACGGCGGTCATGCCGACGGCCATGATGCCGATGAAGGCAAAGTTGCGAGTGATGTTGTAGAAATTGTCGGCGGTGGCGAAGGCTGCCGGCTGATCCCACGTCATCACCACGCACATGATGATCAGGGCGATCGTGACCCAGAAAGGTTGGCTCGCGAGCAGCCTTTGCCCAAGGCTCCGTCCCTTAAGGCCCGTGATATCCTCGATTGCGACGCTGCTCTGGAGGGGGCGAGTGGGAACGGTCGTCATGAAGCCTCGAGGCGTTATGCGGTGTGGATGGCTCCTGTGATGAGGCCGGTGACCTCTTCAGGGGAGGTGTGATGGACGGGTTTGTCGGCAACCTTCGTACCGCGCCGCATCACGACGACGCGGTCGCAGACCGAGAAGACGTCCGGCATGCGGTGGCTGATCAGCACCACGGCGATCCCTCTGTCCTTGAGGCGCCGGATGAGATCGAGCACCTCGGCGACCTGCCGCACGCTGATCGCGGCCGTAGGCTCGTCCATGAGCACGATGCGCGCGTCGGACAGGCGGGTGCGGGCGATGGCCACAGCCTGGCGCTGGCCGCCCGACATCTGCTTGACCAGGTCGCGAGGACGCGTCTCCGACTTCAGTTCGCTGAACAGCTCGGCCACACGGGCATACATGGCCGGGTAGTCGAGGACCTTCAGCGGCCCGATCCGGCGCTTGATCTCCCGGCCGAGAAAGACGTTGGCGGCAGCCGTGAGGTTGTCGCAGAGAGCGAGGTCCTGATAGACGACCTCGATTCCCTCGGCACGGGCGTCGACGGGTTTGTGGAAGTGCTTGACCTTTCCCTGAATGCGGATTTCTCCATCGGACGGGCGGAAATTCCCGGCGATGATGCGCACGAGGGTGGACTTGCCGGCGCCGTTGTCGCCCATGAGGCCAACGACTTCACCGGACTCGATGGAAAGATCGACGCCTTTCAGTGCCTCGATGGCACCGAAATGCTTGGCAATACCCTGAAGCTCCAGGAGCGCCATGCATCCTCCCTTCATCGGTTCCTAGCCGGAACCGGAGCGCCTTCTTGAGGGCGTCTCTTGGGGGCAAAGAATTGCAGCTCTGAAAGAAACGGTAAAGATCTTTCCTCCGCGGCATTTAGGGCTACATTTAATAGGTTCAGGCCTTAATCCTTTATTGCCGTAGTATTCGACGGGGGCAGGTCTTTAGCTTGCTGCAGGAGCCCATCATGAGGCGGGGATGCTGATCGACTCCCACCAGCACTTCTGGAGCGTCAGCCGTGGCGACTACTTCTGGATGAGCCCCGATGTCGGAGCACTCTATCGCGACTATGGACCTGATGATCTCAAGCCCCTGCTTGCCCGTCATGGTATCGAGCGCACCATCCTTGTGCAGGCGGCGCAGACCGCAGCCGAAACGGAATTCATGCTGGGGGTTGCGGAGGCGGCTCCGTTCGTGGCCGGGGTGGTCGGATGGGCCGAGTTGACCGACCCGGATGCTCCCCAGATCATCACCCGCCTGGCCGCCAATCCCCTGATCGTCGGGATCCGCCCTATGGTGCAGGACATCGCTGACGACGATTGGCTTGTCCGCCAGGACCTGACGCCGGCCTTTCGCACGCTTGTCGAACAACGGCTTGTGTTCGACGCGCTCGTTTTCCCGCGCCACCTGTCGCGCCTGCTCGTCGTGGCGGACCGCCACCCGGACCTCACCATTGTCGTCGACCATGGGGCGAAGCCCTCGATCCGGGAGGGCATTCTCGATCCGTGGCGAGCCGACATGGCTGCGGTCGCGGCTCGTCCCAACACCATGTGCAAGCTCTCTGGACTGATCACGGAGGCCGGGCCCGATTGGACGGTCGAGAGCCTGGGCCCCTATGTCGATCATCTCCTTGAGGTCTTCGGCCCTGGCCGATTGCTCTGGGGGAGCGACTGGCCCGTCGTCAACCTCGCAGGTGGCTATGACCGATGGCGGGAGGCGACATCGGACCTGCTCGCCTGTCTGTCCGAAACGGAAAAGGCCGCGGTGCTCGGCGGCAACGCGGCCCGGATCTATCTGGCAGCCCGAGGGCGGCCATGACTGGCATCGGTCAGACCCAACCTCCATCGACGACGTATTGCTGATTGGTGCAGGCCGAGGCTTCGTCGGAGGCCAGAAAGACCGTAAACTTGGCAATCTCGTCCGGCACCAGCTTCCGCTTGAGGCACTGGCGCTGCATCAGCTCCTGCTCGCTTTCAGGGGTAAGCCATTTCTCGATCTGGCGCTGGGTCATGATCCATCCGGGCGCGATGGCGTTCACACGGATGTTGTAGGGGCCGTAATCGCGCGCAAGCGAGCGGGTGAGCCCGAGGACGGCGGATTTCGCCGCCGTGTAGGCCGCCATGCCGCCTTGGCCGACCATCCAGGACGTGGAGCCGAAATTGATGATGACGCCCGCCTGGGCGGTCTGCATGTCGGGCAGGACGGCCTGGGCGGCGAAGAACTGATGCTTGAGGTTCACGGCGATGCGGTCGTCCCAGTATTCGGGAGTAACCTCGGGGGTGGGGTGGCGCTCGTCGTGGGCGGCGTTGTTGACGAGGATCTGGATCGGTCCCAGCCTGTCCCGGATCCGACCGACGGCATTGCGCAACGCCGTGATGTCGGTCAGATCGGCATGCTCGAAACGAACGTCGAGGCCGTGACCCGTCAGTTCACGGACGAGCTTCTCCGAGGCGTCTCGGGCGATATCGATGAAGGCAACCTTGCTCTTCTGCTCGGCGAAACGCCGGACGATCGCCTCGCCGATCCCCGAGCCGCCGCCGGTGACGAGCACCACCTTGCCTTCCAGATCGCTGTAGGTTGCGGCCATCCTGTTCCTCCCGTTATGCCAATGATGTCTCTTGTTGACTGACTATATTCTGGCCGAGTTCTTCCCGTTCGCAAGGAGGCCGAGGATCATCGGGCTTCCGTTGCGCCGCCCTTTGGAGGGATGGGCGGCACGTTGTCCTCGGGCCTCCTGGGCACGCATTCGACCCATCATTGCGGAGCGAACGCCTCGGGATGCTCGGCGGAAAAGCGCTCCAGTTCGTCCATGACGGCTTCCAGATGCGCCTCCATGGCGCGCCGCGCCGCATCGGTATCATGGGCCGTGAGGGCCCTCAGCAGGTCCCGGTGCTCGGCCAGAGTGACCGCGTGACGGCGGGGCGAGGAGAGCAGCCGGCGGACACGGTCGATATTGGCGCGCGATGCTTCGATCACGGCCGCAACCCTCGGCAATTCCAGGCTGTCCACCAGGATCTCGTGAAAGGCCAGATCGAGGGCATGAAAGCCCGCACGGTCGCCCTGCGCGACCGCCTTCTCCTGGGCCCTGAGATTCTCCTGGAGCGCCGCCAGGGCGGAGGAGGGCAGGCGTTGCGCCGCCGTCTCGGCGACCATCCCCTCCAGGGCGCGGCGGATCAGCATGGATTCCTTGATCTCGGACAGGCGGATGCGGGCCGCTCGGGTGCCGCGCTGGGGCAGGATCTCGACAAGGCCCTCCGCCGCCAAGCGCGTGAGGGCCTCCGAGACCGGAAACCGCGAAACGCCAAGCTTCGCGCAGACAGCGCCTTTGTCGATGAATTCACCCGGCGCAAAGTCGAGGTCCACGATGGCGGCTCGGAGAGTGCGCTCCACCTGTTCCGTCGTATGGCCGCGAGGGCCCCGCTCCAAAAGAGCGAGAAACTCGTAATTTTCTCTCTTGTCGATCATTTTCATGGCGCTAACATGTTAGCTGAACCGGCGGGCTGACGCCATCCGCTTGTCGGGGTTCCGCGCGAGTGAATCCGCTCGCCGACATTCATCAACCGGCCGCAGAGCCGGACCCTTAGGGAGAAATGCCAGCATGCCTTCTGTGACCCGCCGTCTTGTGCTCGGCCTTGCGGCCGCCGCTGCCCTGACCGTTCCCGCGCTTCCAGCCAGCGCTCAGACGAAGCTCAAATGGGCGCACGTCTACGAGACCTCGGAGCCGTTCCATACGCAGTCCGTCTGGGCAGCGCAGGAGATCGCGAAGCGCACCAATAACCGCTACCAGATCGATGTCTATCCCGCCTCGCAGCTCGGCAAGGAGAGCGACATCAACCAGGGCCTGTCGCTCGGCACCGTCGACATGATCATCTCCGGTCCGAGCTTCGCCGCCCGCAGCTACCCGCCGATCGGGATTGGCTATTATCCCTATATCTTCCGGGACGCCTCGCATCTTCTCGCCTTCGCGAAAAGCGACGTCTTCAAGGACCTCGCTGCAGGCTACACCGAGAAGACCGGGCACCACATGGTCGCTCTGACCTATTACGGCATACGCCATACATCGACGAACAAGCCGTTCAAGACCTGTGCCGACATGAAGGGCCTCAAGATCCGGGTGCCCGATGCACCCGCCTATCTGGCGATGCCGCGGTCCTGCGGCGCCAACACCACGCCGATCGCCTTCGCCGAGGTGTACCTCGCGCTGCAGAATGGCACCGTGGACGCTCAGGAAAACCCGCTGACGACCATCGAGGCCAAGAAGTTCTACGAGGTCCAGAAGAACGTCGTGCTCACCGGGCACATCGTCGATCACCTGGCCACGATCATCTCGAAGCAGCTCTGGGCCAAGCTCTCGGACGAGGACCGGAAAATCTTCAGCGACGTCGCCCAGGAGGCGGCCGTGCGCGCCTCGGCCGAGATCCAGACCAAGGAGAAGGAACTGATCGATACCTTCAAACAGAAGGGCCTGACGATTGCCGAAGTGAACAAGGACGAGTTCAAGGATGCGGTGATGAAGAACGTCAGCCTGGAATCCCTCGGCTACCGAAAGGCCGACTACGACAAGATCCAGGCGCTGAAGTCGGAAGGCCTCTGAGTTCCTCCGGAAAGGGTCGCCACGCGGTGGCCCTTTCTGCTGCTGTACGGATGCGGTTTCCAGGGCGAAGTCGAGGGTCCTCTCGCCCGCCGCTTGATGCTTTCGAGGACGAGGTTCAGTAGACATGACGACTGAGGTCCATACCCAAGTCAGCGCCGAGGCTCTGGCGCAGACCTTCGACGAGAGCGAGCATGCGCCGGTCGACCTCTCGGAATATGCCTTCGAGGACTGGCTGGCCCTGGGGCTGTTCTGGGCGATGGCGCTTGCCGTTTTCGTGCAGTTCTTTACGCGATATGTAATGAATGACTCCTTTGCCTGGACGGAGGAAATCGCCACCAACCTCAACGTGGCGCTTGTCTTCGTCGGCGCCGCCATGTGCGTGCGCATGAGCCGGCACATCCAGGTCGACTTCCTCTATCGCTATATCCCCCCGAAGGCGGGGCGCCTGCTGGCGACGGCGGTCGATCTCGTGCGCGTGGTTTTCTTCGCCTATGCGGCGATCCTGGTCTGGCGTTTCATGGGCATCGTCGCGGACGAGCAGATGACGACGATCACATTGCCGAAGAACCTCACCTACGCCTTCGCGTTCATCGGATTCATTCTGATGTGCTTCCGCTCCATCCAGGTTGCTGTCGCCAACTGGCGGCGTGGCTATTCCGTGCTTGAGCGGCCTGAAGCGTTCGATGCTCCTCTTGTGGCAGAAACCTGATGTTGATTTTGATTGGCTCTTTCCTCGTCCTGATGGTTCTCGGACTGCCTGTCGCCGTCTCGATGGCGGTGGCATCGCTGGTCTACATTCTCGCCACCGGCATGGTGCCGGACGTGATCGTGGCGCAGCGCATGATCGCTGGCGTCGAGAGCTTCCCTCTCCTTGCGGTGCCGTTCTTCATTCTGGCCGGCAACCTCATGAACATCGCCGGCGTCACTGGTCGCATCTATTCCTTCGCCGTCGCCCTTGTCGGATGGATGAAGGGCGGTCTCGGCCAAGTGAACATCATCGGCTCGGTGATCTTCTCGGGCATGTCCGGTACGGCCATCGCGGATGCGGCAGGCCTCGGCACCATCGAGATCAAGGCCATGAAGGACCATGGATATTCCACGGAGTTCTCGGTCGGGGTCACGGCGGCATCGGCCACGCTTGGGCCGATCATCCCGCCCTCATTGCCCTTCGTCATCTACGGCATGATGGCGAACGTCTCCATCGGCGCTCTCTTCCTGGGAGGGCTCATCCCCGGCGTGGTGATGACGCTGCTGATGATGGCGACCGTCGCCTACTTCGCCTACCGGAACGGCTGGGGTTCGGATACCCCGTTCTCATGGCGCCGGCTCGGCAGCGCGAGCATCGAGGTCGTGATGGTTCTCGCCTTCCCGGTGGCGGTCTGGCTCCTGATCCAGGCCGGACTATCATCCAATGCGGCCATCGGCATCGCGCTTGCGGCTCTCCTCGCGCTCGACTGGTATTTCGACTTCTCCGCCGTGATGGCCCTGATGGCACCCGTCATCTTGATCGGCGGCATGACCTTGGGCATCTTCACGCCCACGGAGGCGGCCGTGGCAGCCGTGATCTGGTCCCTGTTCCTGGGCCTCGTGCGCTACCGCTCGATGACGTTCAGGAGCCTGGCCAAAGCGACCTTCGACACCATCGAGACCACGGCCTCGGTGCTCTTCATCGTGACGGCCGCGTCGATTTTCGCGTGGCTGCTCACCGTCAGCCAAGCCGCCCAGATCCTGTCGGACGCCATCCTGGGCTTCACCCAGAACAAGTGGGTGTTTCTGCTGCTAGCCAACATCCTCATCCTGTTCGTCGGCTGCTTCATCGACACCATCGCGGCCATCACCATCCTCGTGCCGATCCTGCTGCCGATCGTGCTCAAGCTTGGCATCGACCCGATCCATTTCGGGCTCATCATGACCCTCAACCTCATGGTCGGCCTGCTTCACCCGCCGCTCGGCATGGTTCTGTTCGTGCTCGCGCGGGTTTCGAAGCTCTCCGTGGAGCGCACCACCGTGGCAATTCTGCCCTGGCTGGTGCCCTTGATGCTCGCACTCCTGGCCATCACCTATATTCCCGAATTGACCCTCTGGCTCCCGCGGCAGATGGGGCTGGGACGCTGATGGGGAGCAGTAGCGCTTTATGAACAAGACAGATATGTGAGACGTCCATGACATCCCCTCGGACTATCCGCCTTTCCGCCGACGACAACGTCGTCATCGCCATCGATCTCGTGAACCAGGGCGACAGTGTTGCGGGTCTCACGGCCCGGGAGCGCATCCTGCGCGGCCACAAGATGGCCATCGAGCCGATCCGCGAGGGCGAGCCGATCCGCAAGTTCGGCCAGATCATCGGTTTCGCCAAAGCCCATATCGCGCCGGGCGACTGGGTGCATGAGCACAATGTCGGCCTGCACGATTTCGAGCGCGACTATGCCTTCTGCGCGGATGCTCACGACGACGATCTGCTGCCGCCGGAGCTGCGTGCGACCTTCCAGGGCTTCCGGCGTGACAATGGCAAGACGGGTACCCGCAACTACCTGGGAATCCTGACCTCGGTGAACTGCTCGGCTTCGGTGGCGCGGTTCGCAGCGGCGGAGATCGAGCGCTCCGGGATCCTGAAGGATTATCCGGGGATCGATGGCGTCGTGGCGATCGTCCACGGTACGGGCTGCGGCCATGCGGCCTATGGCGAAGGTTTCGAGATTCTGCGCCGCACGCAATGGGGATACGCTAGCCATCCGAACTTTGCCGGGGTCGTGATGGTCGGTCTCGGCTGCGAGGTCTTCCAGATCGGCCGGATGAAGAAGGAATATGGCCTCGAGGAGACGGACACTTTCCGGACCTTGACGATCCAGGAGACCGGGGGCACCCGCAAAACCGTGGAGGCGATCAGCGCCGGCATTCGCGACATGCTGCCCATCGCGGCTCGCGCGAAGCGTGAGACACGCCCGGCCTCGGAACTCATCCTTGCCCTGCAATGCGGCGGTTCGGACGGCTACTCAGGACTGACGGCCAACCCGGCCCTCGGTGTCGCCTCCGACCTTCTGGTACGCCATGGCGGCACTTCGATCCTATCCGAGACTCCGGAGATCTATGGAGCCGAGCACTTGCTGACCCGGCGCGCCGCCACCCGCGAAGTGGGCGAGAAACTCGTCTCCCGCATCAGGTGGTGGGAGGACTATACCGCTCGCAACGGCGGCGAGATGAACAACAATCCGTCTCCCGGCAACAAGGCGGGCGGCCTCACCACGATTCTCGAGAAATCCCTTGGCGCCTCGGCAAAGGGCGGGCGTTCGACCCTGCGCGCCGTGTACGAGTATGCCGAGCCGGTGAAGGAGCACGGTTTCGTCTATATGGACACCCCGGGCTATGACCCGGTCGCGGCGACGGGCCAAGTGGCGGGCGGCGCCAACCTCATCGCCTTCACGACAGGACGCGGCTCCGCCTTCGGAGCCAAGCCCGTGCCCTCGCTGAAGCTCGCGACCAATTCCGACATCTACCGCCGCATGCAGGATGACATGGATATCAACTGCGGCGACATTCTCGACGGGGTCTCGCTTGAGCAGAAAGGGGCCGAGATCTTCGACAAGCTGCTTCGGGTGGCATCCGGCGAGCACACGAAATCGGAGGATCTGGGCTACGGCGACCTCGAATTCGTTCCCTGGCAGGTCGGCGCGGTCATGTGACCGTCGAAATTCTATGCAGTCCCAGCTTGGCTCCCCGCCGATCCTGGTGGGGAGCATCATTCTGGCATCGGGTCTTCCGGCAGGTTACACCGCCGACCAGGCTGCGAGCCAGCCGAGACCGTCCTCGGTTCGCCCCCGCGGCTTGTATTCGGCACCGATCCAGCCGTCGTAGCCAAATCGGTCTAGCGCGCGGCAGATCTCCAGAAAGTTGATCTCGCCCTCATCGGGCTCCGCGCGGCTCGGTACCGCTGCGATCTGCACGTGCCCGATGATCCCGAGATAGGTTTCGAGCCGCCTCGTCAGGTCGCCCTGCATGATCTGGGTGTGATAGCAGTCGAACATGATTTTCACGTTGGATCTGCCGGTTTTCTCGATGATAGAGGCGGCTTGCTCGATATGGTGCAGGAAATAGCCGGGCTTGTCCCGGTGATTGATCGGCTCGATCAGGATCGTCATCGATTCCTTCGCCGCCTTGTCGGCGGCCTGTCTCAGATTCTCTACGAACGTGCGCTCGGCCGGCGCGAAATCAAACGGTGATACGGTTCCTGCCATGCAGTGAACGGCGGTCGCGCCAATGGCCGCCCCATAGGAGAGCGCCTGGTCCACGGCTTGCTGGAAGTCGCTCTCACGGCCGGGCAGTGCACCTAAGCCGAATTCTCCCGCAGCGGCGTTGCCGACCGGTGTATTCAGTCCCAGCATCGCCATATGGCTTGCCGCGAGGGCCATGCGCATATCCGCGGCCGGCACTTGGTAAGGCCAGTGCATCTCGACGGCCTTGAACCCGGCAGCGGCCGCTGCCGCGATCCGTTCGATCTCGGGACGTTCGGTGAAGAGAAAGCCTAGATTGGCTGAAAAGCGGGACATCGGTTCATCCGCGTTTGTGAGGGGCCGGTCGTGCCGTCAATGAATTCCACGACAGGGATTGTGATGGCTGCGCCCTTATGTTGCAATATGGAGAATACCCGGCCTTGGGACGCTCTCGATGTGGAAGAGCCCCAATATTCGCGTTCCGGCTCGCTTGTTGAAGGAGAGCCTCCGCGAAGCAGCCTGAAAGTGAGGCACCGAAATGCTGCTTGGAGTGATTGCGGACGATTTCACCGGGGCAAGCGATATCGCCAATACGATCGCCAAAGGCCATGGTCCAGAAGGCGGCCTCCGGACCGTCCAGTATCTCGGCATTCCGACCACGCAGGCACCTGACGAGGTGGAGGCCGGCGTGATCTCTCTGAAGAGCCGGTCGATTCCGGCGCAAGAGGCCGTGTCGCAGTCGCTCGCCGCTTTGGAATGGCTTCTGGCGCAGGGCTGCAGACAGATCGTTTTCAAATATTGCTCCACCTTCGACTCGACGCCTGAAGGAAACATCGGACCCGTCGGCGAGGCGCTGGCGCAACGCATGGACGTGAAGGGCGTCATCGCGTGCCCGGCCTTTCCGGATACCGGTCGTACGATCTACAAAGGGCATCTTTTCGTCGGCGACCGCCTGCTGAACGAGTCGGGCATGGAGCATCATCCGCTCAATCCCATGACCGACGCGAACCTGCGCCGATGGCTCGGCCTGCAATGCAGGGAACCGGTCGGACTCGTTGACTGGTCCGTTCTGCGCCAGGGGCCGGCTGCGATCCGGAGCACCCTCGCGTCGTCAGCCGAGCAGGGGCAGCGCCTCGCCATCGTCGACGCGCTCACCAATGACGACCTTCTGGCGATCGACGAGGCCAGCATCGACACGAAGCTGCTCACGGGCGGGTCGGGCATCGCCCTCGGACTGCCGCGCAATTTCATCAGGACCGGACTTGCCAAGGGCGGACGACCGCAGGTGGAAGCCGTCGATGGACCCGAGGCGATCCTGGTCGGGAGTTGCTCCCGCGCGACGCTCAATCAGATCGAGGTTCACGCGAAGGATCATCCCGTCTTCCCGATTGACGTGAATGCGGTCATGAGCGGTGCAACGTCACCTGAGGACCTTTCGTCTTTCTTAGAGCAGAACGCAGGTCGGGCGCCGCTGGTCTACTCGTCCGCCCGGCCCGAAGAGGTATCGGCTCTGCAGGAAAAATATGGCCGGGAGGAGGTGGCGCGCACACTGGATGGTATTTTCGCCGCAACCGCCAAGCGACTGTTCGACGCCGGTGTCCGTCGGATCGTGGTCGGCGGCGGCGAAACATCGGGGGCGGTGGTGTCGGCCCTCGGGATCACGTCCTTCCAGATCGGGCCTGAGATCGATCCGGGCGTGCCGGTTCTCGTGACTGCGGATGGACAGCGGGTGGCCATGGCTCTCAAATCGGGTAACTTCGGCGCGCCCGATTTCTTCGGCAAGGCTCTGAGAGCGATGTCGAGCAGGGCATAGGAAGCAAGCCATGACCAACGAGGCTCGCCTGCGTGATGCCATCGCCCGGTTCGGGGCCATTCTCTACCAGCGCGGTCTCGCCCACGGGACGGCGGGCAATATTTCGGTGCGGCTGGAGGATGGCAGCATCCTCGTGACGCCCACCAATTCCTGTCTCGGGTTTCTCGATCCCGCGCGGATCTCGAAAGTGGCGAGCGACGGAGCGCTGCTCTCGGGCGACCCGCCGTCGAAGGAGGCTTTCTTCCACTTGGCCGTCTACGAGGAACGCAAGGTGACTCAGGCTGTCGTGCATCTTCATTGCACTCATTCTGTGGCCATCTCATGCCTGTGTCATGAGGATGTTTCCAACGTTCTGCCGCCTCTGACGGCCTATCATGTGATGCGGATCGGCAAGCTGCCGCTCGTGCCGTATTATCGTCCCGGCGACCGCGCTCTTGCGGAGGCGGTGCGCCAGATGGCACGTGAGCACTCCGCCATGCTGCTCGCCAATCATGGTCCCATCGTGTCCGGCAAGTCGCTGGAAGAGGCGGTCTACAACAGTGAAGAGCTCGAGGAGACAGCAAAGCTCTTTTTCCTCATCGGCGACCGTCCCTCGAGGCCGCTCACCTGCGAGGCTGTCGAGGAGTTGAACAGAGTATTTCCCAATTAAATCAGAAAGTGAGAGGAGACAGGCCAGTGACGAAGGAAAGGATCGGATTCATCGGTGTCGGGCTGATGGGCCATGGCATGGCGAAGAACATCGTCGAGAAGGGCTGGCCACTCACGATCATGGGCCATCGCAACCGTGAACCGGTCGAGGACCTGAAACAACGAGGCGCTGCCGAGGCCACAAGCGCAAGGGAGATCGCCGAACAATCGGATATCGTGATCCTCTGCGTGACCGGGTCGCCGGAAGTGCAGGACCTCGTCCATGGCCCGAACGGGCTGGCGGCGGCGGGACGACCCTTGCTCGTGATCGACTGCTCGACATCTGACCCTTCCGTGACGCTGAAGCTCGCAGCCGAACTCGCGCCGGCGGGCATCACCCTCATCGATGCGCCCTTGGGGCGCACGCCGGCGGATGCTCAGGCCGGAACGCTCGACGTGATGGTCGGCGGCGATCCCGATGCAGTCGCACGGGCGCGTCCTGTCCTGGATGCCTTCGCGCAGCGCGTGGTGCATACCGGCCCGACCGGGACCGGCCATACTATGAAACTCCTCAACAACTTTCTGTCCATGGGCTACGCGGCGCTCTATTCCGAGGCTCTGGCACTGGGCGCAAAGGCGGGGATAACCCCGCAGCTCTTCGACAGCGTGATCCGCGGCGGCCGGATGGATTGCGGCTTCTATCAGACGTTCTTCAAATGGGTTCTGGACCGCGATCCGAACGCACACAAGTTCGCCATTCGCAACGGCCTGAAGGACATGACCTATCTGGCTTCGTTCGCCAACACGGTGGGGCTGGCCAATCCTCTCGGGGCCGCCGTCCGCAACAGCTTCGCGCTCGCCGTCGGTACCGGGCACGGAGATGATTACGTGCCTCGGCTGTCGGACATCGTTGCCGAGATGAACGGTGTCAGGCGGGAATGAGACTTCCGTGCCAGGAGCGCCGTTCCCTCACGGTTGGCCACTCGGCTTCTCCGGGAGGCTCGTTCCCGTGACCTGCGCATAGAGGCGAGTAACCGAGGCATCGTCGTCGCGGCCCATCCCGGCTCCGGAGGTCATCAGGAACATCTGGAGTGCTGCGGCCGCGACCGGAACCGGAAACTTTGCGTTGCGTGCCATGTCCTGAATGATCCCGAGATCCTTCACGAAGATATCGACGGCGCTGTGCGGCGTGTAATCGCCCTCGATCACATGCGGGACCCGGTTTTCGAACATCCAGGAATTGCCGGCCGAGGCCGTGATGACCTCGTAGACCTTCCTGATGTCGAGGCCCTGCTTGGCCGCGAACGCGATGGCCTCGCAGGCGGCGGCGATATGCACTCCCGCGAGCAGCTGGTTGATCATCTTGAACGCGGCGCCCAGACCTGCCTCGTCGCCGAGTTCATACACCTTCGCGGCCATGGCGTTGAGGGCTGGCCTCGCCTTGGTGAAGGCCGCTGGAGTGCCGGAGGCCAGAATGGTCAGCGCCCCTTCGGCGGCCCGTCGCGCCCCGCCGCTGATGGGGGCGTCCAGATAGAGGCGGCCGGTTGCCTCGAGGCGCTTCGACAGTCGGCGGGCCACTTCGGGATCCATAGTGGCTGCCGAGATGAACACCGCTCCCTTAGGCATGGCGTCCGCGACCCCGCCGGATCCGAACAGGACGTCCTCCGTCTGCGCCGCGTTGACCACGACGGATACGACGATATCCGCTCCCGTGGCTGCCTCCGCAGGGGAGGGTGCGCCGCGTCCGCCTTCCTTGACGAACCGCTCGACTGCGGCAGGAGCCACATCGAATCCGCAGACGTCGAAGCCGGCGCGGACCAGAGAGGCCGCCATCCCGAAACCCATCGAGCCAAGCCCGATGACGGCGATGCGCGTCCCTTGATTCTGAGTGCCCGACGGCTCGTTCGATTGCGTGGCCATGCGCTGCCTCCTCCACCCCTACAGTAAACGTCAAGGGATTATAGGAGTCGTCCGATCCGAAAAACCAGGAGGATTCGTCTCTCTGGCTCAACAATCGAAAAGTCTGCTCTTATCCGTGCACAATCCTAAAGCGGCAAGTTCTTCAGCGACGCCACCGCCGTCATCACGCCGCGCAATTCGGCAAGACCTTTGAGTCGCCCGATAGCCGAATAGCCAGGGAAGCTTCCCTTGCCCACATCGTCGAGCAATTCATGGCCGTGATCAGGTCGCATCGGAATGCGCCAGCGCGCATCCCCTGCATCCTTGTGCCGCTTCTGCTCTTCCAGCAGAGCGGTGACGACCGCCACCATGTCGGTGTCTCCCCCGAGATGGTCCGCCTCCATGAACGAGCCGTCCGGCTCCTTGGCGACATTGCGCAGGTGCGCGAACCAGATCCGATCCGCGAAACGCCTCGCGATCGCCGGCACGTCATTGGTCGGGCCAGCTCCCAGCGAGCCGCTGCACAGCGTGAGCCCGTTCGCGGGCATGTCCACCGCTCCCAGAATGAAGGCAATATCGTCCTCGTTTGAAACCACCCGTGGCAGTCCCAGCAACGGGCGTGGCGGATCGTCGGGATGGATGCACATCCGGATCCCGACTTCCTCGGCCGTCGGGATTACCTCGCGCAGGAACCGGGCGAGGTTCTCCCGCAGGCCATCCCGGTCGATGTCCCGGTAGCGGTCGAGCATCACGCGCAGGCCCGGAATGTCGTAGCGGTCATAGGCACCGGGCAGGCCTGCCATGATGTTGGCGAGCAGCTTGCGCCGGTCGGTCTCCGAAGAGCGGTCGTACCATTCCTTGGCTCTGGCGAGGACCTCGGGCGATTGGTCTGCATCGGCTCCCGGACGCTGCAGCATGAAGCAGTCGAAGGCTGCATATTCATGGGCATTGAAGCGCAGAGCCGTTCCGCCGCCCGGAAGAGGGTAGGCGAGTTCGGTGCGGGTCCAGTCGACCACCGGCATGAAGTTGTAGCACACCGTGGTGATCCCGCACTGCGCGAGATTGCGCAAAGACTGGCGGTAGTTGTCGAACAAGGAGGTGAGATCGCCTTCGCCGATCTTGATGCTTTCATGAACCGGCAGGCTTTCAACGACGCTCCAGCGCAGGCCAAGGGACGGATCGGCGGCAATCAGGGCCTTGCGTTTCTCGATCTCCTCGACGCTCCAGACGACACCGTAGGGAATGTGATGCAGGGCCGTCACGATGCCTGTCGCTCCGGTCTGACGGATATGGGCAAGCTGAATGACGTCGTCTGGCCCGAACCAGCGCCAGGTCTGTTCCATGATGATCACCCTCGTTGAAGCCGGTTGAGATCCTAGCCCACGCTTCGTTGCAATACTTCACATGCCGGACCGCGCGAGATGTCACCTAGCGCCAGGGAACCGTTACGGCGAGACCATTTGGCTCAGGCGCTGAGCACTTCCGGCGTCGTTCCGGTCTCCAGCTCGAACAGGTCCGGGTATTCCGCGGCGAGTTCCGGCAAGGAGCGCAGGATCTCGCTGAGGTGAACCCTCATCGCCTTCTCGGCCGCGAGCGGATCCCCGGCCTTGATGGCGTCTACGATGACGGTATGTTGCGCGATGATGGCGTCCCGCGGCGTTGCCTTGGTCATGTCGAGATACCGGACACGATCCATCTGGGGCTTGATGTCCTCGATCGTCCTCCAGGCGGAGGGCCGCCCTGCCGCCTCCGCGAGAAGGCGGTGAAACTCCTCATCGAGGGCCAGAAATTCCTCGGCCGAGGGCGAGCGCTGGGCGCGGCGCTGCCGCGTCAGGCTGGCGCTCAGCTCGGCCAATATGGCGGGGCTCGCCTTCATGGCTGCCTCCCGCACGACTGCCGTTTCCACGGCCTCCCGAATGAAGCGGGCATCCTCGACCCCCGTGCGGGAGATTTTCACCACCTGGGTGCCCCGCTGCGGCAGCACCCGCACGAGCCCGGCCTCGCTCAGCTTGATCAGAGCCTCTCTCACAGGCGAGCGGCTGACCCCGAAGCGCCGGGCAAGATCCTGCTCCGACAGCATTTCTCCCGGCGAAAGCTGCATGGTCACGATGGCGTGGCGAAGCGCTCGCGCGACGTGATGAGCCATCGGCTCCCTGTCGATTTCAAGCTTTGCAAGAGGTCTTGGAGACATGATTGGTACACTACCATACTAGTAGGCCATTGCAAACCAGCTGCGACCGTTCTAGTCTTTTACCCAACGAGAGAGCCGAACAGCCGGCAACAGGCTGCGATAAAGCACTCAGGGAGAACGCGATGCTGATCCATCCGGACCGGCTGTTTCCTGCCGAGCCTTCGGCCCGCGACGTGGCGCGGCGGCTTTATGCAGGCATTCGGGATCTGCCCATCATCTCGCCGCACGGGCATACGGACCCGCGCTGGTATGCCGAGAACGAGCCTTTCCTGGACCCGGCGACGCTGTTCGTCATTCCTGACCATTATATCTTCCGAATGCTCTACAGCCAGGGCGTGCGCCTGGAAGATCTCGGCATACCGACCCGGGACGGGCGCCCTGTCGAGCGTGACCCACGGGCGATCTGGCGGCGCTTTGCCGCTCATTACCATCTCTTCCGTGGCACGCCCACGCGAGCGTGGCTCGACCACACCTTTGCGACGCTGTTCGGATTCACGGAGCGGCTCTCGTCGGCCAATGCCGACGAGTATTTCGACCGAATCGATGCCGCTCTGCGCACACCGGAGTTTCGTCCGCGCGCTCTGTTCGAACGCTTCCGCATCGAGGCGATCGCCACGACGGACAGCCCTCTCGATCCGTTGAAACACCACGAGGCCATCCGGCAATCCGGCTGGAAGGGGAGGGTGGTCACGGCCTACCGGCCCGATCCGGTCGTCGATCCTGATTTCGAAGGCTTCCGCCAGAACCTCGTCCGCTTCGGTGAGATTACCGGCTGCGACACCTCGACCTGGAGCGGATATCTGGAAGCGCACCGTCAGCGCAGAACCTTCTTCCGGGGATACGGCGCGACCTCCACCGACCATGGGCATCCGACGGCGCGAACGGCGGACCTGTCGAGAGCAGACGCCGAAGCCCTGTTCCGCCGCGTCTCGGCGGATGAGGTCAGCGCGGAGGATGCGGAGCTGTTCCGGGCCCAGATGCTGACCGAGATGGCAGCGATGAGCGTCGAGGACGGCATGGTCATGCAGATCCATCCGGGTTCCTTCCGCAACCACAACGACGCGATCTTCCGCCGGTTCGGTCGCGACATGGGAGCCGACATTCCCTCGCAGACGGATTATGTCCGGGCGCTCAAGCCCCTGCTCGACCGGTGCGGCAACGAACGGAACTTCACGCTCATCGTCTTCACCCTCGACGAGACAAGCTATTCCCGCGAACTCGCGCCGCTCGCCGGCCACTATCCGGCCCTGAAGCTCGGCCCGGCCTGGTGGTTCTTCGATGCGCCGGAGGGAATGCGCCGCTTCCGGGAGCTCACGACGGAGACCGCCGGCTTCTACAACACGGTCGGGTTCAACGATGATACCCGCGCCTATCTGTCCATCCCGGCCCGCCATGACATGGCGCGTCGGGTCGATTGCGCCTTTCTGGCCAACCTCGTGACCACCCATCGCCTCGACGAGGACGAGGCGCACGAGGTGGCCTACGATCTCGCATATCGCCTCGCGAAAGAGGCCTACAAGCTGTGACAACCGGACATGACCTGCAAATGGGACATGCCGCACAGAACGGGAGGAAGACATGACGAACCTGATCACCAGACGGACCTTCGTCGGTGGCGTGGCCGGCGCCGCGGGCGTGGCCGCCCTCGGCGGGTCAAGCTTTGCGCAGACCGCGTTGCCGACGAGCCCGGTCGCCCTCAACATCATCGACGTCGCCGGCAACCTGGCACTGACGCAGAAGGCCATCGAGAATTATCGCAAGGCGAAGCCGAACCTCGTCTCGCGCATCACTTTCACCAAGGCTCCTGCTCCGGAGCTCGCCGGAAAGCTCAAGGCGCAGCAGGATGCCGGGCGGGTCGATATCGATCTCGTGCTCACCGGCACCGACGCGCTCTCCGCCGGCATCGATCAGAAGCTCTGGGTTGAGCTGCTTCCGGCCCATGCGAACGTGCTGCCGAAGCTCGACGACATCTATCTCCCCGCGGCGGCCAAGATGCAGACGCTGGCGAAGGGGCAGGGCGTCGTCGTCACCTATTATCCCTCGGGGCCGCTGCTCGAATACATGCCCGACAAGGTGAAGAACGTACCCACGAGCGCCGACGAACTGCTCGCCTGGGCCAAGGCCAACCCGAACCGGCTGATCTACGCCCGCCCGGCCAATTCGGGACCCGGCCGCACCTTCCTCATGGGCCTGCCCTATATTCTGGGCGACAGCAATCCGCAGGATCCGGCCAAGGGCTGGGACAAGACCTGGGCCTATCTCAAGGAACTTGGCCAGTACATCGAGTACTATCCGTCCGGAACGGGCGCGGTCATGAAGGAGCTGGGCGAGGGCTCCCGCGACATGACGGTCTCGACGACCGGATGGGATATCAACCCGCGCGTGCTCGGCGTCGTCCCGAAGGAGGCGAAGGTCGCCGCCCTCAAGGGCTTCCACTGGGTCGCCGATGCGCACTACATGTGCATCCCGAAGGGATTGCCGAACGAGAAGGTCGCCGTCCTCCTCGACCTGATGAACTTCCTGCTCACCAAGGAGCAGCAGGCGTATACCTACGACGAGGGCTATTTCTATCCCGGCCCGGCCGTGAAAGGCGTGACCCTCGACATGGCCCCGGCCGAGAGTCAGGCGGCGATCAAGGAATACGGACGTCCCGAATACGAGAAATGGATCGCCGAAAACCCGATCGAGCTGCCGCTCCAGCCGGAGCAGATGGTGGTCGCGTTCCGCATGTGGGACGAGCAGATCGGCGGAGCGAGGCGCAAGTAAGATCGAGGACCCGCGATGACCATAGCCCTTTCCCAGTTCGATGAGGTCCGGCTCGACCGCGTCAGCCGCGACTTCGGGGCGCTCAACGCTCTTCGCGACGTTTCCCTGACCATCCGGCGGCGCGAGTTCATCGCGCTGCTCGGACCGTCCGGTTGCGGGAAGTCGACGACGCTGAACTGCATCGCGGGTCTTCTCCCCGTCACCGGTGGGGCGATCTGGCTCGACAAGAACCGGGTCGACACTCTCCGGCCTGAAGAGCGCGGGTTCGGAATGGTCTTCCAGAACTACGCGCTCTTTCCCCACCTGAACGTTCGCCAGAACATCGGCTTCGGCCTGAAGATGCGCGGCACGCCGAAGGCCGAAATGGACCGCAAGATCGACGAGGCCCTGAGCCTCGTTCGGCTCCAGGGGCAGGAGCACAAGCTGCCCGGTCAGCTGTCGGGCGGCCAGCAGCAACGCGTGGCGATTGCCCGCGCCATCGTGATCGAGCCGCCTCTCGTGCTCATGGACGAGCCGCTGTCCAACCTCGATGCGAAGCTTCGTCTCGAGATGCGGGCCGAGATCCGCCGCATCCACAACGAACTCGGAGCGACGACGATCTACGTGACCCACGATCAGGACGAGGCACTGTCGCTGGCCGACCGGATCGTGGTCCTCCGCGACGGTGTCGTCCGGCAGGTGGGAACGCCGAAGGAGCTTTATGAGGCGCCGGCCCATCTCGACGTCGCCGACTTCATGGGCTTCCGCAACAAGCTGAAAGGCAAGGTCGTCACGGTCGAGAACGGCCGGGCTGTTCTCGATGTGGAAGGAGCACGGATCAGCGGTGTGGCCCGCGAGAGATTATCGGTTGGTTCGACCGCCTTCGCGGCGATCCGGCCGGACGATCTCGTGGTCGGGGAACCTGGTGAGAATGCGCTCAAGGTCAAGGTCGATACGATCGAGTATCGCGGCCGCGAATTCGTCGGTACGGCGCACTCGGCCGGTGGACTGGACTTCGTGTTCCGCTCCCATCAGCCCGTCGAGCCCGGCTCCGCCATTCATCTGCGGGCGGACGACCAGCGGGTCCTCGTGTTTGCGGAGCCGATCCAGGGGAGGAGCTGATGGACGCCCTTGCTTCGACGGCGACAGCCGCTCATGGTCCGAGCCTGCGCCAGCGGCTGGCGGCGCGCGGGTTCGACGCGGTCACCCTGCTGGTCATTCCCTCTGCCATCTTCAGCCTCTTGCTCTTCGTCTATCCCTTCGCGTTCGGGTTCATTCTCTCGTTCGAGCCAAAGACCGGCGACTGGCTTGCCAATTATCGGCGCTTCTTCTCGGACGCGTATCTCTATGGCACGATCGCCAATACGCTCTGGCTTGCCATTCCGGTCACGCTCCTCAACCTTCTTCTGGCGGTTCCAATCGCATTCCGCGTGCGGCTCATGCGACGCCAGCGTCTTCTGACCACGATCCTCGTCCTGCCGATCACGCTCGGCACCGTTCTCGTGGCCGAGGGGCTTTTGAACTATCTGGGCCCTCAGGGCTGGCTCAACAGGACCCTGATCACCTTCGGGCTGATATCGCAGCCCCTGAGGCTCGTCCATAATTACTGGGGCGTCTTCGCCTCTCTCGTGATCACCGGGTTCCCGTTCACCTTTCTGCTGACCCTCTCTTATGTCACCGGCATCGACCCGGCTCTTGAGCAGGCGGCTGCGACACTGGGCGCCGGCGCCTGGCAGCGCTTCCGCCATGTCTATCTGCCTCTCCTGATGCCGGGCTTCGCCATCACCTTCTGCCTCTCCTTCGTGCAGGCCTTCTCGGTCTTTCCCTCGGCGGTTCTCCTCGGGGAGCCCGCGGGGGCGACCCGCGTGATTTCGATTGCGGCCTATCAGGCAGCTTTCGAGGAATACGATTACTCCATGGCCTCTGCGGTCGCGATGATCATGGGCTTCGTTCAGCTCGCCATCGTCGTGGCGGTGCTCGCTTCCCGCGGGCTGTTCTACCGTGGGCCCGCTTCCGGCGCGAAAGGGTAAGACCGATGATCCGCGATACGACACTCGGCTCGAAGCTCTGGGCCGTAGCCGTCTGGACCCTGGTCGGCTTCTTCATTCTCAATCTTCTGGCCATGATCGCGACCGTGGTCACGAGTTCGTTTGCGACCCGCTGGCTCGGCACTTGGCTGCCGCTGGGCTGGACGACCCGGTGGTACTCCTCCGCCTGGAACGAGTTCCAGCTCTGGGACGTCCTGATGGTCACCTTCCAGGTGGTTGGGCTTGTGGTCCTGATTTCCGGCGCGCTAGGGGTCACCGCTGCCTATGCGTTGGCCCGCCGCGACTTTCCGGGCAAACGGCTTCTCGTGCTGCTCTTCCTGCTGCCGCTCCTGATCCCGCCCATCACCTTCGGCATTCCGCTCGCGACGGTCCTTTATCAGACAGGCCTCGCGGGAACGTTCTGGGGCGTCGTCGCGGCCAATCTCGTGCCGACTGTCCCCTTCGTCATTCTCGTCATGATCCCGTTCATCGAGCAGATCGACCCTAAGATCGAGGCGGCTGCCCGGGTGTTCGGCGCCAATACCTTCAAGCTCTTCATTCACGTCCTCCTGCCGCTGCTCCTTCCGGGGATCCTCGCGGCGCTCCTGCTGGTGCTGGTGCGCACCATCGCGATGTTCGAGCTGACGTTCCTCGTGGCCGGGCCCACGAGCCAGACGCTGGTCGTGGCGCTCTATTACGCCGTCTTCGCCGCGGGCGTCCGGGCCGTTCAGTCGATCGATGCCATGGCGGTGATCTACATGGTCACGACCCTCGTGTGGCTCATCATCGCTCTGCGCTTCGTCAATCCCACGCAGATCGTCACCCGCGCCAAGCAGCAGCCGGCGCATTGAGGATGCCATGTCGAAGCGCTTGAACGAAGCCACGCTTTCAGCCCTGCCGTCCTCGATCGCACGTCCTCGTTACGACCGTCGCGCGGTGACGACCGGGATCGTGCATCTCGGCGTGGGCGCGTTCCACCGTGCCCATCAGGCGGTCTACACGGACGATATTCTGGCGCAGGATCCGCGCTGGGGCATCGTGGCCGCGAGTCTGCGCAGTCCCGATACCTACGATGCGCTGGAGCCGCAGGGCGGTCTCTATACGCTTTCGGTTCGTTCGAGCGACGGAGAGGCGCTCCGGGTCATCGGCTCGATCAAGCGTGTCATTGTGGCTCCCCGGGCTGTGGAGGATCTCCTGCGCGTCATGGCCGATCCGGGAACGCGAATCGTCTCGTTGACCGTGACGGAAAAGGGCTATTGCCATGACCCGGCGAAAGGCAGCCTGAACGAAGCCCATCCGGACATCGTGCACGACCTGGCAAACCTTCACCTGCCCCGATCCGCCCCTGGGTTCATCATCGAGGCTCTGCGCCGTCGCCGGATCGCGGGCGTGCCGCCCTTCACGGTGCTCACCTGTGACAATCTTCCGTCCAACGGGCGCACGGCAATGCGCGTTCTGACCCGCTTTGCCGAGCTGGTCGATCCTGCCCTCGGCCGGTTCGTCGCCGATGAGGTGTCCTGTCCATCGACCATGGTCGACCGGATCGTTCCCGCGACCACCGACGGGGACCGCAGGCGGATCAGCGAATCCTTGGGCGTGACCGACGCCTGGCCGGTAGTGACCGAGCCCTTCACGCAATGGGTCATCGAGGATCGCTTTCCCCAAGGTCGCCCTGCCTGGGAGGGATCAGGGGTCGAGTTCGTAACGGATGTCGAGCCCTACGAGCACATGAAGCTCCGGCTTCTCAACGGCAGTCACTCGACGCTGGCCTATCTCGGCTATCTCGCCGGATATGAGACCGTTGCCGATACGATGACCGATCCGGCCTTCGTGCGCCTCATCGAGGGGCTGATGGACGAGGAAGTGACACCCACTCTCCACATGCCGGCGGGCGCGGATCTCGCCTCCTACAAGCGCGCTCTCATTGCGCGTTTCAAGAACCCAGCCTTGCGGCACCGGACCTGGCAGATCGCCATGGACGGTTCGCAGAAGCTGCCGCAGCGCCTCCTCGGAACGGTCCGTGACCGTCTCCGCCAGGATGCGCCAATCGAGCGGCTCGCGCTCGGAGTGGCAGCCTGGATGCGCTACGTGACAGGCATCGACGAGAAGGGCGCGCCTATCGACGTGCGAGATCCCATGGCGGCGCGGCTGCGCGAACTGGCGGATCGCGCCGGAAACTCCGCAGGGTGCCTTGCCCAAGAACTCTTTGCCGTACGGGAGATCTTCGGAGACGATCTCCCGACGGATCCACGCTTCGCCGGACCGGTGACAGCCGCTCTGACGCGACTCATGGAGCAGGGCTCCAGGCGCACGGTTTCCGAGCTGGCTTCCGCATAGGTCGACCAGTCAGTCAGCATCGATTCCGCAAGAAGGGTTCGAAGGCGCGCCCACAGAAGCGGGCGCACCTTGCTTCCATCTCCCCGAGACTGGAGCGGTGAACCGGATCGCCGTCGCCGCAAAATGCCCTAAGATGCGCGGCGCTGCTGGCGCCAGGCGTCGAGATCGTCCAGCGAGATGTTGGAGCCGCAAAGCACGAGACCGATCACGCTGTCGTCTGCCAGGGAGGGGGCGATCTTCCGGGCGGCGGTCAGGACGCAGGCGGCCGCGGGCTCGCAAAGAAGCTTCTCCGTCTGGAGAAGCCAGCTCACATCGTCGATGACCGGCTGGTCCTCCACGAGCACCACCTCTTCCAGGAAGAGCTTCGCCGCCGACAGGGTTCGCTGTGTGGCGAACGGTGCGCCCAGCGTCCGGGCGACCGACGTGGCGCGGATCGTCACCGGATGATCCGCCTTGAGGGCTTCGGTCATGGTCTCTGCCCCTACCGTCTCGACGCCATAGATCTTGAGAGACGGCCGCTTCGCCTTCAGGGCGGCCGCGACTCCGGACATGAATCCGCCACCTCCGATCGACACGAACACATGGGTGAGGTCAGGGATGTCATCCAGGAACTCGAGTCCGAGCGTGCCATGCCCGGCGATAATGGCCGGATCGTCGTAAGGGTGGACGAAGAGCCGGCCTGCCTGCTGATAGGCTTCGGCCTTCGCAAAGGCTTCCGCCGCATCGTCGCAAAGCTCCACCCGCGCGCCGAACTTCGTCGTCAGCTCGACATTGAACCGGGGCGTGACCTTCGGCATCAGCACGAGAGCATCGAGACCGAGCGTTCCGGCGACCCGAGCGACGGCGATCGCGTGGTTGCCGCCCGAGACGGTCACGAGACCACGCTGGCGCTCCTCCTCGCTCAAGGTCAGCACCTTGTTGAAGACGCCCCTGACCTTGAACGAGCCCGCGAGCTGCAGCGCCTCCATCTTCAGGGCGCATCGCCGGCCAAGGTGAGCCGATACATCGGGGCTGTCGAAGGCGGGCGTACGTCTGACACGCCCGGCAATGCGGCCGCGGGCGGCGTCGATGTCGGACAGGGTCACGTCAAAGGCGGTCATGAGGCTTTCCGTTCAGCTAAGGCAATACAGTCGATTTCGAGGAGCATGCCGCCCGGCAGCCGGCTGATCTCGACGGTCGAGCGTGCAGGGTAGGGTGGTGTGAAGGCCGTCGCGTAGACTTCGTTCATCCCGGAGAAATTATCGAGACTGGTCAGAAAGACAGTCGTCTTGACGATATGGTCCAGGGATGATCCCGCCTCTTGCAGGATCGCGGCGATATTGTCGAGAACGACCTGCGTCTGGATCCTGATGTCTCCGGCGCCCACAAGCGCCCCGCTGCGATCGAGGGGCAATTGCCCTGAGACGAAGAGCAGATCTCCTACCCGGACAGCCTGGGAATACGGGCCGGCGGGTGGTGCGCTTGCGGATGTGTGAACAGGAACGCGGGTCATGACAGGGAGGCGATCATGGTGGTGCAAAGCCCGCTTCGTCAACCGCTCATGTCGGTCGTCTTCCAAGAAAAGCAGCTTGACCTTTGCCTTATGGGGATTGGATGCTGCATCCACCAAGAGGAGGTTCGCACAATATGTCCCTGTCGCCCCGCGAGATGCTCGCGCGTCTGATTGCCTTCCCGAGCGTTTCGACAAGCAGCAACCTCGACATCATTCACTTTTGCAGGGAGTGGCTGCACGGCCACGGAGTCGAAAGCACCCTTGTCATGAGTCCCGAGGGCGACAAGGCCAATCTCTATGCCAGCATAGGACCACAGGTCGAAGGCGGTGTTGTGCTGTCGGGCCATACGGATGTCGTCCCCGTCGAAGGCCAAGCCTGGTCCAGCGATCCCTGGACGCTCACGGAGAGAGGCGGGCGCCTCTACGGCCGGGGCGCCACCGACATGAAGGGCTTCGATGCCTTGGTTCTCGCGCTGGTGCCGGAGATGGTTCGGGCCCCGCTGAAGCGGCCCGTCCATATCGCCCTGTCCTACGACGAGGAGATTGCCTGCCGGGGTGCGCCCTCCATGGTCGAGGCCATGGCCCGCACAATCCCGACGCCCGCCGCCGTAATCGTGGGCGAGCCGACGCGCCATGCCGTCGTGACGGGCCATAAGGCCTCCGTCCAGCTGCGCACCCAGGTAACGGGCCACGCAGTTCATTCCAGCCGGATCGACCAGGGCGTGAGCGCGGTCATGAACGCGGCCCGCCTCATTGCCTGGCATGACGACGTGATGGAGGAGAACAGGCGGCAGGCCGACCCAGCCAACCCGTTCGAGCCGCCCTACACCACGCTGCATTGCGGCATGATGGTCGGCGGCAGCGCCGCAAATGTCGTCTCCTCGTCCGCGTGGTTCTTCAGCGACATCCGGGCCATTCCGACCGAAAGTCCCGCCGACTACGTGGAACGGTACGAAGCCTATATCCGGGAGGTCGTCGAGCCCCGGATGAAGGCCGTCATTCCCGGGACAGGCGTCGCCGTCGAGCTGATTGCGGAGGTCCCTGGCCTTCGACCCGAGACGGACGGAGCCGCCGAGCGCCTCATGCGGCGGCTGACGGGCGACAACGGCACCCATGTGGTGTCGTACGGAACGGAGGCGGGCCTCTTCCAAAGGGTCGGCTGGTCGACCGTGGTCTGCGGCCCCGGCGATATCGCCCAGGCTCACCAGCCGGACGAGTATATCGAAATCAGTCAATTCGAGGCAGGGGAGGGGGTTCTGCGCCGCCTCATCGGCGAGCTCTGTGCCTAAAAGGCGGTCAAGATAGTGCACGTCGGGGCTAGACCATGAGCCCCTTTCCTGCCTAACCTTGCCGCCGACGGAAGAAGCCGCAGCAATAAAGCGGAGCTCCGACAATAAGAACATCGCGCAATGACGCGGGACTTCCAGAGGAGAAAGACACAATATGACGATTCGTAAGAGAGTTCTCGCAGCCGCGGCCGCCGCCTTCATGGTCGGTGCAGCCCTGCCGGCCATGGCCGTTACCCTTCGGTATGCCAACCAAGGCGACCTGAAATCCCTCGATCCCTACACGGTGAACGAGACCACCACCAACGCCCATCTCGGGCATGTCTACGAGGGCCTGACACGGCGTGGCAAGGATCTCGCGATCCAGCCGGCGCTGGCGGAGCGATGGGAGATCAGCGAAGACGGCCTGACCTGGCGCTTCTTCCTGCGCAAGGGCGTCAAGTTCCACAACGGCAATCCGTTCACTGCGGACGACGTGATCTTCTCGGCAAACCGGGTACGGGCCCAGGGCTCCAATTTCCAGACCCGCGTGCCGACCAACGCCGAGTTCGTGAAGGTCGACGACTATACGGTCGACGTGAAGCTCAAATCCCCCAATCCGATCCTGAACTCCCAGTGGGACACCTGGTACATCCTGGACAAGGAATGGGCCGAGGCCAACAACGCGGCGGCACCGACGCCGGCATCCGCATCGACCCCGAGCTACGCGTCGCTTCACGCCAACGGGACGGGACCGTTCAAGATCGAAAGTCACCAGCCGGGCGTGAAGACCGTCTTCAAGAAGAACCCGGACTGGTGGGACAAGCCCGAGCACAACCTCGACGAGATCGTCTTTACCCCGATCAACTCTGACGCCACCCGGGTTGCGGCGCTTCTCTCCGGCGAGGTCGACGTCATCGAGCCGGTTCCGCTGCAGGATATCCAGCGGGTCAACAGCAGCGCCAATGCGAAGGTGATGTCCGGCCCCGAGCTGCGCACCATCTTCCTCGGCATGGACCAGACCCGCGACGAGCTTCTGTTCTCGAACGTGAAGGGCAAGAACCCCTTCAAGGACAAGCGCGTCCGCGAAGCCTTCTACAAGGCGATCGATATCGAGACCATCAAGTCCCGCGTCATGCGCGGCATGTCGACGCCGTCGGCCCTGATGATCGCGCCGGAGCTCTTTGTCTACTCGAAGGATTTCGTGCGCCCGAAATACGATCTCGAAGGCGCCAAGAAGCTGCTGGCGGAAGCCGGGTACCCGAACGGGTTCGAAGTCGGCATGGACTGCCCGAACGACCGCTACGTCAATGACGAGGCGATCTGTCAGGCCGTCGTCAGCATGCTGGCCCGCGCCGGCGTCAAGGTGAACCTGATGGCCCAGCCGAAGGCGCAGTACTTCGGGAAGGTGCTGAAGGCAGGCAACTACAACACCTCCTTCTATCTCCTGGGCTGGACTCCGGGCACCTTCGACAGCCACAACGTGCTGTACGACATCGAAGGCTGCCGCGATAATCCGCAATCCTCGCGGGGCGAGTCCAACCTCGGCAATTTCTGCAACAAGAAGCACGACGAACTGACCGACAAGATTCTGGTTGAAAGCAACAAGGAGAAGCGCAACCAGATGATCAAGGAGGCGTTCCAGATCACCTATGACGAATACGGCTACATTCCGCTGCACCAGCAGGCGCTGGCCTGGGGCATTTCGAACAAGGTGAAGCTGAGCCAGCGCGCAGACAACTCGGTGCTGCTCTACTGGGCCAAGAAGGAAGAGTAGTCCCAGCATGATCGCTCGTCCCGGGCAGAATGCTGCCCGGGACAATTCATTTGAAAGTCTCGAGACGGAAAGACTCCGCTCGAGGCGTTGCGATCGAGAGACCGCTCATGTTTGCTTTCATTATCCGACGCGCCCTTCAGGCCATCGGCGTTCTTCTGGCCGTCGGAATCATTTCGTTTGCGATGTTCCGCTTCGCCGGGGACCCGGTGAACCAGATCGTCTCCCTCGACACGCCTGCTGCAGAGCGGGAGCAGGTCCGTCGCTCGCTCGGGCTCGATGATCCGGTCCCGGTGCAATTCGTGCGCTACCTGGCAAAGGCCGCACAAGGGGATTTCGGGGTTTCCTACCAGTTCCGGCAGCCCGTCTCGGACCTCCTGGCCGAGCGAATGCCGGCCACCCTTGAGCTGGCCATCTGCGCGACGCTCTTCGCAACGGGGTTCGGCGTGCTGATGGGGGTCTATTCCGGCTTAAAGCGAGACAGCATCCTGGCGAAGGTTTTCCAGACGATATCGCTGATCGGCATCTCGCTTCCGACCTTCCTGATCGGCATCCTGCTCATCTATCTCTTCGCCGTGATTCTTGGCTGGCTCCCGTCCTACGGGCGTGGCGACACCGTGAAGCTCGGCTGGTGGACGACGGGCCTCCTCACCGCGTCGGGCCTGAAGGCGCTCATTATGCCTTCCATCACACTGGGCCTCTTCCAGATGACGCTCATCATGCGCATCGTCCGGGCCGAGATGCTGGAGGTGCTGCGTACGGACTACATCAAGTTCGCCCGGGCGAGGGGGCTGACGACCCGCGCCATTCACTTCGGACACGCGCTCAAGAACACGCTGGTTCCGGTCATCACTATCGTCGGACTGCAACTCGGCTCGGTCATCGCCTTCGCGATCATCACGGAGACCGTCTTCCAATGGCCGGGCATGGGTCTTCTGTTCGTTCAGGCCGTTCAGAACGTGGATATTCCAATCATGGCGGCCTATCTGATGCTCGTCGCGCTGATCTTCGTCGCGATCAACCTCGCCGTCGACATTCTCTACACAGTCGTGGATCCTCGCCTGAGAACCACCATCCGGCAGCCGACCTGAGGAGGCAATCTTGGCGGAAGCAATCCAAACGGCGCCCTCGGCGCAACCCGCACCGACCTCCTGGACCGGCCGTTTTCTCGACAGCGACATCTGGGCGAGCTTCAAGCGCTCCAAGCTGTCAATGGTGGCCGCTTTCCTGACGGTGCTCTTCATTGCGGCCGCCGTGCTCGCGGGTGTCCTGTCGCCCCAGAACCCGTTCGACCCGGCGGCGCTCGACCTCCTGAACAGCCGTATTCCTCCGCTGTGGGAGACAGAAGGGCAGGCGCCCTTCCTCCTGGGAACGGACGAGCAGGGGCGCGACATTTTCTCGGCTATCCTCTACGGCCTGCGGATCTCCCTGGCCGTAGGGTTCCTCGGCGTCGCCTTCTCGGCCACGCTCGGCATCGCCCTGGGCCTTGTCGCCGGCTATGTGGGCGGAACGGTCGATGCGATCATCATGCGCGTCGCCGACGTGCAACTGACCTTCCCGGCCATTCTGATCGCTCTCCTGGTGGATGGGGTCGTGAAGTCGGTGCTCGGAGGCCAGCTTGACGAAATGACGACCCTGGCCGTGCTCGTCTTCTCCATCGGCCTGAGCTTCTGGGTCCAGTATGCCCGCACCGTGCGCGGCTCAGTCATGGTGGAAAAGAACAAGGACTATATCGCGGCTGCGCGCCTCATCGGCCTGCCGGCGCCTGTCATCATGTTCCGGCACGTCCTGCCCAATGTCCTGGGGCCAGTGCTCGTCATCGCCACGATCAACCTCGCTCTTGCGATCATCACGGAGGCGACCCTGTCCTTCCTCGGTACCGGCATGCCGGAAACCATGCCGTCCCTCGGGACGCTGATCCGGATCGGCAACAATTATCTGTTCTCCGGCGAATGGTGGATCGTGGCGTTCCCCGGCATTGCGCTTGCGCTCCTTGTCCTCGCCATCAATCTCCTGGGCGACTGGCTGCGGGATGCGCTGAACCCGAAACTGCGTTGAGAGAGGAAAACGCATCCATGGTCCAACCTGTCCTCTCGGTCCGCGACCTTCGCGTCGAGTTCGTCACGAGGCGCGGCATCCTCAAGGCCATCGACGGAATTTCCTTCGATATCGCCAAGGGGGAGGTGCTCGGCGTCGTAGGCGAGTCCGGCGCGGGCAAATCGGTCACCGGCTCCGCCGTCATCGGCCTCATCGATCCGCCGGGGCGGATCGCAGGCGGCGAGATCCTGCTGTCGGGCCTGCGCATCGACAATCTCCCGCCTGAAGAAATGCGAAAGGTGCGCGGCAAGCGCATCGGCATGATCTTTCAGGACCCGCTGACGAGCCTGAACCCACTCTACCGGGTCAGCGAGCAGCTGATCGAGACGATCCGCACCCACACGAACCTGTCCGCTTCCGCAGCCCGCAAACGCGCCATCGATCTTCTGGCCGAGGTTGGCATTCCGGCGCCCGACAGGCGGATCGACAGCTACCCGCACGAGTTCTCGGGCGGCATGCGACAGCGCGTCGTCATCGCATTGGCCCTCTGCGCCGAGCCAGAACTCATCATCGCCGATGAGCCGACCACGGCCCTCGACGTATCCGTTCAGGCGCAGATCATTGCCCTTCTGAAAAGGCTGGGGCGGGAGCACGGCACGGCCATCATGCTGGTCACCCACGACATGGGTGTCATCGCCGAAACAGCGGATCGGGTCGCCGTCATGTATGCGGGACGGATTGCAGAGATCGGTCCCGTGCGGGACGTGGTGCAGAATCCGCTCCATCCCTATGCCAAGGGTCTCATGGGGGCGATTCCATCGCTGGAAAGCGATGCCGAGCGTCTCGTGCAGATCCCAGGCTCCATGCCGCGGCTTTCGGCGATTCCTTCCGGCTGCGCGTTCAATCCCCGTTGCCCTCATGCCTTCGATCGTTGCAGGGTCGAGCGGCCGGATCCCATTCAGCACAGCGGGCACCAGGTGGCCTGCCATCTCTACGATCAAACCACCGTCCGCTCGGAGGCCGTTGCGTGACAGAGCGTTCTTATGTCGAAGTCAATGACCTGCGTCGCGTATTCGACGTCTCGAAGCCGTGGCTCAACCGGGTGCTTGAAGGCGGTGAGAAGCAGTACCTGAAAGCAGTGGACGGGGTCTCCTTCACCATCTCCCGGGGAGAAACCTTCGCTCTCGTGGGCGAGTCCGGCTCCGGCAAGTCGACGGTGGCCCGCATGGTGGTCGGCCTTCTGCCGCCGACGAGCGGCGAGGTCGTGATCGACGGGATCTCCATGACGAGCCGTGCGGCTTCGGCCGAGCGGCAGCGCCTGAGGCGGCGGATCCAGATGATCTTCCAGGATCCCTATGCCAGCCTCAATCCCCGCTGGCAGGTCGATCGCATCGTCGCCGAGCCGATCAGGGCCTTCCGGCTGATCGAGGGGGAGAAGGACATCGCCGACCGGGTCGGCGAACTTCTGTCCTTCGTCGGACTCCATCCGGCCGACGGCCGGAAATATCCGCACGAGTTCTCCGGCGGCCAGAGACAACGCATCGCCATCGCCCGGGCTCTCGCCTCCGATGCCGAATTCATCGTCTGCGACGAGCCGACCTCGGCGCTCGACGTTTCGGTCCAAGCCCAGATCCTGAACCTCATGCGCGACCTGCAGGACCGTCTGGGCCTGACCTACCTGTTCATCAGCCACAACCTTGCTGTCGTCCGCCATATGGCGACCCGGATCGGCGTCATGTATCTCGGCCGCATCGTCGAGATTTCCGAGGGGCGCGAACTCTTCGCTCGGCCGAAGCATCCCTATACCCGCATGCTCCTCGATGCGGTGCCGGACGTAGGGATGACCGGACGCCAGCGTATTCCCGTAAGAGGGGAGATCCCGAATCCCATCAACCCACCGTCGGGCTGCACCTTCAATCCTCGCTGCCCCTTCGCGAACGAGCGCTGCACGGCGGAAATTCCGGCATTGCTCGGAGGGGTCGCCTGTCATGCGATCCATGAAGGGCGTCTCACGGCCGATGTAGCGGCTTGAGGCCCTTTCGCACGCCCGCCGCGAATGAGAAGCCGCAACGTCGCGGGCGGTGCACTGTCCGTTCCTTGGCCTTAAAGGGCGAGGGGAGGGGAGAAGCCGGCCTTCAAAGAGACCGGTCCGAAAACAGCCAAAGTGACCCTTATGTCCAGGGTCATGGCTACGGTCCCCTCAGGTGACTCTCTGGCGCATGAGGGAAAGGCCTCAAATCCTGTCTTTCGGGTGTTGACAAAACCGCCAGCAATCGACATATCCGCAGCCCCGCCGGAATTCAGTTTGGGCGAGCTTCAATCTCACACGACACCGACACGGCCGGGTTCCTCCGAACCTCTACTGCGCGTTCGGGTCGGACCGAAGCTTTCAAAGGTTTCGGTCAGCGCCACGAGCCTTGGACGCCAATATATGGCCGTTGTCCAAGGGCTCCTCTGACGAAAACGAGAAGATCTCGAGCCAGTTCTCATTGGCTTGAGCAATGTAAACGCAGGGCGGATACGCTTCTGTGAACCATGAAGCTCGTCTCGAATACTAGAAGCCGCAACGGAAAACGCAAAATTGGAAAATTTTTTCTGGTTGGGTGTTGACGGTGCGGTTGGGGTGGGGTAGACAGGGTTCATCGACGGCGGGCCGCTGCGGCGGGTCTGGCCGGGGAGCTTCGGGTCTGGCGGCTCAGACCGGGAAACCGGGGTGAGGCGCTGTCTGCTTCGGAAGCTTCGTGCATCCTGTGATGCTGCTCTTTGACAAGTGAAGAAAGAA
>JBOZRS010000135.1:0-17326 GCA_050789065.1 Microvirga sp.
AAGGTGTGGTTCACGCTCGCTGTCATCCCCGGCGAGCGAAGCGAGGGAAGGGGATCCACGGTCGGGCTCGGCGCTCTGGATTCCCTTCCCCTCCGCTGACGCGTCCTACCGCGAATGACAAAGCGAGGATCAAGCCTCCCCGTCATCGTCCCGATCCTGAAAGACCCCGCCCTTCATTCGCCATGGGAACCGGCTTATGATCGCGTATCTCTGTTGCGGAGCGATCATGCGCCTTCACGTCCCGAGCCTTCTCGCCCTTGCCATCCTGGCCGCGCCCGCCACGGCGGCGGGGCAGGACATGACCTTCCGCCTGCCGGTCGCCTGCGAGGTCGGGCGCAGCTGCTTCGTGCAGCACTACGTCGACCACGATTCCTCCCCTGGTGCCCGCGATTATCAATGCGGCACGCTCACCTACGACAAGCATGACGGCATCGACATCCGCGTGCCGACCCTGGCGGCCCAGAAGGCGGGGGTCGATGTGGTGGCGGCGGCGGACGGCAAGGTGCTGCGGGTCCGGGATGGCGTGGAGGACGTCTCCGTCGCCGACAGGGGCCGCGGCAGCGTCGCCAAGACCGAATGCGGCAACGGCGCGGTGGTCGATCACGGCAACGGCTGGGAGACCCAGTATTGCCACATGGCGAAGGGGAGCATCGGCGTGAAGCCGGGAGACCCGGTGAAGGCGGGAGACCGGATCGGACGGATCGGCCTCTCGGGCCTGACCGAGTTTCCCCATCTCCACATGACCGTGCGCAAGGACGGCAAGGTCGTGGATCCCTTCGCGTTCGGGGTCGCGGACAACGCCTGCGGCGGCGGGACGTCCCTGTGGGACGCCTCGGCCCGGCAGGCCCTGGCCTATCAGGCGGGCAGCGTCCTGAACAAAGGCTTCGCTCCCGGCCCGGTGACCATGGAGGCGATCGAAGCGGGAGCCGCCGAGCGCGATGCGCCCACCACCACGTCCCCTGCCCTCGTGGCCTATGTGCGCGCCATCGGCCTGAAGGGCGGCGACGTCCAGACCCTGACCCTCTTCGACACGAACGGAAAGCCCGTCGCCCAGAACAAGGCGCCCCCGCTCGACCGCAACAAGGCGCAGGTCATGGCCTTCGCGGGCATCCGGCAGCCCGCGGGCGGCTTCCGCCCCGGCCTCTATCGGGCGATCTACCGGGTGGAGCGGGACGGCAAGGCCGCCATCGAGCAGGCCTTCGGGATCAGCTTGAGACCCTGAGGGGCCGTCCGCAGGACATAGGCGTGCCGCTCCCGAAAGGATGCGCAGCGGAGAGAAGTGAATCCACTGCCATGCTGCTTGATCATGGATCCCCTTCCCGCGCTTTGCGCGCCGGGGATGACAGGGTGCGGTTCCTCCTTGTCATTCCCGGCCGGAGCGCAGCGGAGGGGAAGGGAATCCACCCGCAGGCGCGACGCTTCCATGGATCCCCTTCCCGGCTCTCCGAGCCGCCGGGGATGACATGAAGATCACTCTCCCGAGCGCAGGGCCGCCGCGGCCCCCACCGTGCCGACCACGGCCGCCACCAGCGAGAGCGCGACGAGGATGAGGAACGGTGTCGCGAAGGGCACCGTCCCGCCCACCGCCGCGTTCGCGGCCGAGACGCCGAAGATCAGGGTCGGGATCATGAAGGGCAGGACCAGGATCGCCAGGATCAGGCCGCCGCGCCGGAGCGACGCGGTGAGCGCCGCCCCCACGGCGCCGATGAAGGTGAGCGCGGGCGTGCCGACGAGGAGCGTCGCCACCATGGCGAGCATGGCCTCCGGCGAGAGCGCCACGAGAAGGCCGAGGAAGGGCGCCGCGATGGCGAGCGGCAGGCCCGTGACGAGCCAGTAGGCGGCGACCTTCGCCAGCACGACCATTTCCAGCGGCGCGGGCGAGAGCCTGAGCAGATCCAGCGATCCGTCCTCCTGGTCGGTCTGGAAGAGCCGGTCGAGGCCGATCAGGGTCGCGAGCAGGGCCGCGATCCAGAGGATGGCCGGTCCGATCCGCGACAGGAGGTTGAGGTCGGGCCCGAGCGCGAAGGGAATGAGGGTCACGATCATGAGGAAGAAGATGAGCCCCATGACGCCCGAGCCGCCGACCCGGGCGGCGAGCCTCAGGTCGCGAATCAGGAGGGCCCGGAAGGCGCGGATCATCGGACGTCCCCCATCGCCCGGGCGGGCCTGCGCTCGATCCTGATCTCCTTGGCGTCCTTCAGGAAGAGCGGCGAATGGGTGGTGGCCGCGATCATTCCGCCGCGCTCGCGATGGCTTTCGAGCAGCAGGCGCAGGCTCTCCTGCGAGGCCGTGTCGAGGGCCGAGGTCGGTTCGTCGAGGAGCCACAGGGGCCGGTGCGCGACCAAGAGCCGGGCGAGCGCGACCCGGTGGCGCTGTCCGGCCGACAGGTAGGCCACCGGCAGCCGGGCCGCGTGGGCAAGCCCCACGGCTTCGAGTGCCTCCCGGGGCGGCAGCGCGGGACTGCCCAGGAAGTCGCGGGCGAATTCCAGGTTTTCCTCGGCCGTGAGCGCGCCTTTCAGGGCGTCCCGGTGGCCGACGTAATGCAGGCATTCGGGCAGGCGGCGCTCGCCGGCTCCGTCGAGGCGAATCGTGCCGGCCGAAGGGGTGAGCCGCCCGGCCAGGAGCTCGAGCAGGGTCGATTTCCCGGCCCCGTTGCGGCCGGTGATCACCAGGGCTTCGCCGGGCTCCAGCGTGAAGGCGATTCCCTCGAAAATGCGGCGTTCCCCCCGGTCGCAGGCCAAATTCTCGACGTTCAGACGCAAACTCGTCCCCAATTCGGACCCCTGCCCTGATTGCACCCCAGAATGGTTCTAAACCGTGTAGCGGGATGGTTCGAAATGATCTATAGCACCCCCGGCTGCGCCGCGCGCCAAGGCGTCCAATCCGCCTCGCGCGCTTATACCCTATCCGGGCGCCCCCGGAGCGGCGCGCGCTTATCGCGCTTTCGGCCGAACAACCTGTTCGTAACCCAAATGCACGCGAGGATTCGCCGTGACGCTCAACAACAGCTTCAATGCTCGCCAGACCCTCAAGGTTGGTGACAAGACATACACCTATTACTCGCTCGCCGAGGCCGAGAAGAACGGCCTCAAGGGCGCCTCGAAGCTGCCCTTCTCCATGAAGGTCCTGCTCGAGAACCTGCTCCGCTACGAGGACGGCCGCACCGTCACCAAGGCCGATATCGAGGCCGTGGCCGCCTGGCTCGACAACAAGGGCAAGGCCGAGAAGGAAATCGCCTACCGCCCCGCCCGCGTGCTGATGCAGGACTTCACCGGCGTTCCGGCCGTGGTGGATCTCGCGGCCATGCGCGATGCCATGAAGAACCTCGGTGGCGACCCGCGCAAGATCAACCCGCTCGTGCCCGTCGACCTCGTCATCGACCACTCGGTGATCGTGGACGAGTTCGGCACGCCGAAGGCCTTCGACCGCAACGTCGAGCTGGAATACCAGCGCAACGGCGAGCGCTACCGCTTCCTCAAGTGGGGCCAGACCGCCTTCGAGAACTTCTCGGTCGTTCCTCCCGGCACCGGCATCTGCCACCAGGTGAACCTGGAATTCCTGTCCCAGACCGTCTGGACCCGCAAGGACGTGGCGAGCGGTGACGAGATCGCCTACCCGGACACGCTGGTGGGCACCGATTCGCACACCACCATGGTCAACGGCCTCGCCGTCCTCGGCTGGGGCGTCGGCGGCATCGAGGCCGAGGCCGCCATGCTCGGCCAGCCGGTCTCCATGCTCATCCCCGAGGTCATCGGCTTCAAGCTCACGGGCAAGCTGAAGGAAGGCGTGACCGCGACCGACCTCGTGCTGACCGTCACCCAGATGCTGCGCAAGAAGGGCGTGGTCGGCAAGTTCGTCGAGTTCTACGGCCCCGGCCTCAACGACATGTCGGTGGCCGACCGCGCCACGATCGGCAACATGGCTCCCGAATACGGCGCCACCTGCGGGTTCTTCCCGATCGACCAGAAGACGATTGATTACCTGCGCACCACGAGCCGCACGGACGAGCGCGTCGCCCTCGTCGAGACCTATGCCAAGGCCCAGGGCATGTGGCGCACAGCCGAAACGCCGGATCCGGTCTTCACCGACACCCTCGAGCTCGACCTCGGCGACGTGGTTCCCTCGCTCGCCGGACCCAAGCGCCCGCAGGACCGCGTGACCCTCGACAACGCCAAGACCGAGTTCCTCGGCGCGATGGAGAAGGAGTTCCGCAAGGCCGGCGAGACGGCCAAGCGCGTGAAGGTGGAGAACGCCAATTACGATCTCGGCCACGGCGACGTGGTGATCGCGGCGATCACCTCCTGCACCAACACCTCGAACCCGAGCGTGATGATCGGCGCGGGCCTTCTCGCCCGCAACGCGGTCGCCAAGGGCCTGAAGTCCAAGCCGTGGGTGAAGACCTCGCTCGCGCCCGGATCGCAGATCGTCGAGGAATACTTCAGGAAGGCCGGCCTGCAGGACGATCTCGACGCGCTGGGCTTCAACCTCGTCGGCTTCGGCTGCACCACCTGCATCGGCAATTCGGGCCCGCTGCCGGAGAACGTCTCGAAGGCGATCAACGACAACGACCTCGTGGCCGTGTCGGTGCTCTCGGGCAACCGCAACTTCGAGGGCCGCGTCAACCCGGACGTGCGCGCGAACTACCTCGCCTCGCCCCCGCTGGTCGTGGCCTACGCGCTCGCCGGCTCCATGCTGGTGGACCTGACCAAGGATCCGCTCGGCACGGGCTCCGACGGCAAGCCGGTGTACCTGAAGGACATCTGGCCCTCCTCGGCCGAGGTGCAGGAGTTCATCGACCGCACGATCACGAGCGAGCTGTTCAAGACCCGCTACGCCGACGTGTTCTCGGGCGACGCCAACTGGAAGAAAGTCACCTTCGAGCCGGGCCTCACCTATGAGTGGGACATGGGTTCGACCTATGTGCAGAACCCGCCCTACTTCGAGGGCATGGCGAAGGAGCCGAAGCCGGTCACGGACGTCGTGAACGCACGCATCCTCGGCCTCTTCCAGGACTCGATCACCACCGACCACATCTCCCCCGCGGGCAACATCCGGGCCAATTCTCCGGCCGGCAAGTACCTGCAGGAGCACCAGGTCGCGGTGGCCGACTTCAACCAGTACGGCACGCGGCGCGGCAACCACGAGGTCATGATGCGCGGCACCTTCGCCAATATCCGCATCAAGAACCAGATGGTGAAGGATGAGAACGGCCTCGTGGTCGAGGGCGGCTACACCATCCACCAGCCCTCCGGCGAGCGGATGTTCATCTACGACGCCGCCATGCGCTACAAGGACGAGGGCGTTCCGCTGGTGGTTCTGGCCGGCAAGGAATACGGCACCGGCTCGTCGCGCGACTGGGCCGCGAAGGGCACGAACCTGCTCGGCGTGCGCGCCGTGATCGCCGAGAGCTTCGAGCGCATCCACCGCTCGAACCTCGTCGGCATGGGCGTGGCTCCCTTCGTGTTCGAGCAGGGCACCTCGTGGGAGTCTCTCGGCCTGAAGGGCAACGAGACCGTCACGATCAAGGGCCTCGCCGGAGACCTGAAGCCGCGCCAGCGCATGGAGATGGAAATCACCTCCGCCGACGGCTCGGTGAAGCGCGTTCCGGTCCATTGCCGCATCGATACGCTGGAGGAAGTGGAATACTTCCGCAACGGCGGCATCCTCCACTACGTCCTGCGTCAGCTCGCGGCGTAAGCGGAGAACGAGACCGCCCGCTCCGATCCGGAGCGGGCGCAACCTTTCGGGGCCGGAGCGTTCGAGCCGTGAACGCTCCGGCCTTTTTCATGGGTTATCGGCCCTTGCGTCGTTTTGCCCGTGCCCTCGGGCGTCCCGTTCTGCTTAAAAGAGCACGCTTTCCTCAAGCGGATCCCGGCTTTCGTTAACGCTCCGTTAACCCGTTTCCGTGGATTCTGACCTTATTGCCTGCTAGACCTTTACCCGAGCCATGAGCGATCTTCTCGTCAGTATCCGGCATGCGAAGCCCGATGACGCCGCTGCCTTGTCCACTGTCTTCGACGCCGCCTGGCGCGAGGCCTATGCGGGGATCATTCCCGGCGTGACGCTCGAGAAGATGTTCGCCCGACGCAGCGAGCGCTGGTGGCGCTCGACGGTGAGCCGGGGCCGCCCGCTGGTGGTGCTGGATGCCGGAAAAGGCGTCGCGGGCTATGCCTCCTATGGCCGCTGCCGCGACCGCTCGCTGCCGGCGGACGGCGAGATCGATGAACTCTACCTCATGCCGGAATACCAGGGCCTCGGCTTCGGGCGCCGCCTGTTCAAGGCCGTCTGCAACGACCTCCGGCACAACGAGATGAGCCGGATCGTCGTGTGGGCCCTGGCCGACAACGAGCGGGCCTGCGCCTTCTACGAGGGAATGGGCGGCCGGAGCATCGCCCGGGTCGAGGAGCGCATCGGCGGCACGCCTTTGGCTAAGGTAGCGTATCTGTTTCGCTGAAAACCCGTTTTCGGTTCTTGTTGCCGGAGCCCAGTCCGGCTAGTGAGACGCCCAGTGATCGGGAGCCGTTTCCGCCCTTGGAGGGGGAAATCGCCCCCGGGCCTCCTTTTGCCGCATTTTCACCCGCGAACCGGCATTCACTTCGCGTGGAAATGCCCCAAGCCTTGTTCGGGAGAACAGCTCTATGCGCCTTGACGCGATTGCGATTGGAAAGAACCCGCCGAACGACGTCAACGTCGTGGTCGAAGTGCCGCTCGGCGGCGAGCCCATCAAGTACGAGATGGACAAGGATGCGGGCACCCTCATCGTCGACCGCTTCCTCTACACGGCCATGCGGTATCCGGGGAATTACGGTTTCATTCCCCACACGCTCTCCGGCGACGGCGATCCCTGCGACGTGCTGATCGCCAACACCCGCGCCATCATCCCGGGCGCGATCATGAGCGTGCGCCCCGTCGGCGTGCTGGTGATGGAGGACAATGCGGGCGAGGACGAGAAGATCATCGCCGTGCCGTCCGCCCACCTCACCCAGCGCTATGACCGGGTGCAGAACTATACCGACCTGCCCGAGATCACCATCAAGCAGATCGAGCACTTCTTCGAGCACTACAAGGACCTCGAGCCCGGCAAGTGGGTGAAGATCATCCGCTGGGGCGACGCCGGGGAGGCCCATCGCCTCATCAACGAGGGCATCGAGCGCGCCAAGAAGAAGAAGTAAGGCGCATCAGTCAGAAAACGACAAAGGCCGGAGTCTCCTCCGGCCTTTTTCATTGGGTGCGGAACCAGCGGTCAGCGCCAGCGACCCGAACGATGCGCCAGTCCAAAGAAGGCGCATCGGCGAGGTCAGACGATGAAGAAGTCCTTGTAGGTCAGGTGGAGGTTCTTCTCGATCGTGGCGAACTGGATCGGCTTGATTTTCCCGGTTCCATCCGCATCGTAGAACAGGGCGCCCGTCGTCTTCTGATAGACGATGTGATCCGACGTATCCTTGATCTTGCTGCCGACGACGAAGTCGGCCTTCTTGAGGAAGCCCACCTTGCCGGCTTTCTTGAAGATCGCGCGGGACAGGTAGATCGTGTCGTCGGCCGGCTTGAAGTCCAGGATGGTGTCGATGTTCGCTTTGCTCAGCTTGGTGTCGAACACGAAGATATCCTGCCCGTCGCCGCCATAGAGCTGATCGGCCCCGAGATTGCCGTAGAGCTTGTCGTTGCCGCTCGGCTCCTTGCCGTTGCCGCCGACCACGACATCGTTCCCGTCGCCGCCGTAGAGCGTGTCGTTCCCGAGGAGCCCGAAGAGCCGGTCGTTGCCGCCGAGCCCGAAGATCTGATCGTTGCCGTTCTCGCCCACGAGTTCTTCGTCTCCGGCAGTGCCGGAGCGGGTCAGCCCCGTCGTCTCGACGACATTCGTCACGCCGATCGTCAGGGTTTTGACGAACTCCCCTCCATAGGCATCGACGGCCTTGACGGTGATCTGGTGCGACGCCGCGGTTTCGTAATCCAGCACACCGTCCAGGTACAGGAAGGAACCGACCGCCTTGAACCTGGGATCGGACCCCGGCAGGAGGGTATAGGTCAGGGTGTCCCCATCGGGGTCGGTGCCCGACAGGCTCCCGATATAGGAACCGACCGTCACGCTCTCCCGCACGCTCGAAACGCTGAGGCTGATGCCGGTCGGGGCGCCGTTCTTCAGGGCCACGATCTCGTCGTCGGTGGTCGTTTCCGTGCCGTTGGTGAAACGCAGGAATCGCATGTTGACGAGCCTGTCCGCACCGTCCCGGCCGGAGACATTGTCCGTGATGTCGGTCGTGACCGTGCCGTCCGAAGCCGTGGTGCTGGTCCAGGCGTAGTCGCTCCGCTTGCCGGTGAACACCGCCCAGTCGTTGCCGCCGCCGCCATAGAGGGTATCGTTGCCCTTGCCGCCCTCCAGGGTGTCGCTGCCGCTGTTGCCGGTGAGTTTGTTGGCGGCATCGTTGCCGGTGAGCTTGTCGGCCCCGCTGCCGCCTTCGAGGTTTTCGATGCCGATCAGGATGTCCTTGCCGTAGCCGGTATCCTGGGCGGTCGTCAGGAGGAGGCTGACCGTGGCGCCGGTCGAACCGCTGTAGCGGACCGTGTCGTTGGCACCCTCGCCGCCATCGAGCGTATCGTCGCCCAGACCTCCGAGAAGGGTGTCGTCGCCTTGTCCGGCAATCAGCCAGTTGCTGCCGTTGTCGCCCGTCAGCGCGTCGGCGAAAGTACCCCCGATGACGTTCTCTATGTTGAGCAGGAGATCCTGGCCCTGGCCGCCGCCGATGAGCTGCGCGATGGTCTTGGCCAGATCGACCGTGAGGCCGGACGTGGCGTCGGAATAATCCACCGTGTCGGTGCTGCCGCCGCCGTCGAGGGTATCGTCGCCCGCGCCGCCGGAGAAGGTTTCGGAGCTTGCCCCGCCATAGGCGGTGTCGTTGCCCTCGCCGAGCACGACCTTGCCGACGACCGTGCCGGAGCGGCCGTCATAGAAATCGTTGCCCTTGCCGAGATCGATGGCGATGGCGCCGGTGGTCTTGATCTCGCGCGTATTGACGATGACGTCGCCTTCGGAGCCGCCCAGAACCGCGACTCCCTTGGTGCTGATGACCCCCGCATTGTTGAGCTTCAGAGCCCCCGTCGCCGTGCCGGTCTCGGTGATTCTGATGCCGTAGCTGTCGCCCCCCGTTGTGGTGATGCCGACATTGTTGTCGACGCTGTAGATGTTGAGGGCGCTGCTCGGAATTGCCGTGGTGTCGCGCGCGGCCACGATCTCGATGCCGCCGACGGCCCCATAGATAGCCGTGTCGAGCTGAAGTTTCGTGGTTTCGATGACGGAAGCCGTTATGTCTTGCAGCTGAATGGCCAGCCCTGGGGCTCCCGTTCCGTCCACGCCGCCCGGAACATTCACGATGATGTCCTCGGTCGAATTGGTCTGGATCTCGAGCCGTGCATTCAAGCCGGCGGTCGCCGGAAGCGTGGAAATGATGGGCATGGGTAACCTTCAGGATGTCGTCGTCCAATCCTGATACGTTATTTTATTTAGTTTCAAAAGCCCGAAAACCGCAAAGTCCTCGCGGGGCATTCCTCAGGGGAATATAGCCGCGGATCTTCGGTGTTCCGTCAGAGCGCCTCGCCCTTGAGCAGCCGCGGCGTCTCGCTGCGCAGGCCCGCCGCCTCGCGGATGAAGAAGCGCTTGAGGCCCGGCATCCGGTCGACGAGGCCGAGCCCCAGGTCGCGGATCAGGCGGACGGGCAGGACGTCGTTGGAGAAGAGCCTGTTGAGGCCGTCCGTCATCATGCCCATGGCGGTGATGTCGGCCCGCCGGGCGCGTTCGTAGCGGTCGAGGATGTCTGCGCTGCCCGGATCCAGGCCGAGGCGGAGCGCGTCCGTGACGATCTCGGCCAGGACCGCCGCGTCGTGCAGGCCGAGATTGAGACCCTGGCCCGCGATGGGATGGATCAGGTGGGCGGCATCGCCCAGGAGTGCGAGGCGCTCGGCCACGAAGGAGCGCGCGACGCCGAAGGACAGGGGATAGGCCTGCGGCCTGGTCTCGAAGGCGATGCGCCCGAGTTCGAGGCCGAATCGCCGTTCGAGCTCGGCGAGCAGGTCCTCCGGCGGGGATTCGAGCAGCGCCGGAACGTTCTCGCTGCGCTCGCTCCAGACGATGGAGGAGCGGTGCCGCAGGGTGCCGCCGGGCAAAACCTCGGGCTTCAGGGGCAGGATCGCGAAGGGGCCCGAGGGCAGGAAATGCTCGATCGCCCGCCCCTCGTGGTCGCGCTCGTGAACGATCGTCGCCACGATGCCCGACTGGTGGTAGGGCCAGGAGATCCAGCCGATACCCGCCTGCTCCCGCAGGCGGGAGCGGGCGCCGTCCGCCGCGACCAGGAGGACCGCCGGAAGGCTCTCCCCGCCCGCGAGCGATACGTCGATCCCGGCGCTCTGGGCCGAGAAATTCTTCACGCCCTCGGGCCTCAGGACGACCCCGGCCTCGCGGCAGGCCGTGACTAGGACGGCCGTGAGGTCCCCCGACGTGACCATGTGGGCGAAGGGCTCGTGGCCATCCACCTCGCCCTCGAAGGTGAGGAAGGTCGGCCGCACCGGATCCTGCAGGCGGCTGTCGGTGATCACCATGTCGAGGATGGGCTGCGCCCTGTCGGCGACCTGCTGCCAGACGCCCAGCGCCTCCAGCATCCGGCGCGCGGCCGCCGCGATGGCATAGGCGCGCTTGTCCCCGTGCGGATCGCGCTGCAGGGCCGGATCGCACATGACCACGTCGATTCCGTCGGCCAGGGCGCGCTTCAGGGCCAGCGACAGGGACAGGCCCGCGAGGCCCCCGCCGGCGATGACGATGCGCGGCCGCTCCCGGCCCGTTGCTGCGCTCATGGCCATTCTCCTTACCCTCGACGTTATAGGTGGGTGTCAGCGATCCATTCGCCAGCGTCAAGCTTGACCTTCTCAAGCCGCTCACCGATGGATGACAGATCCTTCACCTGAGGACCGGAAGCCCATGTCCCGCGCCGTGACCGACCTTCTGACCATTCTCGACCTCGAACAGCTCGAGGTGAACCTGTTTCGCGGGCAGAGCCCCAAGAGCGGCTGGCAGCGCGTCTTCGGCGGACAGGTGATCGGCCAGTCGCTGGTGGCGGCGAGCCGCACGGTCGAGGGGCGCCACCCCCATTCCCTGCACTGCTACTTCATGCTGCCGGGCGACCCGAAGGTTCCGATCATCTACGAGGTCGAGCGGATCCGCGACGGCAAGAGCTTCACCACGCGCCGGGTGGTGGCGATTCAGCACGGCCACGCCATCTTCGCCATGTCGGCCTCGTTCCAGCGCGAGGAGAGCGGCTACGAGCACCAGGCCGAGATGCCCAAGGTGCCGGGGCCGGACGAACTCCCCAGCGAGGACGAGGTCAAGGGCGGCCTCCTGCTCCAGATGCCGAAGCCGATGCGCACCTATTACGAGCGCGAGCGGCCCCTCGAGATCCGCCCGGTGGAAATCAAGCGCTACATGTCCCGCGATCCGGGCGAGCCGCGCTTCCATGTCTGGATCAAGACCACGGGCCGGCTTCCCGACGATCCGGCCATTCACCAGTGCGTCCTGGCCTATGCGTCTGACATGACGCTGCTCGACACCTCCCTCTTCCCGCATGGCCGGACGGTGTTCGATCCGTCGATCCAGCCGGCGAGCCTCGACCACGCCATGTGGTTCCACCGGCCCTTCCGGGCCGACGAATGGCTGCTCTACGCCCAGGACACGCCGAATGCCGGCGGGGCGCGCGGCTTCTCCCGCGGCCTCATCTTCAGGCAGGACGGGACCCTGGTGGCGTCCGTGGCTCAGGAAGGCCTGATCCGCGAACGCGATGCCTAATTGCTAAGCTGCTCAAGCTTTCATCATTAAGCCTGTTTTCAGGCCATTTGCGGCTGCCTGCGAAACAGGCAGGACCGCCCGGGCGTGAGCCCGCAAGGCTTGGCATGCTTTTTGCTTAATCCCCTCCCGACGCCCGCCGGACCAGGCGGGTTCACGTGGAAACCGTGGCCCGGATGCTTCCGGGCACACGTCTCAAAGGGGGACCAGACCCATGAAAATCGTGATGGCGGTCATCAAGCCGTTCAAGCTGGAGGAGGTGCGCGATGCGCTCACCGCCCTCGGCGTGCACGGCCTCACCGTGACCGAAGTGAAGGGATACGGGCGGCAGAAGGGCCATACGGAAATCTATCGCGGCGCCGAATATGCCGTGAGCTTCCTGCCGAAGCTGAAGATCGAGGTGGCGGTGGCCAGCGAGATCGTCGGCCAAGTGATCGAGGCGATCACGGCGGCGGCCCGCACGGGCCAAATCGGCGACGGCAAGATCTTCGTCACACCCATCGAGAAAGCGGTTCGCATCCGCACGGGCGAGACCGATGTCGACGCCCTGTAAGCCCAATGTCCTCGTTTTGATCCGGAGTCTCGTTCCGATGAAATCCCGTCCTCTTTTCCTGACCGCCCTCGGCGGGCTGGGCCTCGGCCTCCTCGCCATCGATCCCGCCCTGGCGCAGGACGCAGCCGCTCCCACCGTCAACAAGGGCGACACCGCCTGGATGCTCGTCTCGACGATCCTCGTGATCCTCATGACGATCCCGGGCCTCGCCCTGTTCTATGGCGGCCTCGTGCGCACCAAGAACATGCTCTCGGTGCTCATGCAGGTGTTCTCGGTCTTCAGCCTCGTGGCCATCCTCTGGGTGCTCTACGGCTATTCCCTCGCCTTCACGTCGGGCGGCGAAGGAACCGGCGCCTTCATCGGCGGTTTCTCCAAGGCCTTCCTGGCCGGAGTGACGACGGATTCGACCGCCGACACCTTCACCAAGGGCGTGGCGATCCCGGAATTCACCTTCCTGGCCTTCCAGCTCACCTTCGCGGCGATCACGCCCGCCCTCATCGTGGGCGCCTTCGCGGAGCGCATCAAGTTCAGCGCCGTCATGCTGTTCACCGGGCTCTGGGTGACCTTCATCTACCTGCCCATCGCCCACATGGTGTGGTTCTCGGACGGCTTCCTGTTCAAGCTCGGCGCGCTCGACTTCGCGGGCGGCACGGTGGTCCACATCAATTCGGGCGTGGCGGGCCTGGTCGGGGCGCTCCTCGTCGGCAAGCGCATCGGATACGGCCGCGACCTGCTGGCGCCGCACTCGCTGACGCTCACCTTCGTGGGCGCCTCCATGCTCTGGGTCGGCTGGTTCGGCTTCAACGCGGGCTCGAACCTCGAGGCCACGGGCGGCGCGGCGCTCGCGCTCCTCAACACCATCGTGGCGCCGGCCGCGGCGGGCCTCTCCTGGATGACCGTCGAGGCGCTCGGCAAGGGCAAGGCCTCACTCCTCGGCATCGCGTCGGGCGCGGTCGCGGGCCTCGTGGCCATCACGCCGGCCGCGGGCCTCGCGGGTCCCATGGGCTCCATCGTGCTCGGCCTCGTGGCCGGCGCGGTCTGCTACGTCGCGGTGACGAGCGTGAAGAACGCGCTCGGCTATGACGACGCCCTCGATGTCTTCGGCATCCATGGCATCGGCGGCATCCTGGGTGCCATCGGCACCGGCGTGGTCGCGGCTCCCTCGCTCGGCGGCTACGGTGTCGGCGAGTACAGCATCGGCGGTCAGGTCTGGACCCAGACCGTCGCCGTGGTCACGACCCTCGCATGGACCGGCATCGGCTCCGTGGTCCTGTTCAAGATCGTCGACCTGATCGTCGGCCTGCGCGTCACGCAGGACGCCGAGCGCGAAGGCCTCGATCTCGCGGATCATGGCGAGCGCGCCTACAACTACTGAAGCCATAACCCGCAGCGCCCGGCGAAGCCGCGAGACCCTCTTTGCCGGGCGCTGCATCACGAAGCCCCTTCCAGAGGCTCAAAGGAAAGCCCCGGCCTCTCGGCCGGGGCTTTTCTCGTTACGCCAGGACAGAAGATGGCGGCCGCGTTCACCCGTTCCGGATGAGCTGCCGCAGCTTCTGGCGGCGGATGTCGGTCGATTCCTGGAAGTTCGACGTGCCGTAGAACTCGCCCTTGCTGTCCATGAGAAAGATCGTGGCCGTATGGTCCATCGTGTAGCCGGATTCGGTCGGGACCTTGCGGTAATAGATCTTGTAGGCCTTCGCCACGGCGGCGATCTCGTCCTCGGTTCCGGTGAGCCCGACGATGCGCGGGTCGAAGGAGGCGAGATAGGTCTTCATCAGCTCCGGCGTGTCCTGGGCCGGGTCGACGGTGATGAAGGCGACGCGCAGCCTGTCGGCATCCTTGCCCAGGGCCTCCAGGTCCTGGGTCAGGTCGTAGAGCGTGGTCGGGCAGACCTCCGGGCAATGGGTGAAGCCGAAGAAGACCGCGAAGGGCTTTCCCTTCAGGTCCTGGTCGGTGAAGACCTTGCCCTCTTGGCTCGTCAGCCGGAATGGGCCGCCGATCGGCACCTTCGAGGCGCTCTGCTGGGGCTGAAGCAGGAGCAGCCCGGCCGTGACGAGCAGGATGAGCCCCGCCGTGACGAAGACCGTCAGCGGAATGAGAAGGGATCGTTTGAGAATCATGGCTGAACTCCGGTCCCGCAGCTCAAGGCTTGTGTTCCATGGGGGCCGCGCCATGGCCGCCCATGGAGCGGACCACGTATTCCACGTCGACCGTTCCGGCCTTCTCGAACACGAGGCTGCCCTTGATCGTCTGGCCCTCCTTCAGCGGCTCCTTCAGGTCCATGAACATCAGATGATAGCTGCCCGGCTTCAGTTCGACCGTCGCGCCCGGCTTGATCTCGAGCCCGCCCTCGACGGGCTTCATGCGCATGACGTCGCCCTCCAGCCGCATCTCGTGCACCTCCACGCGGGACGCGCCCGGGAACGAGCCGCCGATCAGCCGGTCGGGCGCCGTGCCCGTGTTGGTGACGCGCACATAGCCGCCGCCGACCGCGGCGCCGCCGGGGGTCGCCCGCGCCCAGGGCTGCTCGATGGTGAGCGCGCCCGCCTTCTGGGCCACCGGCGACGCACCCGCCGCAGCGACGATCTTCACGCCGGGCGCGGGCGACGCCAGGCTGTGCGGATCCTCTCCGGCCGACGGGACCTGGGTCCATTCCTCGGTCGCCTTCTCGCATTCCTGGACGACGGGGAAATGCACCGTCGCGCCGGGCTGATAGGCGTCGGTGAAGAAGGCCTGAAAGACGAACTCGTCGTAATAGCCATCGTCGAGGGAGCCCGACCACACGATGTCGGTCACGCCTTCGGAGACGGTCTCGCCCCGGACCTGATAGGCCCGGACATAGGAGCCCTTGGCGGTCTCCAGCGTCCAGCCCGGCTTCGGCATGGGCTTGACCGCGACGATGCCCTCCGGGATCCGCACCCGGACCTTGAGGGTCGGCTTGCCCTGGCAGCCATGGGAGATGCGCAGAACCGCCTTGTAGGTGGAGCTTGGCGTAACCTGCGGCATCTCGAAGGAGACATGGGCGAGCGCGGGCGACGAAAGAGCGATGAGAACGGCCGCTGCGAGCGCGCCGTTGAAACGTGACGATGTCATTGAAGAATTCCTGTGGTTCGGTGATGGCGGCGAGTGCGATCAACCGAGGCGCGGCGGCGCGCGCGAGCCCACAGGCAGGAAGGTGGAGGCGCGCCATGGCACCGGACTTTCGCCGGGCATCCCGAGGGCGGCGGCGACCGGCGCGAGCCGCTCGAAGGAAGTCGTGACGGCCACCGGCCCGGCCGGAGCCGAGCCGTGGCAGCCCATGGCGCAGCACAGGCCGTCATGGGCCTTGGCGGGCGCATGATCCGGCCCGGAGGCGCTGCCCGTGGTGCAGATGACCTCCTGAGGCCCTTGGGCCGCGGCCGCGTGCAGCGCGCCGCCGAAGGACAGGACCAAGGCCTGCAGCACGAGCGCATAGGCGAGGGCCGCCGCGACCGCGGCGCGCTTCCAACGCGTGATGGCGCTCCTGCTCTCCATGGCCGGGACACTGATGGGTCCGGCCTTCGCCGTCAACGGCCCAAAAGGTCGTGTAGGGTTAAAGGACCCTTAACCCGGTCTTTCTAGACTGTTGGTGAAATAATCTTGCTCCCGGGTCCAGAGTCGTCTGATGCGTACGGTCCGCCGTTCTTCCTCCGCCTATGATGGCCTTTTCAGCGCCCTGCGGGCTTTTCTCGCCCGGCGGGCGCAGGAACTGACTGGGCTGTCCTTCGTGATCTTCGCCGGAGCCGTGGCGGTGGCGCTGGCGACCTGGTCGGTCGACGATCCGAGCCTCAACAACGCCACCGACCGGCCCGTGCACAACATGCTGGGCTGGCCCGGCGCCATCGTGGCCGACCTGCTGATGCAGCTCCTGGGCTTGGGCGCCATCGCGGCCCTGCTGCCACTGGCGCTCTGGGGCTGGCGCCTGATGAAGACAGGCGAACTCGGTCGCGGACAGCTGCGCTTCGCCCTCTGGATCATCGGCGCGGGCGCCGCCACCGCGCTCGCCAGCGCCCTGCCGGCGACGGAGAGCTGGCCCCTGCCGACGGGGCTCGGCGGCGTGGTCGGCGATGCGATCCTGGCCGGCGCGAAGGCCGTGACGGGCCTGTCGAGCGGCCCGGCGAGCGCCGTTCTGGGCCTTTTCTTCGCGGCCATCACCATCCTGAGCCTCACGGCCGCCTGCGGGCTCGGCGTGTCGGACCGGCACCACGAGGAGCCCGAGGATTTCGAGGAGCCTCAGCCCGTCAGGCGCCGCAGGATCGCCGATCTGGACGAGGCCGAGGAGACCGGCCAGGACGAGCCCGGCTGGGGCATCGTGTCCCTGGGCGCGCTGGCGCACGGCGTCATGAGCCTGCGCGCGAGCGCGCGGCGCTGGCGCGAAGGACGCCGTGCGGCCCCGGAGGACGAGTTCGAAGCGATGCCGGCTCCCCGCCGTTCGGCCCGCGGGACGGTGCGGCGCGAGCCCGTCCTCGACGGGGCGCCCGTGCGGGCGAGAGCCGCCCCGGTCTCGAGCCCGATGCACGATGAGGACGACGAGGGCTGGGACGGCGACGACCTCCCGCCGCAGCCGGCAGGCCGCGTGGCGAGGCCCGAGCCCGCTCCGGCCCGGGTCGCGCCGGTCCCGGCCGCGCCGAAGCCCGGCAAGCGCATGGCCCGCGAGGCCCAACCCTCCCTCTTGGACGAGGAGAACTATCAGCTTCCCCAGCTCAATCTGCTGGCCGAGCCGAAGAAGCCGGCCGGTCCCATCGTGTCGGCGGAAGCCCTGGAGCAGAATGCGACCCTGCTCGAAGGCACGCTCGAGGATTTCGGCGTCAGGGGCGCCATCACCAAGGTCAATCCCGGTCCTGTTGTGACGTTGTACGAGCTGGAGCCGGCGCCGGGCACGAAGTCGTCGCGGGTGATCTCGCTGGCCGACGACATCGCCCGCTCGATGA
>JBOZRS010000136.1:0-28646 GCA_050789065.1 Microvirga sp.
CTACATGGCCGGGGGCGGGCGGATCACGCGCGTGCACGGGCCGTTCTGCTCCGACGAGGAGGTCGAGAAGGTGGTGGCGCATCTCAAGCGCCAGGGCGAACCCGTCTATCTCGAAGCGGTCACGGCCGACGATGAGGAGCCGGAAGAGATCGATGCATCAGACACTCCGGCGGACGATGATGATATCGCTTTGACCTCATCGGACGTCTACGATCAGGCGGTCGGCATCGTTCTGCGGCACAAGAAGGCGTCGACGAGCTACATCCAGCGCCGGCTGCAGATCGGCTACAACCGCGCCGCCTCGCTCATGGAGCGCATGGAGAAGGAGGGCATCGTCGGCCCCGCCAACCATGCCGGTAAACGCGAGATCCTGCGCGGGGAGTTCGAGGACTAGAACTCGCTGGCGTCATACGACAATGGGGACGTTCCAAGAATGGAGCGTCCCCTCTTGGAGCGAGTTGAACGTAGCTAAGTTTTCTGCCCAATGGGCAGCGCCAATTATTCCTCAGGAGGGGCAGCGAAGTTCCGGTTGAGCCGGAATGGATTTCCCGGGGTTCATCGAAAGCTCCCACGGTTTCGCTCCTGCGGGTGGTGGGAGCCCATTGGCAGAGGCCATTGCACTCGTCTGCGCCTGAAGTCAGGCCGAAGTTCACCCTCGGCGCATGGCCGGCGAACTGACGCTTTCGCGGATCACGAGATCCGTCTTCACTTGGATGCTCTTGGGAGTCGGCCGGCCTTGCAGGAGGTCGATGAGGACCGATGCCGCGGCCTGACCCAATTCCCGACGGGGCTGATGGATTGTCGTGAGCGCGGGCTCCATCACGGCAGCAAATTCAATATCGTCGAAGCCGGCGACTGAAATGTCGTCGGGTACCTTCAGTCCACCGGATAGGAGGGTGCGGATGAGGCCGATCGCCATCTGGTCGCTGGTGCAGAAAACCGCCGTTGGGCGATTGGTTTGCGACAGCACGCGCTCTCCAGCCATCGTACCGGCCGCGATGGTGAAGTCTCCGGGAATGACGAACTGGAGGTCGAACGGAATGCCGGCGTCCCGCAGGCCGTCCTGGTATCCCTGGAACCGCTCGTGCTCCAGCACATTGTCAGCGGGTCCGCTCACGTAAGCGATGCGGCGGTGCCCCAGAGAGGCGAGATATTGTGTCATCTGGCGCGCGGCGGCGCGGTTGTCGATCTCGATTTGCGGGATGTCGGCGCCTGGAATTGCCTCGCAGAGCGCCACGAGCGGGATATTGATCCTGGCTTCAGACCCCTTTCCGTCGCGGCTCTGCCCGAACACATGTCCATTGAGCAGGATCGCTCCATCGACGCGTCCGGCCGCCGTGAAGGCCGCGAAATGCGCCTCCTTTTCCGGCGATCCGTCGAGGTCGCCGATAATCATGCCATAGCCCGCATCGAAGAGCGTTTCCTCGATCCCTCTGAGAATCTTTGAGAAGAAGGTGTTCGCGAGGTCCGGCAGGACCACCAGCACCATGTTGGTCTTCTGGGACCGCAGCGAGCGCGCAGCCGGGTTGGGTACATAGCCGGTTCTGGCGATTGCCTCGAGCACCCGGCCCCGCGCCTCGGGCGAGACCCGGTCCGGATTGGCGAGCGCCCGGCTCACGGTCGCGGTCGAAACCCGAGCCAGCTTGGCAACATCCTGGATTCGTGCCGCACGGACGAGCTGGGAGTCCTTTTTCAATCCTTCTCTCCTGTGCGTCTCGTCCATGGTTACTCTCTTCCGGCAGTTCCGTTGACAGAACTTTCCGTTGCGGTAAAGTCAATGTAAACGATTACATCGAGTGCGGACAGACTGTTCGACACTCCTAAGTGATCGGAAAAGTCCCGCAAGAGGACAGCGACATTTTTCGGAGGAAACGAATGCCAACCCAGACCCTGACTGGCTGATTTCCGATTATTCCGCCGCTCTGCTCACGCCTTCCGCCTTGCGGAGGCACGCGATGGTGTTTGCCCGGAACAGTCATGGATCCTGTCCTTCGCGCAGAAAGCATCTCGAAATCCTTCGGCCCCATCGAGGTCCTGAGCGGGGTTACGCTCGATTTGAATCCGGGCGAGGTTCATGCCGTCATCGGTGAGAACGGCGCCGGCAAGTCGACCTTGATGCGGATCCTGTCTGGTCATGTCGCGCCTTCGAAAGGCAGTCTTCATCTCGATGGCCAGCCGATCGCCTTTGCGGGACCGGTCGACGCCGAGAGCCGCGGCATAGTGCTCGTGCATCAGGAAATCCTGCTCGCGGAAGACCTGACTGTCGCCCAGAACATCTTTCTCGGCCGCGAGATAAGGCGTTTCGGCTTCGTCGATGACAAAGCCATGCGGCGTCAGACGCGGGCCATTCTGGCGGAGCTCGGCACTGCCATCGACCCTGACCGGGAGGTCCGGCGACTCTCCATCGCCGATCGTCAGCTCGTTCAGATTGCCCGCGCGCTCCTGGTTCCGAACAGGGTTATCGCCTTCGACGAGCCCACCGCCGTTCTGACCCCTGTCGAAGCCGAAAGCCTGTTCGACATCATTCGCAAGCTGCGGGGGCAGGGCATCGCGATACTCTACATCTCCCACCGCCTGAACGAGGTGAAAGCCATCGCCGACCGCGTGACGGTACTGCGCGATGGCCGTCATATCGCCACCCGAGATATCGAGGGTCTTGAGCCCGTCGAGATGGCACGGCTCATGGTGGGACGTGACATGTCCAAGCTCTACCCCGAGAAACCGGTCGCTGCATCCGATCATGTCGTTCTGTCGGTTCGGAACATGGTCGTGCCCGGCTATGTGGAGAACGCGTCCTTTGTGCTCCGGCGCGGCGAGATCCTGGGCTTCGGGGGCCTCGTCGGTGCAGGCCGTACCGAGTTGTTCGAGGCGATCGTAGGCCTTCGCCCAGGCCGCGCGACCGTCAGTCTCGACGGCCAATACGTCCATTTCCGCGATTCACGCGAGGCGATGGTGGCAGGAATCGTGTATCTCTCCGAGGACCGAAAGGGAAAGGGCTTGCTTCTTCAGCAGAGCCTTCGGGTGAATCTGTCGCTGGCGGCTCTCGAGAAGTTCAGCTCGGGGGCATTCATAGACACAGCCGCAGAGGACGAAGCACTCGACGCAGCGATCCGCGACTTCGACATTCGCACGCGGCGGCGAGATCTTCTGGCCGGTCAGCTCTCGGGCGGCAATCAGCAGAAGCTGCTGCTCGCCAAGATGATGCTCCTGGAGCCACGCATCGTCATCATCGACGAGCCCACCCGCGGTGTTGATATCGGCACGAAGGAGCAGATCTACCGCTTTATCGCCGCTCTTGCGGCAGAGGGCCGTGCCGTCGTGGTCATCTCGTCCGAGATGCAGGAACTGATCGGCTTGTGCCACCGCGTGATCGTCATGCGCAACGGGCGCATCGCCGGCGAAGTCGAGAAATCTGATTTGTCAGAGGATTCAATCGTGTATCTCGCCACAGGCGTTCATGAGGAAAGGGCAGCGGAGATCGCTGCCGGCCGTGCATGACCGAGACCGTGCTTCGCACCAGCACCGAGAGACGCAAATTCACCGTCGACATGCGGACGCTCTCACCGTTCATCGCGCTCATCGTGCTCGTCATCGCAGGAGCCTTCGTCAACCCAGAATTCCTGTCCGCGTCGAACCTGCTCAACGTCGTGACCCGCTCAGCCTTCATCGCCATCATCGCGGTGGGAGCGACCTTCGTGATCGCGGGCGGCGGGCTCGATCTCTCCGTTGGCTCCATGGCGGCGCTCACGGCCGGCGTCATGATCCTGACCTTGAACTCCTTGGGTGGCGGGGGCATGGGAACGCTGGCGCTCGGTATGCTGGCGGCTATTGCCATGAGTGTGGTCTGCGGCTTGGCGAACGGTCTGATCGTGACCTTCGGGCGCATCGAGCCCTTCATCGTGACGCTCGGCACCATGGGCATTTTCCGCTCACTCGTCGTCTGGCTCGCGGCGGGTGGCACCATCACCATGCGCAATTTCGAGCTGCGCGAACTTTACCGTCCAGCGTATTTCGGCAGCCTTTTCGGCATCCCGATTCCAATCCTGGCCTTCCTGGCCGTCGCCGGGATCGGTGCGTTGATCCTCTACAGAACACCGTTTGGCCGCCATGTGGTCGCGCTCGGTTCCAATGAGGACGTGGCCCGTTATTCGGGCGTGCCGATCTGGCGCGTGCGGACGCTGACCTACATCATCCAGGGCATCTGCGTCGGCATTGCGGTTCTCGTCTACGTGCCGCGCCTCGGCTCTGCTACGCCCACGACCGGACTGCTATGGGAGCTTCAGGCGATCACGGCCGTGGTGATCGGGGGGACGGCCTTGCGCGGCGGAGTCGGCCGCGTCTGGGGAACCGTCGTGGGCGCCGTGATCCTCGAAATGGTCGCCAATATCATGGTGTTGTCGAACTTCGTCTCCGAATTTCTCGTAGGCGCGGTCCAAGGCGCCATCATCATCGTGGCCATGCTCGTGCAGCGCTCGCTTCAGCGAGGGCGGTGAAGCCGGCGAGGGCCCACCGGACAAGGGATATGGGGCCCAATACGCACCTTTCAGGGAGGAACCAGATGAAAGCAACGACACTGAAGATCGCGGTCGCAGCGGGCCTGATGGCCGGCATCGCCACGGGCGCCGCGGCGCAGCAGAAGAACGTGACGATCGGCGTCTCGATCCCTGCGGCCACGCATGGCTGGACCGGCGGGGTCGTCTATCATGCGCAGGAGACCGCAAAGCTGCTGGAAAAGGGCTATCCCGGTCTGAAAGTGATCGTGAAGACTTCGCCCGACGGCGCCTCGCAGGCAAATGCGCTTGACGACCTCTCGGCGCAGAAGATCGATGCGCTCGTGGTTCTGCCCTTCAACTCGGATGAACTCACGAATCCCGTTCGCGAGATCAAAAAGCGCGGTACCTTCGTGACCGTCGTCGACCGCGGCCTGAAGGATTCCTCGATTCAGGATATCTATGTCGCCGGCAACAACCCGGAATTCGGCCGAGTGGCCGGAAAATATTTCGCTGACAATCTCAAGCAGGGCAATGTCGTTGTCTTCCGCGGGATTCCGACCGTGATCGATGAGGAACGCGTCTCCAGTTTCGAGAAGGCTCTGGAGGGATCCGGCGTGAAGGTGATCGACAAACAATATGCAAATTGGAACCGGGACGATGCCTTCAAGGTGATGCAGGACTTTCTGTCCAAGCATCCGAAGATCGATGCGGTTTGGGCTTCGGACGACGACATGGCGCTCGGTATCATGGAAGCGATCCGTCAGGCCAAGCGCGAGGACATTCGGTTTGTTCTCGGTGGCGCCGGTATGAAGGACATGGTCAAGAAGGTCATGGACGGCGACAAGATGATCCCGGCCGATGTGTCCTACCCGCCGTCGATGATCTCTACGGCCATGGGGGTCACTGCGGCGCACTTCTATTCCAATGCTCCCATGCGCGGCACCTATGTGCTCAATGCTCAGCTGATCACGAAGGACAACGCGAAGGAATTCTACTTCCCGGATTCTCCGTTCTAGAAAACGCCTTTCCCCGCTCCTCCCTGAGCGGGAGGGGCGGGGAAATGCCAAGCCGCTTAGCCGATCGCGCCGCTTGCCCGCCGCGTCTCGTCTTCTCTGAAGCTACTGTGCCATTTGGGAGTCCATCCATGAAGACCATGAAGGGGCCAGGCCTGTTCCTTGCCCAGTTCGCAGGTGACGAAGCACCGTTCAATTCCCTCGACTCGATCTGCCGCTGGGCGGCTTCGTTCGGCTACAGGGGCGTGCAGATCCCCACCTGGGATGCGCGGCTCTTCGATCTGAAGAAGGCCGCGGGATCCGAGACCTATTGCGACGAGATTCAAGGTCTTGTCCGCTCCCATGGTCTCGAGGTCACCGAACTGTCGACGCACTTGCAAGGTCAGCTCGTGGCCGTCCACCCGGCCTATGACGAGGCCTTCGATGGTTTCGCTGCTCCCGAAGTGCGACGCAATCCGAAGGCCCGACAGGCCTGGGCGGTCGATCAGATGCTGATGGCGGCCAAGGCGTCGAAGCGCTTGGGCCTGAAGGCCAGCGTTACCTTTCCGGGCGCGCTGGCTTGGCCCTTCCTCTATCCGTGGCCGCAACGGCCTGCCGGCCTTGTCGAGACCGCTTTCGAGGAACTGGGAAGGCGCTGGAAGCCGATCCTCGACGCCTATGACGAGGCGGGCTGCGATGTCGCCTACGAAATCCATCCCGGCGAGGACATTCACGATGGCGCCACCTTCGAGCGCTTCGTGGATGCGGTCGGCGGGCATCCGCGCGCCTGCATCAATTACGACCCGAGTCACTTCCTGCTTCAGCAGCTCGACTATGTCGCGTTCATCGATCTCTATCACGACCGCATCAAGGCATTCCATGTGAAGGACGCGGAGTTCAACCCGACGGGGCGCGTCGGCGTCTATGGTGGTTATGAGAGCTGGATCGACCGAGCCGGTCGCTTCCGGTCGCTCGGGGATGGGCAGGTGGATTTCAAGGCCATCTTCTCCAAACTCGCGCAATACGATTACGATTCCTGGGCCGTGCTCGAATGGGAATGCGCCCTCAAGCATCCGGAAGATGGTGCACGAGAGGGTGCCGAGTTCATCAAGGCGCATATCATCCATGTGACGGAGAAAGCCTTCGACGACTTCGCGGCCGGCGGCACGGATGAAGCCGCCAACCGGCGCATGCTCGGCATTGAGACGGCTTGAGGCGGAGGTAAGATCATGACGATTGCAGGATCCAGGAACCAGAAACTCAACCGTCGTCTCCGCCTTGGCATGGTGGGCGGTGGTCGCGGCGCCTTTATCGGGGCTGTGCATCGGATCGCGGCTCGACTCGATGACCGGTGGACCCTCGTTGCGGGAGCTCTCTCGTCCGACCCGGAGCGGGCGCGCCTGTCGGGAGAGGAGCTTCTCCTGGATCCGGACCGGATCTACGGCAGCTTCAGCGAGATGGCGCAGCGCGAGGCACAGCGCGAGGACGGCATCGACGCGGTGTCCATCGTCACGCCGAACCATGCCCATGCGCCTGCAGCGGAGGCGTTCCTGAAGGCCGGAATCCACGTGATCTGCGACAAGCCTCTCACGACCACACGGCTGGAGGCTGACCGGCTGGCTGCACTGGCGCGCGAAACAGGCCTCATCTTCGCCGTGACCCACAATTATACCGGCTATCCCTTGGTCCGCCAGGCACGGGTCATGGTACAGTCCGGCGAGCTCGGAGCCATCCGGGTCGTTCAGGTGGAATATGCCCAGGACTGGCTCGCTACGCGCCTGGAGGAAACCGGCAGCAAGCAGGCCGAATGGCGCACAGACCCAGCCCGATCAGGGCCTGCGGGATCGGTAGGCGATATCGGAACACACGCTTTCAACCTTGCCGAGTTCATCGTCAGTGACGAAGTCGCTTCTCTTTCGGCCGAACTGCACACCTTCGTGGAGGGGCGCAGGCTCGACGACAATGCCCACATGATGCTGCGGTTCGCCTCGGGCGCACGTGGCATGCTCTGGTGCAGCCAGGTGGCGGCCGGGCAGGAGAACGGCCTTCGCATCCGTGTCTATGGTGACAGGGCTGGGCTTGAATGGCACCAAGAGAATCCAAATGCCCTTCTATTCTCGCCGCTGGGTGAGCCCCCCCGCATCATCCGCCGCAACGGCTATGGCGCCAATGAGGTCTCACGCGCGGCCTCTCGGATCCCGGCGGGGCACCCCGAGGGCTACCTGGAGGGTTTCGCACAGATCTACACGGATGTGGCGGAACAGGTCGCGGCAAGGGTGGAAGGGCGTGCTCCCGATCCCTTGTCCCTGCAGGTTCCCACGGTGGAGCAGGGCGTCCGAGGTGTTCGCTTCATCGAGGCAGCCGTCCGCTCCTCGCAGCAGAAGGCAACCTGGACCGATCTCTGAAAGTGGGCCCGAACCCTCATTCCTGGAGTAAAGAGCCCGTCTGAAGATCCTACAGGGAAGGACTCGACCATCGGGTCCTTGGCGGTCACGAAGAGATACTTGGGCCGAGGCTGACGACCGCCTTCCGGCACGCTCATCTGCTCATCTTCCACGCACGCGATGCAAATCCGGCGGCGCTGCGACGACTGCGCGATGACGAACATCGCGACCCTGTCGCAACTTGTATCGTTCCTTTCGTACCAGATTTATGTGGTTGCGGCCCTGCGCGTGCTGAACGCGGCATCAGGACATGACGTGGCGGATGGTCGTCAGCAGCTTGTTTTCGCAGTTGTCTTGGCCTCTGGGGCCGTTTTAGAAGGGGGCTTCCCATGAGCGAGAACACTCTGTCGCGCCCCGAAAGCAGTGAACTTGCCGCCTTCACCATGGGATGGGCTCTCCGAGAGCTGTTCTGCCGAGTGCAGGATGCCCGACTGGAGCCGAATTGAGCTTGGGGAGATCTCCAGCCCTCTCGCGACCCGCAGCGAGGGCCACCGCTTCCTTCCAGAATCGGCGCGGCCTGCCGCTTGAACTCGGGGCGGAACCCCGCTTGCGCAGAAGAGGAGCAGAGAGTGCTCCGCCAAAGCGATGGCGACCCGCTGCATGCGAACTTCATTCGCATAGCGCCGTTGTGCTCCCATCTGGAGGGAGATGATGGGTCGTAGTCTCTGTATTGCGTTTTTCACTCTGACGGGTTCGACGGCCTGGGCCTCTGAAGTGCCGTCTCAGGCGTCCTCCGAGGCCGTGTCCACGCGGCAGGCCATCAACGACGCCCTTGAGTGGATCTCGACGGGTATCGAGGTTTCTGGCGTCGGCATCATTGTGGTTGGCGCTGTCGCGGCATCTCTCGTGTTTCTGTATGGCGGCCTCGTTACGGTCGGTTGGCCTGCCGCCTTTCGGCACTACCGAGCGAATCTGGGGCGCGGCATTCTCCTGGGACTTGAACTCCTCGTGGCCGCCGACATCATCGGTACGGTTGCCGTAACGCCCTCCATCGAGAACCTTACGATCCTGGGCCTCATCGTCCTGATCCGGACATTCCTCAGCTTTTCTCTCGAGGTAGAGATCGAGGGCCGCTGGCCCTGGCAACGGGCGCAAGCCGAGGGCGGTCACAACGAGGAGAAAAAGACCAGCGAACGCTTCTAGGCTACCTTACTCCCAGGTTAAGGCCTCTCGGAGGATGAACGTCTTTCGTGATCAAGAGTTTAAAGTCTGGACTTCGCGCTTGCGTGCCACTCCTTCTCGACCTGTTCCCGGGATTTTGCGAGCTGAACTGCCTGATCGATATCGATGATCCAAATCATCGGGATCGAGGCCTTTTGTTCCGGAGTAACCTGTGCCGTGCCGTCCAGGAACAACACGTGCTCCTTGACCTCCCGAACGGTGCCGAGCCGATGTCCATCGGATGTCAGCACGTCCATGCCCTTGTGGATCTTGTCGAGATTGAGCATTGAACTCCTCCGGTTGGCATGAAGGCCTTCATGCCTGATGGAACAACAACCAGGAGGCATTGGAGGTTCAGGTGCCAGCTTGGCGGAGCCGGGAGTCTCGCTTGAAGCGGGGCACGGCTTGCACCGGATCATCACCTGTACGGATCAAAGCTACTGCGTATCAGGTTGTTCCCACATGAACGCATCAAGCCATAGGAGTTGGCACACCGTGCGGAACCGGAGGTCCGCGTCAACGACCCGAAGAGCCACGCCAGTGAAAAGCGGATCCGGTTTCCCGCCCTCGATGATGCGCCGACCAAGAAAACATCGGAACTGATCTAAAGGTACAAGTCCACTTTCGGGGTCCGATGCTAAGGCTTGCCATCATATGATTGGCGCTGCGAGCACAAAGCGCCGGGCGCAAGACCCGACAGCGCTATTCGAGCTCTGCCGGGTCTTCATTGGAGCAACTCGCAGACGGTATTCCGGCAAGCTTAGCGAGGGCTGTCCGTTCCGTCAGCGAAGCACAGGAACACCATCGATCCGGGGCTCCGGAAGGGCCTATCGGCGGTGATCGCGCACGACAGGCCCATTACGATGATCTCGCACTACCGGGTTCAATGGCGTGGTGACGACCGTCACGCCGCCTGAAGGTGAGACGCTGGGATTGCGATGGTCCCGTATTACGGGCGCCGCAGAACCACCCCACAGGTCTCCCGGCCGCGTCGTCACGCGATAATCGCAGGCCTGAGCGATTGTCGAGCCAAGTCCGATAACCAACCCAAAGGATATTGCAAGGCCAAGCTTCGTGGAACGCATCGTCATATAGCTAATCTCCTCTAAGGGCCGCCTCGGGCCTACTCAGCTGATCCTGAGGCAAAACCGCTCATCCCGCTGTGATCCTCTTCACAGGAGCGCAGGCAGGGATCTGGAGTGAATGCTGCGTAGCCACCCACAGAGGGTTGAGGAAGGGAAAGTTGTTCCCAGCGATTTCAGCACTGACGCACACCGGCATTGCGGTACGAACGAGCAGAGAGGACGTCAGCGCTTTGCTGACATGTTGTACTTATGGACCGGAAAAAGAATGGCGCTTCGTTGAGATCCGAAGCGCCAAGGCAGGGAGGAGCACGAGAAGTAGTTAAAATATAAGTCTCTCCTCATCAGAAGTCTGTGCGCTTGATCACACAGGGTTTCTCTGTTGAGAGCCGCAGCTATTGGCGGACCTACGAGCGACACTGGGGATGCAGCGAGAGCTCCCCTTGTCTCTCACGATTTGATCCATGCGCCTGGGGACGGTAATCTCCGCAGTCTTCACCAGTCAAAATTCACGATGCTGGGAGGCTGTGATAATACAATCAATCAAGCGGCTTTCGAAGCGCTAGGCTCTTCAGAAACTGCCGCTTAGCCTCGAAATTTAATCGGACTCCCTTGATATAAGCGCTTCACGCTTTCGGACAGCACACTGTCATTGCTCGTTTTTCGGTAAGAGCGCATCGAATTGATCCGCCGTCAGATAGCCGGTCACGGCAGCGCCACGGCTCTTCTGGAATCCCATGATCGCTTCTCGCGTGAGCGGACCCATAATCGCGTCGATAGGCCCTGTGTATAAGCTCATGGCCCGCAGCTTTTCCTGGATTTTCTGACGTTGCTTTTGGCCGAGCTGAGCTTCGTCGATTGGTGGTTTAACACTCGCTGGAGGTTGGGTATTGACCATTGCAGTCTGTGCCTGAGTCTCGACCCGTTTGGCTTCCAGCTTTGCCCTCTCGGCCTCCGCCTGCGCCCGTTCGGCTTCCGACTGGGCCTTCTTGGCCTCCGCCTGCGCCTTGAGTGCATCGGCCTGCGCTTTCTGTACTTCGGCTCGCGCCTGCTCGACTTTGGTCTGTTCAGCGAGGATCTGTTTCTCGGCCAATTCACGGGCCTGACGCTCGGCTTTCAGCCGATCCTCCGCTTCGGCGCCGCTCGCAGTTTTAGTCGGCGATTGCGGAATGATCAGAGCTGTCGGATCAGCCGTCGCAACAGTCGGCGGCGCTGCCAAGTTGATGTCTGTCGCAGTGCCGATGACAGTGCCCGTATTGCCGTTCGAGGCGGCTTTGATCGCTTCGCTGAGGCTGGGATTCTGCGTCTTCAGAATATTGGCCAACGCCTCGGCTGCCTGTTCGCTAGCTGCATCGACGCGTGAGACAGGAACTCGGGAGGAACTGGAAAAGACGACGAAAACGTTCTTTCCAAGCTCACTGGTCAGTTGCGGCCGGCTATCCAATCCACTGATCGGATTGTCGAAGTGAGGCACCGTCATAAAGAACAGCACGCCTCCGGCTTTAGCTCGTCCGACGACCTGTGCGATGCTGCCGACCGAAAGCGCGCGTGACAGCAGATCGGTAGCCCGGTCGACCTCCGTGTTCGCGAGCAAATAGAAGCTCTGCCCCTCCCAGGCTATTCCGTGTCCGATCAGAACGGCCAATGCGATATCGGCTCCTGCAATCTTATCCGACAGATCGCGCAACTTGGCTCTGGCAGCCGCATTGCTCGGATTCGTGCTGAGGGTGACGTCAAAGCCCCTGGCCGCAAGGGCATCGGCAATCTCGGAACCGCGTTTCAGACCCACGCTCGATTTCTGCAGCTTCTGATAATCTTCCGCGACCATCACCAATGCGACTTTTCCGGCGGCGCTCGCACCAATCGTGCTCATCAGCAACAGGACCAATGCGACAGCGAGCATTAAGCCATGGGTGCTGACTCCATTCGGTCGGCTGTATTGGTTCACGGCGCAGAATTTATGGTGCAGGGGCGGATCGCAAAGCCTGCTTACTTGACTGAAATTCATAGCACCTCTCCAGAAAATGGGCTATCATGAATTCCACAGTCCGTGCCGTGTGTAGACTAGTCCTGAGCTGGTTGGAGATCTCTCATGGGATTGCGGCTGAAGTTCAACCTTATTCTCGCCTTCTGCTATCTGCTTGGGCTTAGTCTATCAATATTTCCTTTTTACCAGATTTCGCGTCGGGAGGCTACGGCGCAACTTCAGTCGCAGATCGACGTCCTTCGCGCTCAAGCCTTGGCGGTTCGTCGCTATACCTCGGAAGAGATACAGCCTCTGCTGACGGATAACTCGAGCGTACAGTTTCTTCCGCAAACAATTCCGTCCTTCTCGGCGCAGACGGCTTTCCGGAATTTCCGGGAATACTACCCGCAGTTCTTCTATAAGGAAGCTGCGCTTAACCCGACTAACCCCGCAGACATGGCGCAGGACTGGGAGCGAGTGCTCATAGAGAAGCTGCGCAGTAATCCGGATCTTGATAAGGATATCAGCTTCCGAGTCGATGAGAGTGGCTCGCATTATACCGTGACGTATCCGCTCGTCATAAAAAGCGAGTCCTGTCTCGTCTGCCATTCGACACCCGATAAAGCGCCGGCTTCGATGGTTGCCCTCTACGGCACAAAGAACGGATTCGGATGGAAGCTGAACGAGACAATCGGAGCCCAGATCTTCTCGGTACCGATGAATGTGGCCGAGGCCGCAATTTGGCGAAATCTCCTGCTCTTCGTTGCCACCACGAGTGCAATCTTCCTCGTGTTGCTCGTCCTGCTGAATATTCTTCTCAATCGTTACGTGATCAGTCCGGTGACGCGAATGGCGAAAACGGCTGAGGCCGTCAGCATGGGAGATTCGTCCATTGCCGAGTTCGAGTACCCTGGGGCGGACGAGATTGCGTCGCTGTCTCGCTCGTTCAATCGGATGCGGCGCAGCCTGGACAGCGCCATGAAAATGCTCGACAAATGATTGGCGACAATCGAGCTTGAGCTTGGCAGACCGGGTGCCGACGACTGGTAGGAACATTGCCGATGACCGCAGGCAGGGAGCAGAGGTCCGGCGGCGGTGCCCGTGACGGCACCTCTGGGACCGTGCCTGCGAGAGTCGGCAAGTACCGGGTCGACCATGTGATCGGTCGAGGCGCGATCGGGATCGTCTACAAAGGCTACGACGAGCAGATCGACCGACCGGTGGCCATCAAGACTCTGCGGCCGGAAATCCTCGATAACGTCAGCGAGAGCGCCGAGCTTCTCCGACGCTTCGCCGCGGAGGCCCGTTCCGCCGGACGCTGCCTGCACCCGAATATTGTCACGGTCTTCGACTTTGTCGAGCACGACAATGCTCCATATATCATAATGGAGTATGTCAACGCCGGGACACTCGACAACGTCATCCGGAAGGGCACGCTTCTGCCCATCCGCCAAGTCGGCGAGATCATGGCGCAGCTTCTGTTGGCCCTGGGCTATGCCCACTCGAAGGGCGTGATCCACCGGGACGTCAAGCCCGCCAACATTCTTTGCCCGTCAGCAGCATCGATCAAGGTCTCCGATTTCGGAGTCGCCCATATTGAAACGCTCGACTTGACCAAGCCAGGCGGTATCCCGGTCGGAACTCCGAACTACATGGCTCCAGAACGTTTCCTCGGGCGTCCGGCCGATGCACGTTCGGATTTGTTCTCGGCGGGTGTCATTCTTTTCCTGTTGCTGACCGGCGCAAAGCCCTTCGTCGCAACCGATCTGCCCGAACTGATGCGAAAGCTGATGAATGACCCGCCCCCCTCGCTTCAGGCTTTCCGCCCTGAACTCTGGCACGAACTCGACACGGTCGTGCAGTGTGCGCTGGCTCGGAACCCGGAGGATCGGTTCCAGTCGGCAGACGAGTTCGTCAGTGCCCTTAGCAGTGCCATTGAGGCGCGCCCCAGCGAAAACCTTCCGCCGCTTGATTTGACTGAACTCTCGCACCTGCCCCCGAAAGAGCAGCAGACTGCCACGAAAGAGCACCTGAGCCAGACGATGGCCGACGTCCTTTCGCCGAGTACGATTGACGCCCTCGGCCGCTCTCTCGCCCGCTCGATCGGCCCGATCGCGCATCTTGTGGTCAAGCAGGCTTCCCGCGAGGCCGCGGATGTAGACATGCTGCTGACTTCCCTTCTGCGGCAGATCAAGACTGAGGCCGAAGCGACGAGCTTCCGGGCAGCGGCGGAGCGGGCGTTGCGTGATGACATCGGTTTTGCGGCCGCGCAAATGGAGGCCATCATCTCGCAGGCGGAAATCCGAGCGGCGACTGAAGATCTGCTGCCTCTGATTGGGCCTGTCGCGCCTGTTCTTGTGGCGCGCCAGGCGGAGAGGGCGGTGGGGCGGGATGATTTTTATCGCCGTCTTGCAGACAGCATTCCTAATGAGCAGGACAGGGCCAGCTTTCTCAAAAGCCGTGCTAAAATAAGCAATAATTGACCAGGTCCTGGCAGAATGACCGATGGGTAGTTCAGATCCAGACGTTGCAGAGCCCGATGGCAGACGGCGTCGACGCCTCCGGGCGATCTTTGCGGCGGATGTCGCGAACTTCGGCGGCCTTGTCTCCGTCGACGAGACGAACACGCTGGACTCCTTATGGATCATCCGGCGCATTGCACTCGAGGAACTTGCCGAGCACGGTGGCTGGCTCTTCGGCCTGCCAGGCGATGGAATTTTCGCCCTTTTCGAGAGCGCCGTCGATGCCGTGCGATGCGCCCTCAGCACCCAAACACGTTTGGCCGCGACCCCTAAGCTGAATGCGATGCGCCTGCGTGTCGGCATTCACCTGGGTGAGGTGCTGTTCCAGGACAACCTTCCTTTCGGAGAGGCGCTCGTGATCGCATCGCGACTGGAAAGCCTCGCCGATCCGGGCGGGATCCTCATATCCGCATCAGTCATGGAGGCCGTCGCCCCACGGATTTCCGCGACCTTCTTCGAGCGCGGAGTGTTCAACCTCAAGCACAGTCCAAGACGGGTTGCGACATTCAGCGTATCCCTACCGGCGTCAGAGGGAGACCTGAACGAGAGTATAGGTGAATCCGAGCCCCTCGATCACACGGTACTGTCGGTCCTGCCGCCCGGGACGAGAGGTTCCCCTGCAGACGTTCCGGTCGTGCCCGCACCGGAGATCGGTTCGCTTCCGAAGGCAACACCTTTGGTCATCCCAAATGACCCGGCGCCGCTGAAGCATCTCGCTCATGCGGACGCGGATATTTCAGGATCTACCTTGGGGGAAGCCTGTCTAGCGGACCTCGTCCAGGCATTGACCCCCCATCTCGGTCCCATGGCGGGCGTCCTGGTGAAGCGGTATCTTGCGAAGTTCACCGATCCGTTCGAGCTCGCCGAGGTCCTATCAGAAGAGATTCCTGCAAAAGCCGAGCGCCTGCAGTTCCTCTCTGGCGCCAAGCAGATCATTGCACGTCACCGCCATTGACCCTCACTCGCCGAATTCTGCGATCTCATCAATGCGCTCTAGGTCGTGAACGGTCAGGGTACCACGGTTCTGACTCAGAAGGCGTTCATCGACCCAGCGATTCATGACTTTGTTCAGGCCTTCCCGCGACATCGCAGTCCATTGTGCGATTTCCCCCTGTGTCAGCTTGAGCATGATCTCGATGCCCTGTGACGTGGCTCTGCCATGGTCGCGCGCGAGATGCCCCAGGATTCTGGCAAGGCGCTGGGGCGCCTGACGCAATGCTGCGTCCTCCATTCGGGCGCTTGTCCAGCGGAGACGTCTGCAAAGCAATTCAATGATGTTTCTCGCCAGCTTCGGATCGCGATCCAGCGCGTCGAAGATCGTACGACGCCCTATCCTGATCAGATCGGATGACACCATGGCTGAAGCGCCGGCGGTTCGCACTCCTGCGTCGAGCATGCCGATCTCGCCGAAAACCGCTCCACTCGTCAGTACATTGAGCGTGACCTCTGCCCCGGCGGACGAGACGGTCCAGATCCGCATCCGTCCGCTCGCCACTACATAAAGGGCATCGGATGGATCCCCGACATTGAACAGCAGCTCTCCCTTGTCCAGTGTGCGGCGCTGCGCTTGGCGACCGATCTGCTCGATCGTTGCCGGATTTATGCCGGAGAAAATCTCCAAATGCTCAAGCTTGACAGAGCCTTGTAAAGAAGAGGCGGATTCCGGTGTCTGGCGACCGTTCATGGCAGGGCTCTCAGAACGATGAACCGAGGATCAGAATCATATGGCGTCCTGAAAAGGGGAGCAAAGGCGCCATGTGGGCTAGCCTTCGGGGTCGGCAGGCCATCCCCGGGCTGAAAGAGAGTACCTTACAAGTGAACTGAGGTGTGAGGTGCTTCACAGCTTTCAATCATGGAGTGGTCCAAAGTCCAGATATCGTCGAAGGAGAGATGAACTCAGGTAATACGGAGCAACGTATGATGAACATACCTGCGAACGATGCTCCCATGCCCGTCTTCGTCCCTGCGAAATCCAACTGTACGGATCTGTCGCAGCGGATCCCGACCAGCATTTTCGATATCGATGGCGATAGAACTCGACCGAAGGCCCGGATCATTACGACGGGACAAGACATTCTTAGCCTTTGTCTCAACCTCGGCGGCAGCGGGTGCGCCGTCTGTGACCTTGGCTTCATGAAATCAGCGACCACCCGGAGCGGCGCGCGCCTGCGGTCTGCAACGCTTCGGTTTTCAATCAACGCCTGACCGAAGAGGAAAATCTCATGCTCGATCCGTGGCTGGCCGCTTTCTTGAGCGAAATCTTCCATGGTGGCGTCGGCGACGGTCTCGACTTCGACGGCATCAATGTCAACGTGACGAACCAGATCCAGGTCAATTCAACAATCATTGACCATGCGGAAGGCGACGTCAGCGTAACCAATGTCCAGACCAGTGTAATCGATCAGGATATCTCGGGAGCTGGCATCCATTTCGGGGGCAGCGGTCCAGGGGGCGCTCACTTCGATGGTGAAAGCGTCGGCCTGACGAACCAGGCTCAAGCGGATCCGATGATCGCCCGCCATCCTGGAGGCGATGCCATCGTGACAGACTTTCAAGGAACTGAGACCCATCAGGGCGTCCCTGGCCCTGGCCTCCATTGCGGCAGTGACAACACTGGCGGCAGCGACCCCTTTGAAGGTCTCGACGTGAATGTCACGAACCAGATCCAGGTCAATCCTACCATTATCGGCGATGCCGACGGGGAGGTGAGTGTGGCCAATTTCCAGGTCAATGGAGTCGATCATGAGATATCGGGCGCTGCCCTCCATTTCGGGAACTTCAGCTTTGTCTAATGTCCTCATTCCTGGCGATTCCGGCCCGAATTAGCGTCGCATTTGATCTCGACCGATTTTGATGGGCGAGGCTAAGGCTGGAGCGCCCGATGGTGCCCTTGTACTTCATGCGGAGCGGTACTGGGGCTAAGTCGGATCGCAAAAGAAGATTGCTGTAGGGTTCAAAGCTGTGAAGGGGATCACAGCAGACGGCGGACATGTCGGATAGCCTCATGTCATGGCCAGTCACCCTTGCGAAGGATGAGGGCCTGCACTTTCACTCCCATCCGCTCGTTCCGATAAGGACGACCACTATGACAACCGGAAAAAAAAGCAGCGCCGATACCCAGCTCCGCACCGCTCTCCGGGCCCTGAATGGCCCATTGTTCGGCGTAAGCGCAATCAGCTGCATCGGCAATATCCTGATGCTTACCGGGCCGATGTTCATGATGCTTGTCTACAACAAGGTTCTGGTCAGCAAGAGCCTGCCAACTCTCGTCGCGCTCACCCTCCTGGCCCTCCTGCTCTATGCGTTCTACGGCCTGCTAGAGGTCCTGCGCGGCAAAGTTCTGACCCGCGTCGGCATTACCTTCGACCATCGCTTAGCGCCGACATTGTTCGACGCGACACTGAAACTCCCGCTCCATTTCGGTCCTCATGCGCGCAACCATGACCCGCTCCAGGATCTTGCATTTATCCGCAACTATCTCATGGGGGCCGGTCCGATCGCCTTGTTGGATCTGCCATGGATGCCAATCTACTTCACGGTTCTCTTCGTCGTGCATCCGATCATGGGATTCGCCGCCGCAGGCGGCGCCTTGTTCCTCATAGCACTCAGCCTTATCAACGAATTCGTCACCAAGGGCACTGCTAGAGCGGCTGCCCAAATCCAGAGCTCTGCGATGACCCTGCTGTTCGACGCGAAGAGGAACGCCGAGGCTGCCGCGGCCATGAGCATGGGAGACGATCTGTGCAAGAGGTGGGGGGCTGGCTATGTCAACTCGATCCTGCACGCTCGTGATCTGGCGGATCATGCAAGCATCTTCGGCGCCGTCTCGAAAACGGCCCGTCTCATCCTGCAATCGGCCATGCTCGCGCTCGGCGCCTATCTCGTCATCGAGGCACAGATGTCGCCTGGCGCGATGATCGCGAGTTCTATCGTGCTCGCTCGGGCACTCGCGCCGATTGACCAGATCATCGCCCATTGGCGCAGCACTTCGACGGCTTGGCAGGCCTTGAAGAGACTGCGCGCGCTCGCGGCCAGGCTTCCCAAAGCCGCGCAGCAGCAGCACAGCATGCCGAAGCCTAGCCATTCGCTTTCCGTACAGGATATCGCTATCGTGCCGCCGGGCGCGGGGAATGCGACCGTCTTCGGCGTGTCGTTCGAGATCGAGGCGGGAGACGCCCTTGGCATCATCGGCCCCAGCGGTTGCGGCAAGTCGACCCTCGTGCGCGCTCTTGTGGGAGCATGGCCGACGGCGCGGGGAGAAGTGCGCTTCGACCAAGCCATGATCACGCAATATTCGCCTGATGCGCTCGCCGATGCGATTGGTCATCTGCCGCAGAGCATCGAGCTTTTCGACGGCACGATTGCCGAGAATATCGCACGCTTCCGAAAAGGCGCCACAACGTCACAAATCATCGAGGCCGCCCAACTGGCAGGTGTCCATGAGATGATCCTCAGTTTCCCCTTGGGGTATGACACGCCCGTGGGCGAGGGTGGAGCGATCCTCTCGGGGGGGCAGCGTCAGCGCATCGGGCTTGCCCGTGCGGTATTCGGAAATCCTTTTCTGGTAGTGCTTGATGAGCCCAACTCCAATCTCGATCCGCTCGGCGAACAATCGCTGAACGAGGCCATACAGCGGATGCGCCAGAAGGGGCAGATCGTCATCATCGTCGCCCATCGGCCGAGTGCCATCTTCGCGGCTAACAAGATCCTTTCGCTCCGCAATGGCCGGGCTGAAATGTTCGGTCCAAAGGAGCAGGTCCTGGCGGCGCTATTCCCGCGTGTAGGACAGCCGCACAAGCCCGCTCAGGTCGTTAACCGGCAGGCCGGACACGCGGCGGTGAGTGCTCAACCGGCAGCGGGCGATACCCGCCCGCAGGCACCACCCCGGCAGGCCGATACGCAGAGTCCATCGGGAGGAGCTTCCGGAGAGGTCACCAGCCTGGAGTTGACCCGGTCCCGCCGCGCCGGCAGCAGCATGTGAACCGGATTACAGCGCGCGGATGTCGCTCGCGCCATCATGGAACACGACATGGCGGCTGGGTCCATGCCGAAACTCCAGAACGGAGGCAACCATGAGCGAGTTTGAAGACGACCTCATCGCCAATACATCATCGATGCGCCGTCTGATGCGCTGGTTTGTAGGAAGCACTTTGCTCGTCGGGTGCAGCGTCGGCGGATGGTCCGTTGCTGCCAAGGTCGACAGCGCTGTCGTGACGGCAGGAACCTTCGAGGTCCAATCGAACGCCCAGGCTGTCCAACATCTGGAGGGGGGAGTGGTCGGCGCGATCCTCGTCCGGGACGGCGAACTGGTGCAAGAGGGCCAGGTCCTTGTCCGGCTCGATGCGGCGAAGGTGATCGCGGACGCCAGCATTCACGAATTGAAGATCACCAGCCTGACAGCTGAAAAGGCCAGGCTCGATGCGGAGAGGCTGGATCGGGATAAGATCGAGCCACCCAACCTGCCGTTTCCCTCCCGACAGGCGGCCACAGCCCTGCAGGTCGCACTGGCGACAGAACAGAGCATCATGAACGAACGGCGCTCGATGCGAGCCAGTCAGCTTTCGCAGTTGGATGAACGGAAGCGCCAGGTCGAGATGCAAATAGAAGGCCTTGGTCTGAAGCGGAAATCGCTGAAGGAAGAACTGACACAGGCATCGGCCGAACTGTCCGATTACCGGATGCTGGAGAGCAAGGGTCTCATTCGGCGTCCGGTATTGCGCCAGAGCGAGCGCGATGTGAGCCGGCTGCAGGGCGACATCGGCGATGCCGAGGCACGCATGGCAAGCGCACGTTCTCAACTCGCCGAGACCGAACTCAAGATCGCGGAGATGTCCCGAAATATCCGCTCGGAGATACTCACGCAGCTTCAATCCGTCACGGCAAAGCTTTCGGAGGTCGAGGAGGAGCGCGCCGCCACTCAAGATCGCCTCCAGCGTCTCGAGATACGCGCTCCCAGAACGGGTCTGGTTCACGAGCTTGCGGTTCATACGGTGGGCGGGATCATCAACCCGGGTCAAAAGCTGATGTCGATCATTCCCAATACGGATCCGTTGGTCGTAAACGCCAGGATCCGGCTTGACGAGATCGATCAGGTTCATATCGGGCAGCGGGCGACGATCCGTGTCAGCTCGTTCAAGCTGCCGGTCGCTCCCGAACTGGAAGGGGAGGTGACCAACCTCTCCCCGGACAAGGTGGTCGACGGCCAAACAGGTCAATCCTTCTTTACCGTCAGGATCGCTATCGATCCCGGAGAGCGTAGCAAGCTGCAAGGCAAGGAACTGACGCCTGGCCTTCCCGCCGAGGTTCTGATCCGCGGGGAGACGCGCAGAGTCATTGCCTATCTGATGCAGCCGCTGACCGATAAGATCGCGCTGGCCTTTCGCGAGAAATAAGGACGTCAGCGGTTGGCGCGAACAGCCGAGGGTGGCGGGATCCTCGGCTGTTACGGGTCAATGAAACTATATATATCCAAGGAAAGCTGACCTTTGTTCCCCCGTAGCCTTCTCTCTCGTCAGCAGGGGGCTGAAGCATGTAATATCGCCTTCTCAATCGCCAAGCAGCCGATCCGGTCCGACGAGGTGGTGATGAACGATCATGCCAGCGAGTCATCCTGCGGGTCACGCAAGGCACCTGGAAGGGGCGTCAAATCGATCAACCTCGCTCTCCAGGGAGGAGGGGCCCATGGGGCGTTTGCCTGGGGCGTTCTCGATCGCCTGCTGGAAGAGGACGGCGTTGCATTCGAGGGCATCAGCGCGACGAGTGCAGGGGCGGCCAATGCGGCCGTTTTGGCCTATGGTCTGGCCTATGGCGGCCGTTCTGGCGCTCAGGAGGCCCTGCGGGACTTCTGGCAGGAGATCGCAAGTGCCGCGCTCCTAAGTCCGTTCCAGCCATCCTTCTACGACCGCCTAACCGGAAACCGCAGTCTGGAGGCCTCCCCAGCCTACATGCTCCTGCACATGTTGACACACATCGTGTCGCCGTATGACCTCAATCCGATGAACTTTAATCCACTTCGGGGCGTACTGGAAAAGATCATCGACTTCGAGTTGTTGCGGCGCAGTTCCGAGATGAAACTCTATCTCTCTGCCACGAATGTGCGCTCGGGTAAAATCCGGATATTCGAAAACTGCGACATGAGCCCCGAAGTCGTGCTTGCCTCCACGTGCCTGCCCTATCTCTTTCAGGCCGTCCATATTGACGGTGAATACTATTGGGATGGGGGATACATGGGGAATCCCGCCCTGTTTCCTTTGATTTATGGCTGCCAGTCGCAGGACATCGTTGTGGTCCACATAAACCCGATAACGAGGCCGGACGTGCCGACGACCGCCGGGGAGATCCTGAACCGGGTCAATGAAATCAGCTTCAATTCTTCTTTGATGAGGGAAATGCGCGCCGTGGAATTCCTCAACCGGCTGATCGAGGAGGGCAGGCTCCGTGACACGCATCTCAAGCAGATCCGCCTTCATGCCATTGAGGCAGACGATGTCATGCAGACACTCGGAGCGGTTTCGAAGTTGAACGCCGACTGGGACTTCCTACTGGATCTTCACGCCATTGGGCGCGAGAGGGCGGAAGCTTGGCTGCAGAGGGAATTCCCCGAAGTCGGAATCAAGTCAACCGTGGATGTTCACAGTAGGTATCTTTAGAGAAGGGCGGGGCCCGCCTGCTATTCCCGGGTAAAGCGAGGGTGGTTGATCACGACTGCCGGCTCGGGCTGACGAACGGCAGCCCGGATCGGGACCACGATCATCACCTGCTGCCCGGTGCGGGGATCCAGAACGATGAGAGTCATGAGGAACCTCCACTGTTTCTTGAATGATTGCTGAACTCATCCCCTTTTTCTGTGACATCCGTCACAGTCAGGCGAGAGCCACATTCTGCAGCCGAGCGAGCCTGACCACCTCCAGGACTTCCTTGCCGGAGAGATTGATCGGGCGCGGCGAGCGACCGTTCACGACGATGGAATCCGCAACGAACAGGAGGGCAATGAGGAAAAGGATCCGACGGGGCATGGCACGACTCCGTATGCCGGCAATCCTGTCCCGAAAGCGATGGGACAACCGTGATCGTCATCACAGAAGGAGAGGGCCGCCGGTGGCAGTCTGCGCTCATGGAATGGAGGCGATCATGACACACCTTTACTTTCATTGCGCAGGCCCGAACGAGGTTCTGGTCGACCGTTGTGGAACCGAAGTTATCGACTTGGCGGAGGCCCGGGATCATGCCCTTGCCATAGCGCGGTTGATCGTCGAGAACGCCTATGGCGAACGCGACTTCTCGGAGTGGCTGATCTATGTCAGCGATGATGACGATGACGAGGTCCTGCTCATTCCGTTTTCCGCCGTGATGCCGACCTTGCATTAACAGAAACTGGCAGTGGTCTGCGCTCAAATCGTCTCTCACGAAAAGGAGAAAGCGCGGGCGATCTGCAATTTGATATCTTGGAAGATCAAGGATGCTGAAGGCACTGCTCCTGACAAAGCCGGCCCTCAATGCAGCATTCGATGAACGCGATGGTCCTTCATTCCCTGGTCCCTTTGCTCTGGCAACGTAGCGCACCAATGCTGATGCATAACTTCGAACCATAGCCTGATGACGTTACCATCTAGAGCTGCTTCCGTTCCCGTCGGATCAGCTTTCTTCTTTGTTGCACAACATTTTGACAACGAACCGGATCCACATCGCCGGAAAATGCTCCAGCGCATTATGCGGAAAAGTGGACCCGGTTATTCGCTGACCCGGCCCTCCGGGTCGCGCCCAGCGATGCGCCTGTCGAAGGAGGGGGTATCGGGATAGTAGTGAAACCCACTTTTTTGCCCCGATACTCTAACCGTGAACACACGGTGCCGGGTCCATAGATCACATAATCAAAGGTTTCATTGCTCTGAGCTTCCAGATCTTTGTGACCGGATGCACAGAAACCGTTCGTGTCAATTGCCATGATGGCCTCATGGGGTCGGGCGCAGATCAGACTGATCCGGCGTCATCAACTTCTCGCTGGAGGCTTCGATGGCAAAGCGATTTTGGATTGGTCTTGCTGGATTTCTATGCATGATCCATCAGGCAAGTGCCGGCCCGGCTCTGGTCGGAGCCGCCGAAGCGCCGCCACTTCCGGCTTGGGTGAAGTTCTGTGGACAGAATCCAGATGAGTGCAAAGCGGATCCTGCGCAACCGGAGATCCTGACGCTGACACCCGAAATTCGCTCCCTGCTTTCTTCAGTCAACCGTACAGTCAACAGCACGCTGAGGCCGATCACGGATCGCGAGCACTGGGGCATTGTCGATGTCTGGTCCTATCCGACGGACGGCTCTGGAGATTGCGAAGATTACCAGCTTCTTAAAAGAAAACTCCTGATCGAGGCAGGACTTCCCCGCCGGGCTCTGCTGATGACTGTGGTGGCAGATGAAAACGGCGATGGCCACGCTGTCCTGACAGTGCGAACGGACCATGGTGACTTCATCCTCGACAACAAGATGGATGAGGTGGTGGAATGGTTTGAGACCAAATACGTCTTCATCAAACGGGAAAGCGTGGCGACAGCAAGGGTCAAGTGGGTCTTCCTGGCGCCTGAGCCCACAAACACTCTCGTGGCTTCGGCATCTCCGTAAAGGTGGTCTCCGACATTCGCGTCAGAGTGGCGGGGTCGACAATCGTCATAGCAAGCTCCCGCATTTGGAACGTGATGCGTAGGCAGGAGGAGGTATCTCACGTTACGTCGGCCGACCCTTGGAAACTGAACCCTGCTCAGGCTGATGTGTCTTGTCAGATCCAGCCTCTATAGGTCTTGCTCGGCCGCTTCATGCTCCAACTGGGACAGGTCAACGAGTTTGACCCGGCCTCGACCGATTTGCATGATCCCGCTCTTCTGCCACTTTTGGAGTTGGCGGTTGACTGTCTCCCTCCCAGCCCCGACGAGAATGCTGAGTTCTTCCTGCGTGATCGCGATGTCTCCGCCGAAGTCGTCCGCGAGTTTCAGCAGGCGGCGCGCCAGTCTTGTCTTGAATGGAAGGAGTGAGGCTTCCTCCAGCCGGTCGCTGGAAAAGCGCAGGCGTTCGCACAGAAGCTCTATGATCCTGGTCGTGATGTCCGGCTGTCGCTTCAGAAGATCCTGAAAGTCGCTGCGGCGGATCATGAACAGTTCGACCCGGCCCGAGGCCGTCGCATCCGCACTCCGAGGCTGGCCGTCGAGCAGCGCAATCTCTCCAAACACGTCGCCAGGACCGAGGATATTAAGGGTCAGTTGCCGTCCAGACTGCGTGGTTGTGGTGATCACGATCTGCCCGCGCCTTACGCCGTAGAGCGCGTCGCCCGGGTCGCCCTTCACGAAGAGCGTCTCGCCATGGGAGAGATTCCGCGACACACACAGCGAAGCGACTTGGGCGATTGCAGAAGGCCCAAGTGCGGAGAAGAAAGGGTTGACCGAGAGCGCCGTCACAAACGGCGATCCTCTCTGGATCTGTTCTTCGCCGGGATGCACAGGCACACACCTTCATTGCCGCGACACGACATATGTCCGCGCCGCCCTGTTGACCTGGTACACTGGACCATAATCATACATGAATTGAGTCTCGTCTCAACTGGATCGACGGGCGGATTCGGAGCAGGAAATCTTCCTGGAAGCGCGGTCGGAACAGGCAAAGGAAGGGCCCAGTCCCGCGCGTCCATCCAGCCGGATCACCGGCGGACCAGACGGTGTCGCCTGACGAGTTCAAGGTCTTCGGCGTTAAAATAGCGCTGCAGCCAGGTATGAGCCTCGAGGATCAGAGTCCTACGCGCCGACGGGTTCGGAGCTTGGCTTGAGAGGGCCATCGCGTCCATGTAGCGGGTCCAGCAATGCCTGCACTTGTCCATCATCATCCTCCTGTCCGTTGGCGAAGTTCCTCCCTCTTTCATGCCCGGAGCCCCGTGAGCAGTCTGTAACCGGGTTCACAGCAGCAGGCTGCTAGGTAGCTTCGTAGTCGGTCGCACATTGGCCGACCCGGGACGCTGATAGCGCCAACTGTGACATGGGGCACAGTCAGGCGGGCAAGGCTCGGGTTATCAAGATCCCATTCTCTCAGGCAGGAGATCTCCATGAAGCGCACTGCGAAGCCGACCGTCTTCATCCGGAAGAGCGACCAGAGGGCGGTCTTCAGCTCGATCTATCTCAGAGAGGCGGTTTTCCGCAAAGCGACAACGACCGCTGACGTGAAGGCTGGGATCTTACCCAGAAGGTCGAGCGGAGGTCGCTGACGCCGGCATTCGCGAACATCGGGGCTTGGTCGTATTAGACTGACGATCAGGATGTCTCTCGGGACAGGCCCCGATTATCGGGTGGCGGGCTGTTCCTGCAGGATCCGGTGCTTACGCGGGGCTTCCCTTCAGTCGGAAATGTGCCTCGAAGGATCCAATGAGATCGAGCCAATCTTCCATCAACCGCGTCATCAGAAAGCGCTTGCGGACCGTCTCCTTCGCTCTCATTCCCATTGCCTGACGCAGTGCGGGATTTCGGATCACCTGCACGATCCGTGCGGCAGCCTCCTCGACGCTTTCCACCAGAAAGCCGTTTACCCCATCCTCGATCTGGTGCCGGATACCTCCAACCTTGCCACCGATCACGGGCGTTCCCTTCCACATGGCCTCTGCGACCGTCAGGCCGAATCCCTCCCGGATCGACTTCTGCAGAACCACGGATGCACGGCGCTGGAGAGCATTGACGAAAGCCGTATCCTGAACCGACAGAATCCGAATGCGCTCCTCGCCGCATTTGCACAAAGATGCAAAGACATCCTGACCTTCCGGGTCGTCAGTCGCAACATTGCCGACCAGAACAAGCGTAGCATCGATCTCCCTTCTGGCGATCCGGAATGCGTCGATCACCCCTTGAGGATCCTTCCATCGGTCGAAGCGCGAGACCTGGACGACGAGCGGTAGGTCCGTCGGGATGCCATAATGCCCAAGACGTGCATCGATCTCTGCTTCGGACAACTCCTTGTTGGTCGTCGAGAAGGGGTTGATGGCTGGCATGATAAAGCGCTGCGGTGGAGTGATCCTCTGGGCATATTCCGGAAGCGAAAGGACAACAGCGTCATAGTGTTCGATGAACGATGCCAGATACGACCAGAGTTCCTGATTGGGGTTCGACAGGTCGACATGGCACCGCCACACCCACGGAGCCTTCTTGCGGAAATGTCGGATCAGGGGCAGGGGTTGAGGGTCGTGGACAATGACGAGATCGTGATCGAGGTGCATTCTTACGGCATTCTCAAAGACGACCTCTTCATAGATCTCGCGCTTCAGGTGGCTCAGGCTGATGTCGCCGCCCTGCAGTGCGTTATGCATTTTCTTGGTGATGCTGAAGAAATCAGGGCGGCCCTGGATGACGCGCCAGCCCGTGCGGATGCCCGAGGCATTCATAAGGAGCGTGAGGGACGACAAGATCTCGGCGACCCCGCCGCCATAATATGTGGAATTGACGTGGACGATGTGCAGATCACGAAACCGCTCTGCTTTCCGAAGGATGCGGTCGACTGTTTCCGAGCCGACGAGGGACTCATAAGTCTCGACGGAGGTCAAGCTGAACGGAGAAGGATCAGTTGCCGACAAATCCATAGGCAGATCTCCCGCTGTCAGGGCTGCTGTCCCATAAAGGCAAGCCGAATGTGCCGATGATAAGGCGAGCACCTTCGCGGCAACAGCACAGGATGGAAGCGGGTCTTGAGGGCAGATCGTAGCCCCCGACGCATTCAAGATCTTCCTTGTCGGGCGAGATCACCCGGCAGGCCGATGCTTTGGGTTAGTGAGGAGCATCGGCCTGTATGGCTTCGATCCGGATCTCTTCCGTCAGATGCGCCTTCAGCTGGGAAAACTCCGGCGTCGTCTTCATGGTATAATGCCGGGGATGTGGGAGTTCGACCGGGATATCGGCTTTGATCCGACCCGGACGAGCCGTCATGACGATGACCCTGGAGGCCAGGAAGATCGCTTCCTCGATGTCATGGGTGACGAAAAGGACGGTCTTGCGCTCGCGTTCCCAGATGCCGAGCAGGAGTTCCTGCATGAGGGCGCGGGTCTGGTTGTCCAGCGCTCCAAAGGGCTCGTCGAGAAGGAGGATCGCGGGGTTATTGGCGAGCGCACGGGCAATCGCCGTTCGCTGTTGCATGCCACCGGAAAGCTGCTTCGGGTAATGATTCTCGAAGCCGCGAAGGCCGACTTTCTCCGTATAGGAAGCCACGATGTCCTGGCGCTCCTTTCTCGGCACGCCTTTTTCCCTCAACCCATAAGCGATGTTCTCCGCCACCGTCAGCCAGGGGAACAGAGTATAAGACTGGAACACCATGCCCCGGTCCGCTCCGGGACCCTTGATCTCGCGTCCTTCGAGAAGCACGCGACCGGCGCTGGGGCGGTCGAGACCGGCCACGATACGGAGCAGGGTGGATTTTCCGCAGCCCGATGGGCCGAGAATGGTGATGAAGTCGTTCTGTGCGACTTTCAGGCTCGTTGGCTCCAGGGCCCGTATGGGAGCGCCGCCCCGGACGCCTGGGAAGACCCGAGAGATGTTCTCGATGTTGAGGATTGTATCCGTCATGCGAGCCTCCAGGGGAAGAGCGCCCGGTTGAGAGCCTTGAACAGAAAATCCGAAATGAGGCCGATGATGCCGATCACGATGATGCCGAAGATCATCTGTCCCGTGGCCATCAGCGCCTGGCTGTCGATGATCATGTGGCCGATGCCCGAAGACGAACCGATCAGCTCGGCCACGATGACGTACGTCCAGGCCCAACCCAGAACGAGCCTCAGGATTTCCGCGATCTCCGGTGCATTGGCCGGAATGAGAACGCGCTTCACGACGCCCTGGCTGGTGGACCCTAGGGTGTAGGCGGCCTCCACGAGATCGCGTCGCGTATTTCCGACCGCGACCGCCACCATGAGGATGATCTGAAACACGGAGCCGATGAAGATCACGAGCAGCTTCTGCATCTCTCCGATGCCAGCCCACAGAA
>JBOZRS010000137.1:0-14661 GCA_050789065.1 Microvirga sp.
CCGAAAACCGGACCGGATCGGGCACCTCATTGGGCAGCTCGTTGATCGCCACCGCCACACCGACATCATTCAGGAGAGCGAGAACCTGATGGTAAAAGTCGACGACGCTTTGCGGCTGGAGTGCGAGAGACCGATCATCGCCACGGCTGGTGCGGATGAGAAGGCGATGGGCGATGAAGTCGAACTCGATCTCGACATTCTCGTTCCCGAACGGCATCGGTGAAGTGCCAAGGCCCTGCGCGGTGACGTAGAGCGGAACCTGCCAGCCGTGGTTGAGCCACGGGGTGAGCGCGAGGCGGATCTTGCCGACGATCTGGGTTCGAAGCTGTAGGCTCGCGGCAGTGTCCCGCCACGCCATGTAGGGCAGATCGGGCCAGACAGAAGTCATGGAGGGCCTCCCATGGTGGATCGTGCAGGCAAGTATAGGCGCAGCTTCATGGCGGAGAGAATGCAGTAGGCGAACCATCTTTCGGCGGAGTGGGCCTGATTTTCCGTATGACGCTCTAGAGTCAGCTCTGGGTCAGACAGCGAAATTCACTGACGTTGAGGGACATTTGCTTACGCGAGGATGGCTGCCCTTAGGCTTACGTCACAGGTGTGCCAGGAGGAGAAATGGCGAGAGCGGAACAAACCTGAGGGTAACGATTGCACCCGATCATGGGCGCTTGGACGGAATAACCGGAAAGAGCGCGCAATGACTGTGACGGAGTGGGCGATCTGTATCAAGACGAGGCGACCCGATGGAACGCGCGAGCGCTGCGACATCGGTGCTATCCGCCGTGATCTGTCAGCACCCGCTCCGGACGACCTCGGCCTTCGACTTGCGGAGGCAAAAGATCTGCTGCAGCAGCTCCAGCTGCGGATGATCGAGGGCCAGATCGAGCAGAGTGCCGCCTTGGATCGCAGGTGCTGGCACTGTGGTTTGACACGCCCGCTGCATGATCATCGGCGGCGGGTCATCCAAACTCTGTTCGGTACAGTGCCCGTCCGGCAACCGCGGATCCGTCCTTGCCCTTGCCGTCGCCTTGAGGCCGGGCCTACAGGGTCTGACGAGCGATCCAACCGTGTATCGATGCTCCTGAAGGGGCGCGCCACACCCGAACTCGTCCGTGTCCAGGCCGAGCTTGGCGCACGGCTGTCGTTCCGCGAGGCTGCCCATGTCATCGGCTTGTTCCTTCCAAGCGGCACCGGCGCCAACCATATGACGGTGCGCCGCCGCCTCGCCGAGATCGCCGATCGTGTCGAGGCACGCGACCATGCCAGCCCACATCGCACGAGCCTGTCGCAGGGCGGACCGCTGATCGTTGCCCTCGGCGGAGCCCACATCCGCGCCGCCCCCGGCTTTCAGACCCGCCATTTCGAAGTGACCACTGGCCGGGTCGACGCGGAAGGTCGGTCGGCACGGCACTTCGCGGCCGCACCGAACGTGACGCTGAACCGGTCCGACACCATCCGCAACGCCCTCCGTGCTCAGGGCTGGCTCCCCGGCCGCGAGGTGGTCGTGCTCAGCGACGGCGATCCCTCGCTCGTGGGTGCCGTTCGCGCGGCTGTACGCGGGCCGGTGAGGCACATTCTGGATTGGTTTCACGTCTCCATGCGGGTGCGTCACATCGAGCAAGCTTTGGCAGGCCTGCTGGGATCGGATCTGGAGCACAAGGGCCCGCTCAATTATGCCGCCTTCAATATCGATCGCCTGCGACACCTGATCTGGAACGGTTATGCCGATGAGGCCCGCCGCACGCTGCCTGGCATCACGCAGACGGCCGCCAACGCTGTGGTCCTCAACGGGCAGCACGGGCAAGCCCGGATCGAGCGATTTGCTCAGCTCGTGCGAGAGCTCGAGACCTATTTGGGGCTGAACGCCAGCGCCCTGATTGATTATGGACGCCGTTATCGCGCTGGCCTGCCCATCTCGACATCCCGCGCCGAGTCGATCGTAAATAGTCTCGTGAACGCGCGAATGAACAAGCGCCGACAGATGCGCTGGTCCCCACGAGGAGCTCACCGCGTCCTGCAGGTCCGCGCTGCCGTGGTCGATGGCCAGCTCCGTCTGACAGGCTGATCACCCCCAGCTTTGTTCCGCTCTCTGGAGCCACCTCACGGCACTCGATCCAGGGGAGGAGCTGGATCGGGCGCGAGATCATATTGCGATCTGGATGGTGCCATCGTCACTTCCCGCCGGTTGTGGTTCGCCGAGTAATTCGTCCTGTCCAATCAGACCGGCCCTTCTGTGGAGGGCGACCAGGAGGCCTAATCGCCCTTGATGGAATCAACTTCACGATCCCACATAGCCGAACATGGACTTCGTTTCGAGGAACTCCTCGAAGCCGAACCGGCCCCATTCGCGACCATTGCCCGACTGCTTGTAGCCGCCGAAGGCTGCCGCTCCGTCGCCGCGAGAACCGTTCAGGTGCACCATGCCCGCCCGAATACATCGAGCAACTCTCCGTGCCCGGTCCAGATTGGCCGATGTGACATAGCTGGAGAGGCCATAGACGGTGTCGTTCGCGATGCGGATGGCTTCGTCTTCATCCTTATACGGAAGGATCGACAGAACCGGCCCGAAGATTTCCTCCTGGGCAATCCGCATGTCGTTGCGGACGTTCGAGAAAACGGTGGGGCGCACGTAGTAGCCCCGGTTGAACCCTTCGGGTCTCCCCGGTCCGCCGGTCACAAGGGTGGCTCCCTCCCGAATGCCGCTCTCGATCAGATTCTGGATCCGCTCGAACTGGACATGACTGACGACGGGTCCGATGACCGTTGCGTCTGAGCGCGGATCGCCCACGAGCGTTTCCTCGGCAATCTGTCTGGCAATTGCGGCTGCCTGTTCCTGCTGCTCGAACGGGACGAGCAGGCGCGTCGGCGCATTGCAGGATTGCCCGCTATTGGCGAAGCACGCCCGCGCCCCATGGACGACGGCCGCTTCGATATCAGCATCATCGAGCAGGATATTGGGTGACTTGCCACCCAACTCCTGGTGCACGCGCTTCACGGTGCCGGCCGCATCCTTTGCAACAAGAATGCCGGCACGCGTTGATCCGGTGAAGGACACCATGTCGATATCGGGATGGCTCGAAATGGCATGCCCAACCGTTGGCCCGTCGCCATTCACGAGGTTGAACACGCCGGCCGGAACGCCGACCTCGTGCAGGATCTCGGCGAAAATGAGAGCGGAGATTGGCGCGACTTCGCTCGGCTTCAGGACCATTGTGCAACCAGCCGCCAGAGCCGGTCCGACTTTGCAGGCAATCTGATTAAGGGGCCAGTTCCACGGCGTAATCAGGCCGCAGACGCCGATGGGCTCGCGAGTGACGACTGTATTGTTGATGGTCTCATCGAATTCGTAGTTCTTCAGGACCTCGATGCTGCGCTGCAAATGACTGAGGCCGGCAGGCACTTGGCGCTCGCGCGCAAAGGCAAGCGGCGCTCCCATTTCCTTGGAGATTGCCTCGGCGAGATCATTCGTACGCTTCTTGTAGAGGTCGACGATGGCTTGCAACAGACCGAGCCGCTTCTCGCGGCTGACCCATGCGTAGGATTCGAAGGCCCGTCTTGCTGCCCTCGCGGCGCGGTCGACATCGCTCGCATCGCCTGCCGCGATCGTCGCAAATACCTCCTCGGTCGCCGGGTTGACGACCTCGATCCGCCGCTGCTCGCTCGGTTCAACCCATTCGCCGTCGATATAGAATTGATGGTAGCGCATTTCATCCTGCCTCCGATCTGAGTACGCATATTCTCTCCCTGCGGCGGGTCATCCCCGCCGAATGGAAACGGCCCGGCGGATTATGGCCGGTGATAATCGGCCTGTCTCTGCGTTCCCACCTGACGCAAAAGTTTCACCCATGCTCTCAGCCCCTCATCGAACGAAGAGAGGCGGAAGAATTCGTTGGGAGCGTGGTAGTCCTCATCCGAGGTTGAGAACGAGAACATCACGGTGTGAACGCCAAGCTCGTTGGCCATGATATCCGTCATCGGAAGTGTCGCGCCCATTCTGACCCGGATGGGAGCCCTACCGAGTGTTTCCGTCAGCGCTTGTTCGGCCGCTGCGAGTAGCGGGTGATCCGACGGCAGAAGATAAGCTCTGGATGCCCCGCGCGGCTTTCCGAACGTGATCGCCGCGCCGTCAGGGCAGTGGCGCAGTAGATGGCTCTTCACCACCTCCACCATCCGCTCCGGGTCCTGACCCGGCACCAGCCGCATCGTGATTTTGGCATGGGCCTCATTCGGGATTACAGTCTTGCTGCCCGCGCCCGTATAGCCGCCCCACAGGCCATTCACCTCAAGCGTCGGGCGGAGCCAGAGGCGCTCCAGAGCCGTGTATCCGGGCTCGCCGCTCGGAGCCGTCTGAAGCTCAGCGTAGAAGCTCTTTTCGTCGAACGGGATCCGGGCCAGCGCCGCCCGCTCCCGATCATCGAGCGGCTCGACACCGTCGAAGAAGCCCCCCACCGCGATCCCGCCCTCCGGCGTTCTGAGAGAGGTAATCAGCTCCGCGATTACCTGGAGTGCATTCGGAACGGCTCCGCCATAGCGACCGGAATGAAGATCCTTGCAGGCCGTCGTGACGGTGAACTCGAAGCCCGCATTGCCGCGAGACGCGACGGTGACGGTCGGGAGATCGGCACGCCACCGCGCACCGTCCGCCGAGATGACAGCATCCGCGGCCAATAATCGGGCATAGCGCCGGCACAGGGCGCCGAGCGTCGCACTGCCGGTTTCCTCCTCACCTTCGATCAGCACCTTCATATTGACCGGAAGGCTTCCTTCCTCCTGCAGGAATGCGCTCAATGTTTCCAGGGCGATGTGGCTTGGAGCCTTGTCGTCGGAAATTCCGCGGGCGTAGATGCGCTCGTTCCTGACGGTGGGCTCGAACGGCGGCGAAGACCATTTTTCAAACGGGTCCGGCGGCTGAACATCGTAGTGGCCATAGACCAGGAAGGTCGGCTTGCCCGGCGCGCCGAGCCATTCTCCGTAGATGGCCGGATGTCCTCCAGCCTCCAGACGCTGCACGTTGCGAAGGCCGATTGCCTCAAGCCGACGAAGCAGAAAGTCCTGGGCGCCCCGCATACCTTCCGCATAGGCGGGATCGGCACCGACTGACGGATGGCGCACGAACTCGAAAAGCCGCGATAGAATACCTTCGCGGCCGGCCATGAGCCGAGCCAGAACAGGATCGCTCATGAGCGCCCCCCATCGACGGACAGGATCTGGCCCGAGATCCAGGAAGCCTCCTCGCTCGCCAGGAACAGGACTGCATTGGCGATATCGTCAGGCCTCCCGAGCCGTTTGGAATGAATGGATTCGAGCAAACGCGTCTGCCCATCCGGGCCATAGCTCTCCCACTGGCGCTCGGTGGTGGGATTCGACAGGACGAAACCGGGCGCGACGGAATTGACGGTAATCCCGTAGGGCCCCAGCTCCCATGAGAGTTGCTTCGTCAAGCCGACCAGCGCGTGCTTCGCGGCCGAATAGGCCTGAATGCCCGTCAGGCTCGGTCTCAGGCCCGCGCCCGACGAGATTGTGACGATCCGGCCCCAGCCGGCCTTCTTCATGTGGGGAGCCGCGGCCTGCGCGAGCCAGAAGGCTCCATCCACGTTCGCCCTGAACAGGGTGTGCCAATCGGCCTCCGAGATGTCCTCTATCGGCCGCCCGACCTGCCCGCGTACGCCGCCCGCTGCGAGGGCGAGGCCGTCGAGCCTTCCCTCGGCCTCGACCACCGACCGAACAAGGTGCGCCGCGGCTTCCCTGTCCGAGAGATCACCGACATGAGTGGGAGCACCGAGTTCTCCACCGGCTTGGCGCAAACCCGCTTCGTCGATATCGGCGAGGTGGACGCGAGCGTTCGCATCGAGGAGCGTTTTGGCGATGGCGCGCCCAATACCCTGGGCCGCGCCGGTGACGATCACAACACGGTTGTCGAGGCGGATTTGCATGTGGCGATAAGCTCGTTGAGGGTGTCGAAGGAAAGATTGCGTCGTCCGCTCTCGATGTCGTGGATGAGAGTGACGAGATGATCGAGGGCCGGCGTCTCAATCCCCTGCTCCCGGGCAAGGGCTGCGATGATGCCGATTTGCGCATCGATCTCGGTCCTGCGGCGCCGGACCGCCAGATCGCGATAGATGCCCGAATGGGTTTTGGCCGTCCGGCTCGTATAATCCGCGAGCCATGCGATCACGCGCTCGGCGTCGCTGTCCGGCGCTCCTGGCGCGAAGGCCTCAGGTCTGAATTCACCGAAGCCGCGGGGTTTGACGCCCCGTGCATGAGCGACGGACACGACCTCGCGTCCCAGGGCGCGCCAGACCGGCTCGCGCCTCGGATCGGCGAAATTCACCGACATGGAGTCGGCCGTGAGAGCCGTACCGAACAGCATGGCGCCGTAGGAGAGCTTCCCCCAGAGATAACCCCAGATGTCGTCCGTCAGAACGGCATCGGAATCGAACAGTTTCAGGAGACTGAACATCGCGCGCGTCCGGTCCCGGACGCTCCCGTCGATCTCGCCCACCACGACGGCTCCGCGGTTGCCGTAAAGGATGCGGCCAGAACTCATCCAATCGGCACCAAAATTCACGAAGCACCCCATCGTCCGCTCGCGGCCAATGGCCTGTGCGATAGCGATCTCATTGAGCCCGTTCTGAGCCGACAGAACGAAGCCGTCGTCGCGAAGGTGAGGCTTCAGGGCGGCCAGCGCATCGGCCGTTTGATGCGCCTTCACGGCGAGAACGATCCTGCCATAGGTTCCCTTCAGTTCGCTCGGCACTGCGGCTGGCACCACTTGCGTGAAGGTTTCGATCGGACCTTCGATCCGAAGACCTCGCGTGCGGCAGGCCTCCACATGGTCGGTCTCAAGATCGACGAGAATGACCGGTACACCCGCTCTCGCCCAGTAAGCGCCGATCGTGCCGCCGATGGCCCCAGCACCCCAGATGACGGTCGGTTCGGTCAGTGGGCTTTCGGCCATGGTCCCTCCAGCAGCTCACGGGTTTCCAGGACGCCTGTTTGCCAGACCTTGACCATCACCTCGTCGGGTTTCTGATAATCGCCGCCGAAACTGCCGTCACCGAGGATGCGCCTCGCCTCCTCGGGTGATGAGACGCGCATGAGTTCCCGGTCGGGCGGCGTTTTCGGCTCACCCGGATGCGCGACATTCGCCAAGCGGGTCCAGGGGAAATTCTCCATCCAATTGGCGTGCGACCCCGATGTGTCGATCGCCTGCACCTCTGCCCAGGTTTTCGCTGCGCTCCACCAATTGTGGAACTTGATCGACATGTCATGGTGTTGCGCCATTAATTCCTGCGCCAAGGCGCCCACAGGGGCGTTTCCGCCGTGTCCGTTGACGATCAGCACGCGCCGGAACCCCGCGCGGCGCACGGAGGCGATCACGTCACGCATGACGGCGAGGAGGGTTTCCACCTGTAGCGACACAGTGCCCGGGAAGGCCAGGAAGTAAGGAGCCAACCCGAACGGCATCACCGGGAAGACCGGAATGCCCAGGGGCTCGGCCGCTTCCACCGAAACGCGCTCCGCCAGAATGGCGTCCACACAGAGGGACAGCTGGGCATGCTGCTCCGTCGAGCCGATCGGAACGATGCACCGGTCGTCCCCTCGCAGGTAAGCCTCTACCTGCATCCAATTCATGTCCGCGATTTTCAAGCCGAGGTCTCCTTCAGGGGCAGGCCGGCGCGCAAGCGCTCGACGACGGGAAGCAAATCACGCTGAATCGCGTGCGGATCAGGCACATGCCGGTACTCGATCGATCGAGCATTCTGCGGAACCAGGTCGAGCACGGCTTCGGCGCCGGTGGCGTAGACCACCACATCAACACGACCGAGGAAGGCTTTCAGCTCAGGATCGTCGGCCAACGCGACGTCGACGCTCTGCACATGCGGTGTAAACCGGAGGACGCCTGGCTTCATCAAGGCCAGGAACGCAGGGAACACCGAGACGATCCCGACCCGCGCAACCGGGTCGATGCCGGCCAGCAGCGTGCGGGTTTTCTCCGACGGGATGAAGCTGATGCTGATGACGGGGCTGCCAGGCGCCAGCAGGGCCTCAACCTCCTGGCGCCGGTTGGCCAAGGTCACGTAGAGGTCGGTATGCCGGTTGCTGTCCGGGGAAGAGCGCAGCTGATCGATCGTGATCGCATCGATCACATCGTGATCCCGCAACTGGCGCCGGATGTCGGCCGCATAGGCCGCAGTGGCCTCCTTGAACACCCCGACCATCATGATCCGGACCGGCTGAAGCTTGCGCGCCTTGACCCGAGCGATCCGGGCGTTGAGCAAGGCTGCGAGATCGTCCGCCTCGACACCCGCCGCTTCGGCCTCCGCCAGAAGCGCGTCCATGCTGGCCTCGATCCGGGGCATGGCATCGGTCGTCTGGACCATGTCCCGGGCAGGCCGGGCCACGAAGGTGCCGGCCCCCGGACGGGTCACGATCAGGCCGGCTTCGCGCAGCGTCCGGTAGACTCCGGAGACCGTCATGGGCGCCAGTCCGCTGGCCTCGGCGAATTCGCGCACGGAGGGAAGCTGGGTTCCCGGCGCGAGCTCACCGCAGGCGATCCCATATTCGATGAGGCCGCGAAGCTGGACCCCGAGGGGAACAGGAAGCGTCCTGTCCAATGCGGCGGCAACCGTGCCGAACGTTGGCGCGTCAAGCTGCTGTCTTAGGCGGCTAGTACGGGAAGTCGAGCCCCCCTCCGCTTTTGCCATCAAAGTCATGGTCCCGCTGATTGACTTTGCGTATAGTAAACACTTAGCATCCTAGCAGGCTATAACACAAGAACATGCCTTCCAGAACGCAAAGGGAAACACGATGGGATCGCTCTTTCCAAAGCTTGGACTGGCCGCCGCAGGATTAGCGGCCTCTTTACTTTCCGGCACGGCCGTCGACGCCGCGACGCGCGGCGGCAAGATGACCTACGGGCGCTACGCCGACTCTCTTTTCCTGGACCCGGTCCTGAACGACGCCAATGTCGACATCTGGGTCCTGACGAACCTCTACGACACGCTGCTTGCGCCGACACCAGACGGTCAGAATGTCCAACCGGGCCTCGCGACGAAGTGGGACATGACCGATGACGGGAAATCCGTCGTTCTCAGCCTGCGGCCCAATGTGAAATTCGCCGACGGAACGCCGCTCGTCGCCGAGGACGTCAAATGGTCCCTCGACCGCGCCCGCGACCCGAAGGCCGGCGCTTGGAACTCATCCCTCTCATCGATTGGCTCCATCGAAATCAAGGATCCGGGAACGGTCGTCCTGAAGCTGAAGCACCCGGATCCAACCATCCTTCCGGCTCTTGCCACCTTTAACAGCGCAATCCTGCCCCAGAAGCTGTTCGAAGCAGTTCCCGGAGCAAGCCCGGAGGAAAAGGCAAAAGCCTTCGCGGAAAAGCCGATCGGCACGGGTCCTTTCGTCATGACGGAGTGGAAGCGCGGCGTTTCGATGAAGCTCAAGCGCAATCCGTATTACTGGAAACAGGGTGAGGATGGGAAACCGCTGCCCTATCTCGATGAGCTCGAATTCCAGATCATTCCCGACGATGCGACGCGCCTTTTGAAACTGAAGGCCGGTGAGATCGACGGCACGGAGTTCATTCCCTATGCCCGCGTGCAGGAACTGAAGAACGACCCCAATCTTCGCATGGAGCTCTGGCCCTCCACACGTGTCGCCTACCTGACCTTGAACGTGCGGCCGACCTTGAAGGACGGCAAGCCCAACCCGCTGTCGAACGAGAAGGTGCGGCAGGCGCTCAATTATGCCGTCAACAAGAATGCCGTCATCCAGATCACGACCCTGGGTCTCGGAAAGCCCATGCAATCGTTCATGTCTTCGACGACTCCCCTCTTCTACGGCCCGGCACCGCTTTACAGCTACGATGCCGCGAAGGCCAAGGCGCTGATGAGTGAGGCAGGCTTCGGCAATGGCTTCGAGATGTCGTGCCTGGCCCTTTCGGGCAATGGCGACGATGCGAACAATCTCACGGCCGTTCAGCAAATGTGGAGCCAGATCGGGGTGAAGCTCCGGATCGACCAAGTCGATAACGCGACCCGCACGGCGCGTTACCGCGAGGGCGATTTCCAGTGCCGCGCGGCAGCCTGGACGAACGATATCTCCGATCCGAGCCAGATCACGTCCTACTTCGCCTATTTCCCGAACATCGAATCGTTGCACTCTGGCTTCCAGAACAAGCGCATCGACGAATTGTTCGTGAAGAGCCAGGAGGAGAACAATTCCGAAGCCCGGCGGGCGGAGTACAAGGAGATTCAGGAACTCTACAACAGCGCAGCGCCGATCATCTATCTCTACGAGACACCCTATCCGGTTGCTTTCCGAAAGAACGCCAAGGGCTTCGTGCAGATTCCGCTCGGCAACAACCTGTTCGAAGCAGCCTACGTCGAGAAATAAGACAATGGCCCGGGCCGGAGGCCCGGGCTATCCCTTCCGGAGGCGGAGATCCCGGTGCATAGAGCGACCTACGTTGCGACCCGTCTGCTGCAGATGATCCCGACCCTGTTGCTGATCGGGGTCGCCGTGTTCGTCATCGCCCGCTTGCTGCCAGGAGATTCCGTCTCCGCTATGCTCGGCGACCGAGCGACGGAAGAGGCCATTCAGCGCCTCACCCGCCAGCTCGGCCTCGATCAGTCGATTTTCGCTCAGTTCGTCGCCTTCCTGCAGGCGGTCGGACGCGGCGAGTTCGGCACGTCCCTGGCCTATCGGGTGCCGGTGACCAGCCTCATTGCCGAGCGGCTCCCGGTCACCCTTATGCTGACCGGCCTGGCGACCCTGATCGCGATCGTTCTAGCCGTGCCCCTGGCGTTCTGCGCGGCCCTGGAGGCCAACCGCTGGCCGGACCTCCTGATCCGTTCCGTCTTTCAGGTCGGGCTGTCGTCTCCGATCTTCTTCGTCGGTCTTGTCCTGCTCACCGTGTTCGCCGCATGGCTCCATATCTTCCCGGTCGGTGGCTATGGGGAGAGCTTCCTCGACAACCTGCATCATCTCTTCCTGCCGGCTCTGACGCTGGCGCTCAGCTTCGCCGCCGTAATAATGCGCAGTCTGCGTGCCTCCATCCTCCAGGTGTTGCGGGCGGAATTCGTGGATTTCGCCAGGGCGAAGGGGCTTTCGGGCCGCATCATCCTGTTCCGGCATGTGATGCGCAATGCCCTCATTGCCACGGTCACCCTCATCGGCCTCCATATCGGCCAACTCCTCGGCGGCGCTGTCATTACGGAGAGCGTCTTTGCCGTGCCGGGGGTCGGACGCCTGATGGTCGACAGCATCTTCGCCAGGGACTACCCAGTGATCCAGGCATTGACCCTTGTTCTCGCGCTTCTGGTCTCCATTGCATTCCTCGTCACCGATATGATCCAGATGGGGCTTGATCCCAGGGTGAGCCGCTCATGATCGCCGCAACGCTCCCGCAGCGTCTCAAGCGCGCACCGGTCTCAGCCGTCATTGGGATCCTTATTCTGTCCCTTGTCCTGCTCTGCGCCGTGGCACCGCAACTGGTGGTGCCTTACGACCCTCTGGCCTTCGACTACGCGGCTCTTCTGCAGCCCCCGACATGTGCGCATCCCTTCGGCACCGATCAGTTCGGGCGGGACATTCTCTCGCGCGTCATCACGGCTTCTCAGATCGATCTGCAGATCGCCTTCTTCGCCACCATTGGCCCACTGGTCGTGGGCAGCCTTGTCGGTCTCCTGGTGGGCTATTTCGGCGGCGTGTCGGATGCCGTCTTCGGCCGGATTGTGGATCTCGTGGTGACGTTCCCGTTTCTCGTTCTCGTCATCGCCATCGTGGCGGTGCTCGGGCCGGGCCTCATCAATATGTACATCGCCATCGGCGTCGTGGGCTGGGTGTTCTACGCCCGGCTGATGCGGGCCGAGGTTCTGGTGCAGCGCCAGAACGAGTACGTGGCGGCAGCCCGCGTGCTCGGCTATGGCGTGCCGCGCATTCTATTCCGCCATATCCTGCCGAATGCGATCCGCCCTGTGATCGTCTACTGGGTCACCGATATGGCTCTCGCGATCCTGCTGGGATCCAGCCTCGGCTATCTCGGCCTGGGTGCGCAGCCACCGACAGCCGAATGGGGCGTGCTGGTGGCGGACGGCAAGAACTTCTTCACCCAGGCGCCGTGGATGTGCTTTTTCCCCGGCCTCGCTGTCGTGGTCTGCGGCCTCGGTTTCAGTCTCACCGGCGACGGACTCGCCGATTTTCTCGACGTGAAGCGATGATGGGCGGCGTTGAATCCCTGCTCCGTGTCAACGGCCTGCACGTCTCGTTCAAGACGAGCCGCGGCTCGATCAGGGCCGTTGACGGCGTTGATCTCGAGATCGGGGTGGGTGAGGTCCTCGGACTGGTCGGCGAATCGGGCTCCGGCAAGAGCGTCACGCTCCGGTCCATCACCCGGATCCTGCATCCGAATGCGCAGGCCAGTGGTCAAGTGCTCTGGCGCGGCGAGGATCTGCTGCATGTGCCCGAAGCGCGCCTTCAGGCTGTGCGTGGCGCCGAAATTGCCATGATCTTCCAGGAACCGATGACTGCGCTGAATCCTGTCCTTCCTATCGGGCTTCAGATCGATGAGGCGCTCGTCGCTCACACGACCTTGAACCGCGCTGCGCGGCGGAAGCGAGCCATCGAGCTTCTGGGCCTCGTCGGCATTCCGTCAGCGGCGGAGCGACTGAGCAACTACCCGCATGAATTTTCGGGCGGGATGCGCCAGCGTGCGATGATCGCCATCGCCTTGGCGGCAGAGCCCAAGCTTCTTCTGGCGGACGAGCCGACGACCGCCCTCGACGTCACGATCCAGGATCAAATCCTCAAGCTCCTGCTCCGGCTTGTCGATGATCTCGGAATGGCCATGATCCTCGTGACGCACGATCTCGGCGTCGTCGCCGAGACCTGCAACCAGGTCGCGGTGATGTATGCCGGACGGATCGCAGAAGCAGGCCCGGTCGAGGCCATCTTTCATCATCCGCGTCACGCCTATACTCACGCCCTGCTGAACTCGATGCCGGACAGCACCGCGACCCGAGTCGCCTTGAAGCCCATCCCCGGACAGCCGCCCCGACTGGACCAGCCCCTCCCGGGGTGCCCCTTCATTCCGCGATGCACATGGGCAACGCCTCCGTGCGAAGTGCAGCCGCCTCTCGTCCCGGTCACGCCCGGCCATGTCTCGGCGTGTACGGCCGCTCATCGTCTGCCGAGCCGGATCGCCCCAGCATGAGCACACCAGGCGACATTCTCCTGCGCGCTCAGGACCTGAGAAAGTCCTTCTCCTTGCGACGAACCCTGCAGGATGTTCTGCTTCAGCGTCCTCAGCGGCTGCTCCGGGCCCTCGATGGCGTCAGCTTCGATGTCAGGCGGGGCGAAACGCTCGGGATCGTGGGCGAGTCCGGATGCGGAAAGTCGACACTCGCGCGATGTCTCGTGCGGCTTCACGAACCTGACAGCGGCTCTCTGACTTTCGGGGAGCAGGATGTGCTCGCCCTGTCTGGTCCCGAACGACGTCGGTATAACCGTCGGGTCCAGATGATTTTTCAGGATCCCTACAGCTCCCTCAACCCGCGTCTGACAATCCGCCAATGTCTCGCGGAGGCTCTCTCGGTCCACAGGGTCGTTCCGGCGGCAGATATCGACGCACATGTCGATCGCCTCCTAGATCTCGTCAATCTGCCGCGCGAAGCGGCGGATCGCCACCCGCATGAATTCTCCGGCGGGCAGCGCCAACGCATCGGCATCGCGCGCGCCTTGGCGGTGGAGCCTGAGATCATCATCGCCGATGAGCCCGTCTCTGCACTCGACGTCTCGGTCCAAGCCCAGATTGTGAATCTGCTGCTGGAGCTGCAGAACGAGCTCGGGCTCGCGCTAATCTTCATCACGCACGACCTGCGTCTCGTCCATCATATCGCCCACCGCATCGCCGTCATGTATCTCGGGAACATCGTGGAGATCGGGCCGACGGAAGAGATCTTCGCCTCCGCGCGCCACCCCTATACCCGTGCGCTTCTTGCCGCCGTGCCGAGGCTCGTGCCGGGCCGCCGCTCGGGCGCGACGGCCGTTCAAGGCGAGCTTCCGAGCCCGCTTGCCCCGCCCCCCGGATGTCCATTCCATCCGCGGTGCCCCATGGCGAAGGCGATCTGCCGACAGGAGGTTCCTGGGCTGGAATTCAGAGGCGGCGCTTGGCCGGCAGCCTGCCACTTCGCCGGACCAGGTGAAGGGTCGGTCCCCCTCCCCCGCCAGAACATTTCACTCCTGTGAGGTCCGTTTTGACCAGTGCCGGAAGCACGACGCTCCTCTGTCGGCCGCGTACCGAGCGTGTGCCGGATCCGAAGTGGCTTCAGATTGCGTCTCGACCGATCCTGAAGCCGGTCAGTGGTATCGCAGGGCAGGAACGCCTTGTGGTTCGTCTGGCTACCGTCGATCACAATCCTCTCGGGCCGGCCATGCCGTTTGAGAACCTTGCGCAAGAGTCGCTTGGCGGCCGCGAGATTGCGTCGTTCACTGAACCAAAGCTGGACTATGTCGCCATTGCTGTCGATGGCTCGATAGAGATCCTGCCAATGCCCACGGACTTTGATGTAGATACCGTCTGAACGGTCAACCCTGTTAGGCAGCTGGAACGCGATAGCCATCTTGGCTTTTCAGGACGCCAAAACAGATGTGAAC